>CAJOJD010000115.1 GCA_905234745.1 uncultured Bacteroidaceae bacterium | reverse complement strand
AACAACCAGCTGGAGCTTGACCTGACCCTGGCCCGCGGACTCAACTACTACACAGGCGCCATCTTTGAGGTTAAGGCACTTGATGTAGAGATTGGCTCCATAAGCGGTGGCGGACGTTATGACAACCTGACCGGCATATTCGGACTTCCCGGCGTGAGCGGTGTGGGCATATCGTTCGGTGCAGACCGCATCTATGACGTTTTGAACCAGCTGGATCTCTATCCCAAGGAGACACAGGGCGGCGTTAAGGTGCTGTTCCTGAACCTGGGTGATGAGGAGGCTCAATTCTGCCTGAAGCTGTTGGCTCAGTTAAGAGCACATAACATACCAGCTGAGATATATCCGGACAACGCCAAGATGAAGAAGCAGATGTCATACGCCAATGCACAGGCAGTTCCATTTGTAGCAATAGTGGGAAGTGACGAGCTGAGCAAGGGCGAGATAACTTTAAAAGATATGCAGACTGGCGAACAGCGCACATTGGGGTCAGACCCCTTTGTGTCTTTTTTCACCGAAAAATGATTCAAAGGGGTCTGACCCCGAAAAGCTAGATGAGCGAAGATTTTGATATAAGAGCACAGCAATCTGCGAGTGACAAGGAGCTGGACAACGCTCTGCGTCCGCTCCGCTTTGACGATTTTGCCGGACAGAGCAAGATCGTCGAGAATCTGCGCGTCTTTGTGCAGGCAGCAGCGTGGCGAGTCGCTTGACCACACCCTGTTGCACGGCCCTCCCGGACTTGGTAAGACCACACTGAGCAACATCATAGCCAATGAGCTGGGTGTGGGCTTCAAGATCACATCGGGCCCCGTGCTGGACAAACCGGGTGACCTGGCGGGTATCCTTACGTCACTTGAACCTAAAGATGTCCTTTTCATCGATGAAATCCATCGTCTGTCACCCGTGGTCGAGGAGTATCTCTACTCGGCAATGGAGGATTACCGCATTGATATAATGATTGACAAGGGACCCAGTGCCCGCAGCATACAGATAGATCTTAATCCGTTCACGCTGATAGGTGCCACCACCCGCAGCGGTCTGCTCACTGCTCCTCTGCGTGCCCGCTTTGGTATCAACATGCATCTGGAGTATTACGATGCCAAGACCCTGCAGAAGATTATCATGCGCTCTGCCGGAATCCTGGGCATACCGTGTGATGTGGATGCAGCCGCCGAGATTGCGGGTCGAAGCCGCGGAACGCCCCGTATCGCCAACGCCCTGCTGCGCCGCGTGCGTGACTTTGCGCAGGTAAAGGGATCAGGGCGCATCACCGTTTCAATAGCCAATATCGCCCTTGAGGCACTCAACATAGACAAGTACGGACTGGACGAGATTGATAACCGTATACTGACCACCATCATTGACAAGTTCAAAGGCGGTCCGGTGGGCATAGGCACCATAGCCACCGCGCTGAGCGAGGATGCCGGCACCATCGAGGATGTATACGAGCCGTTCCTCATTCAGGAGGGATTCCTCAAGCGCACTCCACGCGGCCGTGAGGTACCGCTCCCGCTACGCGTCAATGTCCGGCGACCTTTTTGAATAATTGCAGCGTTTTTCCAACTCCTTAAAGTTTGCTTATGAGATACCTTTTGAGAATATCGTTTCTGATTATCATTATGACACTGACTACTGCGACTGCCAGCGCGGATAAGTACAGCCGTGCCTGGAAAAAGGTGGAAAATTACATTAAACAGGACCTTCCTGAGAGTGCTGCTAAAGAGATCAACCATATCTGGGATATGGCTACAAAGGACGGTGACGGCCGCCAGATGCTCAAGAGTGCCGTCTATCTGACCCAAGTGCAGCAAACCTACGGTGAAAACAGTATCATTGAAGGAATAGAACTATTCCGTACACTCCTTCCAACTCTTAAAGTTCAGGAACATAAAGCTCTGTGTCATGCATTCATAGCCAAGGGCTATCTGAAATACTGGGAACTCAATAAGTATAACGGCTCGCGCCGTATCCAGACCGATGAGGAGAATCCTCCTCTGAATCACTGGACTCCCCGCATGATATGTGATACCATCTGTTACCATCTGGACCAGTCCATCAATCTGGCCGCAAACGTATCATACAGGACGGCCCGTCCTGACGCAAGTATAGTGTTTGATCAGTCCGGTATGGGTTACTCAGACTATGCCACAGTCAAGGGTGTGCCATCAGGTTACTATGAGGAGTTCTTC
>CAJOJD010000114.1:745-2269 GCA_905234745.1 uncultured Bacteroidaceae bacterium | reverse complement strand
TGATATCCTCAAGGCTGCATACAACCACAAAGGTGCATCCGTATGCGAGATCCTGCAGAACTGCGTAATCTTCAATAACGGTACTCACGATGCAGTGTACAACAAGGAGGGCCGCGCCAAGAACGCCATCTACGTAAAGCACGGTGAGCCCCTGGTATTCGGTGAGAACAATGAGTTCGGACTTGTTCAGGAGGGATTCGGCCTTAAGGTCGTAAAGATTGGTGAGAACGGCATCACACTCAAAGATATCCTTGTACATGATGCACACTGCCAGGACAACACCCTCCAGCTCAAGCTTGCACTGATGGGCGACGGTGACGGATTCCCCGTAGCACTGGGTGTTATCCGCGATGTCGAGGCTCCCACCTATGACGACGCAGTTACAGCACAGATTGAGGAGGTTAAGGCAGCCAAGAAGTATCACAACTTCGCTGAACTCCTTGAGACCAACGATATCTGGGAAGTAAAATAACTCAAGTCTCAATAAAAAGAAAAGTCCGGTGAGAACCGGACTTTTCTTTTTATTTGGCTATTTGTGAGAGCCACTGTTTAAGATCGCTCATCCATTGCTCGCGATAAACAAAGTTTTCGTTGGCGCACCAACCGTGTCCGCCTGACGGATAGACGTGGAGTGCCGAACGTACTCTATTGGCCTGTAGTGAGTTGTAATACTCAATACTGTTTTTCACAGGCACCAGATTATCATCGGAATTGGCCATTATGAATGCAGGCGGAGTTTCACGCGTAACCTGTTTCTCATTTGAATAGAGGTCGATAAGCTCCTGTGATGCGTTTCGGCCCAAAAGGTTGTTGTGTGAACCCATATGGGTGAATGACTTGTCCATAGTGATGACCGGATAGAAAAGAATCTGGAAATCAGGACGCTGCTCAGGAGTTGAATAATGGGTGGCGGCAGTGGCAGCCAGATGACCTCCTGCTGAGCATCCCTGTACTCCAATCTTCTTGATTCCATACTTATCGGAATCGGCCTTAAGCAGACGCATGGCCTCATGTACATCATCAAGCGGAACTTCATAATGACCATTGGGCAGGCGGTATTTGAGTACTGCCAGAGTTATGCCCTGATCCATGTACCACTGAGCCATGTTGTTGCCCTCGGATCCGTTCCATACATCGGTATATCCGCCACCGGGGCAGGCTATTACGGCCAAACCGTTGGGGTTTGGTGCAGCCCAGATAGTGAGCGTAGGTTGTGTCACATTAGACACATGCATATCCATAACCCTCTCAGGGCCGGTAAGGCCGTTGTCGGTGGGGGCACCATTGGGCCACATGTTTATTACAACAGTCGGATCCTGAGCTCCTGCTGTCAGGATTAAAAACAATGATGTTACAAAAAGAATGATTCGTTTCATAGTGATATAAGGTTTGAATTATTTGCGTGTCATCCACACCTCCATATTGCCATTGCCCCGATGGGCCCAGGCATAGTACGGAATGAGACGCAATTTGACTTCACGGGCACGGCTTACGTTGCCCGTGAAGTTGTCATATGCGGTGGTC
>CAJOJD010000114.1:0-696 GCA_905234745.1 uncultured Bacteroidaceae bacterium | reverse complement strand
CGTGAAAGAGACGTACTTAAGACGTTGAAATCATTATCAGCCCACTCGGCGCAATATACCAGGGGTCCGCGTTCAACAGCAATCTTGCCGCGGTCCTCGGTGACCTGACGGTGAGCCATCACGATACGGGGTTCCATGTCAAAGTGGATGGTAACCTTGTCACCCTTCTTCCACTTACGGTCTATTCCAAAGTATCCGTTCTCAACTGTGGACGATACCGGCTCTCCATTTACTTTTATAGAAAAAACAGGCACCTTTCCATCGATATATCTATAGAGATCAGTTGGAACAACCTCATTACGTACCCATCCCGGGATTCGGATGTTAAGGCAGAACTGTCCGGGAGTCTTGTCAATGGTTATGTTCACATCACCGTTCCACGGGTAGCCGGTTTCCTGAGTCAGTTGCAGGTTCTTGCCTGCCACCTTTGTGGTAAGTGTGTTGGACATAAAGAGGTTCACGAATACCTTGCTGTCCTTGACGGCATATACATAACCTGGAACTGAAGGTATGAAACGGCATATGTTACTGGGGCAGCAGGCACAACCGAACCACGCCTGACGCTGGTGCTGTCCGTGGCTCTCAAGCGGATTGGGATAGAAGAATCCGCCTCCGTCCAGACTCACGCCGCTTATCACACCGTTGTATAAGGCGCGCTCAAGTACATCCATATACTTGGCATCTCCATGCAGCAAG
>CAJOJD010000113.1 GCA_905234745.1 uncultured Bacteroidaceae bacterium | reverse complement strand
GTGATGGATGCGGTGAACAACCTGAGCGATGCGCTGTCAAGCGTAATTACCATTGTTGGCACAAAACTGTCTCAGCGCCCTGCTGACCGCAATCATCCGTTCGGGTTTGGCAGGATTGAGTATTTCAGCGCCATAATCATTGCGGTGATCGTGTTGTCGGCAGGCGTTACGTCACTGATAGAATCCGTCAAGAAGATCATTGAGCCTACAGAGCCCAGTTACACAACGGTTACTCTCATTGTAATTATCGTAGCTATTGCGGTTAAGATTGTGCTTGGACTCTATGTTAAGCGCAAAGGAGAGCAACTTAATAGCGATGCCCTGACTGCCTCCGGGGCCGATGCCCTGTTCGATGCAATCATTACTCTGGCCACGCTTGTATCGGCCGGCGTTATGTTGCTGTGGAATGTATCTGGGTGCATTGATATCGGCCGTTATCATAAAAGCCGGTATTGAAATGCTTGCAGGGCCCGTTAATGACCTGCTGGGTACAAGCATTCCGGCAGAGCTTGCAAGCCAGATAAAGAAAGAGGTTTCTGAGTTTGAAGGCGTTCACGGAGTGTTTGACCTGATTCTCCACAACTACGGCCCCGATGTAAAGATAGGCACACTGCACATCAGCGTGAATGATACAATGTCGGCACATGATATTCATGGCCTAACGCGCAGAATATCAACTACAATGTATGAGCGACACGGAATCATTATGACCGTGGGAGTATATGCCATAGCCACTGGTGATAATAAACGGACTGAACTGCAGAACAAGGTCCTTCAGACGCTGGCTGCAAATAAGGAGATTGTACAAGTGCATGGCTTCTACTACTCTGAGAATATGCTGTCCGTAGATGTAGTACCCGATGATACAATACATGATGACACAGCACTGATAAGAAGACTGACCGCACAGGTAGAACCATTAGCACCCGGATTACAGATAACAGTCGTCGTTGATCACAACTACTGCGAATGAAGAAACTCTGTCAGTTCATTTCCAAGTACATGGGCGTGCTGGTATTTGCGGCGGCAGTGCTGGCATTTGTATTTCCCGATACACTCTCCAGGATACGCCCCAAGGTCATAAACTATCTGCTGGGCGTTGTAATGTTCGGCATGGGTCTTACCCTCAACCTGCAGGATTTCAAGATTGTGTTCAGCCGCCCCAAGGATATCATCATAGGCTGTCTGGCACAGTTCACCATCATGCCCCTGCTGGCATGGACGCTGGCGCGAGTGTTCGGGCTTGATGATGCGCTAGCATTGGGCGTAGTGCTGGTGGGTTGCTGTCCCGGCGGAACTGCATCGAACGTAATTACCTATCTGGCCAAAGGAGATCTGGCGCTGTCAGTAGGCATGACCGGCGTATCCACCATCCTGGCCCCGTTCCTCACACCTCTGCTCACATGGGCGCTTGCCGGCGAGAGTGTCAACGTGGATGTGCTTGGAATGTTGCTAAGCATACTCTGGGTGGTAATTCTACCAATTGTAGTAGGCCTTATCATAAAGAGCCTGTGGCCTAAGTTTACCGATAAGGCCGTCGATTATTTGCCGGCATTCTCATCGGTGGCTATTGCATTTATCGTGGCTATCGTAATTGCGGCCAATGCTAACAAGCTGCTGGCAGGCGGTCTGATAATTGTGCTTGTGGTGATACTCCACAACATATGCGGACTGGGGCTGGGTTACGTAATTGGAAGCCTGCTCAGGTTATCCGAGCCCAAGAAACGGGCCATATCCATAGAGGTAGGCATGCAGAACTCCGGTCTGGCATCATCTCTGGCCACCCTGCACTTTGCCGCCTACCCCTTAGCTACCATACCCGGCGCCATATTCAGCGTCTGGCATAACATAAGCGGCGCTATCGTAGCATATCTGTTTCGGAAATAAACGATATTAAGATTATGTTACAATCAATCTGAGGTCTTTTTGAGACGAGAGATTTACCGTATATTTGTGCTGAAAACAAAAGTAAAAGATGTTAGTTGTATTGAAACTATTGGGCTCTATCGCCCTGCTCATTTACGGTATGAAGGTCATGAGCGAGGCGTTGCAGAAGATGGCAGGCCCGCAACTGCGTCACCTGTTGGGCGCAATGACCACAAACCGTTTCTCTGGGGTGGCAACAGGAGCACTTGTAACAGTAGCCGTACAGTCATCGGCTGCAACCACCGTAATGACGGTGTCATTCGTAAACGCGGCACTTCTTACACTGAGCCAGGCAATATCGGTCATAATGGGTGCCAACATAGGTACCACCCTGACAGCAAACCTGGCCGCGATGTCGGCCAACACACAGGCACGCCGCGCTGCTATGGCCCATCTGGTGTTCAATGT
>CAJOJD010000112.1 GCA_905234745.1 uncultured Bacteroidaceae bacterium | reverse complement strand
AGATACTGTTCCCGCTCTTCTGTCTTCTCCGTCTGCCATACTTGAGGCATTCCTCCGAAACGGAAATACTTGCTCAACAACACCTGCGGATGCTCGTCATACAGCGTACATATATCAGCAAATCGGAACGGGCTGACGCGGATCTCGTCTCCTCTACCGCGAAACTCGGTAATGATGTCAGTGGACAGGAATCGCGAATTGCTTCCCGTCACATACACATCCAGATTGTCACGGTGCAGAAATCCGTTCAGTACAGCCTCAAAACCCTCAACCAACTGTATCTCGTCCAACAAGACGTAGTGCATCTCGCTGTCCTTTATGCGCTCCGAAATTGTTGCGTACAGGTCTCCTACACGTACCATCTCGTGCATTTTGGGAGTAGGTAGCCCCAAACTTTCCACGGCCTTGGAAACATCGAATTCATGTTTTACAAATTCCAGCGTGTTTATCTGTTTTTTATCGACTTTCAGAATTAAATCCGGCTGAGACGGATTCTCATAAGTCGTTCCGTTGCCGCCTTGCCCAACTTGAGTCCAAGCGCTCAAATCAATGACTCTATACTCACTCATAAGTTTTTAAAGTCCTTTTTACAATGATGAGAATGTAACTACATCAAAAATATATAAACCAGGATACAATCTCTTTTGACACAAGACGCATTTTCCATATTCGTCAGAGCGGCTATTCGAGATAACGTGTTTTCGATCAGTGAGGCCGATGGGGCCTTTCAGGTAGGCCTCCATTGAACCGTATTCGCGGTCAATGCTTTCCAGAGCCTTGATGAAATTGTCAGTGTTGGCTCCAAGAAATGATTTGACGGTTGAAATCTCTATTTCCTTGCCTCCCATAAGGCGTACATTGCGGCAGCATCGGCGGACATCTTTTTCATAAACGCGGTTGGTGGCATCAAAATCGGCCACGATAGTATCCCTGTCAGCCCCTAAGGCTGCAAGAATCAGGGCCGATGCAAATCCGGTGCGGTCTTTTCCTTGCGTGCAGTGATATAGGACGGCTCCCTTCTCTGTTTCCAGAATGAGGCGGAAGAACTGGGCGAACTGTTGCTGGCACTCCGGGTCATTGATGAGATTGGGGTACATCTGCTGCGCAATTCTCTGGGCCATTGAATTGAACGCGGCCATTACCATGAATTTCTTTACGTCAAACTGCTTGTGGCCTGTAAACAGCCTTTTCTCATCTTCTGTAGCCTGTGATACCAGTTTTCCGCTGGCATCTATCATAAGGCAGATGTATTCCGCACCGGGAACCATGCGGTCAGTCTTTCCCTTTTTCTCAATATCTTTCCTGAAATCTATGACCTTGGCTACCGGAAGTGAAGAGAGATACTCCAGATCCGCATCGGTGGCATCGGCCAGATGTGCGGAGCGAATGAGCATGCCGTCACGCAGACGGCGGCCGTCCTGCATTATATAACCGCCCAGGTCCCTGGCGTTGATAATGCCGTTGACCGGGATGAACTGCTGTTGGAATTCTGAAATAGTAATTCGCATAAGATCAATTTTTGTTGCCAATCCAGGTGAGACGACGCCAGAGTCCTTCAAGCGGACCGCGTTCATGTTTCCTGGACCATACCTTAAGCAGACAATACTGGAACGCTATCATACCCAGACCCACAAGTGCAGACCAGGTGGTACCAAGCGTGTTATACAGACTGAACCCCCATTCATAGAACAGCAAGCTGCCCAGAACAGACTGCATCAGATAGTTGGTCAGACTCATGCGGCCAAAGAATAATCCCAGATAGAACAGACCCAGAGTCTGGGTAATGCGTCCGTGGAACCAGAACCATCCCAAGGTGGTGGTTATACCATATTTTAGATTGGTCACTACCGAGTGACAGAAGGTGTCGTGCCCCTGCATGAGTTTGAAATAGCCCATATTGACCCATCGGGAGTCGGGGTGCCAACCTACTGCATGTGAATAGATTTCAAGTGGCTGTAAAAGAAGGAGTATGGTTATTGCCCACAGCCATCTGTTGTTCAGGTAGCCGGCCGGAATGAGCAACAGGCCAAGTATGGCGTATGTTATTAGAATGTCACCGTCATAGAAACAGACGTTCAGGACGCCGAACAGGAACAGAAGTACCATACGCCAGGCAAAACGGGCTGAGAAATCCTTGCCCTTCTGTTCCTGATTGTCGCGCATGATGAAGAAACTGAGTCCGAACAGAATGGCAAATATTCCGTACATCTTGCCAGACAGCAGTGCCTGCAGTACATTGAATACCGTTCCGTCGCATGGAAGCGTATACTTTATGTCACGTGCAAACGTGTTGAAATGCTCCACGGAGTGAAACAGTATGATTCCGGCTACTGCCAGCCCTCGTAATGCATCGGCTACCTCAATGCGGCTGTTCTTAAGTCCTTGGGTCTTGTACATATCTGATTAGAATTAGGAATGAACTGTCTTTTATATCGGCAAAATTAACTATATTCGTGCAGAAATTAAGGCTAACCAACTAAACTTAATATGAAAAGAAAACTTATTGCTATGGCGGTGATAGCATCACTGACCATCGGGGCTACCGCTGCCAAGCCCGTCAAGGCACCAGCCGGCGGCAAGAAAATCAGTAACGAACTTATCGGTATATTCTTTGAGGATATCAGCATGTCGGCCGATGGCG
>CAJOJD010000111.1:2015-2876 GCA_905234745.1 uncultured Bacteroidaceae bacterium | reverse complement strand
AATCTCTTGGAGTTCATCGGCTCCGGATATCGTATCAACAAATGATGACGGATCTGTTACCGCGGTAGGTCAGGGTGAATGCATCATTACCGCAGAGAGTGATGGCCGTAAGACGCAGATGACGGTAAAGGTAACATTGCCTGTACCCAATGCTGTAGACCTGGGACTCAGTGTAAAGTGGGCGTCTGCCAATTTGGGAGCAGCTGATTCATGTGAATCAGGCGGATATTTTGCCTGGGGCGAGACTGCGCCAAAGGCCGGCGTTTATGACGGCAAAAAATACAAGTTCGGCGAGTATACCAATCAGATGACCAAGTATAATTTCTCTACTGTGTTAAGTAGTACTCTCAGGTCAATTGTAGAATACAGTCCGCAGGATTGCAAGGAGATTCTTGATCCTGAAGATGATGCCGCAGCCGTGTTGCTGGGCGGAGGCTGGCGCATGCCTACAGCCGATGAATTGTGGGAACTCAAGACCAAATGTACCTGGAAACGGTTGACAATTGTTATAGACAGCACTGAATCATACGTTGAAAGACGCCTTTTGGGGTATCTGATAACCAGTAATGTCCCGGGATATGAGGCCAACAGCATATTCCTTCCAGCGGCAGGCTATATAAGTGATTATGCCAGTTTTTCTTCTGAGGGCGGATTGGTAAGTAATAAGGGATATGCATTATGTTACTGGACATCAACACTTGGACAGTCAATAGGTGGTGGTGACAGAAGATGGAATGGTTACACAATAAGACCGGTATTGGATGATAATCCGGCCGGAAACAAGCCGGAAATTGCTCCTGATCCGGTAAAACCACCCAAGCGTAATGTCATGGTAGATCTGGGTTTAAGCGTGCTTTGGGC
>CAJOJD010000111.1:0-1949 GCA_905234745.1 uncultured Bacteroidaceae bacterium | reverse complement strand
AACTGCCCCCAAGACATACTACTCAGACTATAACTACAAGTACAAGAAGAACTACGATAATATGTATTGGTGGTATTTCAAATATTCTGTGGGTGACCAGTATAACGAAGCACCGTTCATAGACGGCAAGAAGAGGCTTGAAATTGCTGATGATGCCGCTCGTGCAAACTGGGGGGGCAAATGGAGAACACCCACCAAGGAGGAGTATGTAGAGCTGTTTGAGAAATGTGAGTGGACTGAAACTACAATGAACGGAGTAGGCGGATTCCTGATAACAAGTAAAGTACCAGGCTATACTTCAAACTCCATATTCATGCCGTACACTTGCCCCGATGACGTTATTGGAGACTCATGGCGTGACAATAATTCAGAATATATGACATCCGACTTGGGTTCCAGAGGCTCCAACCTGTGCGTTGACATGGAAATCAGTAAATCTAAATTCGGGACCTCAGATGAGGTAGACTTGGGGCTTGGAAGTATGTCAAAGATACACATTACATCAAGAAACAGGAGTAGCGGCTACCAGCTGCGCGCAGTATGTGAAAAATGATACAAAAGGGGACAGACCCCAATTGTACCATTTTTGAAAAAAGTGAAAATATTAAAAACTACAAATATGAGAACTATCAGATTTTGTTTGTTGTTTGCTGGAATTCTGGCTGTATCGGGCGTGCAGGCCAAGAAGAAGGATATCCTGAGCAAGGAAAAAGGCAGCATAACATTCCGTGTTGACCCTGACCTGCCTGAACCTACAGGTGAAAGCTTGATCATGAGGATGGACAGTAGTGATAAGCTTATAGGTGATATACTTAACCAAAGCGAAATCCGCGGTGAGGATCAGAGGGTCGTGGCATGGGGTATAGGTGGTGAAAGATATGCCTTATATGGAAAGAACCCCTTCTTTAAGGGCATGATTGATGCGTTTGCCGATCACCGCCCTGTGGTACTCACCCCCGATGCCATCTGGTTCCTTATCAGCCAGGGATTCGCGCATTGGGTGAATGACAACCCTGAGGAGTTGCGTGACCTGTTTGTGGACCACGAGGGCAAGATAGACCTTATAGTGCAGAGCAACAAGGAACTGTTGAGCGAAAAGGTGGATTGGGAGGCCATAGTGAATGGTTTTTACGAGCAGATACGTGACAACACCAAAGGCGATATTGCCGATATCATATCGGAACCATTCTCTACAACGGGTGTAAACGAGCACATGGTGTCACAGATTGCTCTCATGGAGACATGCAAGTCATACTTTGACTACATTGTGATGTATGCGTCTTGCGGTATACCAAGCGTGACTCTTAAGGGCACCCCTGATGACTGGCAGTCAGTTCTGGACCGTACCCGCAAGCTGCGGGCATACGGAGTAGACTGGTGGGTAGATGACCTGGAACCCATACTTGAGGAGTTTGTAAAGGCATCGAAAGGCAAGCCCGATACTGAGTTTTGGCGCAGCATAGTAAAGAAATACCGCCCGGGAGATGTGCGTGGACTAAGCTGCGGTATGGATATGGGTTCAACCAAGGTTGACGGCTGGTTCCTCAAGTTCCTGCCGTATGATGAGCAGGGACGCACCCCGGCCGAGGTCAATATGGATCACAACATGCAGCCCGAGATGGTCAGAACTGAGTACAAGTACATAATATTCAATGACTTTACCGGTGAGGTGGAGAAGACAATGATGATGGAGTTCTGGGCCGGAATAGTAGGCATGGAGGTAGATCCTGAGACCTACGCCATGACTCCTAAGATGGGATGGTTCACCCGCATAGGCAAGACTGAGGAGGAGCTGCTTGAAGAGTTCAAGGAAAAAGACCAGGGCGACGGATTTTCTGACGGACTCATGCTCAAAGTGAACAAGGTACCCGAAATAATCCGCAAGATGGGCCGAATTAACAAACTTTCCCTGCGTTTTGTAGGCAAGGTTGTCATTCCTGATTGGATGG
>CAJOJD010000110.1 GCA_905234745.1 uncultured Bacteroidaceae bacterium | reverse complement strand
ACGGTTCCTACGAACAAACATGCCTTGCCTTTGCGTCAAACCAAGGCAAAGAATTCGGGTTAAAGGAGGAGTTTACCCCGGGGAATCACAAGGCTTATCTCCAAATCAGCCAGTTTCTTGTCAGAAAACTCGAAATCAAGGATGTAAAAGATGTCTTTAAATTGCCTGCCGACAAGATAATAAAACTAGCTCGGCTTTGCTATCAGATGACAGAGTCATCAAAACGCCAGATTGAAAAATATTGTCTAGTCCTGATATAAGTTTACCGATGTTGAACAATAAGTAGTTAGGACTTGAACGTCCTGATATCGGTTTACGTCAATGTCACGAAGATAGAACATTTTCGTGACATTATTTATTGTGTCACCGCTGCCGCTCGACCACGAAGAGCGGCAGCAACAATCCGGCCGTCTGCGGGGGGCTCCGGGCAAGGGCCCTCCTCGCCGGCCGGTTGTTGCCGACCTTGTTTGAGGGCCCAGTAGTTCTTCCAGAACTTTTTCAGCTCACCAGATTGGAACCGTGCCTGCATGGGAGTGAGCATTCCTACACTCAAGTGCGGCCTTTGCTCATTGTAAACACGGACGATGCCCCCAATCGTTTCCTGCGCAGTTTTTAAGGATGTCATTCGCACCTGGTGAAGCCACTCTGTTTTGAGGATACCGTTTACTCGCTCCGCAATCGCATTCTCATAGGGGTCGCCCTTGTCAGTCATGCTGATCCGGATGTTGTACTGCTTAAGCACGTTCACGTAGTCCCGGCTGCAATACTGGCAACCGCGGTCAGAATGATGGATTAGTCCGTTGAGCCCATATACCCCGTAGTTGGCGATCGCCATCTTCAAGGCCCGGAGAGGGCCTTCCGTGTCCAGGGTATCGTGCAACGCCCAACCCACAATCTCATGCGTGTATGCATCGGTTATCAAGGACAGGTATGCAAAGGAGCGCGCCCCGTTCTCGTAGATCTCCACATAGGTGATGTCGCTGACCCACACCTGATTGGGATGATCGATCTTCATCCCCTTTATCAGGTTGGCGTACTTCTTCATCCAATGGCGGGAATAGGTTGTGATAATACGTGTATGACGCCTGACCACGAGCATCCCTTCCGAGCGCAGTAGTTCAAACAAACGGTCCCTGCCAATCTTGTGACCTTTAGACTCCAGTATTACCTGCAGTTTACGAGCACCACAGCGCGGCATATCGGCTCGAACCTCACGTACCTCATTTACCAAGGCCGTCGTGTCTATCTCTTCACGGTAATGCTCTTGATGCTGTTTCCAGTACCCCTGGCGGGTATAGCCGAACAGTTCACACAACGAGGAAAGGCTCACTTCAGGGTGTCTTTCTTTGAGTGCTTCAACCGTTCGGCCTCGACTTTTTTTGACAGGTCAATCCCATACTCCTCCTTCAGTACGCCCATCATGTATTCAAAGCCCTCTGCCTTGATGTTTGCCATCTTCAAGGCATGCTCAAGGCTCTTGATTTTCATCTGGAGAAGATCCACCTCCTCCTTGTGGGTCATTTCAGACATAGATATCTTCTTTCGGTCTCGCACCTCAAAGATATCAATTTTTCCCTGCTTGTACGAACACGCCAGTTCGCGGATCTTCTTTTCGCTGTACCCATAACGGCGGCGAAGAGTCTCTATCGACACCCCGCTGAAGTACTCACGAAGCAGCTGGCTTGTTGCCTTCATCTGCAACCTGTAACGTTGACTTTCGGTCATCATAAGTTTACTCTTTTTGGTAAACTTTTTTCAGGACAACACAATTTGCCATGGGGCGTAAACCTCTGTGAAACAGCCAATAACCGAAAGTCTTTCTGTAGTAAACGCTACAGAAAGACTTTCAACATTTCGCTCTCTATCAACCGCTTACGCCCCACGGGCGCCGCGGCTGATGAGGCTATTACGGAATGAGATAGGTGCCGGTAACGGTAGCGCCGCCGTTCGTCGTAATCATATTGGAAGACAGGTCGATGGCCGCACCGTCGAGGGTGCCCTTTACACCGCAGTTGGTTATAGTTGCACCGGAAGCAATATTGCTCA
>CAJOJD010000109.1 GCA_905234745.1 uncultured Bacteroidaceae bacterium | reverse complement strand
TATAAGTATATGACCGAGGCTGACAGGCTGATTGGTAAGCCGGGATTTGACGAACAGAATGAGGCTTTGCTCAGGACGGCCCTGCTTAAGGAAGACAAGAAAGCAGAGGTGTTGTATTACGTTGAAAAACTGCGTGATAATACACGAAGGCCGGAAGCGGACGAGCAACAGGTTCTGGAATCACAGGCCAGACTCAAGGAGATAGCGGAGCGGTATGATTACATGCAGTATTATTTCCAGTCTTATCAGTTTGTAAAGAACTATTACTACAATAACGGTAAACGCCTCAGAGCACTTGATGTGTTGCTTGAGATGCAGCAACTGGCAATTGCCAAGGATAATGAGTACGGTAAGTGGCTGTCGGATGGGGAATTGGCGTCAATCTATTTGAATTTTGGTGCTGGAAAGGCGGCAAGAAGTAATCTGGCCAGACTGATTGACATTTACAAAAACACTGATAATCCTACTATCCGAAGGCAGAGCCTGTGTAACTATTATCTCAACTATGCCGAGGCCTTTGCGGTCGATGTGGACTCTGTGGAGATTTATGTCAATATGGCCTGGAAAGCGGCCAAGATTGAAACTGACTCTGTAAGGTGCGCCAGGGAGACAGCCAAGATTCAAGCCATGAAGGGTAACCGCAGTGAGTATACCAAATACAGGGATATCTGTCTGAGTTCGGACAACATCAATGCAATAGGGCGCTATACCGGATTTCTGTTCAGTTGCATAGATGAGATTTTTGACGGTACCTTTAATCACGATCAAAAAGAGATTTATACTGGTATTTCAATAAATAACATAAGGGTACTTTCATGTGTGGCCGAGGCTACCGGTCAGTACAGGCTGGCAGGTTACCTTAAGAACATCTGCTTGGACGGAAAGGAGAAAGAACTCAATGACCTGTTGGATATGAACCTGAGTGAGATGGAGGCCAAGTACAAGAACAATGAGTTATCGGCCACCATTGAGGAGCAGACATCAGAGCTGAAGGTTGTAAATGTCATGGTAGCGGTCTTGCTGTCAGTCATTCTGTTGGGCGGTATCCTGGGCCTTTATATATATGTAAGGAATCTCAGGAAGAGCCAGCACAAGGACCGTATCATGATAGCCGAACTCACAGAGGCCAATGAGCGGGCTCGTGCGGCAGACGTGGCCAAAACGCAGTTCATACAGAATATGACACATGAGTTGCGTACACCGCTCAATGCCATATCCGGTTTTTCGCAGGTGCTTAGTATGACTGATGACATGTCTGCTCAGGACAAGAAAGAGATGGCCGGTTATATTGTTGAGAACACCAATATTATGACCATGCTGATAGATGACATCATCAACTCGTCGGCTATGGACAGGAATGAGTATGAGGTTGTTATGGGAGATGCCGAGTGCGGGCAGATATGCCGTGACGCAATGGCAACGGCCGAGTATCGGCTGCAGCGTGGTGTCAGGATGCGGTTCAAACCTTCTATGCCAATCCCATACAAACTAAGGACCGATGCCAGACGGGTACAGCAGGTGCTGATCAACCTGCTGACCAATGCATGCAAGCATACTGCCAAGGGTGAAATACGCCTGGGTTGCTCTCTAACTGAGGTGCCTGGTATGCTATCCTTCAGCGTTGAGGATACAGGCCCGGGTATACCGGCATCCGAGGCTGAACATATATTTGAGCGTTTTGTCAAGCTGGACTCTTTCGTACAGGGTACCGGATTGGGACTGAGTATATGCCGTCAGATAGCTCAGGCGTTGGGGGGCAGCGTATATCTTGACACCGGATATACCGGCGGGGCACGTTTTGTTTTCAATGTCCCGGTATCAGGGCAGACTGAAGAGTAGGATATGGAGCATGGTACAGATACATATCTCACCGTTAAGGATAGCGCACAGACTCAGTTTGTCGAGCAGCGCAGCAGGTTCATTTCATTCATCTGGCATGTGACTTCGGCCGATGAGGTCAAGGATCGTATAGCAGCCCTGCAGAAAGAGTATTACGATGCGCGTCATATATGTTATGCCTATATGTTGGGCCCGGAGCGCACGGACTGGCGTGCCAATGACAACGGAGAACCGTCCGGTACTGCAGGGAAGCCTATCCTGGGACAGATAAACAGTTCCGGGCTGACTGACGTGCTCATAGCTGTGGTCAGAT
>CAJOJD010000108.1 GCA_905234745.1 uncultured Bacteroidaceae bacterium | reverse complement strand
AAGAGAGGAGAGGCTGCTGATGTGACTGTCTTGATGGCGAGCGGTAACTTCGACGTTTCAAGTGCGGGACCGCTGATAGAGAGAGTAGAACTGACAGAGACGGTTGATATTAAGAATCCGCATCTGTGGGACATCAAGACTCCTTATCTGTATACCATTGAGGTTTCTGTGACAGAAGGGCGCAATGTACTTGATTTTGAATCAATATCCACCGGTTTACGTACCATTCGCTTTGACAACGAGACCGGATTCTGGCTGAACGGAAAGAACATCAAGATGTACGGCGTGTGCCTGCATTCTGATGCCGGCGGACTGGGAACTGCTGTCCCTGCATCGGTCTGGGAGTACAGGCTGGGTATTTTGTGCAGACTGGGCGTTAATGCCATAAGGATGGCACACAATCCGGCCGACCCTGTGCTGATGGACCTTTGTGACCGCATGGGATTCCTGTTCATGGCAGAGTCGTTTGATACCTGGAACACTCCCAAGAACCACGCTGAAAAGGGCTATAACCTCTATTTTGATGAGTGGTGGGAGCGTGATACACGCGCTATGGTTGAGCAAGCTCGTAACCATCCTTGCGTTGTGATATACAGCGTAGGTAATGAGATACGTGACAATCTGAACAATCCTGATGGTTTTGAGAAGTATCGTAAACAACAGGACCTTATACATTCTCTTGATAATACTCGTCCGGTCACTATGGCCCTGTTTCGCCCCAACTCATCGGGTGTATACAGAAACGGATTCGCCGAGATGATGGATGTGGTGGGGCAGAACTACCGCGTTGATGAACTCAAGGCATATCACGATGCACATCCGGAAAAGGCAATAATAGGTACGGAGAATACGCATGATGTCCAGTCCTGGCTCATGCTCCGTGATGATCCGTCACTATGCGGACAGTTCCTGTGGGCAGGAATAGACTATTTGGGTGAAGCCGCCTGGCCGCAAGTGATGTGGAGCACTTCACTGCTGGATGTGACAGGAGGAGTCAAGCCTGCCGGTCTTCAGCGTGCAAGCTGGTGGTTGAATTATCCCTATGTGGCATTTGCCCGCCATGCTGATAACAACGGTGCCGGCCCGCTCATATCAGACTGGACTCCGGCCGATATGGATACCTATGACCAGGCCGCAATAGAGGTCTACTCCAACTGTCAGGAGGTGGAGCTGCTGCTTAACGGTGAATCATTAGGCCACCAGCCTATGCCCGATAATGCCCGCCCGGCATTGTTCACTGTGAACTATAATCCCGGAAAGTTGGAGATTGTAGGTTATAATGATGGTGTAGAAGCAGCCCGATGCTCTGCCAGAACAGCAGGTGAACCGGCCCGGCTGCTCATAACACGTGATGGAGGAAGTACCGTTGCCGGATCTGATTCTGTTGAAATACTCTCCATACAGATTGTTGACAAGGATTTTGTGATATGTCCCAACAGTGACCGCAAACTAAGGTTGAGCATTACAGGCGCTGAACTTTTAGCCGTTGACAATGCCGATGTCCTGGCACATGATACCACCCACAAGAGCATGGAGTTCAGCACTTATCAGGGCCGCATGGTGGTCTATATTCGCTGGAAAGAAGGTTCATATACGATTATCGCTACCGATAGTCCGTGGGGAGGTACACTTACCGGCAAAGCCACTTTTGAGACCCTTCGTTAAAAACGACCGCGAAAGGGATCAATCGTTGTAGATAATCTTCTCTATCTTATAACGCGTTGACAGGGTACCCGAATCAAAATGCCCGTTCACGCTCGTGCCCAGTAGCGGGTCATGGATACGGTTCCCCGGAAGGCCTGTGCGTATGACCTTAAGTCGGGGGGTGCCGTCACGTCCTTCTTTTTCCCAGAACACCACAGTTACATCGTGGTCAACCATGCTCTCGTTGGTCATCTTGAGTTCCAGATACCAGTCCTTGTCACCGGGAACGGGATAGTGACGCTCAAACTTGCATCCGGTAGGGAATTTGTTAACTATGTCCGCATCACATTCTTCATAGACATCGGGAGCCACCGGATTAGCCGGCTGCACATATGTACCTACTGTGGTTGGTGCAGTTGCACTGCTCGAGCTGTTGCCTATGTTGTCCAGGGCACTGAACAGCAAAGGGGTAAGAATGCTGAATGCAAGGCTTAGCGTGCTGTTGCCTGATGATACGGAAGGTGAGGAGCTTGCGGCACTGACCGCATGTGC
>CAJOJD010000107.1 GCA_905234745.1 uncultured Bacteroidaceae bacterium | reverse complement strand
CAGGGTGCCGCAGCAATCGCCGGTATAGCCGTTGAGGCGACGTTTGAAAAGCCAGATAAGCAGGAAGAAAGACGCTACTGGCAGGGTAGTGTAAATAAATGGATATACCATCGGTATGTAACCATATTTCCATATTATCGCCCAAGGCATGAGTGCCAGCACTCCGAATCCTGAAACCAGCGTAAGTGTCTCTTCCAGAGCGGTGGGGTGCGTATAGACGGTGCCGTTCTTACTTTCTGTCTCGGGGCGGGCATACGGCAAGAACCAGACTATGTGACTGCTCACGCACTTGCTGAAAACATCACCGCAGATAAGCACCACAGGAATGTACTGGGGCAGGACATTAAGCAGCAATGTGTATGACAGCAGGAAATAGAGAATGAGTCCCAATACTCCGTAAGTGCCTATGTGGGAGTCTTTCATTATCCTTAGGGTGCTGTCGCGGTCGTTACCACCTCCGAATCCGTCCAGGAAATCGGCCAGACCATCCTCATGCAGTCCACCGGTAAGCAGAACTCTTGAGATCAGGGCCAGAGCTAGTGCGGCCTGCATTGTCATAATCTTGGAACATAGCCAGAATACCAGTGCCATAACGCCGCCGGTAAGCAATCCGGTTACGCTCCACCAACCGGTAACGTGGCTGAAACTCTCTGAAGGCACCTGCTTGATTTTGTGGAATGGCAGGCGGGTAAAAAACATCAGTGCAGCAAGAAAATTATTCATATTGTAAGGGACTAAAAGTATTTGGTTACGGATGCCTTCCTGAAGGAATCCATTTCATTTATCATATTAACTGCCGATTGAACAATCGGGTATGCGCATACGGCTCCGCTGCCTTCACCCAGACGCAGGTCCAGGTGCAGTAGAGGCTTTGCATTCATACTCTCCAGCAGCAGTTTGTGGCCGCTTTCATCGCCCTGATGCCCGAATACCGCATAGTCCAGAACCTCGGGGCAGAGCTTGGATGCAGCCAGCATGCATGCACTCATAATGAATCCGTCCACAAGAATAACCATACGGAGCTCTGCAGCGCGGAGCATCGCTCCAACTGCCATCACCATCTCATAACCTCCGTAACGGGCCATGATTTCCAGCGTTGTATGTGTGCCGGGAAATATCTCAATGGAGTGTTTCAGGACCTCATACTTGTGGCTCACTCCACCTTTGTCCAGACCGGCTCCCGCACCGATGCACTTGTCCAGCGGAATGCCGGCCAGCAGTGACATCCATATTGATGAGGCCGATGTGTTGCCGCATCCCATCTCACCGAAACTGATTACGTTGCAGCCGTCTTTTTGGGCCATATCCACGCACTGGGCTCCACGCTCTATTGCCAGCTCCAGTTCCTGCTGCGTCATTGCCGCTTCAATGGAGAAATCACGTGTGCCCTTGCGTACCTTCATATTGATTATGCCGCTGCTGTAGTCCATGTCATGGTCTATGCCCGCATCCACTACCATCAGGCGGAATCCATGCTGACGGCAAAGGAAACTGATTCCGGCACCACCCTCAAGGAAATGGTATGACTGCTGCCAGGTTACCTCCTTGGGTGATACGCTCACGCCCTGCGCCAACACTCCGTGATCGGCAGCAAAGAGGATGTTATAGGGGTTCTTTAGTTCCGGACTCAGGGTATGCTGAATCATGCAAATCTGCGCGGCAAGTGATTCCAGCCTGCCAAGCGCCCCTTTGGGCTTGGTCAGGTTGTCTATTTTGTCCTGCACCTGAGCCTGAAACTCCGGCTCACAGGTTGATGTTATCTTGAATTCTCTCATTTGATCTTAACTGGAATGCCGCTTACCATAAGAATTACTTCATCGGCTTTTGAGGCTATGTACTGGTTTACCCAACCCTGAAGATCAGTAAACCGGCGTTGTAGGGCATTGGCCGATACTCCTCCCATACCAATCTCATTGGTCACAAAAATGAATGTGGCATCCTGTGCTGTAAAGCGGTCAAACTCGGCCTTGATATCATCCAGACATTGGCTCACCCACGCAGTATCCTGTTCTGCTTTCTGCTGGTCGCGGTAGAAGAAGTTGGTGCACCAAAGCGTTATGCAGTCTATCAAGACCACACGGCCATTGACATCGTGACGGCTCAGTTCAAGCTCCTCCTCAATGTTGGTCCACTCCGGCCCGCGGCGCAGCTGATGCTGACGCACACGCTCACGGAACTCTTCATCCCACACACGGGCTGTGGCCATGTAGACAGGGTTGGGCGACAGGGACAGCGCAGTCTGCTCGGCAAAACTGCTCTTGCCTGACCTCTCTCCAC
>CAJOJD010000106.1 GCA_905234745.1 uncultured Bacteroidaceae bacterium | reverse complement strand
ACGCGGGTGATCCGGATATAGCCAAGCTCACCGAGAAATCCAAGAAGAAATACGCGGGGACCGAGATAGCGGGTAAGAAGCTGGGCATCATAGGCCTCGGCGCCATAGGAGTCAGGGTGGCCAATGCCGCCAGGAACCTGGGCATGGAGGTCTACGGCTATGACCCATATCTGTCGGTGGACGCGGCCTGGAGCCTCTCAAGTGATGTGCGCCATGTGACCAATGTGGATGATATCTACAGCAAGTGCGATATCATCACCATCCATGTACCCGCCCTGGACAGCACCAAGGGCATGGTGAACGCCGAGGCCATAGCCAAGATGAAGAAGGGAGTGATACTCCTTAATCTGGCCCGCGACACCAACCCCGTACACACCAAGTATCAGGAACGCGACATGGGCCTTCCCATACGTCCTGTAACAAAATAAAACGACATATCGCAATGGCAATAAGTTTCAAGGAGATAGCAGGGGCGTTCGTAGTTTTGTTCGCCATATTGGATATAACAGGTTCCATCCCTATCATCATTGACCTGCAGCACAAGACCGGCAAGGTTCCGGCCATGAAAGTCACCATTATTTCATGGGTGATGCTTACCATAATCTATTTCCTTGGTGACGGAGTCCTCTCTTTGTTCGGTGTGGATATCGAGTCATTCGCCGTAGCCGGCTCCATAATAATTCTTGCCATCGGATTTGAAATGACATTTGACATCACTATTTTCAAATACGATGCCGGCCCCAAAGAGGTATCTTCTTTCGTAACGCTGGTATTCCCATTGATTGTAGGTGCCGGCTCCTTCACCACCCTGCTTTCACTTAAGGCCGAGTACTCAGCAATCAACATTATGATTGCCCTGGCGCTCAACATGCTTTTCATATTCGTGGTATTAAGGTCGATAGGCAGGATTGAAAAGATTCTCGGCCCCGGCCTGATATACGTTCTACGCAAATTCTTCGGCATAATCCTGCTTGCCATCGCAGTCAAGCTCTTTACCACAAACATAGGACATTTGATAGGATAAAACATGATAGAAAAACACCTTGTCCTTAATGATGCGGACCCCGCAGTATTTTTTGGAGTCAACAATACCAATCTGCAGTTGCTCAAAGCCCTGTTTCCTAAGCTTAGGATAGTGGCACGCGGCAATGTGCTCCGTATCATGGGCGATGAAGATGAGACCGCCCGGTTTGAGCAGGCTGTAAAGCAGCTAGAGATGTACTGCGCCAAATACAACTCCCTGAAGGAAGAGGTTATAGTAGACATAGTGAACGGCGATGAGCCGGGTGGCGAGAAGAGTTCAGACGTAATACTGTTCGGCGTAACCGGTCGTCCAATCATGCCCCGCAGCGTGAACCAGAAGAAGTTGGTTACAGACTACGCAGACCACGATATGCTGTTTGCCATCGGCCCTGCAGGTTCAGGAAAGACCTATACGGCCATAGCTCTAGCGGTACGTGCCCTCAAGAACAAGGAGGTAAAGCGCATAGTACTGTGCCGTCCTGCAGTTGAGGCTGGTGAGAAGCTTGGATTCCTTCCGGGCGATATGCGCGAGAAGATAGATCCGTTCCTGCAGCCCCTCTATGATGCCTTACAGGATATGATTCCTACTGCAAAGCTTAAGGAGTACATGGACTTCAACGTCATTCAGATTGCCCCGTTGGCATTCATGCGCGGACGCACCCTGAATGATGCCGTGGTAATACTTGATGAGGCACAGAACACCACCCCGCAGCAAATCAAGATGTTCCTTACCCGCATGGGCTGGAACACCAAGATGATAGTGACGGGTGACCTCACGCAGATTGACCTGCCGCCTACACAGATATCGGGCCTTGTACAGGCTCTGGACGTGCTGGAGGGAATAGAAGGACTCAGCATCATACGCATGACCAAGAAGGATATCGTTCGCCACAAGCTGGTAACACGTGTCGTGGATGCATATGACCGCTACGAGCAGGCACACAAAGACGAAAAAAGAACTTTTAAAAAAGATAACAATGAGCAAAGCGTTGACAAGAACTGACTTCCAGTTCAAAGGACAGAAGAGTGTTTATCACGGCAAGGTACGTGACGTCTATAACATAGATGATGACCTGATGGTCATGGTTGCCACAGACCGTATATCGGCATTTGACGTAATCCTGCCCAAGGGCATTCCCTTCAAGGGTCAGGTCTTGAACCAGATTGCATCCAAGTTCCTGGATGCGACCGCAGACATATGCCCTAACTGGAAACTGGCCACTCCAGACCCGATGGTCACGGTAGGCCTAAAGTG
>CAJOJD010000105.1:419-2744 GCA_905234745.1 uncultured Bacteroidaceae bacterium | reverse complement strand
ATCGACATACGCCAGTGCCTGCTCATACTCCCCTGCATAGAGGCTCAGCAGTGCCACCAAGAACTTCGGTGCCCAGTGGTCTGCCTCCAACAGCGATGCAGGCACCTCACTGATACAGCCAAACAATGCATCGTCGCAGATGACGGTATCGAGAAACCGTTTCGTCTGCTGCATGGCCTCCTTAATGTCACCATCCTCTGCCTTCTTCTGCACCAACAGCAGATACTGACGTGCAGCCTCATCATAGTCATGGTGGCTCAGCAACTGATACACCGCCTTGCCGCTCTCTATCTCGCTACTGATGGCCTGCTCGTCATTGTAGCCACAGGCATAAGCCAACACCTCGCGACTGGTATGGGCATACTGTGGGATGATAGGACGGGAGAGGTATAGTCCTCCCAACGAGCGCACACGGCTCAATGCCACATACAGTTGACCTGCAGCAAACATCCCGTTAGCCATATCGATTCCAATGGATTGATATGTTGCGCCCTGCGCCTTGTGAATTGTTATCGCCCATGAAAGCGTTACTGGAAACTGCGTGATTGATGCCGATACGCGTCGGTCGAGCTTCTTAGCCCTAGGATCGTATGCGTATTGGTTCTGACTGTTCACCACAATCAGACGCCGTATGAACAAGTTAGTCTGCATCGTACTTTGAATCCAACAATCGTGTCCTGTCTTTCAGTCCGTCAATGCCGGTGAGCGGCATATTACGGGAAAAGAGCAGCAGATAAGACAGTGAGTTATGCTCTCTTGCCGGCAACCTGCCAACTGTGGCAATGAAATCATCCAGTGCCGTGCGGTCTCCTACCGCCACGCGCCCCTTCTCATAGTCCTCCTTGCTCAGGATGCCGCAGGACACCAGGCATTTCAGGGCTGATATCTGCACCGAACGTATCTGTTCAAACTGTATCCGGTTATTGCCGCTGCGTTCGTAGGGATTGTTGTGCTTGCTGAGTTTACTGCACAACGCCCTCATATCCTTCTCGTCGCGCTTAATCTTGATTTTATGCACCTTGTCAGGGAATATCAGGTAGTAGTCCCAGATGCGCACACGCTCCACCTCAAAGAACTCCCCTTCTTCCAGACGGCAGGCTATATTCGCCATTCGGAAGATGCTGTGATACAAGTCAAACGCAGGATTAAATGTCATCATAGTTGGTCCAGTTGATGTGGCAACGGCCAGTCAGGTAATATATCATGCCATAGATGTGGTCAGAGGTGTATTGTAAATCCTCATCTGCCGCACCGTTGGCGTTCAAGTCATCCATAATGGGCTTCACTACCTTCTCTTGAATACATTGCATAACCTCCTCCACCGGTTTCTCCTGCTTGATCATGGGCTCAATATACACCTCATAGTAATTCATGATGTCCGTAAAGATAAGCAGGTTGATGCTCTGCGCAGACGGGTAGCAGGAATACTTGGTTGCCTTCTTGAAGTACTGTTCTTTCTTACGCATGGCGCTGTTGATAAACGACGGGCTGAACCCGCCGTCCTTCAATTTCTCCTCCAAGCCCTTCGTACCATCCAGTTTGGTAATATAGAAGAGCAAGTCATCCATAATCTCGCGGGTGGTCTTGTCCTCAATCTCTTTGTGCAGACGCTCAAAATAGGCACCCATACGTGACTGACGCGAACCATAGAAAACCTTGGGCTCCTGCAGCACGTGCAACTCATCAATGTGAGTATTATACTGGTTGGCCTCAGTGCCGTTAGGCAGTATCTGGTTGCTTCCGCCTTTTATATCAAATGTATTATCTGCCATCCTCTCAGTTTCTACTTATTCCTCAGAGCACGTTTACGTTCCTGTATGGCATTGTCTATCTGGATGCGAAGGTTATCAATGCCCTTCCCTTTCTCAACATTCGTAAGAAAAGGAATCAGTTTCTCAATAAACTCTTGCTTGGCCACACGCTGCTCAAACAGATGCGGCTCATTCTCGTTCATCAAGGCCACTACCGTTCCTACCTCCGCTGCCGTCTTGCAGGCTTTGAGGCTGGCCACGTAGTTGCGTAGCCGCTCCTCAGACTCCACATACATCATCAGCCGCCGCTCTTCGTCCGTGAGCGGAGCCTCTGCAGGGACACCCTTACGCAGGGCTTCCTTTGCAAACTGGTCGCCATAGAAATGCTGCTCCGCCTTGGTGGCATTAGGCAGTATCTGATTGTTACCGCCAGAGATGTTGAAAATGATATTGTTTTTCTCTTCTGCCATATTGTTTTTTCGCTGTTTTTCAACCGTTTTTCGGTAGTTCTTCAACCATTATTCAATGCCTTTCAACAGAATTGAAAAGCCGTCCTTCTCCCCATAATTTTGCA
>CAJOJD010000105.1:0-401 GCA_905234745.1 uncultured Bacteroidaceae bacterium | reverse complement strand
AGATAGTAAAATGATTATTAACAATTAAAAAGTAACGCGTATGCAAAACTTTTCATTATCCCCGCACTTCTCGCTCAGCGAGTTTACCAAAAGTGCGACGGCTCGCAGCCACGGCATCAAGAACGAGCCGGCTCCCGAACACGTGGAGAATCTCAAGGCGCTGTGCGTCCACACGCTGGAGCCGCTCCGTGAAGCACTGGGGCTTCCCATCATCATCACCAGCGGCTACCGCACCCGAGAACTCAACAGCCTCCTGGCCCATTCTTCCGACCGCTCCCAGCACATGCTCGGTCAAGCTGCTGACTTCTATATCGGTCACACAGAAACCACAGAAAGCACAGAAAAGGCTTCACGCCGTGAACTGCTTATCAACGCTTTTAGGGCAATCATCCAGAGCGAGC
>CAJOJD010000104.1 GCA_905234745.1 uncultured Bacteroidaceae bacterium | reverse complement strand
TCCTTTACGTGGAATTGCATCTCGGTACCCTCGGAGCGGCCTATCCAGTTGCGCTGAGTCTCCTTGATTGAATCGGACCAGTCTATCTTGTCCAGGCCGTCAAGCAGGCGCTGTGCATAAGCCGATACACGCAGGCACCACTGGCGCATCTTTTTCTGCTCCACGGGGAATCCGCCGCGGACCGATACTCCCTCAACTACCTCATCGTTGGCAAGTACGGTGCCTAGTCCGGCGCACCAGTTTACCATTGTCTCGCCTTGGTAGGCTATGCGGTAGTTCATTAGGACATCGGACTTCTGCTTGTCATCCATAGCCTTCCACTCTGCTGCGGTGAACTCAAGCTCTTCGCTCTGAGCTACGTCAAGGCCCTCGGTGCCCTTTTGTTCAAAGTGCTCAATGAGCTTCTCAATGGGCTGGGCGCTCTGGCACTTGTTGCAGTAGAATGAGTTGAACATTTTCTGGAATGCCCACTGGGTCCAGTGGTAGTAACCGGGCTCGCAGGTGCGTACCTCGCGGTCCCAATCGAATGAGAATCCTATCTTGTCCAGCTGCTCGCGGTAGCGGTTTATGTTGTTCTCAGTTGTAATTGCGGGGTGCTGGCCGGTCTGTATGGCGTACTGCTCGGCGGGCAGGCCGTATGCATCGTAACCCATGGGGTTCAGGACGTTGAAGCCGCACTGACGCTTGTAGCGGGCATAAATGTCCGATGCAATGTAACCCAGCGGGTGGCCTACGTGCAAGCCGGCGCCTGACGGGTAGGGGAACATGTTGAGTACGTAATACTTGGGCTTGGAGGCATCTTCAGTTACCTTATAAGTTCCCTCCTTGGCCCACTTTTCCTGCCATTTCTTTTCAATTGCTCTGAAATCGTATTCCATTACAGACTAGCTTTTATTTTCGAACGGCAAAATTACACAAATTCAGGCAAAAACACACTATATTTGATTTCTGAATACGATAGTAGAATCCGATGAAACATCTCAAGTCCTTTGCCCTTTCCTTAGTTCTGATGGTATTATCGCTGGCTCTTTATGCCCAACCAGGAATAACAAGAGAAAATATTCTGACCCCATCAATAAATAGGGCTTTGGGTGCCCCGGATTTTTCTAATACTCCAAACATTGTACGTTTGCCCATTGTAGATTACTATAGTGACAATATTCCAATAGTAGAGGTAACCATAGAAGGTCAAACGTATCGGTTTGTCTTTGACACAGGCGCAGAATATACATTATTCAACTCCCGCTATATTGATCAGTCACAAGGTGGTAAAATAAAGCCAATCGGAAAAGCGGAACGTGCTAATGGCGCAGAAAGTTTGTTAGGCGTTGTGAAAGCCAGTAACTTTTCATTAGGCGAACTGGAGGCTAAGACGCTATATATGGCTACGACTGGAATTGATGATGAGGATGATGCTATTGTTCATGGGGTAATAGGTCTGACACTTTTTAAAAATTATGATGTGCTGTTTGATTGGACCAATAAGGAAATAGTACTTGTTTCTCATAATGATATGCCTTCCATGCTCGCGGAACGGTTTGATATCATAGAATCGATACCGATCAATTTTGGGGCATATTATATCACTACTGATTGTAAGGTCAATGGCAAACGCCTTAGACTACTGATTGATACCGGAGCCTTTTCATGTCTTTTGCCATACAAGAAAGGCTTGAAACACAATCGCCGCGACAGTATACCGGACGAAGAGAGGACTTTTGTTCTGGGCAAACAGAAGTTCAGCAATATCAACGTTTGTCTGTCTTACACCGCAAGTTCAGGTGACGGCCGATATGATGGGTTGCTTGGAAACAATCTTCTGCAGCTTCAACCTATTCTCATATCAATTAAGAGCAGACAGCTTTTGCTTCTGAAGGCTCACTGAATATGATTATATTTGTGGATAAATACAGACAGTTATGAATATAAGACTTGAGCGTCAGGAGGACTATAGGGTGGTGGAGGAACTTACCCGTGAGGCGTTTTGGAATGTATATAAGCCGGGATGTTTGGAGCATTATGTACTTAATCAGTATAGGAACAATCCTGACTTTATTCCGGAGTTGGACTATGTGATGGAGGAGGACGGAAGGATTATAGGACACGTGATGTTCTCCAGAGCGGAACTGGTGTTGGCCGATGGTACGCACAAGCCTTCCTGGACTTTCGGTCCTATCAGCATTCATCCGGATTACAAGCGTAAGGGTTATGGACTTAAGCTGTTGAATTATGCTTTGGATAGAGCGCGTGAGATGGGTGTGGGCTTTATCTGCATGGAGGGAAACATTGATTTCTACAAGCATGCGGGATTCGGACTGGCCAGCAGGCTGGGCATCCATTATCATTCGGAGCCAAAGGATGCAGAGGTTCCTTACTTCCTGGCACAGGAACTTATTCCCGGCTGGCTTGGCGGCATAGAGGCTACCTACTGTCCTCCGCAGGGTT
>CAJOJD010000103.1 GCA_905234745.1 uncultured Bacteroidaceae bacterium | reverse complement strand
GAGGGCTGGCGGACGTGCTACAACGTTCTTTGCTACCTCGGGATGTGGCAGGGGAGCCAGACCCAGGGCGGCCTTTACGATATCGGGATTGAGTTCTCCCTGACGGGGCAATTCGCCGGTCAATCGGCCGATAATCTTGCAGTCTGATGGGAGTATGCCTGCTACTTGCTCTTCTACAAATGGCTGGCCGTCCTCTATCACCATGATTGAGTCGCACTGCTCGGCAAGTGTGCGTACTGTCTCAGCGGGTATGGGATACTGTGAGATCTTCAGAACAGGGAAGGGTATGCCATCAGGGTAGCATTCTGAAAGGTAGTTATATGCGTTACCGCATGCAATGGCACCCATCTTGAAACGCTTGGCCTGAGCCTTGAAACTGTTGAAAGGTGATTCAACTGACAGGCGCATAATTTCTGGCTGACGCTCCAGAAGAGAGGCGTAACGGCGTTTGGCAATAGCTGGAAGCAATACCCAGTCACGGACTCCGCTTACAGGACTAAGGGCATTCTGGTCACGCTTTTCCTTAAGAGTTACAACTGCGCGTGAGTGGGCCAGACGGGTTACGGTACGCATCAGAACCGGCAGTTTGAGAGATTCTGACAGGTCATATGCGTATGACATCATATCATATGCTTCCTGTTGTGATGAAGGTTCCAGAACCGGTATAAGGGCAAATTTGCCGTAGAAACGGGTGTCCTGTTCATCCTGTGAGGAGTGCATTGATGGGTCATCGGCCACGAGTACTATCAGACCGCCGTTTACTCCGGTAATGGATGAGTTCACAAACGGATCAGCAGCCACGTTCATACCTACGTGTTTCATACATACTAATGCACGCTTGCCGGCAAATGACATGCCCAGAGCTGCCTCCATGGCGGTCTTTTCATTGGTGCACCAGCGGTTATGTATCTTTTCGGCAGGGTTTCTCCTGCAGTAACCCTGTATATATTCAGTAATTTCTGTTGAGGGTGTACCCGGATAAGCATATACGCCGCTCAGCCCGGCATCGATTGCACCCTGAGCTATGGCTTCATCGCCAAGTAAGAGTTTTTTCATATAAAAGTGTCTTCAATTATCAAGAACACAAAAGTACTTATTATTTCACTTCATCGGCATCCATAAGCGAGGTGGATGCACGTACTGTAACCTCACGGTTGTAGCAGCTGAACATCTTGTCAACCTCTTCTTTATGCTTAACGCTTGAGAACAGGCTTACAATAGGAACAATAACCAGGCCGGCCACCATTGAGAGCACACCTGCGTTGATGGGCGAGCTGAAGAACGGGCTGATGAAAGTGGTCTTGGTGAATGTGCCGTACATGCAGCCGCACATGATAGCCACACCTACAATGAAGCTTGCCCAAACAGATGCTTTGGTAGTCTTTTTCCAGTAGAGACCGTATAGGAACGGGGCCAGGAATGCACCTGCCAGCGCACCCCAGGATATACCCATGAGTTGGGCTATGAAGGTAACAGAACTCTTAGCCTGGATGATAGCCAGTACTGATGATACTGCAATGAAGAAAACAACCAGCAGACGGATTGACAATAGCTGTGATTTTTCACTCATACTTTTGCCTCCCTTAGCCAGAGCAGGTTTGATGATATCAAGAGTAAGTGTTGAGCCCGATGTAAGAACCAGCGATGAAAGCGTTGACATTGATGCAGAGAGAACCAGAATTATGACAACACCGATCATCAGGTCAGGCAGAGTCTGGAGCATTGAAGGGACAATGCTGTCATATATAGGAGTACCGTTTGGAGCAAAGTCAATCACACTGCCGTACAGACGTCCGAATCCACCCAGGAAGTAGCAACCGCCGGCTACAATGATTGCAAAGAAAGTGGATATGAAAGTTCCTTTGCGGATAGCGGCCTCATCACGTATTGCGTAGAACTTGCCTACCATCTGAGGCAGACCCCATGTGCCCAGTGATGTGAGCAGTACAACACCCAACAGATATATTGGCTGAGGGCCAAAGAATGATGTGAATGCTCCGTTCAGGGCGGGAGCACTCTCGCTTGGAATCTGGGATAGTTTTTCAATTGCTGCGGTGAAACCGCCGTTTCCGTTCAGGACTGACAGTATCACGGCTACTATACCGACAAGCATTATCATACCCTGGATAAAGTCATTTACGGCAGTTGCCATATAACCGCCTACCAGCACATAAATACCGGTGAGAACGGCCATTCCCAGCACGCACCAGCTGTAGTCAATGCCGAATGAGAGTCCGAACAGACGTGACAGACCGTTGTATAGTGATGCTGTATAAGGAATAAGGAATACAAAAACGATTACTGATGCAGCCACCTTGAGAGCCTCGGAGTTGAAACGCTGTCCAAAGAAGTCAGGCATGGTGGCGCTATGCAGATACTGGGTCATAAGACGGGTACGGCGGCCCAGGATTCTCCACGCAAGCAATGAACCTATAAGGGCGTTGCCCA
>CAJOJD010000102.1 GCA_905234745.1 uncultured Bacteroidaceae bacterium | reverse complement strand
CTCTACCAACTGAGCTATTTCGGCTTGATTCGGCCGCGAAGGTAGTAAAAAATATTTGGCTGTATCGGCTTTTTTAGGTTATTTTGCAAGTTAATATATCTATGATAGTATAATTAATCATAGCAGTATGAAATACGCGCTTGTAACAGGTGGATCAAGAGGACTGGGCCGGGCTGTATGCATTAAACTTGCAGCTCTGGGATATCCTGTCCTGATCAACTATAAATCAAACTCCGAGGCCGCTCAGGAGACCAAGAATCTCATTGAGGAGGCTGGCGGTCAGGCTGAACTGATGCCGTTTGACGTTTCAGTTCAGGAAGAGGTGGAGAAAGCTGTTGATGCATGGCAGGATGCTCACAAGGAGGATTATATCGCCGTGCTTGTAAACAACGCAGGCATACGCCGTGACAACCTGATGATATTCATGCAGGATGATGACTGGAACAGCGTCCTTAATACCAACCTGAACAGTTTCTTCTATCTGACACGCCGTTTGCTCAAGAATATGCTCTCAAAGCGTTGGGGCAGGATAGTCAATATGGCGTCTCTGTCAGGCATCAAGGGACTGCCGGGCCAGACAAACTATTCAGCCGCTAAGGCTGCGCTCATCGGCGCTACCAAGGCATTGGCACAGGAGGTTGCAGCACGCAAGGTTACCGTCAATGCCGTAGCTCCCGGATTCATAGCGACAGATATGACCAAAGAGCTCCCGGAGGATGAGCTCAAGAAGATGATACCCGTAGAACGTTTCGGAAAGCCTGAGGAGGTTGCCGCAGCCGTTGGTTTCCTGGTTTCTGACGAGGCATCATATATAACTGGTGAGGTTATTTCCGTCAACGGCGGTCTTTATACATGACTAAAATATGCGAAGAGTTGTAATAACAGGATTGGGAATCTGGAGCTGCCTTGGTCAGGATATCGATCAGGTGCGTGATTCCCTGTTTGAAGGAAAATCAGGTATAGGCATCGAGCCGATGCGTAAGGAGTACGGTTACAGGTCAATGCTGACAGGCATTGTACCCAAGCCAGCCCTGAAGGGTGTCTTGGACCGCCGTACGCGTGCAGGCATGAGTGAAGAGGCTGAGTATGCCTACATGGCATCGACACAGGCTTTCAATGCAGCCGGCGTGGATGATGATTATTTGCTCAACAACGAGGTGGGCGTGATTTTCGGCAATGATTCCAGTGCACTCCCGGTAATTGAGACTGCACGTATCATGAATGAGTACCGTGATTCGGCCATGTGCGGGTCAGGACTGATATTCCAGTCCATGAACTCCACGGTAAACATGAACATGAGTACCATCTTCCATCTTCGCGGCATCAACTTTACGGTAAGTGCAGCCTGCGCAAGCGGTTCACACGCAATAGGACTGGGATTCATGATGATCCAACAGGGACTGCAGGATATGGTTCTGTGCGGCGGAGCCCAGGAGGCCAACCATATGTCAATGGCATCTTTTGACGCTCTGTCAGCTTTCTCCATTCGTCATGACGAGCCTACCAAGGCTTCACGCCCGTTTGACCGTGACCGTGACGGACTGGTTCCCAGCGGTGGTGCTGCGGCAGTCGTTCTTGAGGATTATGACCATGCTGTAAAGCGCGGAGCAAAGATTTATGCAGAGGTACTGGGCTACGGATTCTCATCCAACGGAACAGGAGGTATATCACAGCCCAACTCTGATGCATCATATCTGGCTATGACCAGGGCTCTTGAGAGATCCGGCGTAAATCCCGATGAAATTGACTATATCAATGCACATGCCACATCTACACCTCAGGGTGATATGTATGAGGCAGTTGCCTTGGCACGTCTTTTTGAAGGCCGCAAGGCATGGATAAGCTCGACCAAATCCATGACGGGTCATGAATGCTGGATGGCCGGTGCAAGCGAGATAGTTTACTCGACAATTATGCTCAACAACGGCTTTGTTGCTCCAAACATCAATTTTGAGAATCCTGATGAGCAATCAGCCAAACTTAAGATAGCTGCAGATACCAAGCAGACTGAACTCAGGACAATCCTGTCCAACTCATTCGGTTTTGGTGGAACCAACAGTGCATTAGTAATTAGGAAATTATAGTATGAATCTTTCACCCGCCTTGAAAGAGGCCTACACAAAAGAGCACCTGAGCGCACGTGACGCACAGCGTCTGGCGGAGTTCATTGCATGGGGCCCCATAGTTTTCCAGACATCACGTCTGATGGTAAAGTTCGGTATACTGGACCTTTTGCGTGACAATGTTGACGGCCTTACACAGCAGGAGATAGCTGATAAGACAGGTCTGTCACTTTATGCGGTCAAGGTACTTACAGAAGGCTCATTGTCCATCGGTACAGTGCTTTTGGATCCGGATACAAAGATGGAGGATAGCATTATTAATAATGTGATCCCTTTTGTATCCCTGGTTCCTTCCAACATCAACCTGTCTGCAGCAGAGATAGAGC
>CAJOJD010000101.1 GCA_905234745.1 uncultured Bacteroidaceae bacterium | reverse complement strand
CAGATAAAGGGCGTACGTGAAGTAGAACGAATAAACTGATATGAAAAAGATTATATTATTTGCTGCAGTGCTTATGGCACTGGGAGTACAGGCGCAGGAGGAGCGCAGGCTGCTCACTATGGAAGAGGCAGTTCTGGGCACAGGCATTCAAGTTAAGAATATCTACTGCTCCTGGGATAAGGGAGGTTCTGTATACACGTACTATAAGGACAACCAGTGGCACTATGCCGATGCACGAACCGGCAAGGAACTGGGTAGTCCCACCGCCAAGTTGTCATCGACCAAGAAAGATCATTTCAAGGCATTCAGCAGAGACGGTGAGGTTTGGTATCTTGACAAGGACAGTGTTGAGCATCAGGTGACCGCTTTCAATCAGAAAGGTATTGTATGCGGTGAGACCGTAAGCCGTAACGAGTTCGGCATAGACGGAGGCATATTCGTATCACCCGACCGCCACAAGATAGCATTCTACAAGAAGGATGAGAGCCGAGTAACTCTTTTCCCGCTGCTGGACATCACTACCCGCACCGGTACGCTCAAAGAGATACGTTATCCCATGAACGGTATGGAATCCGAGATAATCACTCTTGGAGTCTATGACATTGACAAAGGTACCACCGTTTGGATGGATGTGACTGACTTTGACCAGGAGCGTTATCTGACCAACATAACATGGGGACCAGCCAGCGATCGCATCTACATTCAGGTACTGGACCGTGACCAGAAGAACATGCATCTCAACGTATACGATGCCGCCGATGGCAAGTTCCTGAACACACTGTTTACCGAACACGATGACCGCTACGTGGAGCCCATGTATCCCCTCACCTTCCTGCCCGATGACCCCGAGCATTTCATCTACCAGACCAACGTCCGTGACGGCTACTGGAACCTCTATCTGGGCAGCGTGAAGGGCGGCGAACCCAAGCGCATAGTCAAGACCGATGCTGACCTGGAGCTGGTGGATGTCAAGGGCAAGTACGTCTATTACCATTCATTTGAGGTATCACCGGTCGAGCAGCATCTGTTCCGCGCCGACATCAAGAGCGGCAAGGCCCAGCGTCTTACCAAAGAATCTGGCTGGCATGAATGCGAGATCAGTCCTGACGGCAAGTATTTCATAGACAGTTGGTCCGAGCTTAACACGCCAAACGTGGTAAGCATAGTCCAAACCGACGGCAAGAAACCACGTGAGATATTCCGTGCCGAGAGCCCCATAACTGAGCTCAACTACTGCCCCATAGAACTGGGATCGATCAAAAGTGCCGATGGCAAGTATGACAACTACTACCGCCTGATCAAGCCTATAGACTTTGATCCCGCCAAGAAATACCCCGTAATCCTGTATGTTTACGGCGGCCCGCATTCACAGATGGTAACCAACTCATTCCAGGCATTCCTGCGCCGCTGGGAGATGTACATGGCACAGCACGGTTATGTGGTATTCGTGATGGACAACCGCGGAACTCAGCACCACGGAGCTGAATATGAGAAGGCCATTTACAAACAGTGCGGAAAGGCTGAGATGGAAGACCAGATGGTGGGAATGCGCTGGCTGATGAGCAACGACTGGGTCGATAAGGAGCGCATAGGTGTTCACGGCTGGAGTTACGGCGGATTCATGACCATATCACTTATGGTAAACTACCCTGAGATATTCAAGGTGGGTGTAGCCGGAGGTCCCGTCATTGACTGGAAGTGGTATGAGGTCATGTACGGCGAGCGCTACATGGAGACCGAGAAAACAAATGCCGCCGGTCTGGAGAGCACAAGCCTGATTCCGCGTGCTGCAGACCTAAAGGGCAAACTGCTGATATGCCAGGGTGCCATTGACAACACCGTCGTCTGGGAGCACAGCCTTAGTTTCGTGGAGGCATGCATCAAGGCCGGCGTCCAGCTGGACTATTTCCCCTATCCCACCCACGAGCACAACGTACGTGGTAAGGACCGCGTACACCTGATGCAGAAGGTTACTGATTACTTTGAAGATTATCTTAAATAAAAACCAATTGACATGAGAATTCTTAGTTCTTCACTGCTGTTTGCAGCTGTTTTGCTGGCTTCCTGCGGAGGAAGCAAGCAGGTGGGTGTCATAACCCAACCCACAAGTGCCTCAACAAATCTTGAGGGTCACGAGTATCCAAAGATCAATCCGGACCTGAGCGCAACATTCCGTAACGATTTCCCCGATGCCAAGACAGTAACCGTCAATGTAGGCGGCAAGAACTACCCGCTTGTCAAGGGTGATGACGGCATGTGGGAGGTTACCACAGATCCTCTGGTTGTAGGTTTCCACTACTACACAATGAATTTTGACGGTAAGCGAATATCGGACCCCAACAGCAAGGAGTTCTTTGGCTCAAACTATTGGCAGAGCGGTATTGACGTACCTGAAGCCGGTGTAGATTATTACCTGGAGAAGAAGGTCCCGCACGGCGAGATCGAGATCGTTAAGTACCACTCTGACCTTACGAATGCCGAGCGTACCACATGGGTATATCTGCCGCCTCAGTACAAGAAGGATGCAAACCGTAAGTT
>CAJOJD010000100.1 GCA_905234745.1 uncultured Bacteroidaceae bacterium | reverse complement strand
TTTCTGACATTTTATGTTTATTTCTTTTACTCATAGTGCTAATTCCTGCGATAACATCTTACATGCAGCAAACATTGTGCCACAGCGCTTGCGGTGACACAGTGTCATATTAAAAAATCAAAAAGTCATTTCATCGAATCTGCCCCGAAACAGAATGGCAGAATAGCATCCGTGCCACCTTCTATGATCATGGTACCTTGGGTGCCGTACAGGATGTAGCGGATGGGACGTCCTCCACGCTGCTCTGTCTCAGCCAGTACCTGACGGCAAGCACCGCATGGGGTGATGGGCTGTGCGGTATAACCGTTTTCATTCCGGGCTGCGATTGCCAAGGCCGTGACTGCTTTGCCGGGATGGTTGTGTCCGGCGCTGAACAGTGCCGTCCTTTCGGCACAAAGTCCTGACGGATAGGCGGCGTTCTCCTGGTTGCTGCCGGTTACCACGGTACCGTCATCAAGTAACAGGGCTGCTCCTACCTTGAATCCGGAGTAGGGCGACCAACTCCCGTCGGTTGCCTGTTTAGCTGCTTCTACAAGCATCAGGTCCTGCGCTTTCAGCTCTTCCTGACTCCAAACACTCCACTCTAAGGTACGGCTAAGTTTCTTCATATGTATTCAGGTCAATTATCCGACCGCTAAGTTACTCGTTTTTCGCCATATTTCACTAACTTCGCATAACCATCTGCTCAGCAATGAAAATACTTCGATTAGCAACTCTTGCTATGCCGTTACTGCTGGTCTCATGCTCAGTCATGAAACCTGTGGCTCAGGCTCCCACCCAATCCCAGCCCAAAGACGCTTTCTCCGCCTATATTTCCAAATACAGCGGCATGGCGGTGGATCAGATGAAGCAGTACGGTATCCCGGCCAGCATCACGCTTGCACAGGGCTTGCTGGAATCTGATGCCGGAAGGAGTACTCTGGCTACCAAATGCAATAATCATTTCGGCATCAAGTGCCACAGTGACTGGACCGGCAAGAAAATGTATCATGACGACGATGAGCGTCAGGAGTGTTTCAGATGTTATAAGGATGCCTCTGACTCTTATCGCGACCATTCGCTGTTTCTTGTCAACGGAGCGCGTTACCAGTCTCTTTTCAAGTTGGGTACTACAGATTACAAGGGATGGGCCAAGGGCCTCAAGGCTGCCGGTTATGCCACCAGTCCCACTTATGCCGATAAGCTGATTGAACTTATTGAACGATACGGACTGGACCGTTATGACGGTAAGAACGGCGTGCGTCTCAAACCTGGACAGATCCCGCATCAGCCGTTGCTTGTGAACGGCCAGCGCTGCGTGCGCCTGCGTGAGGGTGAGACCCTTAAGGATATAGCACGTGAATATGGCATGCAGCTCAGTCTGTTGCGCCGTTTCAATGAGGTGGACCGTAAGTTTACGCCTCCCGTAGGTACTCTTGTATTTTTGGAAAGAAAAAAGTCCCGTGCCGATAAAGAGCACAGGACTTATAAGGTCAGGAAGGGTGACAGTCTCTGGTCAATCTCGCAACAGTTCGGTGTCAGGATGAAACCGTTGGCCAACCGCAACAATCTGTCCGATGAGAACCCCCTCAGTGTCGGAATGACACTCTTGCTTCGCTGATCATTCCAGCTATGGCCTTCTCAAGGTCGGCACGGCTCATTGTGCCGTCCAGGCAGATGAATGTGAATCCGTCATATTCAGATGCCGTCATGATGAACTGGGTTACGGTCTTTTCATTGCCGGCAGTGTAGATTCTCACCACCTCTCCCTTGTCCTTGATCTCCATCAGCATCTCGAATTCATACTTCTTGATGAACCTGTCCACATCTGATTTGATCTCCTTGGTCAGGTCGGCATCCTCACAGTCCAGCAGGTACATTGAATTGAGATTCTTTATTATCGTTCCCAATTCCATGGTGCTGCCTTCTCCCAGTTCCATGTCCGGAATCTTGCCCATGAGTTTGAACATGGACGATGATATGTACACTGCACTTACCTCCTCATGGTCGGAGTACTTGTTGTAGATTCCCTTGCCGTCCTGTGCCCAAGCTCCGGCTGTGAGCAGAAACATTGCTGCTACAAATGCTGCTATCCTTTTCATCTTAGTGCGTTTATCGTTTTGTCAATTACCGGCTCGGCTGCATCGGCGATGTCCATGCCGGTGTTCATTTTCTCTGATATGAATCCAAATACCTGCTCCATCTGGGCGTAAGCCATCTTGGGATCGTCAAACGTATCCTTTGGAGTGGGGATGGTATCCTGGAAAGATATACGCATGCCGATGGTTACGATTGCCACTGCGGCTGCGGGGTAAGAGATCATCCTGAGGATCTTTCTGTATCTCTTGTGGGATACGTGAGTCTCCTTGACCTCCTCATCTTCTTTTGATGCCACCTCCAGTGCACGTGCCGTAACGGCTATGTCGTGCTTGAGCGTGGTGGGCACCTTGATGCTTTCATCGGATGCTATCCGCTCCAAATCGAACATGCTCAGTTTTTCAATATCTTCCAATCGTTTCATATTTGGCTTCTTAATGACTTGCGGGCGTTGCTCAATAACACTCTCAAAGTCAGATTAGACATACCTGTTCTCTTTTCAATCTCGTCATATGACATCTCCTCCAGCACATACATCTTCATCACGTCACGTTGGCGGGCGGGTAACCGTTCTATGGCGGCAAGTACCCTTTCCAGTTTCTCACTGGCGTCAAAGTCTTCATCCACACGTCTGGACTCGGCTATGTCCGGCCCGGGTTCCATGCTCTGCACTTTCTGTTCCTTGCGGATCTTGTCAATGCAGAGATTCCTGATAAGCGTGGTGCAGTAAGCTTTGAAGTTCAGGACAGTATCCAATTGGTCCCTACTGTTCCATAACTTAATGAAAAGGTCCTGTACGGCATCCTCTGCATCAGCTTCTGACTCAAGAATATAGTACGCCACTCTGTAGAGTCCGTCGCTCATCGACTTGAATGATTCTGTCAGTATCTCTGGTGACATCTATGTTCTTGACAACAGTTTTCGGATAAATGACGTAACACCTTTGAAAGTGTTAATCAATTTATGAAAAAAAATGAAAAAAAGGGCGCAGGCCCTTTAAGATTACAGGAGCTCGTGCTCCTCCTTCATGTCAATCTCATTGCCTTTAAGGTCAATGAAACGGTATGACAGGAACGGTAGGTTCTGATCGGGAAGGAGGTTGATGCCGAACCCGTATCGGAATGCCCATTTCAGCTTGATTGAGAATATTCCCCTGGTAAGGTATGCATACACATACGGATGTACAAACAAGGTGAAATGGCTCATTTTCATCTGGTTCTTAAGGCAGCTTATCTTGCTCTCCAGCTGGTCAGTGAAAAGGATTGACGGTCTGATTGTGCCTGTGCCGAAACAGGTGGGGCAGGTCTCGTCTACCGGAACGTCCATTACGGGACGGACACGTTGACGTGTTATCTGCATCAGACCAAACTTGCTCAGTGGCAGGATGTTGTGCTTGGCGCGGTCGCGTTCCATGTTCTGGCACATGCGCTCGTAGAGCTTCTGGCGGTCTTCGGCAAGAGCCATGTCAATGAAGTCAACTACGATGATGCCGCCCATATCGCGCAGTCGCAGCTGGCGTGCCAGTTCATCGGCTGCACCCAGATTCACCTCCAGTGCGTTCTCCTCCTGTGTTCCGGCCTTTACGCGATGTCCGCTGTTTACATCCACCACATGAAGAGCTTCAGTGTGTTCTATTATAAGGTAGGCGCCGCTTTTGTATGATACTATGCGTCCGAATGATGACTTTATCTGCTTGGTTATGGCAAAGTTGTCAAATATGGGCAGTTCGCCGGTGTAGAGTTTGACAATCTTTGTCCTTTCGGGATCTATGAGAGCTACGTAGTCCCTTATCTCCTGATAAGTCTTCTCGTCATTTACGTGGATGGACTCATATGATGAGTTGAGCATGTCACGCAAGATGGCAATGGTGCGGCTGGTCTCCTCGAATATGAGGGCGGGGGCCTTCTCGGCTTTCTGAGCCCTGGTCAGACTGTCCTCCCAGCGCTGATAGAGAATGGATAGCTCGTTGTCCAGCTCGGCTACGCGCTTGCCTTCAGCCACGGTCCTGACTATAACACCGCAGTTTTTGGGCTTGATGCTGTGGATGAGCTGTTTCAGACGTGCGCGCTCCTCGGGTGACTTGATTTTGGATGATACGGATACTTTGTCTCCGAAAGGTATCAGGACAAGGAAACGTCCAGCAAATGAGATCTCTCCTGTCAGGCGCGGGCCTTTGGTGGAGATGGGCTCTTTGGTGACTTGTACTATGAT
>CAJOJD010000099.1 GCA_905234745.1 uncultured Bacteroidaceae bacterium | reverse complement strand
CGTTGTTCATGCTGTCAGGCTCAGTTGAGATACCTACGGTGAATCGGCAGGGAACATCCACGCGGATGTTCTGACGGCTCAGGGCGTTGGTCAGGTTGGCATCTATTGAGATAGGTGTCAGGCTCAGATATGCATAATCCTGAATTACGGGCCATACAAACTTACCGCCACCATGGATACACTTGGCACTGCCGCCGCCTGTCTTACCGTAAACTACCAGGATCTTGTCCGAAGGGCAACGTCTGTAACGGCGGATAATGGTTGCAAACAGGATGAACAGGAGGACAACTCCTATCACCACCAGAATTGAAATGCTACTTGAATTCATCTTTTTTTTAGTATTAAGTTGTTGTTAATTCAGAAAATATCACTTTACCAGCAGGAGGTCGTCACCAAGCACTTCCACTATCTGAACCTGTCCGCCGGTGGCTATCTCGGTGTCATTGTCGGTCATGGCGTCAATCTCGTGGATTGAACCCTTGACACTTACCTGAATCTTGCCGCGTCCGCTACGAGCTGCGGGAATACGCAGGTATACATCGGCCTTAAGACCAACTGCCTCACTCATCTTGAAACTGCCGTCATGAGAGAGCTTCATTACCTGACGGAACATGAACACGAATGCAAGCACGAACAACAGGCCAACGGCAATAGCCACAACCTGAAGCAGCAGGCCACTCTCTATCGAGTCATGAAGCAATACACCGGCCCATCCGTATCCAAGGAGGAAGTTGATGAGGTTACGGAACGAGAACACTCCACTCAGTGAACCGTCTTCCATGGAATCAACAGATGAGTCCATCGGACCAGCATCCACATCTGTATCTGTACCCAGACCTACAAATGTCATGATAGTCTGAATGATAAATACCAGTGATGCGCAACAAGCGATAGTCCAGAAAAACTTCTGCAATGGCAACAAAGAATTAAATAATTCGATCATAGGTCAGAAAACAATTATTGGTTTAGTTAAACAATGTGGTTCTTACATGGAACCTTTTCTACAAAAATAGTGATTCCTCGGGATTATTGGCTATCCGCAAAGAAAAAAAAGTAACTTTGCGTGAATTTACAAACTAACCGTGCATTATGGATCTCCCGATGTATGACACGCTGCTTAGTCTGCCCCTTTTCCAGGGCATGAGCCAGGCCGATTTCAACAGCCTGCTGCAGAAGGTACGTCTGGATTTTGTCCGCTTTGAGGCGGGCAGCACCATAATCAGCGCAGGTGAGAGATGCAAGAGTTTCGCATTCCTCATCAACGGTACCGTAGAGAGCTCACGTGAGGGCATGGACGGCAAACTGCTTTATATGGAACAGATTGAGGCGCCCTTCCTGATAGAGTCCTATTCCATGTTCGGCCGCGCAGGCTCATACCAGCGCACATACACCGCCGTAACCCCCTGCAGTTTCCTGATGGTCGACAAGCAGTACATATACACCGAGCTTGGCAAGTACAACATATGCCGCATGAACCTGCTCAACATACTGAGCGGCCGCGTGCAGCAGCTTGACAGCCACATCTGGACCCTTGAGGGAACTGACCTGAGAGGACGCATAATCCGTTTCATAAAGGGTTTGTCCGATACACAGACCGGAACAAAGAAACTCATCATCAAGATGAATGACCTGGCAACCCTTATGGATGCCACAAGACTTAACGTATCGCGTGAACTGAACGCCCTCGAGGCCCAGGGACTCATCTCCCTGCGCCGTAAGGAGATTTTCATTCCCGCACTTGAGAACCTGATTTAAAATGGACGAAAAGAAGAAAGCGGCACTTGACCGCCGATACGCAAGAATGGCCCTGATTTGGGCCGAGAACTCATACTGCGAGCGTCGCAAGGTGGGTGCTCTTGTAGTAAAGAACAACATGATCATATCTGACGGTTACAACGGCACCCCCACAGGCTTTGAGAACGTATGTGAGGATGAGAACAACGTCTCCAAACCATATGTACTGCATGCCGAGGCAAACGCCATCACCAAGCTGGCCCGCTCATCAAACAGCAGTGACGGGGCTACGCTTTACGTAACCGCATCACCCTGCATTGAATGTGCCAAGCTCATCATCCAGTCAGGAATTAAACGTGTGATTTATACTGAAAAATACCGCCTCACCGATGGCATAGACCTTCTTGAGCGTGCAGGCATTGAAGTTGTATACTTAGATCTCAACCAGGAATAATGAAAGTCCTTAGAACCATAATTTGGAGTTTACTGATTCTTACCTTAGGTTTCTTTGTAGGAGGCAAAGTAGTGATAACCCTCATAAAGAAACAGAGCCCCGGACACGAGTACAGGATAGGCAGCATAGGCGTATCCAAAATCCAGGCACTCATCAACGCGCTTGACCAGAAGTACGTTGACACTGTCAACATGGACTCAATCATAGACTGCGCATTACCCGCCATACTTCAGGAACTTGACCCGCACTCAGCATATTATCCTGCCGAGGAGACCCAGGAGAGCAACGACGAGCTCCATGGAAGTTTCTCTGGAATAGGCATACAGTTCTCCATGCAGGATGATACGGTGCGCGTAAACAACGTCATTCACGGAGGTCCTTCCGAGAAGGTGGGAATCCTGGCAGGTGACCGCATCGTGCTCATCAACGACTCTGTATTTGCAGGCAAGAAGATACCCAGCAACGATATCGTCAAGAACCTGAAAGGTCCCAAGGGCACAACCGTGAAAGTGGGAATCATGAGGACCGGAGAACCCGATATACTTGATTTCAATATCGAACGCGGTGACATCCCCGTAAAGAGCATTGATGCCGCTTATATGATATCGCCCGATGAAGGCATCGGCTACATCATGATAAACAAGTTCGGTGAGACCACATTCTCAGAGATGATGGTCA
>CAJOJD010000098.1 GCA_905234745.1 uncultured Bacteroidaceae bacterium | reverse complement strand
CCTCCTTGAGGTCCACCAGGTTCTCCATCTGGATCATGTCGCCGCTTCCGCTGCGCATGTAGATTGACTTGAGCGCCTGAGTGGTGTTACGCTGCTGGCGGTTGATCTCACCTATAATATCATACTGCTTTCCGTTCATATAGAGGTAACCCATACGCTGGCCGCTCAGTCCCCACTGCAGGGTCTGTGCAATGTCACGGGTGCTTACGCCCAGCAGGTTAGCCTTCTCACGGTTGATCGATATGCGGACCTCGGGCTTTGAGAACTTAAGGTCAGCATCGGCCATCTGGAAGGCGGGATTCTCATTAACCTTAGCCAGGAATTTGGGCAGTACATCCTGCAGCTTCTCGATGTTGGTGGCCTGCAGTACGTAACGTACCGGCATACCGCCTCGGCCGCCTGCAAATGATGACTGCTGTTGCACGAACGCGCGGGCATCGCTCTCGTAGCGTACGGCGGCGCTCAGTTTCTCAAATACCTCCATCTGCGAGTAGCTGCGCTCGTTGATGTCCTTAAGGGTAATCTGAATGTTACCGCCGCCACTGGATACTCTTGCCGTCACGAACTTGGCATCGGGCATAATTGAATCGACAACGTCGTTTATGCGCTCGGTGTAGTCACGCATGTACTCGTATGTTACGCCTTCGGGGCCCTGAGTACGGACGGTCACCTGCGAACGGTCCTCCATAGGAGCCATCTCGGACGGGGTCTTGCTCCACATCCAGGCGGCTGCGCCAAGAGCGGCAACCATTACTACTATCGTGATCCAGCGGTTGCGCAGAATGAACTCCAAGCTCTTGCTGTAGTACTTGTTCATACCCTCAAAGAAGGGTTCTGACCATGCGTAGAACGCGTTCTTCTTTTCGCGGCGCACCAGGATCTTGGTGGACAGCATGGGCGTGAATGTCAAAGCCGCAAAGGTCGATATCACCACAGCACCCGCAATCACGAATGCAAATTCGCGGAACAATCGGCCCGTCTGACCCTGCATGAATACTATAGGTACGAACACGCAGAGCAGTGTGATTGAGGTCGATATGATGGCGAACAGGATCTCGCACCGGCCTGCAGCGGAGTCATGCCCTTTTCTATTCGGTTGTAGATGTTCTCGGTCATAACGATGGCGTCATCGACCACAAGTCCTACCGATAGTACCACCGCAAGCATTGAAAGCACGTTGATACTGAATCCCAGCATGTACATTACAAAGAATGAACCCACGATTGAAACCGGGATTACAAGGCAGGGGATAAGGGTTACGCGCCAGTCGCGCAGGAACAGGAAGATGATCAGGATAACCAGCACGAATGCCTCGTACAGGGTGGTCTTAACCTCATTGATTGATGCGCGTATAAAGCGGGTGTTGTCAAAACCGTACTCGTAACCAACGTCCTCGGGCAGGTCCTTCTGCATCAGTTTCATGCGGTCATAAACGGCGTTGGCAATGTTGATGTGGTTGGCGCCCGGCTGCGGGGTAACCGCCACACCCACCATCGGGATGCCGTTCATCTTCATGTAACTCTTTATGTCGCGCGGGCTGAGTTCAGCCTGACCTACGTCGCTGAATCGGATTACCTTGGTGCCGTCATGCTTGATAACCAGGTTGTTGAACTCCTCGGTGGTGTGCATCTGGCCAAGGGTACGGATCTCAAGCTCGGTTGTGTTACCCTCAATCGTACCTGATGGAAGCTCCACGTTCTCGCGGTCCAGGGCGTTCTTTACGTCCATCGGGGTGATACCGTAACCCGACATCTTTACGGGATCCAGCCACAGGCGCATGCAGTAACGTTTCTCACCCCAAATCATTACGGAGCTTACGTCCTGAATGGTCTGGAGCTGCTCTTTTACCACAAGGTCTGCAAGTTCACTCAGTTCCAGAAGCGAGCGCTTATCGGAGTGCAGGGCAACCATAAGGATAGGCATTGCGTCTGCATCGGCCTTGGATACTGTGGGGGGATCGCAGTCACGGGGCAGCATTCGCTGGGCGCGTGATACCTTGTCACGCACGTCGTTGGCGGCGGTCTCAAGGTCTACCGAGAGCTCAAACTCGACTGTGATGCGGCTGCTGCCGTACTGGCTGACCGATGAGAGCGAGCGTATACCCGGGATACCGTTGATCTGCTGCTCCAGCGGCTCGGGTAATCTGGTTCTCTATAACCTCGGCGTTGGCACCGGGATAGGAGGCCGAAACAGAGATTATGGGATTATCGACCGATGGGTATTCGCGGACACCCAAGCTGGTGTAACCCACGATACCGAACAGTATTATTATGAGCACCAGCACTGTTGCCAGCACCGGTCGGCGTATGCTAAGTTCAGAGATGTTCATCGTGCGGCGGGATTATTTGAGTTCAACCCTCATTCCGGTACGCAGCTGCATGGTGCCGCTGGTAATAACGGTGTCGCCTACGCTGAGGCCGCTCAGCACCTGCACCATTGCGTCGGTACGCAGACCCTTGTTGATCTCCTGCGGAATGGCCTTGCCAGCCTTATAGAGGAAGACCTTGTCAATACCCATCTCGGATATGATTGCCTCGCTGGGAACTGCCAGCGTGTTGTGGAAAGTGCGGGTGTTCAGGGTAACGCTCACGTATCGGCCGGGAACAAGTTTGCCGCCCTTGTTGTCGTAGATGGCGCGAACCAGATAGGTACGGGTGCCCTGATCAACCTTAGAGTTTGTGGCGTAAACCTTTGCGGGATAGACCTCGTCGCTGCCCTCGACCGTGAATGTCAGGTCGGCGCCGTTCTGCAGCACTCCGGCATAACGCTCGGGGATTGCGAACTCAACCTTGAGTTTCTCTGTATTTGTAAGTGTGGCCACGTTGGTGTTGGGCGATGCATACGCACCTACGCTCACCTGACGAAGACCTATTATTCCGTCAAACGGGGCCTTGAGCTCGGTCTGGTCCAGCTTGGCCTTGCACTCCTCTATATCGGCCTGGAGCTTGTTGAAATTGGCCTCGGCGTCCTGGTATGCCTCCTTACTTACGGCCTCCTTCTCGTAGAGCGCTTTCTGGCGGGCCAATCGGTCCTCGGTTGACTGATACTGGGCTTCCAGTTTCTTGAGCTGGGCCTGGAGTGGGGCATCGTTTATCTTGGCCAGAACCTGACCCTTCTTGACTTTGCTTCCCTCCTCAAAGAAAATGTCGGTAATCTTGCCCGATGTCTCAAACGACAGGTTTACCTCCTCGTTGGGGATAAGGCTGCCGCTTATGTTGATGCCGTCCACAAGTTCGGTGGGCTGCATGATCACGTATCGGACCGGTAAGGTTTGGCCGCCGCGACCCAGCGCTGCTGCCGGGCCTGCCATTGCTCCGGGTACAGGGCCATCGGGAATGTCTTTGTTTTTCTTGGGTCTGAAACTGATAATGCCCCACACGACAAGGGCTATCACAATTAAGGCAGTAAGAATTTTCTTCATATATAGGGTTAAGTAATGATTCTAAAGGTACAAATGTACTAATTAGACACCTTTAGCACGCGCGCGTGTAATCCCGTTAACGTTTTTTAAGTGCCATTGGGGTCAGACCCCAATGGTACTCTTTTTAGATTTCAAAGTCCAGGCAGCTGCGCTGAACGGTGTAGGGGCGGACCTTCGTGTCAGCCACTGCTACGTGGGCGGGATGCTTGGCATAGGCCTTCAGAGCCTCATAGCTCTCAAGCGTGCTGTCCAGCATCACGTCGGCGTTTGATGAATCCAGGCGCCCGTCAATCTGCGCCTTCACATCAATCAGTCCGGGAACCTTCCCTACCAGTCCCTCAAGACCCTGTTTGATACCTGCCTTTACGGCCTTCTTTTCTTCGGCTGATAACTCTGGGTTCAGTGTCCAGAGGATGATATGCTTTACCATAGTTTTTTATGTTTTGTTTTATGACGCAAAGGGGTTGACGCAAAGGGGTCGTTTCTCTTTGCGTCATTGCGGCACCAGAAGCAGTGCATGACCAAAGAGAGAAAAATCTGCCTAGTTGGAGCGCAGTCCGTTCAAGTCAAGCCTATATACAGACCTGGTTTCCTTCTTCTTTCTGATGAAGGTGGTCATATATACCGGGAGATAAACTCTCTTATCCTGAACAGATACATTGTCATTACATAATACGTAGGCTATCTTAATGTCATAATCCGCATTTGACAACAGGTTGTTCAGCGCATTATGTTTCTCATAATCCTTGCCGGATTTCACTTCAATGGGGATAGGAGTACCGTCAATACCTTCAATTAAGAAATCTACCTCGCCCTGTTTCTTGCTGTTAAAGTAGTACAGATCCTCGAATCCATGGGCATGCAGTTCCTGAGCCACCGCATTCTCATACACAGCGCCAAAGTTTATGTTCACGTCACCGCTTAGTATCCGCAATTGTATGCCGTCGGCATACTGATATGCCAGCAGTCCCACATCATTCTGGAACAATTTGAACAGATTCCTCTGTTTATTCAATATGAACGGCACTTTTGGCTCTTCCACATTATACGTAGGAATAGCCACCCCTGCGTTTTTCAACCATAGGAAACTGTCCTCGTATCGGTTGAACTTAAAGTTTTCATTCAGATTCTTCAGTATAAAACGCTTGTTCTTGGCATTCAGTTCCGATGGTATAAGCTTGAATATCTCATCAATATACAGTTTGTTGCCGGTATCATACTGACCAATATCCTGCTTGTACAGATTTAGTATAGCCTGCTGTTCTTGGCCCACCAGCTGCATGTCGTTTGATTTCAGATACTGCAACACCGGTTCCGGCATACCGCCCACCATCAGGTATAGCCTATACACCGCCATCATACGTTCATGAACCACGGCATCAACCATCTTTCTCTCATCAAAACATTCGCGTATATGTACCCATACGTTAGGCGCTACGCCAATAGCCTCAGTAAACTCCTCAAAATCCAGCGGGAACATCTCCTTTATGTCCATATAACCCACAGGCATATCTGCATCCTTGTTCATCTGCTCAGCTTTGGCTTTCAGATCCTTCAGTTCTACACCCAGCAGAGATCCAGTCAGTCCGTAGCGGAAACTGCCTTCATCCACCAGAAACTTTATCTTGGTAATGCAGTCAGGACATTTCTGAACCTCATCAAACAGTATAAACGTTTTTCCGGGCACAAGCGGCTCATCTGCAAAAGCTGATATCCTGAGTAACATCTCTTTTGCATTTTCCACACCGTCAAATATGTGCTTGGCACTGGGGGTTTCCAGAAAGTTTATCTCCAGATAATGCTCAAACCTTCTTTGTGCAAGGCGTCTGAAAGCGTTTGTCTTACCCACCTGTCTGGCACCCGTAAGCATCAGAGCCATATTACTGCCATCATAGATAGAGTCTATTATACTATCAATCTTTCTCTTAAGCATATTTTGTCCGTTTTTC
>CAJOJD010000097.1 GCA_905234745.1 uncultured Bacteroidaceae bacterium | reverse complement strand
CTGGGTCAAACACCATAACTATCTGCGTGAACACTCGCTTTATCTCCCTGCGCTGCGGCACAAGCACCGCCACCCATTCACCATCCTTCTCCGTGACCGACGTCTGGAACAGTCGTTTGTCCTTCAGGCTCTCACCGGTCATGCAGCCCAACATTATACCGGCCATCCCCTTGAACATCCGGGCGGCCTCACCACTTACCTCCGTATCACCATCCCCGTTGTTTATTGAGATTATGTCACCGTCTATGGTGAACGAGTTCACGAACGGTTCCGTATATGACCATTTCAGCGCACCCGGACGGCGATAGAGCATCCTGCCTTTAGACTCCTGTGGCACATCCATAAGCGGCACCTTACGAACTTGACGGAAATCGCAACTCATGGATTCCATCCGGGCGCATACCTTAGCTATGCTCTCCACAATGGGATCCTCCTTCTGGCTCTGCGTCCCGGCATAAACAAGTGCCGATACCACAAGCAATACCAGAATGATAACTGTATATCGTTTTCGGATTGTCATAACTTATTCTTTTAATTTGCAAAAATACACAAAAAAGACATATGTCTTGAACCTGCGTCCCTTAAGGGGAAAAAGTTTTTTCCTTAAGAGGAGTAAAGAAAGCTTCGAGAACGATGGAAAAAAGACTGAATTAATGGCCCGGAAGCGGAGTAAAGGGGGCGGAAAAATACAAATATGGTCAGGAAACAGCAAATAGTTGTAAAAAAATGTAGAAAGTGAAAAAATATGATGTAAATTTGCATCGTGTTTTTCATGGTATTAGATTTTATTTGAATGAGTCGGTTCGGGATGAATCGACTCATTCGCCTTATTATAAGATGAATAACTTTTTAATAAAAATCAGACGTACTCGTCTATGCGCTTTATGGCCAGACCATCAACTCCTATCTTGCAGAAGGCGTAGATGAAGGCACTTGCCTGACGGGCGTTGGTAATAAGCGGGATGTTGAAATCAACAGCCGTACGCCTAATCTGGTAGCCGTTCTGGAGCTCACGCGCCGTATTGTTCTTGGGAATGTTGATGGCCAGGTCAATCTTGCCGCCACGCATATAGTCAATGACGTTGGGCTTCTCATCCGAATCCGGCCAGTGCAGCACCTCAGCCACCTTCACGCCGTTCTCCTCAAGGAAATGGGCCGTACCGCTTGTAGCGTAGATCCTGTAGCCGTAATCATCAAGGATACGTGCTGCATCCAACAGGTCAATCTTGGACTTTGTTGGGCCCGATGACAGTAGGATACCCTTCTCCTTTGAAGGAACGCGTGTGCCTACCGATATCATACTCTTGAGCAGAGCCTCATGATAGTTGTCACCTATGCAGGCAACCTCACCGGTAGATGCCATATCCACACCCAGTATAGGATCGGCCTTTAGAAGACGTGCAAATGAAAACTGTGAGCACTTGACACCCACGTAGTCTATATCGGCAAACGTCTTGCCGAACGGCTCAACCTCCTTGCCCAGCATGATCTCAGTGGCCATGCCGATGAAGTTGAACTTGGTAATCTTGCTTACGAACGGGAACGAGCGCGATGCACGCAGGTTACATTCTATAACCTTGATACTGTTCTCCTTAGCCAGGAACTGGATATTGAACGGGCCCGAAATGTTCAGGGCACCGGCAATCTTCTTGGATATCTTCTTTATCTGACGTATGGTCTCGTAGTAGAGCTTCTGAGCTGGAAATACCACCGTAGCGTCGCCTGAATGGACTCCTGCAAACTCGATATGCTCACTGATTGCGTAGCACTTGATAACGCCGTTCTGGGCCACAGCATCAATCTCAACCTCCTTGGCACGCTGCAGGAACTCGGTCACCACAACCGGATGCTCCTGACTGACTACAGCGGCGTTGTTGAGCGCAGTCTCAAGCTCCGCACGGTCACTTACCACACGCATGGCGGCACCTGACAGCACGTATGACGGACGGATAAGCACAGGCAGACCCACCTCATCCACAAAGCTCCAGATATCATCCATACTGGTAAGCTCCTTCCAGCGCGGCTGGTCAATACCAAGCGAGTCACACATCTCGGAGAACTTCTGACGGTCCTCGGCCATATCGATTGACTTGGCCGATGTGCCCAGGATGTTTATTCCCTCGTGATCAAGCAGCAGAGCCAGGTTATTCGGAATCTGTCCGCCGGTTGATACGATAACGCCCTTGGGAGCCTCCATATCGCATATATCGAGCACACGCTCAAGCGTAAGCTCATCAAAGAACAGGCGGTCACAGGTATCGTAGTCAGTACTTACGGTCTCTGGGTTGTAGTTAATCATAACTGCCCTGTAACCCATCTCCTGGATCTTCTTCACGGCAGCTACACCGCACCAGTCAAACTCAACTGATGAACCTATGCGGTAAGCACCGCTACCCAGAACTATCACAGACTTGCTGTCCTGCTCAAACTGAACGTCATTCTCAGTTCCGTTATAAGTGATATAGAGGTAGTTGGTAAATGCCGGATACTCGCCTGCCAGCGTATCAATCTGCTTTACAACAGGCAGAACGCCCAGACTCTTGCGGTATTTGCGTACTGCGGCCTGTTTTTCATGCGGATTAAGCTTATCGCCCTGTATGGTAAGTTTACCAATCTGATAATCACTGAATCCCATGCATTTGGCCTCGCGCAGCAGATCCTCGCTCACATTCTTAAGGTCACCGGCAGCAGCCAACTGCTCCTTGATATTATGGATGTTGGCCAGGCGGCACAGGAACCACTTGTCAATCTTGGTAAGCTCATGCAGCTTATCTACGGTGTAACCCTGGGCAAAAGCCAGTTCAATTGCCGGAAGACGGCGATCGGTAGGATTCACCAGCTCTGCCTCTATATCAGGCACATGCACGTTGTTGCACACAAATCCGTGCAGGCCCTGCCCAATCATACGCATACCCTTCTGGATAGCCTCCTCAAAGGTGCGTCCTATTGACATGATCTCACCCACAGACTTCATGCTGGAACCTATCAGACGTGACACGCCCTCAAACTTACCCAGGTCCCAACGCGGAATCTTGCAGACTACATAGTCCAGGGCGGGCTCAAAGCAGGCCGATGTAACCTTGGTCACTGAGTTTGGAATCTCATCCAGACCATAGCCCAGGCCCAGTTTTGCAGCCACAAATGCCAGAGGATAGCCGGTTGCCTTTGATGCCAGGGCCGATGAGCGGCTCAATCGGGCGTTAACCTCAATCACGCGGTAATCATCGGAGTTGGGGTCCAGGGCATACTGGACGTTGCACTCTCCCACTATACCCACGTGGCGTATGATATCTATTGCTATGCGGCGCAGCTTGTGATACTCATGGTCGCTCAG
>CAJOJD010000096.1 GCA_905234745.1 uncultured Bacteroidaceae bacterium | reverse complement strand
CATGAACGAAGCCGCCTCCCGAATGGATTTCATGGAAGCCGCCCAGTACCGCGATGAAATGTTCAAACTTGAGGCACTCAAGAAAGAAAAAACGGTGGTCAACTGAAGACCACCGTTTTATTCTTATATACTAGGATCTTGTGTTCTATGTGCTTTTGGACGGCGTGGGACAGAACGATCTTCTCCAGATCCTTGCCCTTGTTCATAAGATCCTTAGGCATATCCTTGTGTGAAATACGCACCACATCCTGACAGATTATAGGACCGGCATCAAGCTCCGCAGTAACGTAGTGACTGGTTGCGCCGATAATCTTGACACCGCGGTCAAACGCAGCCTGATAAGGCTTTGCACCCACGAATGCCGGCAGGAACGAATGGTGAATATTGATGATCTTATTGGGATAAGCGGCAATCATACGGTCGCCGATAATCTGCATGTAACGTGCCAGAACAATGAAATCGATGTTGTTCTCCTTAAGCAGCTCCAGCATTGCGCTCTCCTGCTCCAGCTTGTTCTCCTTTGTGATGGGATAAACGTAATAAGGAATGCCGAACATCTTGGCCACATGCTCCATATCGGGATGGTTGCTGACAATCAGAGGTATCTCAACGTTCCACTCGCCTGCGCTGTAACGGGCCAGCAGGTCAAACAGGCAGTGTGACATCTTTGATACGAATATGGCCATACGAGGTTTCGTATCGCTGAAATAGAGACGGAACTTCATATCGTACTTCTTGGCATAGAGCGTACCAAAGTAATCGGAAATCTTCTCCTTAGGTATCAGGAACTCGTCGATATTCCATTCTATGCGCATATTGAACACGTTCTCAACGTGATCCACGAACTGCGCCAGATAAACCACGTTTCCGCAGTTCTCGGTAATGAAATTGGTAATGTCTGCAATGATTCCCGGTCTGTCGGGGCAGTGCAAAAGAAGTGTTACGGTCATATTTATTGTTTTTCAAGGCGCGAAAATACACAAAAAGGAGTAATTTATGTTCATTATGGCTACGAAAACACATCCAAAGGCATCAAATCCCGAAAAACAATTTATCTTTACGGCATATTTAGACCAACCTGATGAACAACCAGAAGTATTTTAAGGACAAAGTTGCAATTGTCACAGGAGCCAGTTCCGGAATCGGTCTGGCCACCGCCTCCCTGCTTGCCAAATACCAGGCCAAAGTAGTCCTTGCCGCCCGTTCCATAGACAAGCTTGAAGAGCTGCAGAAAGAGCTCTCACAGTATACAGAAGTAATAAGCGTTAAGACCGATGTCTCAGTAGAGGCCGATTGCCGCAACCTCATAGAGCAGACCGTAAAGACATTCGGCCGCATAGACATCCTGATAAACAACGCGGGAATCTCCATGCGCGCCATGTTCAAGGATTTGGACCTGTGTGTGATACGCCGTCTGATGGATGTGAATTTCTGGGGAACGGTATACTGCACCAAGTATGCTCTGCCCTACCTCCTGGACACAAAGGGATCGGTTGTGGGAGTAATATCGACCGCAGGCTACAAGGGACTTCCCGGCCGCACAGGCTACTCGGCATCCAAGTTCGCCATCAACGGATTCCTGGACACACTGCGTTCAGAGCATCTCTACGACGGACTTCACGTAATGATCTACGCCCCCGGATTCACCGCATCAAACATACGCAAGACCGCTCTTATGGCCGATGGAAGCCAGCAGGGTGACACCCCGCGCGAGGAGGGCAAGATGATGACATCCGAGCGTGTCGGTGAGATCATGCTCAACCACATACGCCGCCGTTCACGCCGCGCAACGCTCACATTCACGAGCAAGCTGCTGCTGGTACTGACACGTCTCTTCCCCATCACCACGGACCATATGGAGTACTGGTATATGGCCCGCGAGCCGGAGTCACCGTTCAAACGCCGCCGCGACATCATGCGCGAGCGCCGCAAGAATCACCAGGCGTAATTAAAGTTAAGTGTAAAGAATTCCTTGAACTGACCGTAACCCATCAGGTTACCGTCCTTGTCCTTTTTGCGCTTCACGCTGTCGTCAAAACGCCAGTGGCAGAAAAACTGCAGCGACAGATACTTTGAGAGACGGTAGTCAATGGTATTCTCAAAGTTGAACTCAGTGCTCTCATATGTGGTATAGAACTGGGTCTTGTTGGTCCACGTAAAGTCCTCCAGGAAAGTCCATTTAAGGTTACTCTCAAAACGGGAACCGAAACTGTGCTTCACCTGCTTGCCCGCATCGATACCGAAACTTGTGGCTATGCTGTCCACAGCCGAATATTTCAGGTTATATGAGAATGGTGAAAGCAGCACTGAGAGCGTAGTACCCTTCTTCTTGAACTTGGGCTTGTAATCCAGACCCACCGATACGTTACCGTAAGCCGGCGCCATGAACTTTGATTTCAGTTTGGTCGGAACCTTTGTGTCCCAAACCGGTGCAAACTGCGTATATCCCTGGAACTGGGCCGAATAGTACCAGTTCTCGAACGCCTTCAGACCGTATTTCGAGGTAAAACGGATAAGGTCCTCATTGGTACGGAAAGTGGTCTTGCCCTGAGCCTGCGATGTGTTGTAGTAACCCAGCTTAAGCTCCAGCTTGTTGTCAAACGTAGTCTGGTTCTTGGCATAATCGGCCTCCAGATTTATCTGACCCAGGATTGAGTGGTTGCTTTCACCGCCCTTGTACCAGTTCTCGGAGTAGTAGCTCTGCGTATACTTACCCTGAAAATTGCCGAACGTCTTCCAGTAACGCAGTCTGGAACGCACCCTTTCGGGACTCTTGTCAGTAGGTGCATCGACCTTGAGCCTTGAATCCTTAAGACGTATTCCGCTTGCGATATCGTCCGATATGGGGATGATTCCCGGCACGTCCATCAGTTCCGCCTCGGTCATCTTGACCAGTTCGGGATGCTCCAGATAAATCCTTACCAGCGCCTCGTCTATCATCCTGGCCAGAGTATGGTCATTACCCGTCTCCAGCGGATCCAGCGTAAGCAGGTTATCCTGATCTATCATGTCATCCGGTTCGGGCGAGATTGCTTCCGATACGGCCGATCCGTACAGCACCAGCGGCATGAACAGCTTGTAATAAAGGGGATTGTCCGATATGTCATCGAACGTTATCTCAGGTTCATCGATCTCAAAGGGAAGTGACAACGAATCAGGAAGGGTCGCACGAATCGTATCGCGGACTCCCTGGGCGGCAACCGATATAGGCAATGTGAGTAATGCAGCTACCGCCGCAATACGGATCATAGTAAGCTTTCTTGCCATATCAAGTGCAAAAATACAATAAAAACCCATCATATATAAACTTACATTTAATAAGGTGTCTCTTTTTTGTGTAATTTCGCAGTCCGTAAACAAATAATAACAGTCTTACAGTGGATAGAAGAACATTCATAGGCATCTCATTAATCAGTGTCATAGTTATCCTGGTGTTGCTGTGGTCCGGTAACAGCCAGAAGAAAAACGCACCTGCCAAAGCACAGTACGAGCAGAAGATTGACTCCGCAAAGACAGCCGCCCAGGAAATTAC
>CAJOJD010000095.1 GCA_905234745.1 uncultured Bacteroidaceae bacterium | reverse complement strand
TGACACTTATATGATTGCTCTCGGATTTGAAAAGTCGTCAAAAGAAGGGCATTATACAAACAATACTTATGAAGTCTGGGATGTCGTTCCACGTAATGTATTAGTCGATGAGGATGGTGACCTTTACGTGGTTGATGCCGAGATAAAAGGCATATAAATTAGCTGATAATAAGTGTTCTATCAAGTGTTCTTGGCATCTTTAACGAGGATGAGTACTAAGAAATAAGCGTTTAAGATCAATACAATAAAAGCGGACCGTCAGATTGACGGTCCGCTTTTATCTTATCTGTCTGTTTTATCTGTACAGGACCTTCATTGTCCTGCCGTCAGATGTGCGGATTATATGGATTCCTGATTTGTTGTCCGGAACAGCTATGCCGTTAAGGTCATAATGCTGCTCATAGATATCGTTAGAGTTAATGACATTCTCTACACCGGAAGGATTCACAACCTTATAGTGATATACTGAGGCCGTGGCGTCATCGTCATTCATTACGCACTGACAGCCGGTACCCAGATAAGTGCCGGATATTGTCTTTGAGTAAAGACCGCCGAAACACTTCAGATAAGAGCCGTTGTTGTGGAAAATCTCTTTGGCCTGTATCTTGCTGTAGTTGACTGTCACATGACCGGTTCCGCCTGCCAGAATACCTACTCCGTCGTTGGGATTCTCAATGGTAGCATCATTAATGACGGCTTTACCTACTATTGTAAGTACCTGATAAGAGCTTGTGAATTTTCCGCCGTTTATAGTAGTCTCTGATTCTGCCACTGAATAGAATGCACGGCGGTAGTCGTTGGGTTCCTTGACACCTAGACTGTTTACGAATATTCCGCCGTTTATGGTCATCTTGCCCGTTGTCGAGTAGTTGTAGACGGTCGATGTATTTCCAATGCATTCAAACCGTCCGTTATCTATGATACAGTTTCCATTGGAAAAGACAACCGGGTTCTTGCAGTTGAACACGCCGCCGGTAATGTGTGTCACCGTACCGGCACTGCTCCATATGACACGGCGGTAATTGGAACCGTCGGTGTGATTGGTCATATTCTGGAATGTTCCTCCGTTGATGGTAACGGTATCATCAGTACAGTAGTTGCTTATGACGGTCTCATTTCCTATGCACTCAAACTCTCCACCGTCTATCGTCAAACGACCGTTAGTACATACCACTCCCGCAATGGCTTTGAACTTACCTCCCTTTATATTGGTCTGAGAACCCCTATCGGACCATATGCATCGGCGATAAAACTGGTTGTCTCCTTCCTTTATCTCTACCTGATTGACATATTCACCTCCATAAACGGTCAGATTGCCGTAATTGGTGATGATTTCAGTATTTCCTCTTTTAAATACCATGTTGCCGTTTCCCTTACTGTCGGCGATGATAAGGTTTCCCCAGTTAACCAGTCCGTAGTTTAAGACTTCTATCTTTGAGCCTTTAAGGTCCAGAACGATATTCTGATTGCTCATTACCCTGGCTTCGTCAATATAACAATTACCCTCAATCGTTATCTTAACGGGTTTGGTACCGCCGGGAGCTATGGCTAAAGCGGCTTCGACAGACGGGCATTCAATAGAGTCATCTACCTTGGCTACAGTCGGCAGACCCAATGCAGACTGGAAATCAAAATAGGCAGCCTGGGAACCTGTAAAAGTATAATATGGAAGATCATAAGGGATCATTGCATCCAATGCGTATACTCCGTCACAGTTTCCGGCCCATCCCCAGTTGATACAGAAATAATCCTGATCCGTATAGCCGTCTATAATGTAGCTGTGAGCTGCCGAATTGTCTGCTATTGATGCGTTGTAAAGAACCGGACGGTTACCGTCCAACTGCTCTTTCATCATTTCATTCCATTCCTGGGCAGAGTAACCTGATTTGAGATATCGGGGTCCCAGATTATATCCGAAATGCTTGAACATATAGCCTCCTTCATAACGGGCCCCGGTTTCCTGAGGCGAGTAGTCGGCTTTTAAGGCTGCACCGATATCCGCCATCAGTCTTGCAACCTCCATTGCCTGCTCGTAACTGTAATCACCCGAATAATCCATCAGCATTGAATCCCAATCATAGGTGGCACTCAGATCCCTGGATGAAACTGCTATACCCACTTTCTGGGAGTAATATGCCGGAGCGGAACCAGTTGCACCCGAAGGATAGCGGTAGTATTTCATAAGTATGGCGTACGATGTCGGCACACACCCTGTTATACATCTGGCACCTTCAAAGATCGGGCAATCCAGATTGAACGGATAATTCTGACCCCATTTGGCCGTATTCAGTTGCTTTACGACATTACCTGAAGCCGGTGCTCTCCATTGACGTGCAGCCTCAGCGCTCTGTTCAATTCCTGCCTTGCGGGCCTGGGTTATCTGCCTTTCCATTTCAGTGAGCCAATCCTGCATTGCAGGAGGAATTTCGCCGTTTTCATCGGCATTATAATTGAAAGAATAACCAAGTATGGGGCGGGTAACGTCATCGCCTGACACTACTATTATCTCTTTTTTATCCCTGTCGCTGAAAATATGAAATGCAGGTGAGTCGGGAACTGTTGAAGGAGCACGCAGAACTGTCGGTTCAACGTTGGTTTTAAGCAACACCAACTCCTCTTGAGGCATACCTTTTGAAGCCAGAAAGTTTTTGGCGGCTATCTCGGCATTATTTACTGTTACCACCTTGGCGGATACGCTCAGACTCAGAACAAGCGCTGCAGACAATGTGAATATGGAAAAACGGGTAATCATTGAGAATAAAGTATTGTAGCAATTAGGAATAAATCTGCGGTGGAAACGCATTCCACCGCAGATATTTAGATTAAAAGGTTTCAGTATCAATCGCTCAGCTTGGCAGCGATGAACTCGCGGTTCAGGCGGGCGATGTTGCTGATGCTGATGCACTTGGGGCACTCGGCCTCGCAGGCACGGGTGTTGGTGCAGTTACCGAATCCCAGCTCATCCATCTTGGAGAGCATTGCCTTGGCGCGGCGGGCAGCCTCTACCTGACCCTGCGGGAGCAGAGCCAGCTGGCTTACCTTGGCACTTACAAACAGCATTGCTGAACCGTTCTTGCAGGCAGCTACACAAGCACCGCAACCGATGCATGATGCAGCATCCATAGCCAGATCGGCCTTCTCCTTAGAGATAGGAATTGCGTTGGCATCAGGTACACCACCGGTGTTGATTGATACGTAACCACCGGCCTGCATGATCTTGTCATAAGCACGGCGGTCAACCATAAGGTCACGGATTACGGGGAAACCGGCTGAACGCCAAGGCTCAACGGTGATGGTCTCACCATCCTTGAAACGGCGCATGTAGAGCTGGCAGGTGGTAGCACCTGTGGCAGGTCCGTGCGGATGTCCGTTTATATAGAGTGAGCACATACCGCAGATACCCTCGCGGCAGTCGTGGTCAAATACCACGGGTTCCTCACCGGCATTGATGAGCTGCTCGTTCAGAATGTCAAGCATCTCAAGGAATGAGGTATCGGTGGGGATATCCTTCATTTCATACACCTTGAACTGTCCCTTCTCCTTAGGACCTCTCTGGCGCCA
>CAJOJD010000094.1 GCA_905234745.1 uncultured Bacteroidaceae bacterium | reverse complement strand
GAGAAGTCCCGAACCTATAATGCCGATGGTGGATTCCAGACGGAATGCCACAGCGCCGGTCTGATATGGAGTGGGGCTGGTATTGAATGCGCTCTCGGGAATGGTCAGTTCAGGATAGATAAGGCTGTATTCCTCACCGTCGGGAAACTTCATGGGCAGTCCGCTCGCCATTTCAGTAACCTGGAGCCACTGGATATCAATCTGTTCCTCATCGATTGGAGGCAGGAACGGATATGTAGCCTTGGTCTGAGGCATACCTGTCACTTCCGATACATACGGACCGTCATCGCTGTTCTGACCATCTACGGGATGATAGATAACCAGCAGATAACCGTTTCCGAACTCTGCACGGTACTGTGACTGACGCTTGCCGTGACCATAACCGGGATGGCAATCCAGACATGATGAGCGTACGTAAGCCGGTCCCAGTCCCTTGAACGGAGCGGTAGAGGTCGTGTATTTGCGCTCAAATGCGGCCTCACCCATATTGAATGCTGTCAGCAGATTCTGATTGACTACTGATGGAGTTTCATCCTGGTAGCATCCTGCAGTTACATTAGTGGTAGTACCAAGTTCACCGCCGGGATACCACTCATCGGCACTGAAATTACCAACTGCCTGGCCAACATACTTGGCATCGGGCTCACGGGTATTAACGTTCTCCTTAATACCGCTATTGCCGTCGGTACATCCGACGGCAACGGTCAACCCTATGACTAGGGCGCTAAATCCTTTTATGTTCATATTATATTACTGTTTAACAATCCACTCGGCGGCTTTGTTAAGTTCTTCGTCAAGTTCGTTGATTACATCCATTGCAGCCTGGACCAGAGCATCTGTATAGATATCTACGAATGCGCCTTTGGCCTGGCAAGCCTTAAGAGCCTCAACTGAAGCGTTCAGTTTTGTCTGCAGAACTTCGGCACCGTCATACTTGTAGTTCTTGAGAACATTCATGATTGAATTGCTCTCGGGAGCATTGACATTTGCCTTGCCGTAGAGTGAGTACTGAATACTGAGTATGTTGTCAATGAAATCCTGGAATGACTTCTTGCTGTAGGGTGACTCAATGTAGTTTACATCCTCACCGCTGTGAGCGTTACCCATCTTTACGTTGGCAACCTCGTTGCAGATGTTTGAGCATCCGGCAACCAGAATTGATGCCATTGTCTCCTGCCATGTAGCATATGTGCTTCCGGCCTTTGCTGCACCCAGCATATTCTCACCGTAGGTCTTGTCAGAACCGGTCATTGTAACCGGAACCTCAAGCTCCTCGCAACGCTCCTGATAAGCCTCGGGGGCATCGGGGCTCCATGATACGATAAGACGGTAGCAGTTGTCGCGAAGGTCACCGGCCACTGCGGTAGCGTAAATCAGCTCCTGTGCACCTGTTACGGTCTTGCCGCTGAATGCCTCATCGTCCTCATTGCTGCGCAGAGCCTCTACAGAACGGTTCTGGCCGTCACGGAACAGGATGAACTCAATTCCGTGGAATCCAAGCAACTCGGCACCCAGTTTGGCCGATGCATATCCGATACCATCCTCTCCTTCAAGATTTGATACCTGCTCTGAGTTGCTCAGTGCAGTAGCAAGAGCCTCAACATCCAGAGGCCATGTATCAATGTGCGGATCAATACCGAAATCAGTTGCTGCACCGTACAGGAAAGCCTCAGACTCCTCCCATGACTGGCGGGCCTGCAGGAACTTGGCGCAGATGGCGTCAACCTCAGCCTGTGAGAGCGCATCTACACCCTTCTCTGCTGCAGCGGCAAGCAGGTCGTACAGTTCCTCTGACTCTCTGGCCAGATCGTTATAGGTTGAATATACCACACCGGGTACATACTGCTCAACAGCTGCCTTGATGTCATTGTCAAGAGCAACAGTGTTCTCACCCTTTTTCTCGTCGTCACAGGCAGTGAGTGCCATAGCAACTACTGCCATTCCAAAAACCAGTTTCTTGTTCATTGTTATCTAAATTATTATTTGAAAAATCCCATGTATGCTATTCCTATCGATACCGACGGCTCGTTATTGTAACGCTCCTGACGGAAACGCTCCGAGAACTCGGCCTTGACTGCAATCTGAGGTATGGGCAGCCAGTTTATTCCTGCCGCAATCCTGTGCACATCGGTAAAGGTGTAATCCTGCTGGTCCGATGCCGGTATATACGGATCGTAGTATTCATATCGGCCAAATACAAAGAGCTTGTCCTGAATCTTTTCTGAATGGCCAAGTATGTCATAACCGGCTTCAGCACCGTATGTAATTGCCGACTGACCAACCGGAGTCTTCTTGTAAGGAGCGTTGTTTGAGCTCATGTTACGCTTAATCGTACTGATGGTAACGGCGTCCGATACATGACCGTAATCAGCGTTACCGCGCACGATCAGATTCTTTCCTTTGTAGCTGAAATCAAAGCTGCCAATCCATGTGCGGCCCTTGACATCCTTATATCTGGTATCCTTAAGGTCATTGGGGAATGAATTATGCATGCTGTTGCCGTAGTAGCCGCTTACGCTCAGTCGCAGGTTACTGATTGACCTGTTGTCAATTCTTGCTGCAAAACCGTAATTGTTGGCCACCTTGAACTCATAAGGCGATGCTGCTCCGTACTTTATGAAATTGTCGCGGTTGAACATGAAAGCGTCAAGTCCCGCAATCATCTGGAGTTCATAGCTCCAACTGCCTGCATCACCCCAAAGGCTGATACCTGTATCGTGCCAGGTTGAAGGCAGGACTGTAAACTCACCCTCAGGACGATAAACGGTAAAGAAGTTCAGGGGCTCATGAGCGTTATTAAGCGCACCTACCGGAACTACAAAATGGCCTACACGCAGATTAAGCCATGATTTGAATGATTTCTGCAGCCAGAACTGCTCAAGGGCAACCTCACCGCCCTTCTCTATCTCCGACTCCCACTCTCCGGCCTCGGTGAACTCTTTCTCGACGGCACTGCCAGTACCGGTATGCTCAAACTCAATCTCGGTTTGCATTGACCATCCCTGGCCAAAATCATATCCCAGATAGATTACGGCATGAGGTATGTCAAACCGGCCGTGACTGGGATCATCCTTATATTTGGTAGGATTTGAATATCGGTACACATTGTCGCTGTAAAAGTTACGGCTCATGGCTACTTCACCGTAACCACCCACACTTAAACCTTGGGCTGATGTTATTGAAAAAGGTATAACAGATAATATGATTGCTGTCAGTGTCTTGTTCATTTCTGTTTTTTTTAAGACGGTGCAAAGGTCCTGAATCGGCATCACTGCCGCAATACTCACTTTTTGTGAAATTCGCCTCTTTGGCTAATACTCACTTTTGGGTATGAAGGCATATACCTAAAACTTGTATTTTTGCAGTCGGATACTCATTAATAGTTATGAAAACTGAATACACGCTTCAGGACAAGATGAGGGATCTGATTGATGACAACAATCTGATTCTCTTAGCATTAAGCAGATTCGGAATACATTTCGGCTTTGGAGACAGTACCATTGCGGAGGTATGCCGCGAGAATAACGTGGACTGCCCCACTTTCCTGGCCGTAGCCAATCTGATAGCAGGAAAGAACTATAGCGGATACAG
>CAJOJD010000093.1 GCA_905234745.1 uncultured Bacteroidaceae bacterium | reverse complement strand
GGGAAAATCAGGTTGTGGAGCACCTCACAGCAGGATATTGTGGAGTTGTCGCCCATGAACGAGTTCATGAGTCGGGCACCGTATTTCAGATTTGAATGACTGCCCAGAACGAATCTTACGGCAATCACGGAGTAGAACAGACGGCATCCGTAACCAATGATACCGTTCACCAGCACCACGTTCTCGCCGATCTGTGTGGGATCCACCTCCGATGAGTTGATGGTTATGTTCTTGAGTTTGCTGGCGCCCTTGATGTAGCAGCAGTTGCCGATCTTTACGTCCTTTATGATCCAGCAGTTCTTGATGACGTTTCCGTAACCTATTGTTCCGTAGAATCCGCGGCGGTTATCGAACGAACTCTGAGTGATGGCCTTGAGGCGGTCCTGCAGGCGTCGGTCATCGATAAACTTGGCCCACATGTAGGCATCGGCCGCAATCATTCCGTCAAACGGGAGCACCTTGCGGCAGCCGGTCTCGTTCATGAGCTCAAGCCAGACGCGTACATCCTCTTCCTCGCCCTCCTTTACGATGCCGTTGCCGAACTTTGCGTGGTCAGTGCAGGACATTTCCTGGATGTTGAAGAGCATGCATCGGTCACCTATTATATAATGTGACAGGTAGTGCACGTTGTGGATGGCGCAGTCGTCGCCGATGTCGCACGAGTGGATTGAACTGTTTGTGATACCGATCGAGAGGCGCAGGTCGTGGTACTGGAGGCCGTTTGATGTTACTCGGCCGATGCGCACGAAACCGTAGAACTTGTTGTTCTTGATCATGGTGGGATCAAACTCGTCGGTGACGAGGATGTTGTCCCAGCTCATTGCGGTGTTGTCGTTCTTTACGAGAGCCTCGATTTCTGAACTGGTCAGATGACGCCAGCCGCTCTTGGGGGCGCATACCTGCGTGTTGCGGAGATAATACTTGTTCTGACCTGCTGGAATATACTTTGGATCCAGAAAACTGTTATACAGCTGGTCCGATGTCAATACTGTTACCTTTTCCATTCGATGTCCTTTTAGTTTTACCAAGGAGTTGCGGCTGCAAAGTTAAACACTTTTTCACAAATCACCAAGAAAATAGCCATATAAAATATTATTTTATATGACTGCAGAAATTGGGGGTTCTTTTTTTGCCCTTTTCCGAGGGCAAAAAAAGAACCGTCCCCAATTTGCCCCAATTTGCCCCAATTTGCCCCAACCCGCGATGCTACTCGTCGAAGTCGAATTCGGAGAGGAAATCCTCCATGTCGCGGCGGTCTTTCTTGGTGGGACGACCCAGACCGGCGTCGCGCTTCACGAAACCGGCTATGCGGTTCATTTCCAGGAGATTGTACTGGTCCTGCGGAGTGATGTTCTCCATCATCTCGGGGACAAGTTTTGCGCCGACGCGGTTTTCGATGCACTGAAGCACACGGAAAGAATAGGTTACAGGCGGCTTGCGAACCTGAACGATATCACCCTCGTGCACCGTTTTGGACGGTTTCACCTGGACGTCGTTCACTGAGATCCTGCCCTTTTTGCAGGCCTCGGACGCAATTGTGCGGGTCTTGAAAATGCGGACAGACCAGAGCCACTTGTCAATCCTTGCCTCAGCCATAAATAAAAGATTACTTGTTGTTGAACTTGCACATGGTATCGTCGATACCGGCCAGGCAGAAGTTGCGAACAGCCTCGACTGCCACAGGAATACGCTCGTCAAGCACCTTGCGCTCCTCGTCGCTGAAAGGATCCAGCACAAACTTTATCTGAGCGCCCATCGGGAAATCGTTACCGATGCCAAAACGCAGGCGTGCAAACTGCTCGGAGCAAAGAACCTGGATGATGTTGCCTATGCCGTTGTGTCCGCCGCCGCTGCCTTGTTTACGAAGACGTATCTTTCCAAGGGGCAGTGCAAGGTCATCGGCCACAACCAGAAGGTTCTCAGGGTCGATGTTCTCCTTGTTCATCCAGTAGCGGACTGCGTTTCCGCTCAGGTTCATGAAGGTAGTAGGCTTCAGGAGCACAAGCTCGCGGTTTTTAATCCTCATCGAACCGACAAAACCGTATCGCTTGTCCTCAAAAACAGTATTGGACGCCTTTGCGAGGGCGTCCAATACCATAAATCCTATGTTGTGGCGGGTATCTTGGTATTCGTCGCCCGGATTACCCAGCCCCACAATCAGATACTTCATGCGAAGCAAAAAAATTCTATTATTCAGCGGCGGGAGCCTCAGCAGCAGGTGCAGCAGCGGGAGCCTCAGCACCAGCCTCCTCAGTTGCCTCAGCGGCAGCAGCAGAACGTGTTGACAAAACTGTGCAGATCACAGCCTCCTTGGGGCTTGTGAACTCGATGCCCTCAACCTGCAGGTCACCAACCTTGAATGACTTACCGATGGTAAGAGGTGTAACATCAATCTCAATCTTCTCAGGAATTGCAGTGTAGAGAGCCTTAGCCTTAACGCGGCGCAGGATCTGCTCCAGCTTACCACCAGCCTTGACACCGGCAGCCAGACCGTTCAGCTTAACGGGAACAGCCATAACGATAGGCTTCTTGGGATCAACCTGATAGAAGTCAATGTGCAGGATGTTGTCCTTTACGGGGTGGAACTGGATCTCACGCATAACTGCCAGAACGGTTGTACCGTCAATGGTCAGGTTAACTGAGAAAATATCGGGTGAATATACAAGCTTGCGAACCTCCTCAAATGTTACGCTGAAAGCCTTTGCTACGGGAAGACCCTTCTCGTCACGCTCTACACCGTACAGGTTGCAAGGAATAAGATTCTGCTTACGGAGTGCCTTGGCACCTTTCTTACCGAACTCGTTGCGGGCTGTGCCCTTTACGTCAATTGATTTCATTTTTAAACGTGTTACTCTAAATTGTTATTACTCAATTCACCATCACACAAAACACTACCTTTTACGGCATGCTTTACGTAAAAGCGGCGCAAAGGTAGTGCAATTATTTTATAAAAACAAATGTTTCAGAATTCAATCTTAAAGTCCGATGCACCATCAGCGGTGTTTTCGGCCGATGCCTCCGGCGCGGGCTTATCGGACTCAACGTCGGTGCTGTCATCGGCCCCCGTTTTCTCGGCCTCGTGAATGAATTTTATGGTTTTGGTCAGGCCGTCGATGAAATTGCCGAAATCCTCGCGATACAGGAAAATCTTATGCTTCTCAAAACTTACCTGCTGGTCTTCACCCTCTCCGCTGACGATCTTTTTGCTCTCTGTGATAGAGAGATACATCTCATCCTTGCGCGTCTTGCGGACATCCATGTAGTAGATGCGCTTGCCCGCTTTGATGGCGTGTGAAAATATTACGTCCTTTTCAATCTCGTCGGCTGTCTTCTTCCTGAATTCCTCCATAAAACTTGTAAAGTTTGAAATTTCTACAAATATGGTGAAATGATTCTATCCTTCCAAGAAATAGCGCACCTAAAATGGGTGTGGTGAGCAATTTTTTTGTACTTTTGCAAACCGATTTACGTTTGGACACAAATGATAAACAGAGTTCTCATCAGACTGAAAGTAGTTCAGGTAATCTACGCGTACTACCAGAATGGCGCTCAGAAGGCAGCCGATGCCGACCGTGAGCTCGCCCAGAGCATTGACAGTGCGTATTCTCTTTACAAAACCCTTTTGTTCATTCCATTGGCGATAGCGCTCAAGACCCGCAAGTCGGTAGCAAAGCAGGAGCGCATGAAAGCCCAGCATATTTCTCGCAGGGAGATACTTCTGGCCCAGAACCGTTTCCTGGAGCAGTTGGAGTCAAACGTAGAGTTGGCCGCATACGTTCAGAGCAACGATTTTGACTGGCTTTACGAGTCAGACTGGCTCAACAACACCATCGCCGCAATCCTGGAATCGGACATAATGGATGAGTACCTGGAGTCCCAGAAGTTTGATTTTGAGGCCGATAAGGAACTGGTCCGCAAGCTTTACAAGGAATTCATCGAGGGGTCCGATGAACTGGACACCCTGCTTGAGGAGCAGAACATCTACTGGAACGGCGATAAGGAACTGATTGATTCATTTGTACTTAAGACCATCAAGGGCTTTGAGGACGGAAAGGTCGCAGAGACCCCGCTCAAGACCGAGTTCAAGGACGATGAGGACCGTCAGTTCGCCATTGACCTGCTGCATCACGGTCTGGAGATGGCGCAGGAGCGCGAACAGGTGGTTGCTGCCAACTGCCGCCGCTGGGATCCCAGCCGTCTGGCATTCCTGGATGTGATAATCATACAGGTCGCAATGGCCGAGATGCTCAAATTCCCGCAGATTCCGCTCAAGGTCACCATCAACGAGTATGTCGAGCTGGCAAAACTGCTCAGCACACCCGCCAGCGGCAGTTTCGTGAACGGAATGCTGGACACCATCGTCAAGGATTTTTCGGCCCAGGGTCGTTTAAACAAGGAATTATAAACAAAAAATATTTCAATTATGGCAAACATGCTTTTACTCAACCCCTTCCAGATGACATATCAGGAAGTCAGCGTACACACAGTGAACTTTATCCAGGATGTAAACCTTGACGCACCCGCATCATCTGCAGAGGGCGGTCAGGCTCAGGGCGGCGGCCTTTTCGGCAACCCCATCATCCTGCTGCTGGTCATGCTGGCACTGCTCATGATATTCATGCGTCCCCGTCAGGACAAGGAGGGTGACAAGTTCCGCAACGCACTGCAGAAGGATCAGGATGTTGTGACAAGTTCCGGTATTTTCGGCAAGATTAAGGACATCGACGAGGTTTCTGTAACTCTCGAGATTGCCCAGGGCATGAAGATCAAGGTCGACAAGCGTTACGTCAACCCCGTTCCCACACCT
>CAJOJD010000092.1 GCA_905234745.1 uncultured Bacteroidaceae bacterium | reverse complement strand
TGGTGAGCGGCAATCTGGGCGAGCCGTTGGACAATCCCATACACATCAAAGGTACCGGGCGCGACTACATTTACGGACTCAACCGCACAAACTTGAGCGTTATCTTAGAGCACAATATCACCATCGGAAAGTTTGCCGTAAGTGCCGGAGCCGTTGGCGTGCACAACACCTGGAACGGACGCGATTTCAGCATTTATCCCGGCGTTGATATGAGCTACAGGCTAACTGATAAGTTCAAGGCATTCGCCACATACAACACATCACTGCGCCTGCCGTCTGTCACCGAGCTCTATTACAGTGTTGGCGGTTACAAGGCCGACAAGCATCTCAAGCCTGAAAAACTCACGTCTTATGACATCGGACTCCGATATACAGACTATGACGGTATCCAGGCATCGGCATCATTGTTCTACAACCACGGGGCCGATATGATTGACTGGATAATGGATATTACTTTGCCCCAAGAGCAGCGCCGTTGGGAGTCTGTCAATTTCACTCAGGTAAACTCATGGGGAACTGAACTCAAGGCCTCATTTGACTTTGAGACGCTCATTCCCTCACAGAATCTGCTGCGTTCAGCAGATGTTGCATACAGCTACATCAGCCAAGACAAAGTTGATGTACAAGGTATTCAGAGCCGTTCCACCCTGGAGTATCTCAGGCACAAAGCCGTTGCCGGAGTACGTTTTGGAATACTTCCCAACCTTGTTTTAGGCATTAACTGCCGATATCAGGACCGCGCCGGCACATATACCGGTACTGACGGACTTGTCTATGATTACGAGCCTTATTTCCTGACCGATGCCAGACTCCAATGGGACAAACGCAACCTTACAGTGTTCATTGAAGGTAATAACCTGACCAACAAAAGTTACATAGATTACGGCTGTGTCCCCCAGCCCGGCATTTGGGCCATTGCCGGCTTCTCCGTATCTTTGTAGTCTATGAAGATAGAACTGGCAGGAACCTGGGGATACCGGAGGATGATACGCTCATCGCTCCCGTCCATACTCATGATGCTGACCATATCGGCCTACAGCATCGCCGACGGCCTGTTCGTGTCAAACTTTACCGGAACAACTCCTTTTGCAGCTCTCAATCTTATCTGGCCGGCCATAATGATGACTGGAGCAATAGGACTCATGTTCGGAACAGGCGGCAGCGCCCTGGTGGCTATGATTCTGGGCCAGGGCGACAAGGAACGCGCCTGCCGTACATTCTCCATGATTGTAAAGACGCTGTTCATCATTGGTATCATACTGACCGTTCTGTTCATAATATTCATAAGGCCTATAAGCCTGATGCTTGGGGCCGATGAACAGATGATTGACTACTGCGTCACATACGGCCGTATCGTACTGATTGTCATGCCTCTGTATATGATCCAGATGGCCTTCCAGTCATTATACATGACAGCCGAGGTCCCGCAGATAGGTACCAAACTCTCCATAATAAGCGGTCTCACAAACATTGCGCTCGATGCGCTTTTTATAGTGGTGTTTGGCTGGGGACTTGTAGGAGCAGCCATCGCAACCGCCGCCGGAATGGCTGTAGGAGGACTATATCCGCTTTACTATTTCAGCTCAAAGAAACGCAACAAGACGCATCTGCGGTTTGTACGAACCAAGACCATCGGGAATGTCATCGGCCGTGTATGTACAAACGGTCTGTCTGAATATGTGGGCAGTATTGCATTAAGCATAGTCAGCATGTGCTATAACCTGCAGCTCATGCGCCTTATTGGTCAGGACGGCGTAGCTGTGTACGCCATACTCATGTATATAGGATTCGTCTATGCATCGGCCTTCATTGGGTTTAACCTGGCCGTATCGCCCGTAATCAGTTACAACTACGGGGCACAGAACCACGCTGAACTTAAAAATCTGTTGCACAAGAGTCTGATACTGCTCTTTGTCATAGGCACGCTGCTCACTATAATATCCGAGGTTTTAAGCAACCCCATGGCAGGTTTATTCGTAAGCTATGATCTGCAACTCAAGACACTCACAGCCCACGCCATTCGCCTATATATGCTCAGTTTCATGATTTGCGGTCTGAACATGTTCGTATCGGCATTCTTTACGGCTCTGAACAACGGTCTGGTATCGGCTGCTGCAGCATTCACCCGCACACTTGTATTCGAGTTGGGTGCCATATTCGTACTGCCCGTATTCCTGGGACTGGACGGAGTCTGGCTTGCCGTTGACCTGGCCGATGTCCTGGCCCTCATAATGTCAGTCATCCTTCTGGCTGCATTCCGCCGTCGCTATCGCTACTAAAATGACACATTAGGGTCAGACCCCTTTGTGTCATTTTTTTGTATATTCGCCGATAGATTTGAATTTTAGGACTACAGATATGAGAAAGATCCGTATTGTATTGGCAATTATTGCTACAGTTTTCATCGCCGGTTGCAAGCAGCAGCCAAGTGAGCCATCGGCTCTGGATGTAATCATGACAAGAACCAGCATCCGCAGTTTTACGGGTGATCCCGTATCACACGAGGACCTGGAAACTATCCTTAAAGCAGGTATGGCAGCTCCTACAGCTATGAACAACCAACCTTGGCGCTTTGTTGTAGTTACCGAAAAGAAAAAAATTGCATCAGTATTTGGTCAAGGTCCCAGAAGCGGTGCCTTTACTACCGCAGGAGCCGTTATCGTGGTTTGTGGCCAGTCAGAACAGATGTTCTGGTATGAAGACTGCTCGGCAGCCGCTGAGAATATCCTGCTTGCCGCCCACGCTTTAGGACTTGGTGCCGTATGGACCGCCGGCTATCCCGCTCAGGAGCGCATTGCACCCATTCAGACTGCACTCAATATTCCGGAAAACGTAACTCCGCTCTGCATCATCCCCATAGGTGTTCCTGCCGAGAACCCCGAGCCCAAAGACAAGTGGAAACCCGAGAACATCCACTGGGAAAAATGGTAAGTTATGGATAGAAGCAAACAGATAATAAGGACCAGTTGGATTGGTATTGCAGCCAATGTGCTGCTGGCTGGTTTCAAGGCTGCGGTTGGCGTGCTGGCCAGCAGCGTGGCAATTGTAATGGATGCAGTAAATAACTTAAGCGATGCGCTGTCAAGCGTTATTACCATTGTTGGCACAAAACTGTCACAGCGCCCGGCTGACCGCAAACATCCTTTCGGATTTGGCAGGATTGAATATTTCAGTGCCATAATCATTGCAGTGATTGTGCTATCTGCCGGTGTTACGTCACTCATTGAATCCGTAAAGAAGATAATTGAGCCAACAGAGCCCAGTTACACAACGGTTACGCTTATCGTGATCATTGTGGCTATTGTCGTAAAGATTGTGTTAGGACTATATGTAAAGCGCAAAGGAGAGCAACTCAACAGCGATGCCCTCACTGCCTCCGGGGCCGATGCCCTATTCGACGCAATCATCACATTGGCCACGCTTGTATCGGCTGGTGTAATGCTGCTGTGGAACGTATCGCTGGATGGTATTCTGGGTGCATTGATATCGGCCGTTATCATAAAAGCCGGTATTGAGATGCTTGCAGGACCAGTTAACGACCTGCTTGGAACCAGCATTCCGGCAGAGCTTGCAACCCAGATAAAGAAAGAGGTATCTGAATTTGAAGGTGTACACGGAGTGTTTGACCTTATCCGATGTAAAGATTGGCTCTCTGCATATCAGTGTGAATGATACAATGTCGGCACATGATATTCACGGCCTTACCCGCAAAATATCAACTGCAATGTATGAGCGGCACGGAATCATCATGACCGTTGGAGTATATGCCGTAGCAACCGGCGATAACAAACGCACAGAACTGCAGAACAAGGTCATTCAGACGCTGGCTTCAAATAAGGAGATTGTGCAGGTGCATGGCTTCTACTACTCAGAGAAAGACAATATGCTTTCTGTAGATGTGGTGCCCGATGATACAATACATGATGACTCAGCACTGGTCAATAAACTGACCGCCCTGATTGAACCATTGACACCCGGATTACAGGTAACAATCGTAGTGGACCACAACTACAGCGAATAATGGCAGATAAGTACGCATTGTTTTTTGATATTGACGGAACTCTTGTGAGTTTCAACACCCACCAGATTCCGCAATCTACCATACGTGCTCTGACCGATGCCAAGACAAACGGGGCGCAGATCTATATTGCCACCGGACGTCCGCCCATGATTATCTCCAATCTGGGCGCAATTGAGCATCTTATTGACGGATACATAACCATAAACGGCGCACTGTGTTATATTGGCAAGGAACTTGTGTGCTATCATCCCATACCTCATCAGGATGTGATTACCTGTGTCCAGGACTCACAGGAAAAGGGATATGGTCTGATTGTAGTGGGACGTGACAAGGCAGCAGTACTTGACCCCACCGGCAGTGTGGATCGCGTATTCCGTCAGTATCTCAACGTAAAGGAGTTTGACCATACATCACCCCTTGAGGAACTGCTAAATCAGGATGTCCTGCAACTGACCGCCTTCTTTGATGCCGATTATGAAAAGCAGATGCTTCAACGGATGCCTCATTGTGTGTCCGGCCGATGGCATCCCGAGTTTACCGATATCACCGCCCGTGAGGCCGATAAGGGCAAAGGCATCCAGGCAATAGCCCGCCACAAAGGCTTTGACCCCGACCGCACCATAGCATTCGGCGACGGCGGCAATGACCTCTCAATGATTCTGCAGGCAGGAATAGGCGTAGCGATGGGCAACGCCACCCCCCAGCTCAAGCAGCACGCCGACTACATCACCACCTCCGTCGATGACGACGGCATCCTGAATGCCCTCCAACACCTCAAAGTGACGCATTGTTAAACGACCCCTTTGCGTCACTTTGCGTCAATTTTGTCAAAAAAAGTTTTATAAATTCGCGCACCGTTCAGGATTGTTTGAGACAAATGAAATACAGCACGACATATCAGATCACATCGGCACAGATGGATGGCCGATACCGCCTTACCGTTGACGGAATCCTTACATTCCATGAGAATACGATAGCCCGATATCTCACCACTCTGGGGCTGGCGGCTTTTGACCTGC
>CAJOJD010000091.1 GCA_905234745.1 uncultured Bacteroidaceae bacterium | reverse complement strand
ATCGTTGAGCTGGCACACGAGCACGGAATGATGGTGCTGGTGGACGAGGCTCACGGAACGCACTTCTACTTTGGTGAGGACATGCCTATAACCGCTATGGCCGCCGGGGCCGATATGTCATCGGTCTCAATGCATAAATCCGGCGGAAGCCTTACTCAGAGCTCGTTCCTGCTTACCGGTCCTGAGGTTAGCGCCGGTTATGTGCGTCAGGTGATCAACCTCACACAGACTACGAGCGCATCGTACCTGCTTATTTCCAGTCTTGATATTTCACGCCGTAACCTGGCCCTACGCGGTAAGGAGCTGTTTGCCGAGGTGATGCGTATTGCTAATTACGCCCGCACCGAGATCAACAAGATTGGCGGCTACTACGCTTACGGCAAGGAACTGATTAACGGTGACAGCGTATTTGACTTTGACCCCACAAAACTGACAGTCTACACCCTGGATATCGGCCTGGCAGGCATTGAGGTTTATGACCTGCTGCGTGATGAGTATGACATTCAGTTGGAGCTGGGTGACATGGGTAACGTGCTGGCTTACATATCGATAGGTGACCGTATGCGTGAGGTTGAGCGTTTGGTGAGCGCGCTGGTTGACGTTAAGCGCCGTTACAGCCGCGACCGTTCAGGTCTGTTCGATCATGAATATATCAACCCGTCGGTGGTGATGACTCCGCAGGAGGCTTTCTACGCTCCCAAGGAGGAGATGATTCCCATCCGCGAGACCAACGGACGTATATGTACGGAGTTCGTAATGTGCTATCCTCCCGGAATTCCTATCCTGGCCCCGGGTGAGCGCATCACGCAGGAAATCATCGACTACATACTCTACGCAAAGGAGAAGGGCTGTCAGCTGACCGGTCCCGAGGATGAGAAGGTAGAGCGTCTGAATGTGATTAAGGAAAGTACAACATATTGATTCTGTAAGGCTTATGGAATTCTGGTTTACCGAGTTGCATACTCCCAACGTTAAGTTCTCAGTGAAGGTCGACAAGCACCTTTACACCGCCGAGAACGATCTGGGTAGGGTGGATATCTTTGAGTCTCCCGAGTTCGGTCGTTTTCTGGCCGTTGACGGTTACATCATTTTTACTCAGCGCGATGAGTTCATTTATGATGAGATGCTGTCACACATTCCGATGGCCGTGAATCCCAATGCCGAGAAGGTTCTGGTGTTCGGATCGGGCGACGGAGGTGTGGTCCGTGAGCTGCTCAAGTACAAGTCAATCCAGCAGATTGACCTGATTGAGATAAACGAGGGCGTGGTTCAGGCCTGCCGTGAGTATTTCCCCGAGATGGCAGAGTCACTGGATGATCCGCGCGTGACCATCTACACAGAGAATGCGCTGCGTTACATCCGCCATATCGAGAATGAGTATGACCTGATCGTGGTTGACTCGGCCGGATTCTACGGTCCTGGCGAGAGTCTGCTTACCCGCGAGTTCTACGGCAGCTGCTACAAGGCACTCAAGGCCGACGGCATCATGGTGAACCAGCATCAGAGTCCCTTCTACGAGGAGGACCGCCTGGAGACCCAAAAGGCTCATATGCGTATTGTGAACCGATTCCCGATAAGCCGCGTGTATCAGGCACATATCCCCACATATCCTTCAGGTTACTGGCTCTTTGGCTTTGCATCAAAGAAGTACCGTCCGGTATTGGATCTGGATGCCGATGCATGGAACCAGCTGGGAATAAAGACCAACTATTACACAACAAATCTGCACAAAGGCTGTTTTGCATTGCCCGCATATGTGGAGCGCATGCTGGCCGATGTGGAGACCATAAAGGACTAAGCGATGTTGGAAAGAAATGTAGAGACCTTTATCGGCTGTGATGCCGATTATAAGGATGCCCGCATAGTGCTCTTTGGCGCCCCGTTTGACTCCACAACGTCATTCCGTCCGGGCACAAGGTTTGCACCTCACGCTGTCCGCAGTGAGTCATTCGGCCTTGAGACCTACAGCCCCTGGCTGGACCGCGACCTGGAGGACATCAGCGTATTTGACAGCGGTGACATTGAGCTTTGCATCGGTAGTGCCGAGAAGGCTCTGGACCAGATATCGGAGCGTACCGCCACGATTTTGGCTGATGGTAAGATTCCCTTCATGATAGGAGGTGAGCATCTGGTAACTCTGGGTGCTTTCCGTGAGGTGTTCAAGAAATACCCCAACGTGCATATCATCCATTTTGACGCTCATACTGATCTGCGTGACGATTATCTGGATGTAAAGCTGTCTCACGCCTGCGTAATCCGTCACTGCCACGATCTGGTTGGTGACGGCCGCATTCATCAGTTCGGAATCCGCTCAGGTGAACGCGCCGAGTGGCAATGGGCCCGCGCCGGCCATACAGACCTGCATCCGTTCAGCTTTGACGGACTTGCAGAGACCGTTAAGGGACTGGGTTCAACGCCCGTGTACTTTACCATCGACCTTGATGTTATGGATCCGTCGGTATTCCCCGGTACAGGTACTCCTGAGTACGGTGGCGTTACTTTCATGCAGTTGCTTGAGGCAATCATGACCGTTTGCGGCGGCTGCAATATCATCGGCCTGGACGTAAACGAATTATGTCCGCCATATGACCAGACAGGAGCATCGACTGCTGCTGCCTGCAAGATTATTCGTGAATTACTATTAAGCATTAGATAAAATGGGAAAGGTATTGGTTATTGGCTGCGGAGGTGTAGCCCAGGTAGCGATTCAGAAGTGCGCCCAGAACGACGCAGTTTTTGACGAGATTTGCATTGCTAGCCGTACGGTCAGCAAGTGTGACGACCTTAAGAAGAAGATTGAGGCCGAGGGTAAGAGCCGTTCCAGGATTACGACCGCCAAGGTGAACGCCGACAGCGTGGACGAGCTGATTGCCCTGATCAAGAGCGTTAAGCCCGATGTAGTGCTCAACCTGGCTCTTCCGTATCAGGATCTGACCATCATGGACGCCTGCCTTGCATGCGGCGTACATTACGTTGATTCAGCAAACTATGAGCCCGAGGACACCGAGGATCCTACTTGGCGCGCCATTTACGAGAAACGCTGCAAAGAGCAGGGCTTTACCGCCTATTTTGACTACTCATGGCAGTGGGCTTATCAGGATAAGTACAAGAAGGCCGGAATTACCGCTATCCTGGGTACCGGTTTTGATCCGGGCGTAACCAGCGTATTCACTGCTTATGCTCTGAAGCACTATTTCGATCAGATTGATACTATCGATATCCTGGACTGCAACGGCGGTGACCATGGTTATCCCTTTGCAACCAACTTTAACCCCGAGATTAACCTGCGTGAGGTATCGGCCAACGGTTCATACTGGGAGAACGGCCACTGGGTTGAGACCAAGCCCATGGAGATAAAGCGCGAGTACAACTTTGAGCAGGTTGGCATGAAGGATATGTATCTGCTTCATCATGAGGAGATTGAGTCACTTGCCAAGAATGTTCCGGGCGTAAAGAGAATCCGTTTCTTCATGACATTCGGCCAGAGCTATCTGACCCACATGAAGTGTCTTGAGAACGTTGGTATGCTCCGCACCGATACAGTTATGTTTGAGGGTAAGGAGATTGTTCCCATCCAGTTCCTCAAGGCTCTGCTGCCCGATCCCGCATCACTGGGCCCGCGCACAGTCGGTAAGACCAACATCGGCTGCATCTATACCGGCACCAAGGACGGCAAGAAACGCAGCATCAAGATTTACAACGTTTGCGACCACCAGGAGTGCTACAAGGAGGTGGGCTCACAGGCCATCTCTTATACCACAGGCGTTCCCGCGATGATCGGCACCATGATGGTTATGACCGGTCAGTGGAAG
>CAJOJD010000090.1 GCA_905234745.1 uncultured Bacteroidaceae bacterium | reverse complement strand
ATCGGCTCTGGGACGTGCAAACATAATCATATACAACTATCTTGAGGAGGCGGGAGCATTCCGTCGTAAGGAATCCGGACAGTACTCACTGGATCTGGGCAGGATGGAGACAGCCCTTCAGGACCTTACCGCCCTGGTCCTCAAGACACAGGCTACCGGTGACAGGGCGTTTGCCACCTATTTTGAAAACTGTTATTCCAAACGTTCGGACAACTTTGATGCCGACCTTATGAACCTGGCAATTGAGAAGATACCAGCCGATATCCGATTTAAATGAATACAATGATATGAGCGACAAGAAATTTAATTTCAAGATGTGTGTTCTGCTGCCTATAGTACTGGCAGTAACCCTTTTCCTTTGGCTCGTGCCTGTTGACTTCTATGGCATCGATGCCCTTACCGTAGTCCAGCAGCGCGTTATAGCACTGTTTGTTTTTGCCGCACTGATGTGGATGTTTGAGATCATCCCCAACTGGACGACATCACTCTTGCTTATAGTTCTTACCTTGTTGACAATATCAGACAAGGGAATAAGCCTGTTCTGTGATCCCAAGTTCGGAACTCTGGTAAGTTACAAGAGCCTTATGGCATCGTTCGCCGACCCGGTTGTGATGTTGTTCATGGGTGGATTCGTACTGGCTATCATGGCTGAGAAGTACGGACTGGATGTGACATTGGCCAGAATACTGCTTAAACCTTTCGGAACCAAGCCTAGTATGGTTCTGCTGGGATTCCTGGTGGTTATAGCCATATTCTCAATGTTCATGTCAAACACTGCCACAGCAGCCATGATGCTGGCTTTCCTGGCCCCTGTACTGCAGGTGCTTCCGTCCGATGACAAAGGCCGCATAGGCCTGTCGCTTGCCATTCCGGTTGCAGCAAACATAGGTGGTATAGGTACTCCCATCGGCACACCTCCCAATGCTACCGCAGTGCGTTTCCTTACGGAGTCAGGCTATGAGGTCACATTCTCGGAATGGTCTATGAGAATGATTCCGTTTGTGCTGATTATGATTCTTGTCGCCTGGGTCCTGCTCCAGATTATGTTCCCTTTCAAGACTAAGAGGCTGGTGCTTGACATTCCTGAAAACAAGCGTCCTGTAGACTGGAAGACATATGTGGTATGGATTACATTCATAGGTACAATCCTGCTCTGGGCAACTGAGAGCCTCACAGGTATCAACTCAAATGTGGTGGCACTCATCCCGCTGGGCGTGCTCACTATGACAGGCATATTCACCAAGGATGATATCAAGGAGATTAACTGGACCGTGCTATGGCTGGTAGCCGGAGGCTTTGCCTTGGGTACCGCCCTGCAGGGAACAGGTCTGGCCAAGACTCTTATCGGTGCCATACCGTTCGGCTCAATGAGTGTGTTGAGCGTACTGCTCATTGCCGGTTTTGTATGCTATTTCCTGTCCAATTTCATCAGCAACTCAGCCACTGCCGCACTGCTCATACCTATCCTTATTGTTGTGGCACAGGGTATGGCCGATCCGTCGGCTTCAAACAATGCCTCATTTATGGCATTTGGCGGAACACATGCCATGATATCATTCATTGCGGTATGTGCTTCAATCGCTATGTTGTTCCCCATATCCACACCTCCTAATGCCATTGCATCCAGCACCGGTCTGGTTCAGACCAAGGATATGGCCAAGGTAGGTATAATTGTTGGTGCAATAGGATTTACCCTGGGTTTCTTCTGGCTCACCAAGATTTTCCCGTTCGCTACTGTTTAAAACAACATACTTATAACATAATATGAAAAAGATTCTTTTGGCAGCCGTAACGGTATGCCTTACCATTAGTCCGGTTATTGCACAGGATACACAGATGGGACGCAAAGTGACTGATTATACCACAGGTCCCAAGATTGGCGGATATTTTATTGGAAAATATACTTATACAAGCCAGGATGGTCAGCACGGCGGAAACGGTTTCAGCCAGCGCATGACACGCATTTACGCTGACGGAACCATTTTGAATGATTTCAAATACCGCGTTCAGGTGCAGATCAACAACGCTTCTTTCCACATGAAAGACTACTTTGTGGAGTGGGCTCATTGGAAGGAGTTCTCAGTCAAGGTAGGTCAGTACAAGCGCGCCTTCCTGTTTGAGAATCCATATAATCCCTGGGATGTAGGTTTCGGTGACTATTCTCAGATTACCAAGAAGCTGGCCGGTATGGGTGATTACTGCGGAGAGGCCAGTTCAAACGGCGGACGTGACCAGGGTATCCAGATTCAGGGTGACCTGTTCCCGATGGCCGACAGTTACCGTCTTATCCACTATCAGTTCCAGATAATGAACGGTCAGGGAATAAACAGTGCCGATGCAAATGCCCGCAAGGATATCCTGGGAACCCTTCAGGTTCAGCCCATCAAGGACTTGTATATAGGAGCGTTTGGCTGGAAAGGTGATTATGCCATAAACGACAGCGTTGCTATAGGTCGTGACCGTTGGGCTGTTGCTGCCAAATATGAACATAATTCCTGGAGCGCACGTGCCGAGTATGCCCATTCAAACGGCAGAAATTCCCATGAGGCTGACGGCTGGTATGCAGCAGTAGGTGCTCCCGTGAACGACTGGTTCAAGGTGTATGCCAAATATGACGTTTACCGCAACAACGCGTCCAAAGAGTCAATGAAGACAATTTACTCCATTGCTCCCAACTTCCAGATTCACAAGAACCTGATGTTGCAGTTGCAGTACAATTACGTAGATAACAAACCTACCTCATCTCACTGGAATGAGCTCTGGGCTGAATTCTACGTAAGGTTCTGATCAGATATGACATAATAAGAAGGCCGGCATCGTTTGATGTCGGCCTTTCTTTTAGTCCTTTTAAAAATATACCTGATGTTATTTGGCTATGCGGTTGTTGATGTACTCCATTGATACGCTGTTGATAGCAACCTCATTCTGAGCTGTAACCAGGATCTCGCTGAACATATCGGTGTAAACCTCCTTGATAGTCTCGATCTGAGCGGTCTTCTTGTCATCGTTGTTCTCAGTGCGGCATACAGTCTCGATCTCTGTAAGCATCTTCTGATACATGGGGATGAACTGGAGGGCGTCGGCCTGGCTGAGTTCTGCAACTACATCGGCTACGGTAGCCTCATTCTCGTTAACACTCTGAGCGTTTGCGTTGATTCCGAAGAACAGTGCTGCAACGGCAGCGAAGAAAATCTTTTTCATAATTCTTATTTTTTTTGTTTTACTTATTCGTTTTTGTTTGTGGATGCTGGTTAGCACCTTGGGCTTAGCCCGACCTGCTCTCTCGCAGCTTCCGAATATAAGAGTCAAAAAGTGGGTTGAAGTTAAGTGAGAAAGTTAATTATTTATCCTTCATTAACACAGCGTTTAACTAAAACAAGAGGCTGGTTTATGACATAACAAAAAGAAAATCAGCAACAAACCTAGTTTGCTGCTGATTTTATGAAGTTGTCAAATTGTCAACTATAAATACACCTTGCACTTGACTGGTGCGGACTCTCTTTGCAGTCGGTTAAGCGCTGTTACCACATATATATATTGTGTGGAGCCGTCACGACAGGGGAGGTTTATGAATGAGCGGCGGGTTATGGCCACTATGTTGTGCGGGTCATCAAGGTTGATGTCCTGGTCTTTCTCAAAACGATAGACTACATACTGAATGGCTTTGTTCATCTCCTTACTGCCTTTGGGCGCGGTCCAGAAGAGTACGGGGCCATCCTTGGTCTCTACAGGCATGAGCTTGCGTACCTTGCCCGGAGTGTTCTTCGGCATGTAATCGGCAACAGGCTGCAGTGCAGGAGTAGAATAATACTCCTTAGCCAGTATGGTGCGGTAGTCATCAGGATTG
>CAJOJD010000089.1 GCA_905234745.1 uncultured Bacteroidaceae bacterium | reverse complement strand
CCATGTAATGGTCCTTATCCTTCTCAGATGATATGAAATAGAGCACGGCCGGCGGTCCCTGCATGCCAAAGAAACCTCCCATGAGTCCGCTCAGACTGCCGGTGACTATCTGCGCTTTCACCGTAGGTTTTACGCGAATCTTGCCTCCAAGAGAGAGGAAATAGATGCTTATCAGGATAAGGATGATGCCAAGCGACATGGTAAGTGACCGCAACTGCATGCGGGACAGCATGTAAACCGCTCCCGCTGAAACCACGATGAATGTTATCAGAATGGGCCACAGATGCCTCCAGATAATCAGTTTCCACATCCTGCTGCATATGATCAGAGTTGTAGTAAGTGCCAGCAATCCGGACAGTGTTGTTGCCTCGCCGTATGACGGCATAAGGAACGGCAGGACCGTCATGATGAATATTCCGAACCCGAATCCTGTGGTACGTTCCACGAAACTGGCTCCTACAGCAAGCAACGCTATGAGAAGATAATCTGTCATCTGATATCTGTACCCATTATGTAGTCATTCATGTAAAATCCGTTTCCAATTGGAAAATCACCCTGTCTTAGTATAGATAGTCCCTGATTGCGGTAAAATCCGACAGCAGGATTGTTGCGGTTCACATTCAACTCAATTCTGGCATTTGCAGACCACTTGCAGTCACGTACATGCTGCTTGGCAGTCTCTAAAAGCCTGTGACCCAATCCTGTACCTTGTGCCGACGGCATGACGTAAATCTTTTCCAGATGCCAAACCTCCGTACCATCCGCATCCACGGAGTCTTTACGCACCGACACATATCCTTGAGGCTCATTGCCCAACCAGGCAATGTAATAAGTATGTCCCAGAGCCACCTGTTTCTCAAGATTAGGAATGGAATACATCCAATCCATCATATATTCCATCTGCTCGGGTGACAGAATGCTCTTGTAAGTCTCCCTGAAAACCACCTCCGCCATCTCATGAATGGTTTGAAGGTCATCCTTGCCAGCGCGCTTAATACAAATATCCATTTCCTGAATGTTTGAGGCAAAAGTACTATAAAAGCACCAAAGGATGATAATAGGGATGGTTCTCTTTGCAGCAACTTCCCATATCACGGCGTTGTTTCAAAACAAAGAGAACCACCCCTATTATCATCCATTCCAAGAATTTGCAGTAACTTTGGAGTTTGTATGGATTTCAAGTATGATGTGATCGTTATCGGCGCAGGGCATGCCGGCTGTGAAGCCGCTGCAGCTGCGGCTCAGATGGGTTCCAAGACCTGTCTGATAACCATGGACATGAACAAGATTGCACAGATGAGTTGCAATCCTGCCGTTGGCGGCATAGCTAAAGGACAGATTGTCAGAGAGATAGACGCTCTTGGCGGTCACATGGGCCTGGTTACTGACAGCACCGCCATACAGTTCCGCATACTTAACCGCTCCAAAGGTCCCGCCATGTGGAGTCCCCGCGCCCAGTGTGACAGGGCCAAATTCATATGGGCCTGGAGGACCGTACTGGAGAACCAGCCCAACCTCAATATATGGCAGGATACTGTTACCGAACTGCTGGTAAAAGACGGCCAAGTTATTGGTTTAAAGACACTTGAGGGTGCAGAGTTCAGTTGCAAGTGCGTAGTTCTGACTGCAGGAACATTCCTGAACGGACTCATGCACATAGGCCGCGTAACCATGCCCGGCGGACGCATATCGGAACCGGCGTCCTACTTGCTAACGGAATCCATTACCCGACACGGAATACGTACCGGCCGCATGAAGACCGGCACTCCTGTACGTATTGACAGCCGTAGCGTTCATTTTGAGGAGATGGAACGCCAGGACAGTGAGAATGATTTCCATCGTTTCTCATTCATGGGCAGCGAGCGTCATCTCAAGCAGATGTGCTGTTGGACCTGCTACACCAATGAACGCGTTCATGAGGTTCTCAAGTCGGGACTTGCCGATTCGCCGCTGTTTAACGGACAGATCAAGAGCATAGGTCCCCGCTATTGTCCCAGCATTGAGACCAAACTGGTTACATTCCCGGACCGTGACCAGCATCAGTTGTTCCTGGAGCCCGAGGGTGAAAACACAACTGAGATGTACCTGAACGGATTCTCATCGTCAATGCCAATGGATATCCAGATAAAGGCGTTGAAAGAGATTCCCGCATTCCGTGACCTGGTGATATACCGTCCCGGCTATGCCATAGAATATGACTACTTTGATCCCACCCAGCTTAAGCATACGCTCGAGTCAAAGGTGGTATCGGGCCTCTTTATGGCCGGACAGGTTAACGGAACCACCGGTTATGAGGAAGCAGGCGGACAGGGAATTCTGGCCGGCATCAACGCACACATAAGCTGCCACGGCGGTGCACCGTTTACACTGGCTCGTGACGAGGCATACATAGGAGTTCTGGTAGATGACCTTATAACCAAGGGGGTCGATGAGCCGTATCGTATGTTTACATCAAGGGCCGAGTACCGCATACTGTTACGCCAGGATGATGCCGATATCCGTTTGACCGAACGTGCTTACAACATAGGTCTGGCAACAAAAGAGCGTTACGACAAGATGTGCGCCAAACGCGCTGAGATTAACCGCATAGTGGATTTTGCAAAGGGATTCTCTGTAAAACCCGCCTTGATTAACGATGCTCTTGAAAGTCTTGGTACAACACCATTGCGTGAAGGATGCAAGCTGGCCGATCTTATTGAAAGACCACAGCTGACTCTTGAAAATCTGTCAGGTCATATCAAAGCGCTAAAGGCAGAACTTGACAAAACCGAACCCCAGCGCAAGGATGAGATAATAGAGGCTGCTGAGATCCTGATGAAATACAGCGGATACATAAGCCGAGAAAGGCTCATTGCCGACAAGATGAAACGCCTTGAGGATATCCGAATCAAAGGACGCTTTGACTACAACTCTCTGCAGTCGCTGTCTACAGAGTGCCGCCAGAAGCTTATAAAGCATGACCCGGAAACACTTGCCGAGGCAAGCCGTATCCCCGGAGTTTCACCCAGCGACATCAACGTTCTGCTGGTGCTTCTGAACCGATAAAAGCAAAAAATGTTCCACGTGAAACAATTTAAAAGATATGAGTAAACAGACGCTTATCAGCCACCTCCGTAACATTCCGGACTATCCAATGGAGGGCGTACAGTTCAAGGACGTAACATCATGGTTTATGAATCCTGGTGACCTGGCCGAAATCGTAGATTCTCTCTATGAGATATACAAGGACAAAGGCATTACAAAGGTATGCGGCGTAGAATCCAGAGGTTTCATCATAGGAGCAGCTCTTGCATACAGACTTGGTGCAGGATTCATCCTTATACGTAAACCCGGCAAACTTCCTTATGAAAAAGTAAGCCTGGAATACAAGAAAGAGTATGGCTTTGACCGCATCGAGATGCACAAAGACTCCATTACAAATGATGATGTGGTTCTGATCCATGACGATTTATTGGCTACAGGCGGAACATTACTGGCAGCTTGCGACCTTGTTAAGACTTTCAAGCCCAAGAAGGTAATGGTAAACTGTATCATAGAACTTACAAACTTCCACGCAAAAGAAAAATTCCCGCAGGATTGCCCTGTGGACAGCTTTATTGCTATTGACGAATTTGACGGAGTACAGTAATTGAAAGGCAGGGAAGCATACGAGAAACATCTTAAACTGATTGTCCAGAACCTTCCGGAGAAACCCGGTTGCTACCAGTATCTGGACGAGCAGGGAACCGTCATATACTTAGGTAAGGCCAAAAACCTTAAGCGCAGGGTTTCTTCATACTTCATTAAGGAGAACCAGACCGACAAGACCCGAATGCTTGTAAGCCGCATATCGGACCTTAAGTATATTGTGGTTGAAACAGAATGGGATGCATTCCTGCTTGAAAACAATCTGATAAAACGGT
>CAJOJD010000088.1 GCA_905234745.1 uncultured Bacteroidaceae bacterium | reverse complement strand
CAGTACCATTGCGGAGGTATGCCGCGAGAATAACGTGGACTGCCCCACTTTCCTGGCCGTAGCCAATCTGATAGCAGGAAAGAACTATAGCGGATACAGCGTATCGCTTCCTGCCATTATGGAATACCTTAAGCGTGCCCACACCTATTTCAGTGATTTCATACTGCCCGGTATCCGCCGCAAACTGATTGAGGCACTCAACTGCAGTGACGTGAATGACGTTGCTTTCCTGATACTCAAATTTTATGATGACTACACCATCGAGGTTGAGAATCACATGAAACATGAGAATGACGTGATATTCACATACGTGGAGAAACTGCTGCACGGACAACCCACGGGAAGGTTCAACATTGCAAAGTACTCCGTAGCCCATGACAACGGCTCACAGAAACTCAAGGAGCTCAAGGACATAGTTATACGACATTACCGCCAGCCCAACAACGACCAGCTCAACTCCGCACTTTATGACATAATAAACTGCGAGAACGACCTTATTTCGCACAGTGAGATTGAGGAACGCCTGTTTGTGCCTGCAGTAATGAAACTTGAGAAATCGGTCATGACTGGTACGGAACCCGTTCAGAACAAGGCTCCCGAATACAGTGCAGGATCAATGGCCATACTGAGTGACCGTGAAAAGGATATCATCAAATGCGTGGCCCGCGGTATGTCCAACAAGGAGATAGCCGATAAACTGTTCCTCTCAATCCACACGGTGACTACACACCGCCGCAACATCACGGCCAAGCTCCAGATTCACTCTCCGGCCGGCCTTACGATATACGCCATCATGAACAATCTGGTGGATATATCGGATATCAATCTGCAGTGATTATACCTTCTCCTCGCCTATCATTATGAGGCGATACAGGTTGCAGCCTATGAAGTTGCCTATAACCAGGCATACATAGAGCAGCAGCACGCTCCATATGTTCTCCTTGATGAAACTGAAGGGAACGGTCAGATAGTAGAAAGCATCGGCTATGCAGTGCGGGAATCCGCAAAGAATGAACATGGGGACTGCAAACAGCAGCGGCAGCCACTGACCTCGGCGGGCAAACGTAACGGCTGTGGTCATCAGGAATCCGCAACCTATGGCGAGCAGTCCGGCGCGTACGGGGCCGATAGCCAATCGGCCCTCAAGAATCTTCTGAGCGGCTTCCTGTAACGGCATCGGCGATACTCTGGCAAGCAGCGAAACCAGCAGGCAACCCACGATATTACCCAGCAGGATAAGCAGCAGGTCACCCACCTCACCCTTTACGATGAAGCCGGCAGTACCGGTATACAGTTTGAGTTTGTAGCAGACTACGGTGATAAGACCGAAAGCGAACATTACGGCGCCTACAACACCCCCCAATGCCAAAAAGCCGAATCCTGCAATTCCTATGCAGATTCCTGCAAGTACAGAAGACTTGAAAATAGTGCTAAACTTTCCCATATCGCAAAGTTAGCATTTTTTTCTCTCGTGTCCGTAAAGATTTGTAGGATAGTCACCGTTGAAGCAGGCGGTGCAGAGCTGGCACTGCTCCATGCTGCGGCCTGAGGCTTTGTAGAGGGATTCCAGCGACAGATAATAGAGTGAATCTGCACCAATATAATCACGAATCTCCTCGACAGTATGACTTGCGCCGATAAGCTCGTCGTAAGTGCCCGTATCAACGCCGTAATAGCACGGGAAAGCATATTTGGGGCTTGCAATGCAAACATGAACCTCGGTAGCTCCTGCCTCACGCAGCATACGTACTATCTGACGCGATGTGGTTCCACGAACTATAGAGTCATCGATAAGGATCACGCGCTTGCCGTTGACGATACTGCGCACGGGCGACAGTTTCATCTTTACACCCTTGTCACGCAACTCCTGAGCCGGCTGAATGAAAGTACGGCCCACGTATTTGCTCTTGAGCAGGCCCATCTCGTAAGGAATGCCGCTGGCCTCGGCGTAACCCATTGCGGCGCTCAGGCTTGAATCTGGCACGCCTACGACGATATCTGCATCAACAGGATGCTCCTGGTAAAGCAGACGACCGGAGAGCTTACGGAAAGAATGTACGTTGCAACCCTCAATGTCGCTGTCCGGACGTGAGAAATAGATATACTCCATAACGCACATACGGTGACTGCGCAGTTTTGAGTAGTCATTTGAGCGTATGCCGTGATGATCAATCGATATAACCTCACCCGGATTGACGTCACGGATGAATTCAGCGCCTATGGCATCGAATGCACAGGTTTCGCTGGCTACCACATAACCTTCGCCCAGTTTGGCGATAGAAAGCGGATGGAATCCGTACTTGTCGCGGCAGGCATAGATGCGGTTGGGAGTCATGATGACCAATGAGAATGCGCCCTCAATCATATTCAGGGCATTGATGATATTGGTAATACGGTCCTCCTCGGTAGGATCCTTCTTTATCAGATGCGCGAACAACTCGCTGTCCGATGTGGTCTGCAGCAGGCTTCCGCGACGCTCCAGATAAAGCCGCAACTCCTTGGAATTAATGATATTACCATTGTGCGCTAAAGCAAAATCGCCCGTATAATGATGGAACGTGAACGGCTGGATGTTCTCCAGTCCGCCCACATTGGTGGTCGGATACCGCACATGACCTATGGCAATGTTGCCGGTCAGCTCGTCCAGATGATTCTGGCCGAATATCTCGATCACGAGCCCCGCACCCTTATGCAGATGCATGCCCTGGTTGTCAACACTGACTATTCCACACCCCTGCTGACCGCGGTGCTGCAGGCTGTGCAGTGCATAATAGGCATACTGGGCGGCATTCTCAACGCCGTATATGCCAAACACTCCGCATTCGTGATGCAATTCTTCCATATTTATACGTATTCGTCAATTCTCTTAATGGCAAGACCGTCAACACCGATCTTGCAGAAAGCGTAAATGAACGCGCTGGCCTGACGGGCGTTGGTAATGAGCGGGATATTGAAATCAACCGCCGTACGCCTAATCTGGTAGCCGTTCTGCAACTCACGCGCCGTATTGTTCTTGGGTATGTTGATAGCCAGGTCAATCTTACCGCCGCGCATATAGTCAATAACGTTGGGCTTCTCATCTGAATCCGGCCAGTGAAGTACCTCCTGCACCTTCACGCCGTTCTCCTCGAGGAAATGGGCCGTACCGCTTGTAGCGTAGATCTTATAGCCGTAATCATCAAGGATACGCGCAGCATCCAGCAGATCGATCTTGGACTTTGTCGGGCCCGATGACAGCAGAACGCCCTTATCCTTTGAAGGAACGCGTGTACCGACCGATATCATACTCTTGAGCAGAGCCTCATGATAATTGTCGCCGATGCACGCAACCTCACCGGTCGATGCCATATCTACACCCAGTATAGGATCGGCCTTGAGAAGACGTGCAAACGAGAACTGTGAGCACTTCACGCCAACGTAGTCGATATCGGCAAACGTCTTACCGAAAGGCTCTACCTCCTTACCCAGCATAATCTCGGTAGCCATACCGATAAAGTTGAACTTGGTGATCTTGGATGCGAATGGGAAGCTTCGCGAAGCGCGGAGGTTGCATTCAATCACCTTGATGCTGTTCTCCTTGGCCAGGAACTGTATGTTGAAGGGGCCCGATATGTTCAGCGCACCTGCAATCTTCTTGGATATCTTCTTGATCTGACGTATGGTCTCGTAGTAAAGTTTCTGAGCCGGGAATACCACAGTAGCGTCACCAGAGTGAACGCCGGCAAACTCAATGTGCTCACTGATTGCGTAACATTTGATAACACCGTTCTGGGCCACAGCATCAATCTCAACCTCCTTGGCACGCTGCAGGAACTCGGTCACCACAACGGGGTGCTCCTGACTTACCACAGCAGCGTTGTTGAGCGCAGTCTCAAGCTCAGCACGATCACTTACCACACGCATTGCGGCACCTGAAAGCACGTAT
>CAJOJD010000087.1 GCA_905234745.1 uncultured Bacteroidaceae bacterium | reverse complement strand
AGCAGCCGTGTTGGCATCGGCAAAAGAGATAAAGATTACCATCAGCGATGCCGAGTGCACCGCCAAATCATACCCCGCCTTCTTTGATGATTTCAACGCACTGGGAGGCATAGTACTGAAACAACAATAAATACCATATGGACCTTACAGATTACAGAAACAAGATTGACAGTATTGATGACGAGATATGCCGTCTCTTCACCGAACGCATGAACGTAGTCAATGAGATTGGCGAATACAAACGCAGCCATGACTTGCCAGTAAACAGCGGTTCGCGCGAGCGCGAGGTGCTGGCACGCATTTCCAAACAATTGCCTGAGGATCTTGAAGACTTTGGACGCGTACTTTACCGTTCCATGTTTGACGTGAGCAAGGCTTACGAGGCCATGTACAAAGAGAAGGACTCCCCACTCTACAAGGCCATCTCAAGCCTGATCAATGCTGATCCCGCGCCGTTTCCCAAACGTGCCGTAGTAGCCTGCCAGGGACGCGAGGGAGCATACTCACAGATTGCAGCCGAGAAACTGTTCGAGGTACCTGAGATAATGTACAATAGCACTTTCGAGGGCGTAATCCGCATGGTTACGGATGGACTGTGTGAATACGGCATCCTCCCTATTGAGAACTCCACTGCAGGTTCGGTAAATGAGATCTATGACCTTCTTATAAGGTATAACGTGCACATAGTACGCAGCACACGCGTGCGTATTGACCACCAGTTGCTGGCAGCCAAAGGGGCAAAGATGCAGGACATCATCAGGGCAATGCAGGCATCCAAAGAGGATCTGCATGCCTATGGAGACCGCCTGAGTTCTATGATGCAGGAAAACGGCACCCGTTTGACAACACCGCCATGGCTGCCCAGAAGGTTGCCAAGGATCCCACCCGCACCACGGCATCAATATCATCAAAGAGCTGCGTCGATCTCTATAACATGGAGGTTCTTGCCGCCGATATCCAGAACTTTGACAGCAACCACACCCGCTTTATCTGCATAGCCAAGAACGCACGCATCTATCCGGGTGCCAACCGTACCAGTATCATGATGGTGATGAGCCACAAGCCCGGTACGCTGTTCAGCGTTCTGTCCAAGTTCAACGCTACAGGCGCCAACCTGGTAAAGCTGGAGTCACGCCCCATACCGGGCCGAGACTTTGAGTTCATGTTCTACTTTGACATCGAGCTCTCCATCTATGACAAGAAGTTCGCGTCACTTATCTCCGAGTTGGACCACTGCGGCGAGCAATTCAAGTATTTCGGCACATATCAGGAAATTGTGTAATTTAGCGGCATGAAAAAGATTCTTGTCATAAACGGTCCCAACCTGAACCTTCTGGGTCTTCGAGAGCCGGCCATCTACGGAAACCGCGATTTCAAAGCCCTTGAGACCTTTATTCTGGAGAACGGACTGGACCTGGGTCTGCAGGTTGAACTTTTCCAGTCAAACCATGAGGGTGCCATCGTGGATAAGATCCAGCAGGCATACGGCGTGTTTGACGGCATCGTGATCAATCCCGCCGCCTACACCCATACCAGCGTTGCAATCCTGGATGCGCTCAAGGCTGTGGCCATCCCCACCGTCGAGGTTCATCTGAGCGATGTTGACTCCCGTGAGGAGTTCCGCCGCCATTCTTTCGTATCACTTTACGCCGAGAAGGTGATAAAAGGCAAAGGATTTGACGGCTACAGAGAGGCTCTGGAACACTTTTCTGAAAAATAATTGAAAAAATATCAGGGTCCGGACCAACAAATCCGGACCTTTTGCGTCTATTAGACAAAAGAATTACTTAAACATGATGAAAAAGTATCTGATTGCGGTTGTATTGGCACTGTTTGCATTACCCGCGTTTGCACAGAATGAGAGACATTACGAGTATGACGAATACGGTCAGGTTGGCCGCAAGGAGGGTTGGGCACGCCGTTTCGCCCACAACTTCTACGACGGTCTTATCGGCGCCGAGTATTATGAGGTAGTCGATGAGGAAACCAACCAGACCCAGAAGCAGCCTGCAAGCAAGAAAAGCCAGAAAACCGTCAGCAAGACATACCGTTACTACGGTCCCGGCCACACTCCCGATTTCTATTTCGGAGTAAACCTGCTTACAACCGATGACCCCCGCACTTTGACTCCGGGATTCCCCCAGAAGCCGGGCAAGGGATTTGAACTTGGATTCGCTGTCGGACAGTGGGGTTACCACATGACCAAGAACGTGGGTGTTAATACCGCTCTCTATATCACCCGTTCACGTTACTGGCTGGCCGATAACAAGTACCTGGATTATGACCGTAACGCCAACGCCCCCTCAAAGGTTGCAATTATGGATGGCGTATATAACCCGTTGACGTAAAGCAGGGTTATCTGCGTTACTGGAGCCTTCGCGTTCCCCTTTGCCTCGAGATCAGCTCGGCATCCAGCCGCGGACCGTTCATAGCAGTAGGTCCTGAGCTCGAGTTCCGCTTCGGTGACGTATCAAGGGTTGACCTGGTTGACCAGAAAGACCGCGTGACCGTATCAAAGGGAATCAATGTCAATCCGCTGGGCCTTAACGCAGTAGCAAGAGTCGGAATCAGTGATTTCGGAATCATTGCCCGCTACTCGTTCAACAGTCTCTTTATGGATGACGATCCCGTTCAGACTTTCCCCTTCATGATAGGTATCAGCACATCATTCTAATACTCCAATATATCCGCACGCATCCCGAGCCTTCCGGTTCGGGATGTTTTGTTTAAGATTGTTGTACCCGTGCGGAATAATTGATACTTTTGCACACTATGATTACAATCAGGGAGGTCCTTGACAATAAGGACAAGAAGAGGTTCTTCAGGTTTCCCATAGACCTCTACAAGAAATGCGACATGTACGTGCCCGTGCTCATCGGTGATGAAATGGACACTTTCAACCCCAAGAAGAACGGGGCATACAGTTATGCCGACAGCCGCCTGTGGCTGGCATGGCGTGACGGAAAGATTGTAGGCCGAATAGGTGCAATCCTGAACCGTGCCGCCAATGAGAAGGATAACGTAAAGCAGCTGCGTTTTACCCGCTTTGACTTTATCGATGACTATGAGGTTTCAAAGGCTCTCTTTGATACCGTCATAGGATGGGCCCGTGAACTTGGCATGACCGAACTGGTGGGTCCGCTGGGATTCTCCAACCTTGACAAGCAGGGCATGCTGGTAGACGGATTCGACCAGCTTGACATGTACATAACGCTCTACAACTACCCCTACTACATAGACCATATGAAGCGTCTGGGCCTGACCAAGAAATGGGACTGGACCGAGACAAAGGTCATTGTACCCGATCAGGTTCCGCCCAAGATGGACCAGATAGCCGATATATCCGAGAAGCGTTACGGTTACTCCATCAAGAAGTTCCGCAACATGAAGGAGGTACGCCCGTACGTCCATAAGGCAATGGAGATAATCAATATCGCCTTTGCAAAACTGCACGGTGTGGTGCCTCTCTCTGCAAAGCAGATTGAGAACATGGAGCATCTGATTGGTCTTGTAGGCCGTCCGGAGTATTCGCTCATGGTTCAGAACCAGCAGGGCGACCTGGTGGGATTCGGATTCATCGCACCCTCAATAAGCCGCGGCATACGCGCCAGCAAGGGCAAACTGGGTCTGTTCTCTGCACTTAAGGTTCTGAGTGATCTGAACGATCATCGGCACATAGATTTCTACATGATCGGCGTGCGTCCCGAGGACCAGAAGAAAGGCGTGGAGTGCATCATCCTGCGCGAGGGCATCAAGGCAATCCAGTCACACGGTGGCATAGACTGCCAGACCGGCCCCATGCTTGAGGACAACGCCAACGTCCAGAACATCTGGAAACACTTTGAGCACTTCACCCACCGCCGTCGCCGTTGCTGGACCTTCTCATTAGCTTGATTGAGGCGGTTTGGGGCAAATTGGGGACGGTTCTTTTTTTGCCCTTTTCGAGGGCAAAAAAAGAACCGTCCCCAATTTGCCCCAATCAGATCGCTGAGATTCTGAAAGAGAAACTTGCTGATTTACCGGCTTCCAGTTTGTTGATATAATCGCGGCTGGAGATGTCGCCGTCGTAGCCCTGGTAGTCGCAGCGACCCATCCAGGGTTCTATGCATACAAAGGGGGCGTTCTTGGCGGGAGGTGACCACAGGCCCCAAACCGGAGCCTCATCGGTCTGTACTGATATATACGGATTGCAGTCTTTGTCGTAGAGAATCACCTGATCCAGCTGATACTCCTCCAGAACCAGCGCATCATTTTCAAAAAGGCCCGGAGTAAGTGGCAGCATTGCATCACTGTCCAGTTCCATCATGCCAGCGCTGTCACTGCGGTAGCCGTCCTCTGTGAGTTGGCCTATGATTAACCGGCTTATGGGTTCATCGCCCTGCGTAAGGCGGAAGTAGCCGTGAATGGGATCGTCCTTATGGAAATCGCGGTAGTTGAATCCGGGGTGCGCGCCTATCTGATAGTACATAGGCTCACTGCCTGGATTCTTGATGCGCCACTCCACTACCAGGGTGTTGTCCTCAAGGCGGTATGTGGCTTCCAGACGGAACTTATACGGAAATACCTTGAGTGACTGCTCATCGGACTCAAGACAGAGTACAATGCTCTCCTTGTCGTGACAGAGCACCTTGAAATCGCGGTCGCGGGCAAATCCGTGCTGCGGCAGATTGTAGGTATTATCCCCCACTCTGTAACGACCGTTCCACACCTTGCCCACAATCGGGAACAGCATCGGCGCATGCCGGCCCCAGTACTCTTTATCGGCCGTCCATATCAGTTCTTCGTTGCGGTCCTTTCTCTTAAGGCTGGAAAGTTCAGCGCCGTGCAGGTCAATATCGGCACTTATAAGGTCATTCTCAATAATCATAGGTTAAGTAATTACATATGCGAAGGTAAAGGATTTGTATTATCTTTGCACTATCCGCTAACCAAAAACAATCACTATGAAGAAAATCCTACTTGCTATCGCGCTGTTGACATGTGCTTTTTCATATGCCCAGCGTATGAACGTACTGGAAGAGGTCAAGGCCAATCCACAAAAATCTTACGGAACCGATTACCCTTACACTTTTGATGCACCCGCTCTGACCAAGGCGCCCAAGGGTTATGAGCCCTTCTACATCAGCCATTACGCACGCCACGGCTCACGTTATTACTGGAACAACTCGCTCTATCTGGAGTTGGATACCATCCTGACCGAGGCACACGATAAGCATCTGCTCAATGCCGACGGAGAGAAGTTTTATGAGCAGTACAAGGTGCTCTATCCCGAGTTCATGGCCGGCATGGGCGAGCTCACCCGTGTGGGCTGGGACCAGCATCAGGCCATTGCCCGCAAGATGTATGAGAATTTCCCACAGGTATTCAAGAAAGGCGGTACCATACGTGCCATATCATCCACTACCGGCCGATGCATAATCAGCATGACCGCATTCTGCCAGGCCATGGTACAGTGCAATCCCAAGATAGATATCTACGAGCAGGCATCCAGAGCCACACTTCACGGCGTTAAGCCCGATGCCGATGACAATCCCTACCGAGTCAGGGCTCCGCGTGCAAGTGCTCAGCTTGACATGACCAATTTTAACCCTGAGACCCCGCAGGTGGCATCGAACGATGAGATCGTGGCACGTCTGTTTACCAGCACTGAGGGCTTGTCACGCAGTTCCCGCCGCATATACAGTAACCTCAAGAACCTCTACACCTCATTGCCCAGCATCGGCCATGAGGAGTTGCTGGTAGGACTCTTCAAGCCTGAGGAACTTACCGCTAACTGGGAGCGCAACAACCTGAACTCATACCGCAACTGGTACAGGGATATCAACGTTATGAAACCCATTGTTCAGGATATTCTGGATCAGGCCAAACTGGTCATAGATGGTGATTGTAATGACATTGCCTCCCTGCGCTTTGGCCATGATACCAACCTTGGTCCACTCAACATCCTTATGGGAATCAACATGCCCAAGGGCGGCGTGACCGATGCCAGCCAGCTCAAGTACTATTTCCAGGACTTCCAGATTGGCAAGGCCGGAAACCTGCAGTTCATATTCTACAAGAGCAAGAAAAATCCCGAGATTCTGGTCAAGTGCCTGCAGAACGGTTACGAGGTCCAGCTCCCGCTCGACACTGACTGCTACCCCTACTACAAGTGGAGCGATTTCTACGCTTACTACAGCGCTGTTTGCTCAGAGTAGTGAGGTGAGTTCGCTGAGTGAGCGGATGGTGTGGTCGAGAGTGATCTGGGCCGATGCCTCTACGCTGCGGATGTTGAACCAGATGGTGTGTAGACCATAG
>CAJOJD010000086.1:1945-6013 GCA_905234745.1 uncultured Bacteroidaceae bacterium | reverse complement strand
GCGGTCCTGACGGGGCTGGCGTGCGGGACGCTCCTCGTAACCCTCGGGCTTCTCAATGAGAGCACGACGTGACAGCTTGAACTTACCGGTCTTGGGGTCGATGTCAATCAGCTTGACCTGGATCTTGTCACCCTCCTTGATGCCGGTCTCCTCAATAGTCTCGTAACGCTTCCAGTCAATCTCTGAGATGTGCAGCAGACCGTCCTTGCCGGGCAGGAACTCTACGAACAGGCCGTAAGGCATTACGCTGCGTACGGTACCGTCATAAACCTCACCAACCTCGGGGATGGCAACGATTGCACGGATCTTGGCCAGAGCAGCCTCGATGCTGTCGCGGTTGGATGCGGCAACCTCAATCTTGCCTACGCCGTCAACCTCATCAATGCTGATGCTTGCACCGGTCTCCTCCTGCATGCCCTGGATGATCTTTCCACCCGGGCCAATGACTGCACCGATGAACTCCTTAGGAATGGTAAGGGTCTCGATGCGGGGAGCGTGGGGCTTGAGGTCTGCGCGAGGCTCAGGAATGGTCTCGGTGATCTTGCTAAGAATATATTCACGTCCGGCCTTGGCCTGAGCCAGAGCCTTCTCAAGAATCTCATATGACAGACCGTCGCACTTGATATCCATCTGTGTAGCGGTAAGTCCCTTTACGGTACCGGTGGTCTTGAAGTCCATATCACCCAGATGATCCTCATCACCAAGGATATCTGACAGAACGGCGTACTTGTCCTCGCCCGGGTTCTTGATAAGACCCATTGCGATACCTGATACGGGGTTCTTGATCTTTACGCCGGCATCCATCAGAGCCAGTGTGCCTGCGCATACGGTGGCCATTGATGATGATCCGTTGGACTCAAGTATATCGGATACTACGCGTACGCAGTAGGGATAATCCTCGGGGATCTGACCCTTAAGGGCACGCCAAGCCAGATGTCCGTGACCTATCTCACGACGACCCAGACTGCGCTGTGCCTTTGCCTCACCTGTGCAGAAGGGCGGGAAGTTGTAGTGGAGCAGGAAACGCTCGTCGTGCTGATCAAGCACATCATCAACCATCTTCTCGTCATCCTTGGTACCCAGAGTTACAGAGCAGAGTGCCTGTGTCTCACCACGGGTGAATATTGATGATCCGTGAGGTCCGGGCAGATAACCTACCTCGCACCAGATGGGACGGATATCGGTTGTCTTACGACCGTCCAGACGCTTGCCCTCGTCGAGCACGCAGCGACGCATTGCATCGCGCTCTACATCGTGATAGTAACGGTCTATCAGAGCATCCTTCTCGGCCAGCTCATCCTCTGAGAGTTCGGGATGTGCTGCGTGGTACTGCTCCTTGAACTCGTCACGTACGGCCTCGAAGTTGGCCTCACGTGAATGCTTGTCGGCATTGCCCTCGGCAGCCAGATTGTATGACTTCTGGTAGCAGGCATCCTTGACAGCCTGACGCAGATCCTCGTCGTTGACCTCGTGGCAGTACTCGCGCTTTACGGTCTTGCCAACCTCCTCGGTCAGTTCCATCTGGATCTTGCAGTGTTTCTTGATCTCGTCGTGAGCGGCCTTCATGGCACCAAGCAGGTCAGCCTCACTTACCTCCTTCATCTCACCCTCAACCATCATGATGTTGTCATAGGTTGCGGCAACCATTACATCCATATCGGCCTGCTCAAGCTGCTTGAATGTGGGGTCAATCACGTATTCACCGTTGATACGGGCTACGCGGACCTCGGATATCGGACCCTGGAAAGGTATGTCCGATACAGCCAGTGCTGCTGATGCTGCCAGACCGGCAAGGGCATCAGGCATCTGCTCTCCATCGGCGGAGAACAGTATGATGTTTACGAAAACTTCAGCGTGGTAATTGTCCGGAAACAAAGGACGCAGTGCGCGGTCCACAAGACGGCATGTCAAAATCTCATAGTCAGAGGGACGACCCTCACGTTTGGTAAAACCGCCGGGATAACGTCCGATTGACGCATACTTCTCTCTGTACTCTACCTGCAGCGGCATGAAATCAGTTCCGGGAACTGCATCTTTGGCGGCACATACAGTGGCCAGGAGCATTGTTTTGCCACATGTCAGCATTACGGCTCCATCGGCTTGCTTTGCCAGTTTCCCGGTCTCCAGTTTGATGGTTCTTCCATCAGGAAGCTGGAACTCTTTTGTTACAATTTTCATCATTAAAATATTAAAAACATCTAATAAAAATATTCCTCTTAAGAGTAAATTGCGGCAAAAATAGCAAATCGCAATGATTCCACCAAATATATTTAACTCCGGCGCTAAAAAACAAATTTGTGCCATTTATGATTATTGCATATATTTGCAGTTCAAACCAAGGATTCTTTATTGGGTTTAGGCAATGATCGAATCAATAAAAGATATCGTCGCAAGAGAGGCACAGGCCATCCTGAACATCCCCATAGGTGACGAATATGAAAAAGCGGTGAATCTTATTGTTCACCACGTGCATGAGCTTAAAGGAAAACTTATTACAAGCGGAATGGGAAAGGCTGGCCAGATCGCTATGAACATAGCCACCACTTTCAGTTCCACCGGTACTCCGTCTATCTTTCTTCATCCCAGTGAGGCTCAGCACGGAGACCTGGGCGTACTGCAGAAAAACGACCTGTTCCTTCTGGTATCCAACTCCGGTAAGACAAGAGAGGTTCTTGAGCTTATGGATCTGAGCCTCACACTTGATCCCACACTCAAGTTCATTGTACTGACCGGCAACACGTCAAGTCCGCTGGCACGCCAGGCCGATGTGGTTCTGGCAACCGGACATCCCGATGAGGTTTGTGCTTTGGGTCTTGCACCTACAACAAGTACCACCGTCATGAATGTGATTGGTGATGCGCTGGTGGTTGAGACAATGAAGAAGATAGGATTTACCGTCGAGGATTATAACAAGCGTCACCACGGAGGCTATCTGGGAATGCGTTCCAAGAAACTGCTATGAGAAAAATATTCGGCATAGGTGAAACCATTTATGATATCCTGTTCCGTGAAGGCACACCGGTTGCAGCCGTACCGGGCGGTTCAGTATTCAATGGACTCATATCACTTGGCCGGGCAGGACTGGACTGTACATTCATAACTGAGATAGGTGCCGATCAGGTAGGACAGAATATCCTGGCTTTCATGCAGGAGAACGGGATCAACACAGATTACGTCTCATGCTACCAGGGCAAGAAAACAGCCATTTCACTGGCATTTCTTGACGATAAGGGCGATGCTCACTACAGCTTCTACAAGGATTACCCCAATAACCGTCTTGACTTCGAGATGCCGCTCATCCAAGCCAATGACATAGTGGCTTTCGGAGCATACTTTGCACTGAATCCGGTCCTTCAGGATAAGGTCAAGCCTTTCCTGAATTATGCCAAGAAGCAGGGAGCGATCCTGTACTACGACCTGAATTTCCGCGACAATCATGCCCATGAGGTAGAGAGCCTGCGTGATACTTTCAAGGAGAATTTTGCAATTGCAGATGTAGTTCGCGGCAGTCATGAGGATTTCATCAACGTCTATGGTCATGACGACTGCAACAAGATATACGATGAGATATCGGAGTTCTGTCCTCGTTTTATCTGTACCCGAGGCAAGGACGGCGTTCTGGTCGTTGACCATGGCCGTAAATACAGTTTCAGTTCACGCCCCATCGTTCCCGTGAGCACCATAGGAGCGGGTGATAACTTCAACGCAGGAATCCTGTACGGATTGGTAAAGGAAGGCATAAACCGGGACAACCTGAACAACATAACCCAAGATGAATGGAGCCGTATGATAGAATACGGAATTGAGTTCGGGACCGAGGTTTGCTTGAGCACATCAAACTACGTAAGTGTAGAATTTGCAAAGAGATTCAAAATAGACCGCTGAAATGGCAGAAAACAATCAAAGGACGGTATTCAGAACTCCTTTCATGATCATGTTAAGGAATCTGGCCGTTGTCTATGCCGCTTTTCTTATCTGCCATCCCATTTTCATCTGGTATAACTGGAGTTCGTTTCAGGGAGACCTGTCCGGAATGATCTGGCCCATGCTGAAGGGCTCGCTGGTATT
>CAJOJD010000086.1:0-1851 GCA_905234745.1 uncultured Bacteroidaceae bacterium | reverse complement strand
TTCTGGTGGTCATGGCCTCAGCCGGAGTACTTGCAAATCTGATTGACACTGTCTATTACCCCTACACAGGCTGCCGCAGCACGCTTCAGGTCTTGGACGAATTCGGCGGTGAAGGCGGTTCACAGATGTCAGTCATCATACTACGTTCACTGATTGACAATTGGTATCTGGTTCTGGCGTTCATAGTAATTGTGATACTGCTGTGCATCCTCATAAAGATGCCGGCAATCCTGAAGTATCGCAAGAAGTATATGTATTACGTAGTACGCACCTGCTGCCTGATGCTTAGCGCAGTATGTATTGTAGCCGGAATACGCGGTGGATTGGCACATAACATAAGGCCCATTACCATGAGCAATGCCTACCAGTACGTAAAGACTCCAGCTCAGGCTGCCGCCATACTGAACACTCCGTTCTGCATAATCAGGACCTTGGATAATGAGGACATGAAGGTCCCGGCTTATTTTGACCAGGAACAGCTTGAATCGATATACACTCCGGTAATAACTCCTGATTCCACCGCCACATTCCGTCCTCTGAATGTAGTGGTACTGATACTCGAGAGTTTTGGATCAGAATACATCGGATCCATGAATCCCGGAACTGAAGGAATCCATGACTGTACGCCGTTCATGGACACGCTCATCAACCGATCGCTCACATTTGAGACCTCATTGGCCAACGGACGCAAAAGCATAGACGCCATGCCTTCTGTCCTGTCAGGAATTCCCATGCTCAAGGACCATCTGTTCCTGACTCCTACCATAATGTCAAAAGAGATAACAGGTCTGGCCAAGGAACTGGGCACCAAGGGTTATTACTCCGCATTCTTCCACGGAGCAGATAACGGTTCAATGGGTTTCCAGTCTTTCTCAAAAGTAATAGGATACAACGATTATTACGGAATGGAAGATTTTGTAAAGAAACCGGAGTATGGCGGAAATGCGATGTTTGACGGATACTGGGCCATCTGGGATGAGGAATTCCTGCAGTATATGTGTGATATGATAGGGACCTTCAGCGAGCCCTTCCTGGCATCGGCATTTACCGCTTCATCACATCATCCATACAATGTTCCGGAGAGATACCAGAGTACGTACCCGGCAGAAGGAAATCTTCCTATTTACCGCGGAATCCGCTATTCGGACAACGCTTTGAAACTGTTCTTTGAGAAAGCCTCAAAGCAGCCCTGGTTCAACAATACGCTGTTTGTCATGACTGCCGATCATACCAATCTTTCAGAGCATCCTGACTATCAGTCAGACTACGGAAAATTCCGTGTTCCTATTATCTTCTATTGCCCTTCAGACAGTCTGCGCGGAAAACGCGATGCAATCGCTCAACAATCGGATATTTATCCTTCAATATTGGGTTATCTGGGATATGACAGGTCGGTAATCAGTTTCGGCCAGGACCTCTTCAACACGCCTGACAGCGCCACCTGGGCTGCCACGCTGCAAAACGGCCTCTACTCATATTATATGGGTGATTACGTCCTCCAGTTTGATGGAGAAAACGAGACCGGCCTGTTCAGCTACAAGAAGGATCCCACCCTTAAACAGAATCTCAAAGGCAGTGATCCCCAAATTGAGCAAAAGATGTTGAAGAAGCTGAAAGCTCTTATTCAGCAGTACATCATCTATATGACTTCAAAGTGACACAAGAGAGCCAATGGGGACGGTTCTCTTTGGCACCGTTTTATTTAAGACTATAAAAGAACAGCGACTTACAACTAAGCCGCTGTTTCTAATTGAGCAAAACGGTGCCAAAAAGAACCGTCCCCAATGGACTCGATCAATAAACCTTCACTTTGAGTTTGGCGTAAGCACGCTCAACTTTCTCAAGAGCTTT
>CAJOJD010000085.1 GCA_905234745.1 uncultured Bacteroidaceae bacterium | reverse complement strand
CATTGAGAGCCTGCTCAGGCATAAGGACTGGCCGCTGGGACACAAATGGGCGCTGCTTCATGCCATACATACCACGGCCGATTTTGAGATGGAGGATATCCTATACTCTGATCCCGATGCAGTTGAGACTCTTTTCGGCAAATTCCGCGACGGTGCGGTAAAGACAATTGTGACCGATGTCACTATGGCCGCTTCTGGGATACGCAAGGGAGCATTGGAGCGTCTGGGTGTAACTGTCAAGTGTTACTTGACCGATGAACGCACAGCCCGGATGGCTAAGGAGAAGGAGATTACACGCACCCAGGCAGGAATCCGACTGGCTGTCGATGAGCATCCCGATGCCCTGTTCGTATTCGGCAACGCACCCACCGCCCTGATGGAACTTTGCGAGCTTATCCGCAAGGGCAAGGCAGCACCGGCAGGTGTCATTGCCGCACCGGTTGGATTCGTTCATGTGCGGGAGAGCAAATACATGGTTAAGCCGTTTACCGGCATACCAAAACTGATTGTCGAGGGACGCAAGGGAGGCAGCAACCTGGCCGCAACCCTGACCAACGCCATCCTGACTTTTGATGATGCTTCACAACTCAAACCCGGCCGCGATGTCTAAAAATGACGCAAAGGGGTCGTTTAACAATGCGTCATTTTTGATCATTGGGATAAGCGATAATCCGGAGCAGGAACTTACTGCTGCGGCTCAGGAGGCTATTGCACGAGGAAAGGTATTCTCCGGAGGCAAGCGTCACTACGAGTTGATGAAGAGCCGTCTGCCGCAGGGGGCGCAGTGGATTGAGATAACCGTTCCTTTGGCCGATGTCTTTAAGCAGTACAAGGGAATTCCTCAGATAGTGGTATTTGCATCGGGCGACCCACTCTTCTATGGATTTGCAGCAACCGTCCAACGCGAATTTCCGGACGCAAAAATAGAGGTCTATCCCACCTTCAACTCACTACAGATGCTGGCCCACCGTATGCTGCTGCCCTATCAGGATATGCATGCGGTATCACTCACTGGCCGTCCGTGGAAAGATTTTCAGGATGCGCTCATAAGCCGGGAAAAACTGATAGGAGTCCTGACCGACCGCACCCGCACGCCACGCGCCATAGCATCCATGATGCAGGAGTACGGCTATGACAACTACAGCATAACAATAGGCGAATGCATGGGCAATCCCCATAATGAAAAGGTTACCACAATGACCGTTGCCCAGGCTATGTTCTATGAGGCCGATTTCCCCAATTGCATGATACTGCAGATGACAGAGCAGCGGGGCCGCCTGTTCGGTATCCCCGAGGAGCGTTTTGAACTTCTGGACGGCCGCGTCAACATGATAACCAAGATGCCCATACGTCTGGCCACCCTTGCGGCACTTGAGTTGGGACGGCATAAGTCATTCTGGGACATAGGATTCTGCACGGGTTCGGTGTCAATCGAGGCTAGGCTGCAGTTCCCGCATCTGGTAATCACCGCTTTTGAGAAACGTCCACAGGGCAAGGAGTTGTTGGATAGTAACAGCCGTCGGTTCGGAGCCCCCGGAATAAACGGCGTGATATGTGATTTCATGGATGCCGATACCAACATCTACCCCGCCCCTGACGCCGTATTCATAGGCGGTCACGGAGGGCAGATGCAAGAGATGCTCCAGACTATAAACAGCGTGCTTCTGCCGGGAGGCGTGATTGTATTCAATTCTGTGTCCGATGAGAGCGCGGCAGCATTCCGTCAGGGTATAGAGAGTATCGGCCGACATATAACCGGCACCACCCGCATGGCGGTCGATGAGCATAACCCAATCCTAATAATGAAAGCGGAATGAGAGCGATAATACTGGTTTCAGAGAGTTCCGTCGGACTTGCCCGGAAGATAAGTCAGGCAATTGATGGTGTCATATACAGCCAGAAAGAGCTGGACGGTTGCACTGTCATAAAATCATATGCCCGGTTCATTAAGGAGAACTGGAGCAGTCTGGAGCAGATAGTGTTCATAGGCGCTATGGGTATATGCGTCCGCAGCATCACCCCTTGCGTAAAGGACAAGTACAAGGATCCTGCTGTAGTCTGTGTGGACAGCACCGGAAAGTTTGTAATCCCGGTTTTGTCTGGACACATAGGCGGAGCCAACGATCTGGCCCGGCAGATTGCAGGACTGACCGCCGGTGAGGCTGTTGTCACCACTCAGAGTGACAACACCGGACTGTGGGCTCTCGATACCCTTGGCTCCAAATTCGGTTGGAAAACGGATCTGAACCGCGCCAAGATGAACCAGGCCATTTCGCTGTTTGTCGAGAGACATCCTGTTGCCCTGCTGCTTGAGGTCAGGGATAACGGCACCGATTATCTTGAGAGCACTCTGCCAGAGCACGTCAAGGTGTTCAGTAAGTATGACGATATAGACTTGAGTCAGTTTGAACTGCTCATAACCGTTGGACCGCATACATTCGATGTCCCGATACCGGTGCTCTGCTTCTATCCGCAGGTATTGCACATCGGTTTTGGATGCCGCAGGCAGTGCAGGCCCGATGGCATTGCGGAGCATATAGAGAATTGCCTTAAGGAGAACGGCCTTTCACCGTTGGCCATTGCAAGTATAGGTACCATCGAACTCAAAAAGGATGAGCCGCTTTTGGCTGACTTGCAGAGCCGCTGGCCCTGGGCAGGGACACAAATCTGGGCGGCATCTGACCTGGAGGGTATTGATGTGCCTAACCCATCACAGAAGGCGTTTGAGGTAACCGGTGTTTATGGCGTGGCCGAAGGCGCCGCACTGCGTTCAAGTAACCATGGCGTGTTGCTTATTGAGAAGCAGAAAGGCCAACTCTCTGAGGGTAATGACTTTACGTTTGCAGTTGCCATGGACGGCCTTAAGATGCGCGGCGGATTCATAGAGATTGTGGGCGCCGGTCCCGGTGACCCGGAACTTGTATCGGTGCGCGGCAAACGGATGCTGGAGCGCGCCGACCTGATTCTCTATGCCGGCAGTCTGGTGCCCAAGGAACTCACCTATTACGCCAAGCCGGGTGCAACGGTTCGTTCATCGGCCGATATGGACCTTGAAGAGCAGTTTGCCCTGATGAAGGATTTCTATGACCGCGGACTCTTTGTGGTGCGCCTTCACACCGGTGATCCATGCATTTACGGAGCAATCCAGGAGCAGATGGCGTTCTTTGACAAATACGGGATGCGCTACCACATCACTCCCGGAATATCATCGTTCCAGGCAGCCGCAGCGGCACTACGTTCACAGTTTACCATCCCCGAGAAGGTGCAGAGCATAATCCTGACCCGCGGAGGTGGCCGCACGCCCATGCCTAAGAAGGAGCAACTGCACAAACTGGCCCAGTCACAGAGCACCATGTGCATCTATCTGAGCGCCGCAATCGTTGAGCAGGTACAGGAGGAACTCCTGCAGGCCTATCCGCCCGAGACTCCGGTGGCCGCCTGCTACAAACTCACCTGGAAAGAGGAAAAGATATACCGCGGTCAGCTTAAGGACCTGGCCCGCATAGTAAGGGACAACAACCTCACGCTGACCACCCTGCTGGTAGTGGGCGATGCCATAGACAACCGCCAGGGCCTGTCCCGCCTCTATGCCCACGAATTCAAACACCTGTTCAGAAAATGACGCAAAGGGGTCGTTTCGTTTTGCGTCAAAAAGTGACGCAAAACGATGCGACCCCTTTGCGTCACTTTTGCGATATGATACTGATTATTGGAGGTACAACCGAAGGAAGGATGGCAGTAAAGGTGGCCGATGAAGCCGGTCGCCGCTTCTGGTATTCCACCCGTGGCGATCTGCAGCAGGTAGAGAGCCATAACGGTATTCACGTGACCGGAGCGATGGATGCCGATGCCATGACCGCGTTCTGCCGTGAACATGAGATAAAGCTGATAGTGGATGCAGCCCACCCTTTTGCGGCACGTCTTCATAATACTGTAAGTGAGGTCAGCCAGGCGCTTTCCATACCTGTGGTCCGATATGAACGCACTTACCCCGAGCATACTGATGACATAATCTGGTGCAAGGATTATGATGATGCCATAAATCGACTGGAAAAAGCCGGTGTTGAGAGCCT
>CAJOJD010000084.1 GCA_905234745.1 uncultured Bacteroidaceae bacterium | reverse complement strand
ACATACCATTTGTCATCTTCCATCTCGCTCTTGGAAACCTCACCAAGGTCTCCCAGAAGATGAGCCGCAGCCTCATAACTGTACTTACGCTGCTGACGCTGGGTTATACCGAATCCGTCAAAACGGAACAGTTTCTCCCTGAACTCAGATATCTCCTCAAAAGAGAGTTGAGCCATGAACACCTGCTCGGTATATGGAGAGTAACCCGGATTCTTGCGGAGGTTGCGGATATCGGTAATCCTGCTTTCAAAATAATCCCTGGTAATATCCAGTGACTGGCAGAAAGCCAGAGTGTCCAGATTGCGGACGTTGCGCATAACCACCGTCACATCGAATGACGGCTGGTTGCTCACGATCATGCGTCCCTCCCTATCATAGATCACACCACGGGTAGGATAGATAGTGCGGTAATAGAGAGCGTTATTATCGGCCGAATTACGATATCGGACATCTATCAACTGAATCTGGACCAGACGGATAACATACAGGAGCACCACGGCCAATACCATTATGCCGATTACGTATTTCCTGTTGTCAAACCTGTGGCTTTTCACTGTAGAATCAACGTTTGCGTGCCGAACCAGCTACAAGGTACTCAGTCACGAGCATGAAGATCCATGTAAGAAGCGTGCTGAATATAACTTTAAGAATCAGCTCAGTCCAGTCGCCCAGCGGAATGCTGCGCAATATGAAATAGACTGTGCTGTGTAATACGGTAAGCAAAAGCAGATATCCCATAAACTGCCTGCCGCCCATCGATGCCGAGCCCGGTATTACTACATCATGACGGTCCATCGATACGAACAGTTTGACAATGCCCGGCTGGAACATGGCAAGCAGCGTAGCTGATGCCGCATTTAGTCCGGGTGTTCCGGAGAACAAATCTATGGTAAGTCCCAGAAAGAATGCCCACAACAAGGTAGCATAGCGTTTCATGGAATTGTCAAAACGGGCAATCATCCAAATGTAATACAGAGGAGTTACATAGCCGAACAGGCATATCCTGTTCAGGAACAGCACTTGAAGCAATACCAGTCCGATCAACAAATAAAGTCTGCGTAAAAACGATAATCTGTCCATAACTTTATCTGACTGTCTCTTTATACAACTCCTCTATCTCCTCATCGCGGGTCTCAGTATGCACATAAACCCACTTGAGGTCTGACATGTCAACAGAGAGATTGACTTTTACCCTCAACGTATAACCGTTCTTGGAACGCTCCACTTCTGCGACCGTTCCTACAGGAATATTCTCAGGGAAAACTGATGAGAAACCGGTAGTGACAATGGAATCACCCCTATTCACTGCCGAATGATAGGGCATGTCCTTTATTTGGGCTACATACGGATCACCGCCGCTCCACTCAAGGAAACCGAAACTGTCGCTGCCCTTTACCTTGCAGCTTATACTGGTACTGCCATTAAGCACAGACATCACCACTGAATAACGCTTACCTGCCGCCATGATCACGCCGACCACACCGTCAGGACCAAAAACGCCCATTCCCTGAGCTATTCCGTCACGTTTGCCTTTGTTTATGGTAATGTAATTGTCATCCTTGCGGACCGTGTTGTCAACAACACGTGCGGCTATTACCCTTTCTGATGAGAGACTCCTCTCAATATTAACATACTGGCTGTCGGCAATCTCTTCTAGCAGGTTATGCAAGCGGGTATTCTCCTCAACGAGAATGGCATTCTCCTTTCGCAAGGAAAAAAAGCTCTCCACGCCCGTACGCCACTCAAAGAGCGAGCCGGACATGGAGTTGGCCGAAGTCAAAAAAGCTTCTCTCTGCCGGTCATTGAAACCGAACAGGAGCACCAGCGATATTGTCTCCAACAGGATGAACAGGAAAACGAAGCTGTGCCTTATAAGGAAATCTAGCAGCGAACGCACCTATCATCCGGTTTTTATCTCATCAGGAATGAGAAATGATCAACGTTCTTGAGAGCCACGCCCGTACCCTTGGCAACGCTGAGCAGAGGCTCACTAGCAACATGGAACTCTATTCCAATCTTGTCGGCAAGACGTTTGTTGATACCGCGCAGCATCGAGCCGCCTCCTGACAGATAGATACCGTTACTGAGTATGTCGGCATAAAGTTCAGGAGGTGTATTCTCAAGTGCGTTAAGCACAGCTGATTCTATCTTTGCGATAGAGCGGTCCAGGCAGTGTGCAATCTCCTGATAGCATACAGGGATTGACATAGGCAGAGCGGTTATCTTATTGGGACCGTTTACGATATAATCCTCAGGAGCCTCATCACCCAGATCGGTAAGGGCAGCGCCTACATTGATCTTGATACGCTCAGCCATACGCTCTGATACCTTGACATTATGCTGACGGCCCATATACTCCTGGATATCGGCAGTAAAATCATCACCGGCCACCTTAACGGAGTTGTTTGATACCAGACCGCCCAGAGATATGACGGCAATCTCAGTAGTACCACCGCCTATATCGACAATCATGTTGCCCTCAGGGGCAAGTACGTCAATGCCTATACCTATTGCGGCGGCCATAGGCTCAAAGACCATATATACCTCGCGTCCGCCTGCATGCTCTGCAGAGTCACGAACGGCACGGAGCTCAACTTCAGTACTGCCCGAGGGAACGCCTATAACCATCTTGAGTGAGGGAGAGAAGAGACGGCGACCGGTATCCACCATACCTATCAGGCCGCGCATCATCTGCTCGCAGGCATCGAAATCGGCAATCACACCGTTCTTCAAAGGACGAACCACGCGTATATCCTTGTTGGTCTTCTCATACATCATCTTGGCCTGGTTACCCACCGCCACCATTTTGTCAGTGCGGTTGTCAAGGGCAACAATGGAAGGCTCGTTAACCACAATCTTGTCATTGTGCATAATGATGGTATTGGCGGTGCCAAGGTCCATCGAAAGCTCTTGTGTTAAAGAAAAAAGTCCCACTTTATAGTTTGTATTACGTTAAAAATCAATGTTTGAAATGACGGAATCCGGTCATAACCATGGTCATGTCATGCTGCTCGCAGTAATCAATTGACTCCTGGTCACGGACTGAACCTCCCGGATGAATGACATTCTTGACACCTGCATTGTCTGCCAGCTCCACGCAATCAGGGAACGGGAAGAAGGCGTCACTTGCCATGGCGGCACCATCAAGAGTGAATCCGAATCCGTGTGCCTTCTCAACAGCCTGTTTGAGAGCATCTACACGTGATGTCTGACCCACACCGCTTGCCAGCAGCTGCTTGCCGCGTGCAAATACTATTGAGTTACTCTTGCTGTTCTTTACGATCTTGTTGGCAAACAGCATATCCTCCACCTCCTGGTCAGTAGGCTTGCGTGAGGTTACAAGCTTGAGTTCATCAGGAGTCTCTATCTTGGTGTCCTTGTCCTGTACCAGTACTCCGTTCAGGGCTGAACGTACCAGCTTTACAGGAAGCTTCTGCTCCTTGCGTACCAGGATGATGCGGTTCTTCTTCTGACCCAGGATCTCCAGGGCGTCAAAGTCATAATCAGGAGCTATGATAACCTCAAAGAATATCTTGTTTATCTCCTCGGCAGTAGCTTTGTCAACAGGAGCGTTGGCAACCAGAACGCCGCCGAAAGCAGAAACGGGATCACCGGCCAGGGCATCCTTCCAAGCCTCGAGCAAGGTAGGACGTGAAGCTACGCCGCAAGCGTTGTTGTGCTTGAGGATGGCGAATGTGGTCTCATCGAACTCATCGATAAGATCAACTGCTGCGTTGATGTCAAGCAGGTTGTTATAAGAGATCTCCTTACCGTGAACCTGGTCAAACATGGCATCAAGGTCTCCGTGGAACACGCCCTTCTGATGAGGATTTTCACCATAGCGCATGGCCTTGTGACCGTCCAGAGCCAGACGGAAATGATCCTCCTCTTCATCACCTGCAAACCAGTTGTAGATGCAGCTGTCATAGTATGATGAAACGGCAAAGGCCTCCTTGGCGAACCAGCGGCGCTCCTCAAGGGTAGTCTCGGCGCCACGCTCGTTGAGGATGTCAAGCAGAGGCTTGTACTGATCCTTGCTGGCCACGATAACGGAATCCTTGAAATTCTTGGCTCCTGCACGGATAAGGGAAATGCCGCCTATATCT
>CAJOJD010000083.1 GCA_905234745.1 uncultured Bacteroidaceae bacterium | reverse complement strand
GACGGCCGACCTGATGCTGGACAGCACGCTGGAGAGCGCCGAGGCGCTGCGGGGCTATGCCAAGCATCCCGCCCACGTGGCCGTCGCCAACACAAAGGTCCGCCCCTACACCGTCCAGCGCGCCTGCCTCGACTTCGAGATCTAACTGAACCTACGCAAGAAGAGCCGCGAAACCGGCCACCGCGAGGAAAGCATAGACGACTTTCCTCAGTCTTTCCGCACGAAGGCGGGCATAGACTTTCTTCCCCAGCCAAAGCCCCAGGAACACGCCGGGCAGGGCGAAGCACCACATCCGCAGGACGGTAGGTGTGACCAGCCCATTTCCTGCACGGAACAGCGACATCGCCGCGTTACCGATCAGGAAATACCACTGCGTAAGCGCGATATACTCATCCTTGCTGTCTGCGCAGCCGAGGAAATAAATGACCGCCGGAGGGCCCTGCATCGCGAAAAGGCCCCCCATCAATCCGGACAGGGCTCCCATTCCCGCCTGTACATCCACGCGGGGCGGAAGATGGATCCGGCCGCTGATAAACAAGAAATACAGGCTGACCGCGATCAAAACCCCGCCCAAGATGTGGCGCAACAGGTCACTGTCCACGCCGGTCACCATCCGAACCGCAAAAAAAGACACGGCCAAGAACACCGGCAGGATCACGGCCAGTTTGCGCCAATGCAGCAGACCTCGCATCTGGATCGCCGGGATGAGTGCCGTGAAGATTGCCAGCAAGCCCGACAGGGCCGTTGCCTCACCATACGACGGGAGCAGGTATGGGAGCATCGTCATCGCGATGATGCCGAAGCCAAACCCCGTGACCCGTTGGGTGAAACCCGCGGCTGTCACAAAAAGGAAAAGGAGAAACAGCGTCCACGTCAGCATTGCGACTGCAAAGTTAAGGAATCTTTCACATTATCATTTAGATTAACCGGATACTTAAATGACAACGATTCTCTTATCTTTATGATTCGCACGAGGGCGTGATCGCCGACAATCCGAGAACAAACACGCTGCCACTTAGTTCAGGTAATCATCAACAGCATTGTTGCGTGAAGTGACTTGATTCTTCATGTTTTGGATATTACTTTCGAATTGTCCCGGCATAAGATAAGTGTAGCCTTGCCGTTCCGCTGTGGCGTATGGCCTGATAATGACGCAAAGCGAAACGATCATAATGCGTCATCGTTTTGCATCATCTGGCAAAACATGAAATGGATAAATGGCAGGGCTTGTAAAATACGATAGTTTAACCTCAATTGTGTGACAAAAAATTTAAAATGGGGCACAAAAGTGGTACAAATTTGAATTTTTAAAAATTAATGTGCCCCAGAAATACTTCTGAGGCACATTTTTGTGATTCCGCCGGGATTCAAACCCGGAACCTTCTGATCCGTAGTCAGATGCTCTATTCAGTTAAGCTACGGAACCAAACCCTGCTTCTGTTAAAGCGGTGCAAAGATACCACATTTTTTGTACAATCAAAAAACAAAACCCTCTTTTTTTCTCTCTTCTGTTATTTTGTTCATGTTTTTCCTGTTGCACAAAAAGATTTCTTTTATTTGTAATCAAATCCTTTTTCAAAAACCTATGGAGACCAATAATTACAAGCCTGTCACCTATGCAGCCTGTATTGCAGGCATTATCCTTTTTGTAATTGCAACAACCGTAATGAATTCATGCACAAAAGCACCGGATTCCGATTCTACGAACTGGTGGTTCAGAAACGGTGTGCAATCCGGAGGCATCAAGTCAATTGACTATGGCTTTTACAAGCATAATTTCGATAAGAACGGTCGTGAAATCAGTTTCAAGAGTTCTGCAAATGAAATGTTGAATGAGTATGATTCTGATGGATTACTTGTCAGGGAGACCCGCATCGATATTGACAGAGGCGATACAATTATTGAGGAGACCCTCTTTGAATACAACAATAAGGGCAAGTTCGTCCAGCCGTTACTCGATGGTGATGTCGAGGGGTTTGCATATTTCAATTATGACTATCTGATTCCGGATCTTTCAAGAGTGATCATGACAACGACCAGAAACGGTGAAATGACTCACTCAGGTGAAATCAATTATGAGTTCCGTGGTGACCGGATGCTCCGGATCAGTTTTGGTCATTATAATAGCAACAGAGATACTACGGTGGTATTATACAAGGGCGATTATCCCTATGAGTGCACCAGAGACAAATTCTGTTTCGGCCCTGTGAGTTACCAGGAGAACGGTATGTTCAGTGAATTCAGACGGGTGTTCAAGAATTATGACGGCAGCACAAACCGTGAGGTGACACTCAGTTACAGGAACGTTAACGGTCTGATGCTAGTTGACAAAAGATGTGTTATAGACAGTTTCAGCGGTACTGAAACAATATATTACGCCTATGATGATAAAGGCAATCATATACGCGATATCATATTCAGAGCCGACGAAACCCCGGAAATTGCTGAATACTCATACGTATTTGACAGCAAAGGTAACTGGATTCAGAAGACAGAAACATTCACTGATTCTGAAGGAAACCAGATAGCTAAACCAAGAACAGAAACACGCACCATTGAGTACTGGTAAAACGTATTCCTGCTCCCGGCGTTTATTCTCCCAAGGCTTTCATCAATGAATCTAACGCCTTGTCAGCATCGGTATTCTGTTCAAGCAGCTGCACAAACTTACTGCCAATTATGCATCCGGCGGCATTGGCCTGGGCACTCTCAAGAGTCTGCTTGTTACTGATTCCAAAGCCAATCATGCGCGGATGCCTGAGCCCCATTCCGTTCACGTGGTTAAAGTACTCCTGCTTCTTAAGGTCAAACTCCTTCTGTGCACCGGTTGTGGCGGCACTGCTCACCATGTAGATGAATCCGTCAGTGTTGTCGTCGATAAAGCGGATGCGCTCGTCGCTGGTCTCGGGTGTGATGAGCATGATGATACGCACGTCATATTTATCGGCCACAGGCTTTACCTGGGTCAGATAGTCGTTAAACGGAAGGTCGGGAATTATAACGCCGTCTATCCCTACCTCGCTGCATTTTTTAAAGAATGCATCGAATCCGTACTGGTAGATGGGATTCAGGTAACCCATAAGCACCAGCGGCATCTTTACGTCCCTACGGATGTCGGATAGCTGCTCAAACAGCAGTCTGAGCGTCATTCCGTTGCGCAGGGCCTTGGTGGCGGCGTCCTGGATTACGGGGCCGTCTGCCATGGGATCGCTGAAAGGGATTCCTACTTCTATCATATCGACTCCTTTCTGTTCAAGGGTGCGGATTATCTGTGCTGTGCTGTCAAGCGTGGGGTGTCCGGCGCAGAAATAGAGTGAAAGTATGCCTTGCTTCTTCTCGGCGAACAAATTATTTATTCTGTTCATAATTACGTATGTTATTGATAAATACACTCAGTTTGTTAATCTCTTTAAGACCCGGCTCAACCTCAAACTGGCTGTTCAGGTCAATGCCGCGGAATTTGGGATGCTCTATCTCTACAAGGCGCTCCTCGGCTCCGGGGCCGATGCCTCCGGCCAGGATGAATGGATTGCTTCCGTCATAGCTGTCCAGCAGGCTCCAGTCAAAACTCCGGCCGCTGCCGCCCCACCCGCTGCATTTGGTGTCAAACAGGAACATATCCACTCCGTCGGCACGCTCAAATGCGTTGCAGACATCAAAATCTGATGCCTGTGCCACCTGTATGGCTTTCATTATGGGCAGCCCCGTGGCCTTGTGGATGGCGCGGCACAACTCCGGCGTCTCGGCTCCGTGCAGTTGTATGCGGTTAAGACCCAGTTCACGGACCTTTTGGACCACCTCATCGGCCGTGGGATTGACAAAGACCCCCACTCTGCATACATCGGGCAGATAACCGGGCCGGCCGCTCACGTAACGCTTGCTGCCGTTCCAGCACATGAATCCCATCATATCCGGGTGCAGGCTCTCTACTTCCCTGATATTCTGAGCGTCACGCATTCCACAGACCTTGATTATCATATCGCTGCAATGAATTGTTTAAGAGCCAGGCCGGGGTCAGCCTCTTTCATGAAGCACTCTCCCATAAGGAATCCGCGGAATCCGGCTGCTCGCAGTTGGCGTACCGTGTCTGGGTTGCTTATGCCGCTCTCGCTCACTTTTACGGCCTCTGTAGCCATTTTCTCCGTCAGACGGAATGAGTTGGCCACATCGGTATGGAAAGTTTATTTATACCCGCCATATCGGGATCACAATCTAAATAGTCAAGTTCCGGCTCACTGTGCATCTCCAGCAGCACCTCAAGTTTAAGGTCGTGCGCAGTACGGGTCAATGTACGGCACTCATCAAGACTCAAATCTGCGGCAATAAGCAATACCGCATCGGCACCCGCCAAACGCGCCTCAAACAGCTGATACTCATCAACAATGAACTCCTTGCGCAGAATAGGTATATCCACCGATGCACGCACCTGCGGGATAAAATCCAGAGTTCCGCCAAAATACCTGCTGTCAGTGAGTATACTCAGGGCCGATGCCCCGCCGGCTGCGTACTTGGGTACCACATCCATGGGCTGTGCATCCTCATGGATCCAGCCTTTGGAGGGGCTCTTGCGCTTGAATTCCGCAATTATGCCGTAGGGACTGGAGGCCAGAGCGCGGCTCATGCTGCGCTCCTTAATGCCGTCGGCCATAAGGCGCTCCACTCGGACGTATAGTTCACGGGGCGGAACCAACTGTTTCTGCTGCTCCAGCTCCACCCGCTTATGGGCTACTATCTCCTGTAGTATATCGGTCATTACTGATTGATTTCTACGAATTTACGGAATGCCTGCAGGGCGCGGCCGCTCTCTAATGACTCACGTGCCATTGCCACGCTGTCCTCAATGCTCATGTTGCGGTCCATAATACCTATTCCGCAGGCTGCATTGGCTATGATCACGTTCTTCTGCGCGGTGGTTGATGTTCCGTTCAGCACGCTGTCAAATATGGCCGATGCGTCCGATATGCTTGCGCCGCCAAAGATATCCTCTGGCGAGATGTAATCCAGACCCATATCCTTGGGGGTATAGACCTTCTCGTAGTAGTTTGTAACCACCTTGAATCCGCTGGTGAGTGATATCTCATCGTAGCCGTCATAACTGGTAATGACGCCAAAGTTGTCACCTATGCGCTGATGGATGTTAACGTACAGACGCAGTTGAGCCTGTGTGGCGGTACCGTGCAACGAGTTCTTGGGATGGCAGGGATTTACAAGCGGTCCCAGCAGGTTGAAACATGTGGGTATGGCCAGAGCCTTGCGGGTGGGTCCCACAAACTTCATTCCGTATGCAAAAAGCGGTGCGTGGAAATAGCATACACCGGCCTCATCGAGTGAACGGCGCAGTATGTCAGGATTGTCGGTGAACTTTACTCCGTGCTCCTGCAGAACGTTGCTGGCGCCGCTTACGCTGCTGCTGCCGCCGTTTCCGTGCTTGGTAACCTTGTAGCCGGCTCCTGCTATCACGAATGCCGAGCAGGTGCTAATGTTGAATGTGTTCTTGCCGTCACCGCCTGTACCAACAATGTCCAGAGTGTTTTCCTGATCCAGGTCAATGTGCTTACCGGTCTCTAACAGGCCCTGGCGCAGGCCAAGAAGCTCATCTACAGTCACTCCGCGGGCCTGTATGGCCATAAGCAGAGCGGCAATCTGCTGATCGTTGTACTTGCCGTCAATAATGTTGAGCATGATGCTGTGTGTCTCCTCCTGAGTCAGTGTGGCACCGTCAATAAGTTTCAAAAGATACTGTTTCATATAGCAATGTTATTTATTTGTTATTCAACCAATTATTGATTATTGTCTTACCCTGTGGAGTCAGTACGCTCTCGGGGTGAAACTGAATTCCGCGTACATCGTACTCGCGGTGTCTCAAGGACATTATGTATCCGTCATCGCTGCGGCTGGTCACCTCAAGGCACTGCGGAAGGTCCTTGTCATCGACCACCCAAGAGTGGTAGCGCCCTACCTCAAGGTCCGATGCAAGACCCTCAAACAGATAATCCTGTGCCGAGAGATGTGCCGGTGTAGCCACTCCGTGTACCACATTACCTATATTGAGCAACTTGGCACCGAATGCCTCGCCAATGGCCTGATGTCCCAGGCAGATGCCTAAGATGGGCTTGCGTCCTGCATACGCCTTGATAACCTGAGGCATAAGACCTGCCTCGCTGGGTATTCCGGGACCCGGAGAGAGCACAATCTTGTCAAACTGCTCCAGATCCTCAATGCGGAACTTGTCATTACGAACTACTGTCACACTTGCTCCGAGCTCCTTCAGAAGGTGGCTCAGATTGTATGTAAATGAGTCGTAATTGTCTATTATAACGGTCTTTATCATAACTTCTCTGCCATTTGGATTGCCTTGCGCAGGGCGCCCAGCTTGTTGTTAACCTCCTGTAATTCATACTCCACATCGCTCTTGGCCACAATGCCGCCGCCTGCCTGAAACCACAGCTCACCGTTACGGCTCACAAAGGTGCGTATGGTGATGGCCTGGTTCAGGTCACCGTTAAAGCCTATAAAGCCGATGCAGCCACCGTAAGCACCGCGGTTATGCGGCTCATACTCACTTATCAACTGCATGGCGCGTACCTTGGGCGCACCACTCAGTGTGCCGGCCGGGAAAGTGTCAATGAATGCACGTACCGGGTCAGCGCCTTCATCGAGTGTGCCCGATACGCGGCTTACCAGGTGAATTACATGGCTGTAGTATTGCATATCCTTGTAAAAGTCAATGTGAACGTTATGGCAGTTGCGGCTCAGGTCGTTGCGGGCCAGATCCACCAGCATCACGTGCTCGGCATTCTCCTTGGGGTCATTCTTAAGGTAGAGGGCGTTCTCGCGGTCCTGCTCGGCATTACCGGTACGCTTGGTGGTTCCTGCAATGGGATCGATGTATACCTGTCGGCCCTGAATGCGGCAGTGAGTCTCGGGGCTTGAGCCAAAGATACGGAACCCGCCAAAGTCAAAATAGAACAGATACGGACTGGGATTGATGCTCCTCAAGGCACGGTACAGCTGGAAATCATCGCCAGTGAAGGACTGCTTGAAACGGCGTGACAGTACAATCTGGAACACATCTCCGCGCTTGCAGTGGGCAATTCCGCGGCGTATGTTCTCGCGGTGCTCATCATCGGTCAGGGTGCTGGTGCAGTCACCTACGGCACGGAATCCGAATGTGCGGAACGTATGGGAACTCAAGCTGTGCTCAAACTTTTCAAGTGAACTTTTCTCACCTTCACCCAACAGCTCAATAAGAGTAAGTTCGTTGCTGTAATGGTCAAATACCGCGATGCTCTTAAAGAGCGTATATTGCATATCGGCCGCATCGTTCTCCTTCTGGGTCTCGTCCTTGATGCTTATGTTCTCAAAGTAGCGTACGGCATTGAATGTGGTGAACCCGTACAGACCGCAGTAGTTGCTGCCCTCACCCTCTATGCTAAACTGGCTCAGAAAATCATTTATCAGCCTGGCAGCGTCATAATCGGCACTGATGGCGTGCTCCTGCGTGGTTCCGTCGGGCAGCAGCATGGTGCCTACACCATGGGCAATGCTGACTGTGGCAATGGGATTGATGGCAATGAATGACTTGGAGTTCTCAACGCCGTGATAATCAGAGCTCTCCATGAGTACGCTCTGTGAGTAGAGGTCACGAACGTTAAGGTATGCCGTTACGGGAGTGAGCAGGTCACCTGCCACTTTACGGCTGGCTGTAAGGTATTTAAATAGCTTCATAATCTATTTCGTCTTTATGTTTACGCCGCGGCCGCTTACGGTAAGCACAACCACATCGTCTTTGCGGAACTTCATTTTGGGCAGCATGGCCAGCGCGTGGCTGCTCTCCAGTGCCGGAATGACACCCTCCAGCCTGGTCAGCTCAAATGCAGCCTGAAGAGCCTCATTATCGTTTACGGCCATCACCTGTGCGCGTCCGGTCTTGTACAGGTTGCAGTGTATGGGGCCTGTGCCGGGATAATCCAGTCCGGCCGATATTGAATAAGGCTCAATGATCTGTCCGTCAGGGGTCTGCATTACCATTATTCGGCTTCCGTGCAGTATTCCGGGAGTTCCTATCTCCATCGATGCGGCTGTCTGAGGAGTCTCAATTCCCATTCCTCCGGCTTCACCCAGAACTATCTTAACGCGCTCATCATCAATATAATGATAGATAGTTCCTGCAGCGTTGCTGCCTCCGCCTACGCATGCCATCAGATAGTCGGGATAGTCACGT
>CAJOJD010000082.1:4178-11331 GCA_905234745.1 uncultured Bacteroidaceae bacterium | reverse complement strand
GAAGTTGGGCAGACCGGCACCTGAGCCTACGAATATGCCCTTGTAACCCTCCTGCTCAAGCTCGCTAACCTTGATGGTCTTGCCTACGATGCAGTCCTTAACGAACTTTACACCCATCTTTTCAAGGTTCTCAATCTCAACGTCAACGATCTTGTTGGGAAGACGGAACTCGGGGATACCGTACTTGAGCACACCGCCAATCTCGTGCAGTGCCTCAAATACCGTTACGTCATAACCGAGCTTGGCCATATCGCCGGCAAATGACAGGCCTGAAGGACCTGAGCCGATGACGGCTATCTTCTTGCCGTTAGGTGCTGCAACCTCAGGTACTGAGATGTTGCCGCTCTCACGCTCGTAATCAGCAGCAAAGCGCTCCAGATAACCTATGGCAACCGGCTTCTTACCCATCTTGAGGTGTATGCACTTGCTCTCGCACTGTTTCTCCTGCGGGCATACGCGGCCGCAAACAGCGGGCAGGGCGCTGGTGTGCTTGAGCACCTTGGCGGCAGCAAGATAGTTGCCGCGCTCAATATTCTTGATGAATGAAGGAATCTCAATGTTTACGGGGCAGCCCTCCATGCAGGACGGGTTGGCGCAGTCAAGGCAACGCTTGGCCTCCAGAAGAGCCTGCTCCTCGGTCAGACCCTGGTTGACCTCCTCCTTGCGGCTGTGACGACGGTAGTCAGGTGCCAGCTCGTTCATGACGCAGCGCTCGATTGCGGTGCGGTCCTTGGGTTTCATTGTGGCGCGCAGATCTACTCTCCACTGGGCGTTGCGGTCGGTCAGAACCTCAATGGGGTCAACGTTGGCGTTGGCGTTGGCGTTGGCTTTGGCATTGGCATTGGCATTGGCATTGGCGTTGGCATTGGCGTTGGCATTGGCGTTGCTGTAGCAGTAAGCCTCCTCGAGTTTCTTCATCTCCTCGCGCTCAATGTCCTTGAAGGCGCCCATACGCTTCATCATGCCGTCCCAGTCAACCTCGTGGCCGTCAAATTCCGGACCGTCCACGCAAACGAACTTGGTCTTGCCGCCAACGCTTACACGGCAGGCACCGCACATTCCGGTGCCGTCCACCATGATGGTGTTGAGCGATACATCAGTAGAGATATTGTATTTCTGAGTGAGCAGGCAGCAGAACTTCATCATGATGGCGGGGCCGATGGCGAAGCACTTGTCAACCTTCTCGCGCTGGATAACCTCTTCCATACCTACGGTTACCACACCCTTGTTTCCGTATGATCCGTCATCGGTCATGATGATGGTCTCATCGGCATACTTGCGGACCTCGTCCTCAAGGATTATGAGCTCCTTGGTGCGGCCTGCGAGCACTGCGATAACCTTGTTGCCGGCCTCTTTCAGAACCTTGATGATGGGGAGCATGGGAGCTGTTCCAACACCACCGCCGGCGCACAGGACTGTACCGAATTTTTCAATATGGGTGGCCTGGCCGAGAGGACCTACCACGTCGGTGATCATATCACCTGCCTCAAGCTTGCAGAGACGGTTGGTTGAAAGGCCGATGCGCTGTACGACCAGTGTGATGGTGCCGCGCTTGACATCGGAATCAGCGATTGTAAGCGGTATACGCTCACCTTTCTCACCGATACGGATAATTACGAAGTGACCGGCACGGCGTGACTTTGCAATGAGCGGTGCCTCAACCTCGAACTTGAATACATTCTCTGAAAACTGTTGTTTGGATACAATCCTGTTCATATTCTGTTTATTTTCTATCCTTGCAGATTTTTTGTCGCGCAAAGTTATAGAATTAAACTTTTTTGTGATTATATTTGTGTAATCTATTTTTAACAAAGGACGGATATTTTGCATTTATTTGCAGAAATATCGGATATAAAATAAGTATTTATACAAAAGCGATGAGTTATCTGCGTTTTGAGAAGACCTTGATGACCAATCTGGAAGAGACGCTTCCCAGGGAGATTCTGCGAACCAACCGTTCAGGTGCATACCACTGCACCACGATAGTGGATTGCAACACCCGCAAGTACCATGGACTTCTGGTAGTGCCTCTGCCCGAACTTGATGACGAGAACCATGTCCTGCTGTCTTCATTGGACGAAACGGTCATTCAGCACGGTGCCGAGTTCAACCTGGGACTGCACCAGTATTGGGGGTACAATTTCAGCCCCAAGGGTCACAAATACATACGTGAGTTCAACTGCGACAAGGTGCCTACCACAATCTATAGGGTGGGCGGCGTGCTGCTCAAGAAGGAGAAACTCTTTGAGCACAATGAAAACCGCATACTTATACGATACACTCTGATGGACTGCCACTCGGAGACCACACTGCGTTTCCAGCCTTTCCTGGCGTTCCGCAGCGTACGTCAGTTCACTCATGAGAACAGCAACGCAAGCCGTGAGTACCGTGAGGTTGAGAACGGTATCGCCACCTCCATGTATCCGGGTTATCCGGAGCTGTTCATGCAGTTCAGCAAGCAGGGCGAGTTCGTGTTCCGTCCCGACTGGTACCGCAAGTTCGAGTACTCAAAGGAGCTGGAGCGCGGTTATGAATTCAACGAGGACCTCTATGTACCGGGTTATTTCGAGATGCCTATAAAGAAGGGTGAGAGCATTGTCTTCTCAGCCGGCATATCGGAAGTAAGGACAAAGGGACTCAAGCGCACGTTCACGGTCGAGGCCAACGAGCGTACCCCGCGTGACAACTTCTATCACTGCCTTAAGAACGCTGCCCATCAGTTCCACAACAAGGTGGGCGGTCATCACTACATACTGGCCGGCTATCCGTGGTTCAAATGCCGCGCACGTGATATGTTCGTATCGCTGCCGGGACTCACTCTTTCTATCAAGGAGATCAGTGAGTTTGAGAGCGTTATGTTCACTGCACAGGAGGCTATACGCAATTTCATCAAGGGCGTTCCCTCCAAACTGCAGATCTATGAGATAGAGCAGCCCGACGTGCTGCTGTGGGCAGTCTGGGCAATCCAGCAGTACGCCAAGGTGACATCGGCGGGTCAGGCTTGGGACAAGTACGGCAAACTGCTTACGGAGATTATGGATTTCCTGAGGCACAACCGCCATTACAACTTCTTCCTGCACAGCAACGGACTGGTTCACATAAACGGAAAGGAGAAAGCCGCCACATGGATGAACTCTACCGCCAACGGTGTTCCCGTGATACCGCGTTCGGGTTATGTGGTTGAGATCAACGCTCTGTGGTACAATGCGCTCATGTTCGTGGCCGATTTGAGCAAGCAGTTCGGTAAGCCCGATTACTCCAAGCGCCTGGAGACTCTGGCCGCAAATGCAGGAAAGGCGTTCGTAAAGACTTTCCTGAACCAGTACGGTTATCTGTATGATTACGTGGACAAGGATGCTCCCGACTGGAGCGTACGTCCCAACCAGATATTCGCAGTGGCTCTGGATTACTCGCCGCTGGACCTGAAGCAGCAGAAGGCTGTCGTGGATATAGTGACCAAGGAGTTGCTTACTCCCAAGGGTCTTCGTTCACTGAGCCCCAAGAGTCTGGGTTACAACCCCAACTACGTAGGCCCGCAGCGTGAGCGTGACTATGCCTACCATCAGGGTACCGCATGGCCCTGGCTGGCAGGATTCTACTTTGAGGCATACCTCAAGGTGTTCAAGATGAGCGGCCTTTCGTTCGTGGAGCGCCAGATGATAGGTTATGAGGATGAGATGACGTCGCACTGCATCGGCTCACTTCCGGAACTGTTTGACGGCAACCCGCCGTTCAAGGGCCGCGGCGCCGTATCGTTTGCAATGAACGTTGCAGAGATACTGAGAACCATCAAGATGATTAATGAATTTCAATAAATAAGAGAATGAAGGTATTGATGTTCGGCTGGGAGTTTCCGCCCCATATCCTTGGAGGATTGGGAACGGCCAGTTTCGGATTGACAAGAGGACTAGCCAATCAGGGGAACGTGGACATTACGTTCTGCCTGCCTAAGCCATGGGGTGATGAGGACCAGAGCTTCATGAAGATTGTGGGAATGAACACCGTTCCCGTGGTCTGGCGTGACCCTGACAAGGGTGTTCTGCAGCAGCGTTACCCGTGGATGAACGCCGATGACTACTATCATTTCCGTGACCATATCTACTCGGATTTCAGCAATCTCTATACCAATGACCTGGGTTGCATAGAGTTTTCGGGCCGATATCCGGACAACCTGCATGAGGAGATCAACAACTACTCGATCGTGGCAGGCGTTGTGGCACGCACCGAGGAGTTTGACATAATATCCTGCCGGAATCCATGCCAAGCAGGTGAGCGGCAAGCCTCTGGTGATTCACGTTCACGCCACCGATTTTGACCGTAGCCGCGGAAACGTGAACCCCACCGTATATGCAATCGAGAAGAACGGTATGGATTACGCCGACCACATCATGTGCGTAAGTGAACTGACCCGCCAGACCGTCATAAACAAGTACCATCAGGATCCGCGCAAGGTATCGACCATGCATAACGCAGTCGAGCCTCTGCCGCAGGAGATTCAGGATATAGTTCCGCAGAAGAAACCGCACGAGAAGGTGGTTACCTTCCTGGGCCGAATCACGATGCAGAAGGGTCCCGAGTATTTCGTCGAGGCTGCCGCACTGGTACTCAAGCGTACCCGTGACATACGTTTCTGCATGGCCGGAAGCGGCGATATGATGAACGCCATGATCATGATGGCGGCCGATCGCGGCATTGCAGACCGTTTCCATTTCCCCGGATTCATGAAGGGCAAACAGGTATACGAATGCCTTAAGGCGAGTGATGTATATATAATGCCTTCGGTATCAGAGCCTTTCGGCATTTCGCCCCTTGAGGCTATGCAGTGCGAGGTTCCCACAATTATCTCAAAACAGTCCGGTTGCGCCGAGATTCTTGAGAAATGTATCAAGGTAGACTATTGGGACATACATGCTATGGCCGATGCAATCTACTCCATCTGCAACTATCCGGCACTCTACGAGTACCTGAAGGTTGAGGGTAAGAAAGAGGTCGATGCAATCACCTGGGACAAGGTGGGAGAGCGAATTCTGGCACGTTACAAGAAACTGCTGGGCATTAAATGAACGTAGAATAAAAAGGAGAAACAACATATGAAAACAATCTGCCTGTATTTTGAGATTCATCAGATCATACATCTTAAGAGGTACCGTTTCTTTGACATCGGCACGGATCATTATTATTTTGATGACTATGCCAATGAAACCAGCATAACCAACATAGCTGAGAACTCCTATATCCCGGCTCTGAAGACTCTGATCAAGATGGCCCGTGAGAGCGAGGGTGCTTTCAAGGTGGCCCTGTCGCTGTCGGGCGTAGGTCTGGAGCAGTTGGAGCGTTATGCACCTCAGGTCATAGATCTGCTGCAGGAACTGAACGAGACGGGATGCTGCGAATTCATAGCAGAGCCGTACTCCCATGGCCTGGCTTCGCTTGCCCCCAACGGCGAGCAGTCATTTCGTGACGAGGTGAAGCGTCAGGTTGACAAAATCAACCAGCTTTTCGGCCAGAAACCCAAGGTTTTCCGCAACTCAAGCCTTATCTATGACGATGAGATAGGCGGTCTGGTGGGCGATATGGGATTCAAGGGAATACTGACCGAGGGTGCCAAGCACATCCTGGGCTGGAAGAGTCCGCACTACCTGTACCACTGCGTTCAGAACCCCAACCTCAAGGTGTTCACCCGTGACTATAAGCTGTCCGATGACATCAGCCTGAGGTTCTCGAATCCTTCATGGGAGGCATATCCCCTGATGGCAGACAAGTATATGGACTGGATTGCCCAGAGCCCCGAGGAGGACGGCGTATTCAACATATTCATGGAACTTTGCGCACTTGGTATCTACCAGCCGCTCAGCTCGAATATCCTTGATTTCATCTACAACCTGCCCAAGGCTGCCAAGAAACTGGGCGTAGGTTTCCAGACTCCGTCGGAGGTTATAAAGACTCATAAGTCAGTATCTGAAATTGAGGTTCCTTACCCGATGTCCTGGAACGACGAGGAGCGAGACATAAGCTGCTGGCTGGGTAACGTTATGCAGCGTGAGGCCTTTGACAAGCTCTATTCAATAGGTGAGCGTGTGATCCTGAGTAATGACAAGCATCTGCGTCAGGACTGGGATTATCTGCAGGCCAGCAACAATTTCCGTTTCATGACCACCAAGAACAACGCGGTGTCAATGGATCGTGGTATTTACGAGTCACCTTACGATGCTTTCACCAACTACATGAACATTCTGGGTGATTTCCTGCAGAGAGTTAACTGGGCTCTGCCTCTGGATATCGATACCGAGGAGCTGAATGCATTCCAGACTACCATCAGTAACCAGGACAAGAAGATCCAGTCACTGGAGAAACAGGTAGCCCGCCTGAAGGCTGCAGCCGACAAACCTAAAAAAGCTTAGAACTTAGTTCTGATTGTCTTGATCTTGATGGGGGTCGAGCCACCGATGAGCTTGACCTGGTGCATGCTTATGTCCACACCGTAACTGATGGCCGAACTGAAGGAATTCAGATTTGCCCTTACCGGAATCAGTACCACTTTGTTCCAGTCGGGACATGCCTGCTCGTAGGCGGCATTGTCTCCGCCGTTCTCCTCAATCCACTCTTCACGGTCGCTGTAGATCTTCTCAACCATAGCGGCTATGTTGTTGTAGGTGTATGTGCCGTATTTTGAGGAGTAGGTGGCTACGAATGATTCGGTATTGTCGGTGAGGTGGTTCTTTGCAAAGAAATCCTGCAGCTGGTCCTTACGGATAAGAAGCAGTGTCGAGGGTACCGACGGCTTATACTGGCTTGAAGGTGTCACTGCCGATGACAGACGCAGTTGGGCCGAGTTGAGCACGTACTCATCGGTCCTCATTTCATCTATGGGGAGCGTGATCTCTGTCAGGACGCCGAACGGGCTGCGGATCCATGTGCAGCTGTTGTCGGCAAGCTCGTCATCCAGGCCTGTCCACTTGAGGCAGTTGAGCTGAAGCACCTCGCTGTTGCCCTGGAACTCTGCCATTCTTGACTCGTACTGGGGCTCGTCGTCATCATCAAAACCGATGGATTTGTAGTTTACAGCCAGAATGGTGCGGCTGATGTAGAACATAGAGCCGTCTCCCTGAGAGCAACGAACGTAGAATCCTTTGTAGAGGTTCTCCATGAATGA
>CAJOJD010000082.1:0-4125 GCA_905234745.1 uncultured Bacteroidaceae bacterium | reverse complement strand
GTCGGGCAGGGGGATGGTTATGCTGGGCAGATATCCGCTGAGGCTGCGCAATGAATCGGAATTCTGCATGTTGACGCCTGATACGGTGATGCTTGCGAGCGGCTGGGCCTGAAGGTCACAGAACTGTGAGGGGTCTGTATCAGTGTAGTAGCGTGTGTTGGGGTCAAGCATCGTTTCAAGCGGGAACACCTCAATCTTTACCGGATTGGCGGGATCGCCGAAGAAACCTGTGTAGTAGATTACCAGGTTTGCATAGTATGGTTTCTGGTCACCTATCTCGTCAATGAACCACTGCGGGAAATCATGATCGCCAATGCCGTATACGGAATCGGCTATGGTGAAGTTCTCCATGCAGTTGAGCTGGGTCATGTATGAGGCCTGGAATGTAGTTCCGCTGTTCTGCTCGGTAAAACGTCCCAGATTGCACTGTGAGGTCATTACCAAAAGAGAATCGGCGGCTTTGATGGTGCGTGACGTTGCAAAGCAGGAGTCGTCTTTTACAGTGATTACATCACCCTGGGGAGTCAGTGTGCTGCCCAGACTTAATGTATCTTCATCGCATGATATCAGAAACAGAACTGCGAGTAAACCGCAAACTGTCGTCTTGAGATTCATATCGGTCTAAAAATCAGATTTTGTTGTAGAAATCGTTGATGGCGGCGGCATCCATAGTGCTGGCATCGCCGTCAAGTACCGGAATGCCCTTGCCCTTTGCAAACGCGGGCAGTGAAGCATCGACATCGGCCGAGTTGCAGATTACACCGTCTGAGAACTCGATGGCCTTTTTCATTACTGAATTGAAGTCGATGGGAGTATCGAATGTGCCTACGTCACCGGGCTGCATATCCTTGTTGGGGATTATCTCAGGATATCTTTCGCTGAAGTTGCGGTTGAATGCCTTGCCGTAGAGAGAATAGACTACTTTTGATTCGCGAAAAGCAGGCTCTTCGCGATAGGCGGTCTTGATGTAGAGCGGAATCAGGGCTGAAAGCCAACCGTGACAGTGGATGATATCCGGATTCCAGCGCAGTTTCTTTACTGTCTCCAGCACACCGCGGGCAAAGAAGATGGTTCTTTCATCATTGTCCTCATATTCCACGCCGTCCTTATCGGTTACCTGAAGGCGGTTCTGGAAGAAATCCTCATTGTCTATGAAATAGACCTGGATGCGTGCTGACTGCAGTGAAGCAACCTTGATTATGAGCGGATGGTCCGTATCATCTATGATAAGGTTCATTCCTGACAGGCGTATAACCTCGTGCAACTGGTTGCGGCGCTCGTTTATGTTGCCCCATTTGGGCATGAAGGTACGAATGTCATTTCCCAATTCCTGGATGCTTTGAGGCAACTGCCTGCAATAATCCGCCATTGGAGTCGGGGCCACGAAGGGCGTAATCTGATCAGCAATGATAAGGATTTTCTTTTCGCTCATAGGGGTGAATTTTCAAATACCATATGCAAAGATATAAAAAAAAAGCATGATTTAGGCAAGCAGATTGCCCGAAACTTTTGAAATCCCATATTTATTCACTTATTTTGCGGACTTTTTCAACTGTATTATGATTAAAGTAATAACAACAGTAAAGGATCTTAAAGAGGCTCTGAAATCCTGTCGCGAGCAGGGCAAAACCATCGGCCTCGTACCTACCATGGGTGCTCTGCACGAGGGACATGCATCGCTTGTACGTCGCTCTGTAGCAGAGAATGACATAACTGTAGTGAGCGATTTCGTCAATCCCACTCAGTTCAACGACAAGAATGACCTTAACAACTATCCCCGTACTATGGAGGCCGATTGCCAGCTGCTTGACAAGGTAGGCGCACAGTATGTATTTGCCCCCACGGTTGAGGAGATGTATCCCGAGCCAGATACCCGCACGTTTGATTTCACCCCGCTTGACAAGGTGATGGAGGGCCCCAACCGTCCCGGACATTTTAACGGTGTGGCTCAGATTGTAAGCAAACTGTTCTATGCAGTGGAGCCTGACCGCGCATACTTTGGCGAGAAGGATTTCCAGCAGCTGGCCATAATCCGTGAGATGGTGCGCCAACTGAACCTCAAGATAGAGATGGTGGGCTGCCCCATAGTACGTGAGGAGGACGGAATGGCACTGAGTTCACGCAACATGCTTCTGAGCAAGGCCGAGCGTAAGCTGGCTGCCAACATATCACGTACTCTCTTTGAGAGTCGCTACTACGCACGTCATCATACTCTTGCTTCAACCCGCAAGTATGTCATCGACACCATCAATTCCCATGAGGGACTTGAGGTTGAGTATTACGAGATTGTAGACGGCCGCACACTGCAGCCGGTTGACAATTGGGATGCTACCGATTATATTGTAGGCTGCGTTACCGTACACTGCGGAAAGGTTCGCCTTATTGATAACATAAAATACAAGGAATAATGCTGCTTACAGTTCTTAAATCAAAGTTGCACCGTGTCAAAGTGACCGATGCCAATATCAACTACATAGGTAGCATAACCATAGACGGCAACTGGATGGATGCCGCCGGCATTATTGACGGCGAGCAGGTTCATGTGGTGGATGTAACCAACGGCGCCCGTCTGGTAACTTACGTAATCCGCGGAGAGCGCGGCTCAAAGTGCATCTGCCTTAACGGCGCTGCCGCCCGTCTGGTCTCAATTGGCGATACCGTCATAATCATCGCCTATGCCCAAGTAACTCCCGAGGAAGCGAAAACGTTTAAACCAACGGTGGTTATACCATAAAAAATGGCGACCTGAAAAGGCCGCCATTTTTGTTTGTTTCTCAAACTTATCCGAGCATTGTGAGTAGTATACCTGCTGCAACGGCGGAGCCGATAACACCGGCAACGTTCGGGCCCATGGCATGCATGAGCAGGAAGTTGCTGGGGTTCTCCTCCTGACCTACCTGCTGTGAAACGCGGGCAGCCATAGGAACGGCTGATACACCTGCTGAGCCGATAAGCGGATTGATCTTCTCCTTTGAGAAGAGGTTCATCAGCTTGGCAAGCAGGATACCGCCTGCGGTACCGCAACCGAATGCTACGACACCCATAACCATAATCTTGATTGTACTCCAGTCAAGGAATGAACTTGCAGTTGCGGTTGCACCAACGGTAAGACCCAGGAAGATGACAACGATGTTCATCAGCTCGTTCTGCATGGTCTTGCTGAGACGATCCACAACACCGCACTCCTTGGCAAGGTTACCCAGCATCAGACAGCCGATAAGCGGGGCTGCATCGGGCAGGATAAGAGCCACGATGGTGGTGATGGCAATCGGGAATATGATCTTCTCGGTCTTGCTTACGGGGCGAAGCTGGCTCATTCTGATGGCACGCTCCTTCTTGGTAGTAAGTGCACGCATGATAGGCGGCTGGATTACCGGAACAAGAGCCATGTATGAGTAAGCGGCGATGGCGATGGGGCCAAGCAGCTCGGGAGCAAGCTTTGATGTAAGGAAGATTGATGTAGGACCATCGGCACCACCTATAATACCTATTGAACCGGCCTGAGCCTCAGTGAAGCCCATTGAGTTGGCTGCAAGGAATGTCAGGAAGATACCCAGTTGAGCGGCAGCACCCAGGAGCAGGCTCTTGGGGTTGGCAATCAGCGGTCCGAAATCAGTCATTGCACCTACGCCCATAAAGATGAGGCAGGGATATACACCGGCTTTTACACCTATGTAGAGAATGTCCAGCAGACCACCTTCACGCATGATTGTGCCATAGCTGTGATAGGCGGGGCTGTTGGCGTCGAGGAATGCTGTCCAGAGCTCTGAGTGGTACATGTTTGCACCAGGCAGGTTGGTTAGCAGCATACCGAATGCGATGGGGAGCAGCAGGAGCGGCTCGTATTGCTTCTTGATAGCCAGGTACAGCAGGAAGAAACTCAGAAGGAGCATGATTACCTGCTGTAGGCTTATGTTCATGAAGCCCATCTGCTCAAAGAATTCAAGAATATCAGCCATTTCTTTTTAGTTTTGAAATGTTGATCAACCCAGAACTACCAGCAGGTCATCCTGCATAACGTTCTGTCCGGCGGTTACGGCAATCTTGGTTACCTTACCGTCGCGGTCAGCCATAACGGCATTCTCCATCTTCATACTCTCAAGTGTAAGCAGGGTGTCACCCTTC
>CAJOJD010000081.1 GCA_905234745.1 uncultured Bacteroidaceae bacterium | reverse complement strand
TCTGCCCCGTCGCATCACCGGTACTTCACTCAAGTTCCAGCGTCGCGTGGCTCAGGCCGTAAAGAGAGCACGTCACTTGGCTCTTCTGCCTTACGTAACTGATATGATGAAGTAATAATCTTTAAAGAACAGTACAACTATGGAGATTATACTTAAGGAAGATATTGCAGGTCTTGGATACAAGAACGATATAGTAAAGGTTAAGGACGGCTATGGCCGTAACTATCTGATTCCCCAGGGCAAGGCTGTCATCGCTACAGAGTCAGCCAAGAAGGTTCTGGCAGAGAACGAGCGTCAGCGCGCTCACAAGCTGGCTAAGATTAAGGCCGATGCTGAGGCACTTGCTGCCAAGCTGAACGGCGTTAAGGTTAGCATCAGCGCTAAGGTTAACGAGGACGGTACAATCTTTGGTGGCGTAGGCGCAGCTCAGGTTGCTGAGGCTCTGGCCGCTAAGGGCTTTGAGATTGACCGCAAGGCAATCGTTGCCGAGACAGTTAAGCAGGCCGGTGAGTACACCGCTACCATCAACCTTCACAAGGAGGTTAAGGCTGAGGTTGCCTTTGAGGTAGTAGCTGAGGCTGCCGAGTAATTGTAATCTGTAAAACAGAGATATGGAAAGGATGACCAATCGGGCCATCCTTTCTTTTATTTTGCTAAATTCGCAACAGAATATGGGTAACGCCGAATTTACTCTTGAGGGCAGGAGCGCCTCTTTCTACACTCTGGGATGCAAGCTGAACTTCTCGGAGACATCGACCATAATGCGTCAGCTGATGGAGGCCGGCGCACATAAGGCCGTGCGTGGTGAGAAGGCCGATATCTGCGTTATCAATACCTGCTCGGTTACCGAGGTGGCCGACAAGAAATGCCGTCAGGCAATCCACAAGATCGTTCGTGAGAACCCCGATGCCTACATCGTTGTGACCGGTTGTTACGGTCAGCTTCAACCCGGCGTTGTGGCCGATATACCCGGCGTGGATATTGTACTTGGACAGGATCAGAAGGGCAATATCCTGGAGAACCTGAACGGACTGGTTAAGCGTGACCATGGCATTTCCAAGACCGTGGGTACCAATGATATCAAGAACTTTGTCCCGTCTTGCTCACGTGGCGACAGGACCCGTTTCTTTCTGAAGGTCCAGGATGGTTGTGACTACTATTGCACCTACTGCACCGTGGCTTATGCCCGCGGACACAGCCGTAATCCGTCTATTGAGAGCCTTGTTGAACAGGCTCGTCAGGCAGGCCGGGAGGGTGGTCGCGAGATTGTCATAACCGGTGTGAATATCGGTGATTTCGGTAAATCTACTGGTGACAGGTTCATTGACCTGATCCGTGAGCTTGATAAGGTGGAGGAGATATCGCGTTACAGGATATCATCTATTGAGCCTAACCTGCTTACTGATGAGGTGATTGACTTTGTGGCTCAGTCTCGTGCGTTTATGCCGCATTTTCATATTCCTCTGCAGAGCGGATCGAATGAGGTGCTCAAGCTGATGCACCGCCGTTACGAGCGTGAGGTATTTGCACAGAAGGTGGCTCGCGTAAAGAGCGTTATGCCCGACGCGTTTATCGGCGTAGATGTCATTGTGGGTATGCGTGGCGAGACCGATGAACTCTTTGAGGATGCATACCGCTTCATTGAGGGGCTGGATGTGACTCAGCTGCATGTGTTCAGTTATTCGGAGCGTCCGGGAACGGCAGCCCTAAGGATTCCGTATAAGGTATCACCTCAGGTAAAGCATGAGCGCAGCCAGCGCCTGCTGGAGTTATCGGACCACAAGACAAGGGCTTTCTATGAGGCGCACACGGGCCGTGAAGCAACTGTCCTGGTGGAGAAGCCGCGTCGCGGAATGCCGGCTCACGGGTTTACGGATAATTATATAAGGGTTGAGGTGGATTCGGCCCTGGTTCAGGAAAACAGTCTTGTAAGGGTGCTTCTGGGCGGTTTTAATGCTGCTGCCGATGCGCTTACGGGAACAATCATAAAGTGATATGAAGATTGCGATAGTCATATTGAACTGGAACGGCAGCGCGATGCTCAAGCGCTATATGCCTACACTGCTCAAATATTCAAAGATGGACGGCGTGCAGGTGATTGTGGCCGATAATGACTCCAAGGATGATTCCATGGAGATGATGCAGCGCGAGTTCCCGCAGGTTCCGCTTATCCGTATGGAGAAGAACTGGGGGTTTGCCAAGGGTTACAATATGGCTCTCAGAGAGGTTGAGGCGGAGTATTACATACTTCTCAACTCTGATGTGGAGGTATCCGAGGACTGGCTTCTGCCGCTTGTGAGTTACATGGACGTTCATCCTGAGATTGCTGCATGCCAGCCCAAGCTTCTGGACTTTAAGAATCCTGAACTGTTTGAATACGCAGGCGGTGCAGGCGGATACATGGACAAGTGGGGGTATATGTTCTGCCGTGGCCGTGTGTTTGATTCGATTGAGAAAGATCAGGGGCAGTATGATACTATTGAGCCCGTTTTCTGGGCTACAGGTGCCTGCCTGATGGTTCGCAGTGCCGATTATTGGGCTGCAGGAGGATTGGATGACCGGTTCTTCGCACATCAGGAGGAGATAGATCTGTGCTGGCGTATGCGCAGCCGTAACCGCGGAATCGTATGCATTCCTGAGAGTGTGGTCTATCACGTTGGTGGCGCCACTCTGAACAAATCAAATCCGTACAAGACATTCCTGAATTTCCGCAATAATCTGCTCATGCTCTACAAGAATCTTCCGGAGAATGAGCTTAAGAAGGTCATGAGAGTGCGTTTCTGGCTGGACGGCCTGGCAGCACTCATGTTCCTTATGAAGTTCCACTGGGGTGATTTCAAGGCAGTATTCCGCGCCCGCCGTGAGTTCCGCCGCCTCAAACCCGAGTTCCTTGACAGCCGTCAGGAGAACCTCCAGGAGGCTTCAATCACAGAAATCCCCGAGCGGGTAGACTTCAGTCTGCTCTGGCGCTACTACGCCAAACGCCAGAAAACCTACAATCAACTCATCGCAGAATTGGGGACGGTTCTTTTTTTGCCCTTTTTCGAGGGCAAAAAAAGAACCGTCCCCAATTTGCCCCGTCCCCAACGTGCCCCTTAACGAAAGTTAAAGTGTAAAATTTGCTTGGATAATTGTAAAGTGTGCTTTACTTTTGTTGCGTTAAACTTTACAATTATGAGAGATTATAGGAAACATCTAACGCTCTTGCCGCACAAGTGGCAGACAGGGGCCTTGTTTGCAGCCGGTGTTTTGGCTGTGGCTTATTTTTATCTGTTCGCTTACACAATCAGATCGTTGGAACATCCCGGTGATACATATCGTCTGTATCTGTTGGGGCTTGCTCATCTTCCTGTTTCGGTTGCATTGATTATAGCTTGCCTATCGAAAGAAAAAGAGGAGGATGAGTATATTGCATCGGTGCGTTATCGTGCTCTTGCCATAGCTATGTTCCTGTTTTTTGTGTTGAGAGCTATTGGGGAGATGATGTATGGTTCCCTTCATTCTTTTGTTTTCCATCCGTTATTTGCGGGGATGCATGTACAGGGAGAGATTTTGGGACCTGGTACATTCAGGATAATACGAAATATAATCGCGCTTTTAGGCTCCGTAAACATCACAATGGTGATTTATATCATTCTCGTTAAGGTATTGAAACGCCTGGGCTTTGAAAATGGCGGCAAATCGATTCTGCTTCCCAACAATTATAAGAAAGTTGGTTGGTACCTTCTCATTGTATCAATGGCTATGATTGCTGCGATCGTTATCCTGAACGCGGTATTCGGACATTCAGATGAACTGTATGAGAAACATTCCACGTTGTTGAGAATGATGATATTGATTCCATATATTGCCCTGATATTCATATGCCTGAGCAAAGAGAAGCAGGAGGATGAGTTTATACGCCTTATCAGGGTACGCATTTTGATTTATTTTGCAATATTCTATCTGGTTGTAGGAATGATTAGTGGACTGTCAGAAAACCTGTGGCAATTGTACCAGTTCCGAACGATGAACAATCGTGCATATGTCGCACAGCTTTTTGTGCTGATCATGAGATTGTTGTCCTGGTTCCCGTTGTTGGCTGTCGTTTATTCGCAGGTTCTGAAAAAGGTGCTGGCTAAGAATACAATCGAGAGTGGTAATGAAGAGTGATAACGAGTAATTTGGTTATATGAAAGATTATAGGAAACATTTGACTTTGCTGCCACATAAATGGCAGATTGTGGGATTCGTGGCGTTGGCCATTGTCGCTGTTTGCGCTGTGCCGTTTTTTTGTTTGCGTGATAAGTTTGACAGCCGGTTCAATTTTTTGTGTCTGTATTTTGTAGGTGACATCGTTTTAAGCATTTCGCTTTTTCTTATCTGTTTTTCACAGGAAAAATATGAAGATGAGTACATTGCTTCGGCACGTTATAGGGCACTGACAATCGTGGCTTACACCTTTATGGTGGGATGGGCAATTGCCTCAATGATTAAAGTTGGCCCGGCGCTTGGAACGAGCGTTATTTCTTCCATTGGAGAAATGGTTGGCGAGAGTGAATATTATAAAAACCTCATGTCAATGTCTGATACCCCTGCGGTGTTGAGGGGTATATTCCTGATAGCTGCATATGCTTCAAATCTCGTTTTATTACAACTGTTCTACATCCTGCTTCTTAAGATAATAGTACGTACCGGGAAAGGAATAGGATTCGAATCTATTCTTCTTCCATACAGTTATAAGAAAACCGGTTGGTGGATTCTGATCATTTCAGCAATACTGATACCCACTGTGTTGTTCTTTATCAGACATGTAGTGGCTGACAATATGGGTAATGTGATGGGGCGTACTGCCGACAGACAGGCATTTATCAGGTTATACGTAACTGTTTGCAGAATTATGGCTCCTATTCCATATGTAGGCATTCTGTTGGTATGCCTTTCAAAAGAGAAGCAGGAGGATGAGTTCATACAGCACATCAGAGTCCGAATCCTGGCTTTCTTTGTCATTTACTATCTTGTTGTTGGTTTTTTGAGTAAACATACTGACATCTCTATACCGGTATTGATTGCAACGAAAACCCAAGATTCAGGATTGAGAGGTGTGCTATTTACTATCTATAAAGCCATAGGCAGCATAGGAGAACTTCTGACCAGACTGACCTGGGTTCCATTGGTGTCAGTCGTATATGCGCTTGTGTTGAGAAAGGTATTGTCTAAGAATTTAATTGAGAGCAGCAATGAAGAATAATATACGTGTAGAGCGGGCGGTCCTCAGGATTTCGCAGCAGGATCTGGCAAATGCCATTGGTGTTTCACGCCAGACTATATTCGCCATTGAGAACGGCAAGTTCATTCCTTCCACGGAGTTGGCGCTCAAGCTCTCTGCTTACTTTGGCAAGAGCGTGAACGACCTCTTCCAGCTTGACTGATTTGTCAGTATTTTTTATCTGCACTGTGACGGACTAACGTCAGGGTGTGGTCGATGGCGGAGGGGAGTTCCTCCGGATAGTGTGTTACTATAATGAGGGTCTTTTGCGGGTTATCGCAGAAGGCCTTTATTATTTGCATTACCAGAGTACGGTTCTTGCGGTCCAGTCCGTGAAGCGGTTCGTCAAGGATGAGTAGGGAGGGGTTCTTTACGAACGCGCGGGCCAGCAGGATCATGCGCTGCTCTCCGCTGGAGAGTTCCAGGAAATCGCGGTCCTCCAGATTACTTATTCCGAATATGTTCATCCATACGCGACAGGACTCCCTTTCCTGGTCGGTAATTTTTTTATACAAACCGATGGTGTCGTGAAGGCCCGATGCCACTATGTCGATGGCCGGATAGCGGCGGCAGTAGGAGCGGTGCATCTCGGGTGATACGTAGCCGATGTGCTTTTTTATCTCCCAGATGCTCTCGCCTGTACCGCGCGGACGGCCAAACAGAGCAATATCGCAGGCGTAGGATTGAGGGTTATCTGCATAGACCATGCTCAGAAGGGCCGATTTGCCGCTTCCGTTGGGGCCAAGGAGCGCCCAATGTTCACCTTTGCGCACTGTCCAGTCCAATTCATTCAGTATGCGGCGGCTTTCGTATTGCAGGATCACCTTGTTACACCGTACTATCTCATCACTATCCATTCCGTTTTCGGGCAGATTATGCATAAGATCCACCAGATTCCGGGGCAGGAGTGGCTCTGGGAGCGATTCTTCCGGCTCAGCCATGTAGTCTTGGACGGGCATTACGTTGCTGCAGCGGCGGTCATGAACCTCTATTACATGCGTTATGAATGATGGGATGTCCTCACGGCGCGATACTACAAGGATTATCTGCATCTTCCACTCCGTAACCAGGTTCTCAAGCAGACGGCACAACATATCGCGAGTTTGTGCATCGAGCCCTATGAACGGGCTGTCAATGATGACCATACGGGGGCGCACGGCCAGCGAACGGGCCAGCTGATATTTGCGCATTTCGCCGCTGGAGAGTGTCACAAGCTGCTTTTCCCAGATAAAAGGTAGGTCAAACAGGGTGAACAGGCGCTCTTTCCAGACAGGATCCTTTATGTCGGGGAATGCATCACGGACCACAGGTGATTCACCCATCTCGGTCATGTTCCAGCGCTGCTGGTAAAAATAGGTGCTGTCGGCGCTGCCGTAGCTGTCGCGGAACGTGATGTTGCGGATATCGGCCCCGCAAATGCCGCTGCCGTATTCCACCTCGCGGTTGTTCATGAGGGGATACTGACGGAGTAGGGTATTGACCAGCAGAGTCTTGCCGCTTCCGTTGGGGCCTACTATCGCGGTCTGCCAGCCTTCCTTGAGGCAGATGTTGACAGGGGCGTTGAGGCGGTATCTGGGGTCGCAGGCCACGCCGTCGGTGATTCTGAGCACGTATCCGCTGTTCTGTTCCATTTTTGCCGAATGATATGCCAAAGATAATGCAAAATGCGCTACCTTCGTGCCATGATTCCCGCTTTATATCTTATTCCGAACCTTTTGGGTGAAACTACTGTAGAGCAGGTCCTGCCGCCCTATAACCGCGAGATAATACTGGGTATCCGCCATTTCATAGTGGAGGATGTCCGCACCGCACGCCGTTTCCTCAAGATAGTAGACCGCTCAATCGACATAGACCAACTAACATTCTACACACTCAACAAGCATACCAACCCCGATGAGGTTGCCAGCATGCTCCGTCCGCTGGAGGAGGGTAGTTCAATGGGAGTCATATCAGAAGCCGGCTGTCCCGCCGTAGCCGATCCCGGAGCCGATGTAGTGGCCATAGCGCAGCGCAAAGGTCTGCAGGTAGTACCCCTGGTGGGTCCCTCCAGCATAATCCTGGCAGTAATGGGATCCGGATTCAACGGCCAAAGCTTCGCCTTCAACGGCTACCTCCCCATAGACAAGAAACTGGAACAGCGAGCCTACACCGAGAATCAAACCCAACTCTTCATAGAGACTCCCTACAGAAACGCCAAAATGATGGCGGATATATTAAAGGCATGCAGACCACAAACTCATTTATGCATCGCCGCCGGCATCACAACCAAAGACGAATACATCAAAACCCGCACCGTAAAGGACTGGAATGGCAAACTTCCAGCACTTGAAAAGATACCCTGTATCTTCTTAATTTACAAATGATTATCACCTCGCGTCTTTAAGTATTCCTAGAGGATAGGAACCAATCGGGGGGGCACTATCGGAAACAGCAAATGTTCCCATTTGCAGTAGCCGTACTATTCCCTTTGGGGACCATCAGTGGAGTGGCGTTAAGCGAAGCCCCCTGGAGGATCCCGTTAAGAACGGCACTTGTT
>CAJOJD010000080.1 GCA_905234745.1 uncultured Bacteroidaceae bacterium | reverse complement strand
CAAGTAATATTATCCGTTCAATTTTTGCCGTTTTCAACGGCGTATTCGCCATGAGCATGGATGTTCCGGGGCTTGTAGAGACATCTTCAAACCTTGCCCGAATCCGTACTGAAAATGGCAAGGTTACGATGCTCGCAAGCCAGAGAAGCTCGGTGGAATCGGCAAAATTTGCAGTTCAGGAAACATTAGCCGCCTGCTTCCGTCTTGCCGGCGCAAAGGTTGAGCGTAACGACGGTTATCCCGGCTGGGCTCCCAATCCTAAATCAGAGCTGCTGGATATTTCGGTCCGTACTTATAAGGAGTTGTTCGGGCGTGATCCCAAGGTCAAGGCAATACATGCCGGCCTGGAGTGCGGTCTGTTCCTGACCTCTTATCCAGACCTGGATATGATTTCCATCGGCCCGACTCTGCGCGGCGTACACTCACCATCCGAGCGTCTGGAGCTTGCCACCGTCCCGATGGTGTTTGATCATCTGCTGGCAATCCTGCGCACAATAAAATGATACCATTGGGGTCTGACCCCAATGGTATCATTTGACGCAAAGGGGTCGTTTCCCTTTGCGTCATTTTTGCCAAAGTGTCCCACAACAACCCTGCTCACAGCGCTTGTAGCGGGGTTCGTTGTGTTACATACCCTCATCTAGAGCATGTGTCCCACACCGACCCGCGAGAGAACGTATTCCCGATGGGGTGAGTGGGGGACACTTTGGCGGAAAAACATTAAATTTGCAGTAAACATACAGGACTATGGAGAGAAGCGTAGAATATCTGCAGTTGCTGGCCAAGAGCTTTCCAAGCATCGCGGCGGCATCGACCGAAATAATAAACCTGGAGGCAATCCTCAACCTGCCCAAGGGAACCGAGCATTTTGTGACCGATATCCACGGCGAGTACGATGCGTTTGACTATGTGTTGCGCTCGGCATCGGGCGTAATCCAGCAGAAGATTGACGCCGTGTTTGGCGATGAACTCAGTGCCGACGATAAGCGCACCCTGAGTGCCCTGATCAGTTACCCCGAGGCCAAACTTCGTGCCATCAAGGCCGATAACAGCGATCTGGACGAATGGTACAAGGTAACGCTGATCAGAATGATTGCCGTACTCACACGAGTAGCATCGCGCTACACCCGCTCCAAGGTACGCAAGGCTCTGCCCAAGGACTACGCCTACATCATAGAGGAGCTCATGCACGAGACTCGCGGCACATTCATCTCCAAGCATAACTACCTGAAAGCCATAGTAGATACAATTGTCAGCACTGGCCGTGCAAGCCATTTCATTACGGCCATAGCCGATGTTACCCGCGACCTGGTCATCGACCAACTCCATATAATAGGTGATATCTACGACCGCGGCCCCGGTGCTCACCGCATAATGGATATGTTATGTGGGTATCGCGATTTTGATATCCAGTGGGGTAACCACGACGTCGTCTGGATGGGTGCCGCAACAGGCAGTGCTGCCTGCGTAGCCAATGTAGTACGCAACAGTCTCAAATACGCGGCCATGACCACCCTTGAGGACGGTTACGGCATCAACCTGCTACCGCTGGCCACATTCGCCATGCAGACCTATGCCGATGACCCCTGCACGCTATTCATTCCCGTAAAGACCGATGACACCCCCGTTGAGGACCTCCCGCAGATGGACCTGCTGTCGCAGATGCACAAGGCCATCGCCATAATCCAGTTCAAGATTGAGGCCGCGGTGATAGCGCGCCATCCGGAATTCCATATGGAGCACCGCAACCTTCTGGACAAGATCGATTTCAAACGCGGAGTAATAAACATAGACGGCAAGGAGTATCAGTTGCTGGATACCAACTTCCCCACCGTTGACCCCAAAGAACCTTATAAACTTACTCCGGCCGAGCAGAACGTGATAGACCGCCTGACGCACAGCTTCTGCAACAGCAAGGCCCTGGCCCGTCACGTGGACTGCCTCTTTGAGCACGGATCGCTCTATCTGGTGCACAACAACAACCTGCTATATCACGGAAGCGTGCCTCTGAACGAGGACGGAACGCTGGCATCCATGAATATCCAAGGTGTTGATTATAAGGGCCGTGAGCTGTTTGATACGATTGATAAATACGTCCGTACCGCGTATTATGCATCAGACGATGACCCGCTTAAACAATACGGTCAGGACCTGTTCTGGTATCTTTGGTGCGGCCCAGTATCGCCTCCCTTTGACAAAAAACGCATGGCCACCTTTGAGCGCTATTTCCTGGCCGAGAAGGAGACGCATTATGAGGAGAAAGGCAACTATTACCGCCTCAAGAACCGCCGCGACATCTGCGAGATGATACTGCGCGAATTCGGAATCACGGAGTTGGAGCACGCCCATATTATCAACGGCCACATCCCCGTAAAGGAGTCCAGCGGCGAGAGTCCCATCAAGGCCGATGGACGACTCCTTGTGATTGACGGCGGATTCTCCAAAGTCTATCATGAGACTACCGGAATTGCGGGTTACACGCTGATTTATAACTCACACGGAATGCGTCTGGTACGCCACCATCCGTTCGAGTCAATCCACAAGTCAGTATCCGAAGGTATGGATGTGATTGCCGCCACGCAGGTAGTTGAGTATTCTGACCAGCAGATCCTGGTACGCGACACCGATAAGGGCCGCCGCCTGATGGCACGAGTAGAAGACCTGCGCGCCCTACTCCAAGCCTACCGCACCGGCCTTATCCGCAACTGAGGAATCGGGCATCGGCCCCTCCCATTTCCGCCAAAGTGTCCCACACTCACCCCACTGAGAATACGTTCTCTCGCGGGTTAGCGTGGGACACTAGTTCATTTGGAGGGGGTGTCCCACAACGAGCGGGCTCAGGAACGTTGTGAATGGGGTTGATGTGGGACACTTTGGCGGAGGAGGTGAGGAGGGGCAAAAAAAAATGAGAGCAAAGTTTGGATAATACTGCTCAAACAGCCATCTTTGCAGAGTTATCGGGAGTTGATTGTTTTGTTTGCCGATACCCGATACGCGATGATTTAATACCCAAATTGATTTTTTTTATGGAAAATGAAAACAAACTCTATTACCACATGTTCGCCAATGGCGACGATTCGCGCAATTTCATCATTTCTTTGAAGGATTTCTATGCGGCATTCAACCGGATAGGGGTTTGTGCGGCCAATTCATCGGCCCGGGTTGTATCGTTCTCGATTGAGGATACGCATCCGCATGTGTTGCTGTATGGTACGGAGCATGATTGCGTAAAATTCAAGAACGCTTACCTGATTTCCACTCTCAGGTACATTGCCGCAAACCGCGGAAGCTTGTATGATGTGTTTCTGCATTATGAGCTATATCCTGTAAAATCAGAGGATTATCTCAAGAATGTGGCGGTTTACACCATCTTTCAGGCAACGAAAGACGGTAAGAAAGTGATGCCTTATGATTACATTTGGGGTAGCGGGTCGCTTTATTTTAGGTCGGAGAATGCAGTCCCAATCTGGTATGTCGATGATAATGGAGTGGCAAATAATCCCAGGCCGATAAGCAGTCTGACAGCTAGGGAGAAGGAGGCGATGCTTCATTCGCGCAAGAAAGTACCAGATGATTGGTTGATATGCAACGGCTTCCTGCTACCCGAGAATTATGTCGATGTGGATTTGTTCGAATCCATTTATCAGACTCACAACTGTTATCGCGTTTTCCTGGCCAACAGCAAAAAGAAAGACGATGCGGTCGTAACCAAGATGTCAAAAGTTAGGGGAATGATGATAGAGGATCTGGAGGCACGAAAGATCAGTGCGGCAGTGTGCTTTTCACTTTTTCATAAACATGACGCCCGATGGCTGGATACCAATCAGCGACTGTTGCTCGCCAAGGAACTGCGCAGACAATACTATCTCTCATTCCGTCAGCTAGCCACTCTTTGCCGTCTCCCCGAAACGGAGATACGCAAGTACGTGCGTTAGCCCGTCCGCTCATCGGCCCAGCTCGCTTCTTGCTAAAGTGTCCCACAGCAACCCCACTCACACCGCTCCTGAGCTTGCTCGTTGTGGGACATACCCTCATCTCGAGCCAGTGTCCCACAACAACCCGCGAGAGAACGTATTCTTGATGGGGTGAGTGTGGGACACTTTGGCAAAAAAAGTATATATTTGCCATAAACCAACTAACCTGAAATGAAAGCATTGTTTATAGGCGGAACGGGAACGATAAGTTCCGCAATCACGCGGCAGCTGGCCGCACAGGGCTGTGAACTCTATCTTTTGAACCGCGGCAACCGCAGCGACCGCGTGCCTGAGAACGTAAAGGTGTTGAGGGCCGATATCAACAACGATGAGGCGGGTGTGGCTGCGCTCATCAAGGATATGACCTTTGATGTGGTGTGTGATTTCATCGGGTTCGTGCCCGAGCAGGTGGAGCGTGACTACC
>CAJOJD010000079.1 GCA_905234745.1 uncultured Bacteroidaceae bacterium | reverse complement strand
ATAAAAAAACTGTCGGCGGGCAGATAAGGAATGTATCTGATAAAAACAGGCTGCAAAGCATGATAAAAATGTGGTTCCGCTGGACATCGACCTGGATTCCAAGAACAGCATACTGCTCATATCGGGCCCCAACGCCGGCGGTAAGTCAGTGTGCCTCAAGACGGTAGGCCTGCTGCAGTACATGCTGCAGTGCGGAATTCCCGTGCCCATGCGCCCCAACAGCCACGCAGGCATATTCAAGAGCATCTTCATTGACATCGGCGACGAGCAGAGCATAGACGATGACCTGAGTACCTACTCCAGCCATCTGCTCAACATGAAGAACATGATGAAATATGCCGATAACCGATCGCTCATCCTGATTGATGAGTTCGGAAGCGGAACGGAGCCCAACATAGGTGGTGCAATTGCCGAATCGGTGCTTATGCGTTTTAATAAGGGGCACGTTTTTGGCATCATAACCACACACTATCAGAACCTTAAACACTATGCCGATGGCAACGAGGGCATCCGCAACGGCGCCATGCTCTACGACCGTCATCTGATGCAACCCCTTTATATTCTGCAGATTGGCAATCCCGGCAGTTCGTTTGCAGTAGAGATTGCACGCAAGATAGGTCTGCCCGAGGATGTCATCGAGGACGCCACGCAGATTGTAGGCCGCGATTACGTGAACGCCGACAAGTACCTGCAGGATATTGTCCGTGACAAGCGTTACTGGGAAAACAAGCGCCAGAACGTGCATCAGCTGGAGAAACAGCTGGACCAGCAGATAGAGCAGCACCGTCAAGAGCTGGAATCCCTGCAGAAAGAGCGCAAATCAATCATCCGTGAGGCCAAGGAGAAGGCAGATCAGCTTATCCAGGACTCCAACGCCATGATTGAGAACACCATACGCACCATCAAGGAGGCCCAGGCCGACAAGGAACTCACCCGTCTGGCACGCCAGGAACTCACTGATTTCAAGGAGACTATCGATGACCGCCAGGCCAACTCCGAGGACGAGCTCAAGATACAGCGCAAGATGGAGCGCATCCGCCAGAGCCAGGAGCGCCGCGAGCAGCGCAAACGTGACAAACTCAAGGAGCGTCACGCACAACCCACCCTCAACGCACCGGATGGCCTCCACGCACCGGATGGAAGCCAAAGCCAAAGCCAAAGCCAAAGCCAACGCCAAAGTCGTACCTTCAAGGTCGGCGATACCGTTCGCTTAGCCGGTCAAACCCAAGTCGGTGAAGTGATATCGGTCAACAAGAATGACATAACCGTTGCATTCGGCCTAATAAAGACCTCCGTCAAGGCTAACCGTCTGGAATCGGCCGAGCCCGTAAAGGTCCAGGAGGTACGCACAGCCACATATGTGAGCAAACAGACCCACGATGACATCTACAACCGCAAACTGGCCTTCAAGCCCGATATCGATGTCCGCGGAATGCGTGGTGACGAGGCAATCCAGACCGTAATGCACTTTATCGATGATGCCACGCTCATCGGCATGAGCCGCGTGCGCATCCTGCACGGCACCGGCAACGGCATACTGCGCAACCTTATACGCCAGTATCTGCACACCGTTCCGGCCGTCAAGGACTACCACGACGAGCACGTCCAGTTCGGTGGCCACGGCATCACCGTCGTAGATTTAGGCTAAAATGGTACCATTGGGGTCAGACCCCAATGGTACTCTTTTTGAAGAATATGAAAAAGATTGGTCCACACGTATCAGCTTCGGGGGGTGTTTTCAACGCTCCCATTAATGCAATGGCAGTAGGCGCATCAGCCTTCGCCCTATTCACAAAGAACCAGCGCCAGTGGTTCAGCACGCCTCTACAACAAACTGAAATAGAGAAGTTTAAAGCCGAAGTATTAAAGTCGGGAATTGAGCCGAAATACATCCTGCCCCACGACAGTTACCTGATAAATCTGGGTAGTCCCGATGCAGAAGGACTGGAGAAATCACGCGCCTCATTCCTTGATGAAATGCAGCGTTGCGAGCAGCTTGGACTGACTATGCTCAATTTCCACCCCGGCAGCCATCTCAAGCAGATCCCCCCCGAGGAGTGCATGGACCGCATAGCCGAGAGCATCAATATAACTCTCGAAAAGACCACCGGCGTAACTGCAGTAATAGAAAACACCGCCGGACAAGGCTCCAACATAGGATTCGCCTTCTGGCAGATCAAACGAATAATAGACGGAGTGGCCGATAAATCCCGCGTAGGAGTCTGCATAGATACCTGCCACACCTACACCGCCGGCTACGACCTCAAAAACGCCTACGAGAGCGTCTGGGAGGAGTTCGACAACGAAATCGGCATGAACTACCTCCGAGCCATCCACCTCAACGACAGCAAAAAAGAGCTCGCCTCAAGAGTAGACCGTCACGACTCCATAGGAAAAGGCTTCCTGGGCCTGGACTTCTTCAAAAAGATAATGAAGGACCAAAACCTAAACCACATCCCCTTCATCCTGGAAACCCCCGACGAAACCCTCTGGGCCGATGAAATTAAGCTTCTGCACGATTTGGAACAGAAGTGATAAAGGAAATTCGGGGGTATAGTATCCTGAACTACGGCCCTTCGGGCCTATCCCTCCCACATCCCAATAAGCCACCCCGAAAGACATGAACAAGTTCCTATCTTCCGGGGCGTCTTATCGTGCTGCGGGCCCCTCCCGTTCACAGCGACACGGGCGTCGATGGTTCCTGATACTATACCCCCGAATTTCTCTTTATCACTTCTTCTCTTCTGCTTCTAGCTGTCTGATGTACTCTGTGGGACTGACGCCGTAGTACTGCTTGAAGGTAGTCGAGAAGTGTGTCTGGGAAGCAAAACCGACGCTGTAGGCAATCTGAGAAACATTTACGCGCTTCTCCTTGAGCAGCTTCATAGCCTGCTGCATACGGATATTCTGCATGAATCGGGCTGCCGAGAAGCCGGTAAGCTCCTTGAGCTTGCGGTGCAGCTGAGTGCGGCTCATCCCCACCTCATCAACCATCTGAGTGATATTGAACTCGCTGTTTGAGATATTCGCATTCACAATCTCCATGACGCGCTTCATAAACTGCTCATCGCTCGACTCGAACTGAATCTCCGCCACGTTCGATGACTGCTCCTGCTGACCCGAATACTTGCCCTTAACAATCAGACGGTTGCTGATAAGGTTAGACATAAGTGACTTAAGCTCACTCATATAGAACGGCTTGGGCAGGTAACTGTCAGCACCGGTATCAAGACCCAGCATACGGTCCTGAAGCTTGTTCTTACCCGACAGCATGATAACCGGAATGTGACTCACCAGCGAGTTGCCCTTAAGAGCCTTAACAAGCTGGATACCATCCATTTCTGGCATAACCACATCGGTAATGATCAGATCCGGCATCTGAGAGACAGCATATTTCAGACCCTCCTTACCATTGCGCGCGGTAATGATCTTGTAACTGTGCTTAAGGCTGTCAGACAGATAATCCAGCATGGAATCATCATCATCCACAACCAGCACCTTAACATTGCTCTTGATATGGCTGTTCTCCTCAGGCTCATCATAATCCAGGCTGGCACGGTTGCGCTCCAGCTGCGGACGTGCAATCTGATCGGAATCCACAATGTCATCGGCCGGAATATGGCTGTTGCCAAGAGGCAGGCGGAAAGAGAACACGCTGCCTGTCTGACCGTCCGTGCGGTTCTCGGCCTTAATGGNNCTGACTGTAATTCAAGCCGATACCCATACCCATAGTAACCGATGTCATCTTGTTGTCGGCTCTGTAGAAACGCTTGAAAATGCGCTCAATGTCATCCTTGTCCAGGCCGATACCCGTGTCTGAGACCGATATCTCGACGTAGTTGTGCAGGGGCCCCTTCTCGTGGTCATCGGTCCCTACCTCAACCTTCATCTCAATCTTGCCGTCATCATGAGTGTACTTGAATGCGTTTGACAGCAGGTTCATCATCACCTTGTCAATGCTGTCGCGGTCAATCCAGACCGGCTGCTCGGCCATGGAATGAACGAACGTGAAGTCTATGTTGCGCTTCTCGGCCGCCTGGGTGTAAAGTTCAAACGGTCCCATCAGGAAGTTTATCAGGTCAGTTTCGGCAAAATGCAGCTGCATCTGACCCTCATCGAACTTACGCATATCCAGCAACTGGTTGATCAGCGACAGGATCCTGGTCGAGCTCTTGTGCATCTGACGCAGGTTCTGCTGTACATCGGCCGGTACCGATTTGTTCTGCAGCATCTCCTCCAGAGGCGAAATCACCATAGTCATAGGTGCGCATATCTCGTGAGCTACATTGATGAATGACTGGAACTTAGCCTCATCCATCTCCCTCTCGCGGGTTCTGCGGCGAGCCCTGAAAATAACCAGCAGACCGGCCAGCATCAGCAGCAGATAGATGATCATGGCAACCGGTGTAGCATACCAGGGAGCCTCGATCTTGATGATGTAAGTCTTGGGCATCGATACAATATCGTTCAGTCGTGCCCTCACGGAGAGCGTGTATCGGCCATATCCGAGCTTGGAGAAACTGAAACGGTTCAGGCCCGCAGGGTTGCTGACCCACTCGTTTCCGCCAGGACTCATGGAGTATTCGTAAATCAGGCTGGCCTCGTCGCCGTAGTTCAACGAACTGAATTCCAGCGTGAAAGAGTTGTCACGATAAGCCAATCTGAACTGGTCAGACACATTGAGAGGCTTCTCGGTTATGCGTTTGCCGCCCGATAAGAACTCAGATGTAATACGCTCGCCGTTTATGTAGAAACCCGTCAGAACCACCTTGTTCACACTGGTTTCGGTGCTTATCCTGTACGGATAGAACGCCGTAATTCCCACATTACTCGCAAAATACGCCCTCTCATCGGTAGCCGAGAAGGCCGATACGCCATTAAACGCCCTCTCCTCGGTAAAGAATCGGCTTATCTCAAAATCATCGGGATTTATGCGGTTCACGGCACCCGGAGTGGCAACCCAGATATAACCGTCGCCGTCCTTGACCATACCGCGTACATCATCGCTCGAAAGACCTTTGGCCGTATTCAGGATGCTAGCCACGCCGTTTGTCATGTTGTACACGATCACGCCCTTGGTAGTACCGAACCAGATTATACCCTGCCTCTCCTCAAGGATACAGGTACAGCCAGACGTACCCATAACCACCTTAAGTTTGTCATTATCAATGAATTCGTTGCGGTCAATGTCAAAGCAGTCGGCACCGTTGTCATGACCTATCCACAGCCTGTTCCAACTGTCAATCATCATAATGTGGATCCAGTCGTTGCTCAGTGAACTGCCCTTACGGCTGCTCTTGGCAAAATCGCCGTACACCTCGGTCTTGAGGGTCACAGGATCCAGACGGCTGAATCCGGTACCCAGCTCAGAATAATAGATACGGCCCTTTGAATCCTCGGCTATGGATGAAACATTTGAATACGCATTCGATATCACCATTTCAAAACCGCCGTTATGGGTATTCAGCAGTCCCAATCCCATGTTTGGCAGACCGGCCCAGATCCTGTTGCGGCTGTCACGGAAAAGGCAGCTTATATAAGGTGTGTTCCGACCCCTCCTGACCACCTGGCAGCTGCTTGACATGCATGTAACACTGTTATTGTTGTAACCAATCCACAGACGGTTCTCGGAATCAACCACCATAGCCGTAACCGTACCGGACACATCTTCCTGATATTCAGAGAATTTCCAATACTCGAACTCGTTACGGTCCCTTGTAACCAGAATCAGGTCCGATAAGAAACAGCCGATCCAGCGGTTGCCCGCACGGTCCATGTACATGGCACTTACGTCCAGACGTTCCAGACTGCGGTCCGATGGCTTAAGCTCAAACGGTTCCAGACGGCCGTCAGGGGTCAGTTCCAACAGACCCTTGCCTCGCAAGGATATCTTAAGCCCGTCCCTGTCCATGAAGGAATGGGTGATTTCCCAGACACCTTCTTCGGGAGTCAGACGTGAAAGGCGTCTTCTTGACGTATTCCACACATAAAGATGTTCATGAGTGCTTATGTAAATATTATCCTTATCGTCTTTTGTGACACCTGTGATGTCACCGCTTATAACATCCGGACTGAATTCCGTAATCTTGTCAGTATGAGGATCATACAGCATCACACCGTTAGCAGTACCAATCCAGATGGTACCCTCCCGGTCCTCGACAAACGCCCTTACGATACCCTGAACGGGAGCATAATTGTTGAAACTGACAATACCGTTCATCTGAACGGGATCCTGCGGATCAACCCAATACAGACCCTCTCCGGGTGCGGCAATCCATATTCGGCCGTCGCTCAACTTGGAAATCTGCTGGATGTACGGGTAACGGCTTCCCGGGAACGGAACTGTATGGAAACTGCGTTCACTCGGTTTCAGATACTGGACACCGCGGTTCGTTCCAATCCACAGCGTTCCGTCTTCATCGGCATAAAGACTTCTTATGTAGTTGCTTACAAGTGACAGCGAGTCGTTGTTATCCTGAAAGAACTGCTGGAAATGATATCCGTCATAACGGTTCAGACCGTTCTCAGTACCAATCCAGATAAAGCCCGACATATCCTCACAGATAGCCTGGAAGCGGTTATTGGACAATTGTCCCATGGAGTAACGGTAAGTTCTTTGTGCATTGACAGGAAGAAGGAACAATCCTGCAAGAAGTACAATTATTGGTTTGCGCATTTGAGTAATAAGAAGGCAGTAGTTTAGTAATTGTTCCAAAGATATCATTAATTAAGATATGTTCCAAACCTTATAGTGCCGATGGAACAAATCTTAACGTTTATGACAAACACGAAAAGTTTGTATCCGGCATCCGCTTTAATTACTATCTTTACAAACCGAAAGCAGACAATACAAAAACCAAAATAACCAATTATGAAACTTAAAACCTTATTTCTGACCGCCGCAATGACGGCTTTAGTATGGGCTCCTGCCAACGCAGGCAAGCACTGGGTAGCAACATGGGCAACCGCCGAGCAGGTTGTAGAACCGCACAACTGCCCCCCTGCCCCCGGTCTTGAGAACAACTCCATCCGCCAGATCGTACAGACATCTATCAGCGGCAAGGAGGTCAGAGTAAAATTCTCAAACGAGTTCAGCCAGGGTCCTGTAACAATCAATGCAGCCGAGATCGCTCTCGCAGCCACAGCAGGCGCCAGCAGCGACATCAAGGCAGGCACCGAGGTAAGCCTCACATTCGGCGGCAGCAAGTCCGTAACCATCAAGCCGGGTGAGCTTGTAACATCCGATCCCGTAAAGTTCCCTATGAAGAACCGTGAGAACGTAGCCATCACGATGCATCTTGGCGAGGCTTCATCGACCAGCGTAACCGGACATCCGGGTTCACGTACCGATTCATATCTTATTGAGGGGCAGGGTTCTGACTTTACGAATGCCGTAAAGACCGCTCACTGGTACATAATCAACGCCATAGAGATCAAGGCCGAGAAGAAAGCCCGCGCAATCGTAGTTCTGGGTAACTCTATCACCGATGGCCGCGGATCGACCACCAACGAGCAGAACCGCTGGACCGATAACCTGTCACGCCGTCTGCTGGCTAACAAGAAAACCAGCCGCGTATCAGTCCTAAACATGGGTCTGGGTGGCAACTGCATACTCCAGGGCGGCCTTGGACCCACCGGAAAGAGCCGTTATCCTCGTGACCTCTTCCAGCAGGAGGGCGTCAAGTACATCATTCTGTTTGAAGGTGTAAACGACCTGGGCGGACGCGGTGATGCCATCTCAAAGGCTGGTCAGATACAGGAGGTTTACAAACAGATTATTGAAGAGGCTCACGAGCGCGGAATCAAGGTTTACGGTGCTCCTGTAATGCAGTTCAAGGGCAATAACTACTATAGTGAGAACCATGAGGCCGGCCGTCAGCAGCTCAACCAGTGGATCCGTTCAAGCGGTTACTTTGACGGCGTGATTGACTTTGACGCCGCAATGGGCAATCCCGATGATCCCGCACAGCTCAACCCCAAATACCTGTTTGAGAACGACTACCTCCACCCCAACGCCGACGGTTACGTCCAGATGGGTGACTGCATAGATCTCAAGTTGTTTGAGAAGTGACACTGGGGACGGTTCTCTTTGTCACCTTATGATAAAAGCGTCTGAAATTACAGGCGCTTTTTTTATCCCCAGTGTCACCTCGGTGCACTAATTTAACTTTCCGGCAATTTGGTAATATTGTAATAAAAATGATATGAAGATGAGAAAAGCTATCTCTACGATTTCTGTATTATTATTT
>CAJOJD010000078.1 GCA_905234745.1 uncultured Bacteroidaceae bacterium | reverse complement strand
CTACCGTTTTGCCGCTACCCGCCAGGAGTTCGATGCAGCCATCAGGGAGATCGGTACTCCCTGCGTTGTCAAGCCCATCATGAGTTCATCAGGTCACGGCCAGAGCGTATGCAAGACTCCTGCCGATGCCGACAACTCTTGGAAGATTGCCCAGGAGGGCGGTCGCGCCGGAGGCGGTGAGGTTATCGTAGAGGGATTCGTCAAGTTTGACTATGAGATCACCCTGCTCACCGTACGTCACTGCGGCGGCACCACATTCCTGAACCCCATCGGCCACCATCAGGTAGACGGCGATTACCGTGAGTCCTGGCAGGCACAGCCCATGAGCGACAAGGCTCTGGCTCAGGCTCAGGATATTGCCAAGAAGATTACCGATGCTCTGGGCGGTTACGGTATCTTTGGCGTTGAGATGTTCGTATGCGGTGACAACGTGCTGTTCAGCGAGGTTTCACCCCGTCCGCATGATACCGGTATGGTTACAATGATCTCACAGGATCTGTCAGAGTTCGCCCTGCATGCTCGTGCAGTGCTCGGTCTGCCTATCCCCAAGATCAACTTCTTCGGCCCCAGCGCATCAAAGGCCATCGTCGTTGAGGGCGACACTAACATGATTGAGTTTGAGAATGTCGATGAGATCCTCTCTGAGCCCGATGTTCAGGTACGTTTCTTCGGCAAGCCGTTCATCAAGGGTCACCGCCGCATGGGTGTCATCCTGGCTCGCGCCGAGAGCGTAGAGAAAGCTCTTGAGAAAGTTGAGCGCGCTTACGCCAAGCTGAAGGTCAAGGTCTATTAACACATTAGGGTCAGACCCCTTTGTGTCATTGCGATGACACAAAGGGGTCTGACCCTAATGTGTCATATACTCAAGGTACTGTTGGATCAGTGCCTTGAGTTTTTTTGTCATCTCCTGCTCGGTGGCGGGATCAGTGCCTTTGATGTTCTGCTTCAGGGTGGGGTCGGACTTGTAGTGATAGAGGCCTATTTCGTTCTGGCCGTCAAACAGTAGCAGATAATCACCCATGTAGTATGAGTAAAGGCCGTTCTGGAACGTAGCGCCCCATGTCTCACTGTCGGGAGTGTTGAACAGGTTCTGGCCGAAACTGATGACGGGCTTGTCATAACCCAGATAACCCAGGATGGACGGGAATACATCGGCCTGCTGAGCTACAGCCTTGCGTTTGCCGGTGAGCGTGTCGCCCGGGCAGTAGAATATGATGGGAACGCGGAAATTACCGTAGTCAGACTGGTAGTCGGGATGCTCCGAGAGGTTGGTGTGATCAGCCGTAAGCACAAACAGCGTGTTGTTGAACCAAGGCTGCTTTGAGGCCTTCTCAAAGAAGAGTTTCAGGGCGTTGTCCGAGTACCGTATCCCGCGGTAAATAGGCAGATTTCCTTCTGTAGGATATACGCTCTGATATCGCTCCGGCACGTTATAAGGATGGTGTGACGACGCCGTAAAGGCCGATGCCAGGAACGGCTCCCGGAAAGTACCTATCTCATCACACATATACTGCAGGAACTCCTCGTCCCAGATGGCCCAGTATCCGTCAAATACGGCCTTGCCTCCATACTCCGGTTTCTGAACGAACTCATTCAGTCCGAAATAGTCATTGTAACCGATCAGTTTCGCGAACGATTCGAATCCCATCGAGCCGTTATCGGCCCCGTGGAAGAATGCCGAGTAGTAACCCTTGGTTCCCAACTCCTTGGCCAGTCCCGTAATCTCTTTTGACAGCAGGGTGGGCGTAAGGAACAGGTGATCCTTAAGCATCGGAATACCTGAAAGGACCGATGGCATGGCGTCAATGCTCTTGCGTCCGTTGGCCAGTGACGTCTCAAACGTCAGTGAATGGTTTATGAGCGTATCCATAAAGGGCGCGCAGTCATGAATGCCATTGGCGCCCGGATTCATTGCACCAATATATTCGGAGCCGAAACTCTCCAGTATGAATACCACCACGTTCTTGGGACGGAAAACGGCGGTGGAATCGGGCAAAACCACCGGACTGTATATCTCCTCCAGTTCTTCCTGGCTGAAATACTGCGGAACTTTCAGATCCTCATTGCCCATTGTCCTGATGACGCAGAAAGGAGTGTTCAGGATTGCGGCAGCCTGCGCAGGCGTCTTCACGTACTGGTAGGCGTTGCTCATGGTGATGGGCCTTATGTTATGGGCAATTCCGCCTCGGATTCCTGCAACTATGCAGACGGCACTCAGCAGAAGGCAGCAGGTGCGCGCTATGTAATAGACGAAAGTCTTCTGGTACTTGAGTATTGCGGGAATCTTGATGAGCTTGCACAGAAGCCATACCATCACGACAAACAGCAGTATGATATACCAGTTGTCGGCCATAGCACGGATTACGATATGGAAAATCTGCCCTCCGCTCTCATCGCTGAATTCATTCAGTACCTGCAGCGTGCTGCGGCATCCGGTATAGGGGTAATAGACGGTATCAATCAGGTTCATCAGCACTGCGGCCGATGCCAATACCACAAGTATGATTTTAGTAAGGCGGTAGTACCAGAGGCGCTCCTTGAAGTGGAAGGGGAGCATCATGAGCAGAATGTACAAGGCGCTTATGTACATGATGCCGGCGGTGTCAAACACCAGCGATCCCTTGAGCATCGGCCATAACATTCCGGCCAGGTCTCCCTGAAAAGCGCTCCAGTTATACCATATGAAAACGGGGTGACAGACAAGAAATGCGGCATAGACAACGGCCAGGTTCCTTATCATAACCATGAAAGGAGTTCTAAATACCGTTCCTGGGTTGTTTTCTGCCATTTCAGCGGACTATTTTGTATCTTTCTGCAAAGTCTTTACTGACGTAATTCGATGTGCTCATGCAGGCCTCGGTCCCGAATTCCACGCCGTATCCTATCAGGCGGTTCCAGACATTTTCGGTAAGGCTGTCCAGCGTCTCCCGGCTGACGTTCTCCTTAATGAATCCGTAAATCATTCCTGCGTTGAAGTTGTCGCCTGCACCTATCGTGCTTACCGGAACAATTGGGTGGGCATCGAAACTGTACTCCTTCCCGTGGTCTATGACCAGGACTCCGTCCTTTCCGCGGGTGCAGATAAGACGCGGACAGAATTTTGAAGTCTCCTCATATATTTTGCGGCAGTCATCGTGACCGTACAGGTTTATGAAATCCTCGTGGCTTCCGCGGACTACATCGGCTATTGCATAGTTCTCAAGGAAAGTGTCCCTCAGGCTTTCAACCTCATGCCTGTGGTTGTCACGGAAATTCAGGTCATAATAGAGAATTGCACCCTGCTTCTTGGCGTAATTCAGGAACGGCTTTACCTTATCCTGAAGTACCGGATTGAGTGCGAAATATGCTCCGAAAGCCACTATGTCATTCTCCTGAATGAGCGGCATCTCAAAGTCCAGACGGTTGTTGGGGTAATCCTTGTAAAAGCTGTAACGGGCATCGTTGTTCTCATCCAGAAACGCCAGTGAAATGGCTGTTTTTTTGCCCTGATAGCAAGAAACGTAATCAGTGTTGATTCCGTTCTCGTGCATGAAATCCAGAATGGTCTGTCCAACCTTGTCGGATCCTATCTCAGTAATGAAAGTGCAGTCCAGACCTGTACGGCCAAGTGATATCAGTCCATTGAACACCGATCCACCGGGAACAGCCGCAACCGGCTTGTCATTGCGGAACAGGATGTCATAAATGGTCTCACCTATGCCGAATATCTTTCTCATAACAGTTTCTTGGAACGCATTCCCAGATAACCTCCGTGGTGACGTTTATTGTAATCCTCGACTGTGAATCCTATCTTTTTCATGGTTTCAACCACCAGCGCATCACCTATCACGTTCATGACAGTGGTGCTTGTAGTGGGAGCCAGCCCAAGGGCGCAGACCTCGTCGGGATATCCGGTGGCCAGAACCACATCGGCCTGGCGTGCCAGCGGGCTAGCGGTGTTGCCGGTAAGTACAATGAACTTAAGGGTGGGGTCAAGCGTCAGGCTCAGGTCCATAAGCTCCAGTACCTCTCTCGTCTTGCCCGAGTTGGAGACCAGAAGGAACAGGTCATTTTTCTGGAGTATACCCAGATCACCGTGCTGGGCCTCGCTGGGGTGAAGGAAAATGGATGGTGTACCGGTGGAACTGAAAGTGGTGGCTATGTTCATCGCGATCTGGCCAGCCTTACCCATTCCGCTTGTAATCAATTTTCCTTTAAGGTCATGCACATGGTGAACAATCAGGTCCACCGCTTTTTCATATTCGTCACCGATGGGGATGTTCAGGATAGCCTGCGCCTCACGGCTGACGATATCTTTAATTGATTCAATCATTGCCTAAATCCAATAAAGAATCCTTGTTTGGAACTGCAAATATATGCATTTATCATAAACGGCACAAATTTGTTTTTTGTGCGCCGACAGTTAAATATTTGGTGGAATCATTGCTATTTGCTATTTTTGCCGCAATTTATCCAAGAGGATTATTTTTTATTAGAGGTTTTATATTGTTTTAATGATGAAAATTGTAACAAAAGAGTTCCAGCTTCCTGATGGAAGAACCATCAAACTGGAGACCGGGAAACTGGC
>CAJOJD010000077.1 GCA_905234745.1 uncultured Bacteroidaceae bacterium | reverse complement strand
GGCCAGCGCATCACAGAGTTGGTCATTCGGCCGAAGCCTGACCATTGACAACACCTACGCCAATACCAATACCGCCAGCACATCATTAAGCATCGGTACTGATGTAACCCTGTTCGCAGGTGGTCGTATATCGGGCAACATAGAGAACGCACAACTTGGACTTGAAGCCGCCAAGAGTGACCTGGAGCGTATCAAGGACGATGTCCGCGTACAGGTGGCACAGGCATTCATACAGATTGTCTACAACCGCAGCATACTGGATGTGGCACGTAATCAGGTGACCATTGACTCCATGCAGGTGGAGCGCCTGACCGAGCTTGCCGCCATAGGCAAGGCCAGCAGCGCCGAGGTATCGTCACAGCGTGCCACTCTGGCCCAGAGCCAGCTCTCAGTCACCCAGGCCGAGAACAACCTGAGCATGAGCATCCTGACCCTGACCCAGTTGCTGGAACTGCCCTCACCCGAAGGCTTTGACGTGATCCAGCCCGATGCCGATGCCATTGAGTTCCGCATCCCCGACAGCCCCGAGGAGATATACAACCAGGCACTGAACATCAAGCCCGCCATCAAGAGCGAGGAGATCCGCCTGCAGCAGGCCAACAACAGCATTGATATTGCCAAGGGAGGTTACTATCCCACCCTTTCGCTCAGCGCAGGTGCCGGAACCGGTTACTACACAAGTTCCAACAGGACTTCCGATAATTTTGGCAGCCAGATGAAGAACAACTTCGGTCCCCACGTAGGACTGAACCTGAGCATCCCCATATTCTCACGCAACAGCAACCGCAACAACGTACGTTCGGCACAGCTCAGCATGATGAATCAGGAGATGCAGCTGGACAACGTCAAGAAACAGCTCTACAAGGAGATACAGCAGGCCTACTACAACGCCGTCGCCTCCAAGAGCCGTTACGAGAGCAGCCAGGAGGTTGCTGTCAGCGCACAGGAGTCATTTGAGCTTGTGCAGGCCAAATATGAAGGTGGAAAAGCCAGCATAACTGAGTTCAACGAGTCCAAGAACCGACTCGTCACAGCTCAGGCCGATGTAATCAAGTACCGCTACGAGTACCTGTTCAACACCGCCCTGCTGGAGTTCTACCGCAACAGCACTTTCGAGCTGTAACACAACCCGATCCCAAAATCATTTTGAGATATTCAAGACAATAGTTTAGTAATTCATGGGATGGCACCGCCTGCTGAAGGTAGTGCCATCTGTCTTTTGACACATTGGGGTCAGACCCCTTTGTGTCATTTTACGACACAAAGGGGTCTGACCCCAATGTGTCAAAAGTAGCGATAGAACAAAGCGATGCTCTCCATGCCGCCAAAGAACTGGCGCAGCAGGTAACTCTCGTTGGGGCTGTGAATGGTATCACGCTCCAGGCCGAATCCCATAAGCAGCGGATCCAGCCCCAGCACCTTCTGGAACTCAGCCAGAATGGGAATGCTGCCGCCACCGCGACTGGGAACGGGTTCGATGCCATAGACCTCACCGATAGCTTTCGATGCAGCCTTGTATGCATCGGACGAAATGGGGATAAGGAATCCGTCGCCGCTCTCAAACGGGGTAACCTCGACTTTGACGTAAGGCGGAGCAATCTTCAGGAAATGGTCCATAAAGAGCTTTGATATCTCGGCGCTGGTCTGCTTGGGTACCAGTCGCATTGAAATCTTCGCGTGAGCCTCGCTGGGCAGAACGGTCTTTGCACCCTGGCCGATATATCCGCCCCAGATGCCGCAGACATCCAATGACGGACGTATTCCGGTGCGCTCCAGAGTGGTGTAACCCTTCTCGCCCTTGACCTCGTTGATGTCCAGGAATGCCTTGTACTCATCAATGTCAAACGGGGCGCGCGCCAGCATCTTGCGCTCATCGGGCGTAAGTTCCACAACCTTGTCGTAGAATCCGGGAACGGTAATGCGGCCGTCTTTGTCAATGAGTGACGAAATCATGTCGCACAAAACGTTGATGGGGTTTGCCACAGCGCCGCCGTAATGGCCTGAGTGCAAGTCCTTGTTGGGACCCGTAACCTTGACCTCCAGATATGCCAGACCGCGCATTCCGCAGTTTATTGACGGAACCTTGTCCGATATCATCGTGGTGTCCGATACCAGACAGATATCGGCCGATAAGAGATCCTTGTTCGCCTTGATGAATTCAGGCAGCGAGGGGCTTCCAATCTCCTCCTCGCCCTCAAAAATAAACTTTACATTATGCTTGAGCTGGCCGGTACGGACCATATACTCGAACGCCTTGATGTGCATGAACAGCTGACCCTTGTCGTCGTTGGCGCCGCGACACCAGATTGCGTCGTCGTGGATTACGGGCTCAAAGGGATCGGTCTTCCATTTTTCAAGCGGTTCGGGCGGCTGTACATCATAGTGTCCGTACACAAGAACGGTCTTGTATGACGGGTCCACAATCTTGCGGCCGAACACTACCGGATTTCCGCTGGTTGGAAGGACATCGGCCATATCGGCCCCAGCCTCTAACAGCAAATCTTTCAACCTGTTTGCGCAACGCACCATATCGGGCTTATTCTCCTGTTTGGCACTGATTGAAGGTATTCTCAAAATGGAGAAAAGTTCATTAAAGAACCTCTCCTTGTTCTGCTCTATATACTGTTTCATTTTATCGAGTAAAGTATTTCTGAAGTATCAAGTTTGCCGTCAATATAGGTGTCGTGGCGCACAAAGCCCACGCCCTTGCAGTACCAGGTGTGGTTCAGCACGTCGCGGTTGTGGCCGGGTCCGGACTCCAGTTTGCGTTCCTCAAGAACCACGCAGTCAAAAGTGCCGGCGGGGACCGATATCGTCTCGCGGCGCAGTACCTTGCGGTCCCATATGCGGTAGGTGAAGGTAAGCAGGCTCACCTTGGTCTTGCCCGTAACCTGCGGCAGCGTGTCGCCCGGCTGCATATCGGCCGGAAGGATTGAGGGGGCGGCCTCGGCGGTGGCGTTCAGGCCCGCACGTCCCTTTATGTAGTCAATCGTGACCTGCTCCATATCGACCCACACATCGTTGTTTTCGCGGAGTACCACCTGCTCCCGGATATCGCCCTTGTAATAGGGTTTGCCGTTGGCTTTGAGGAATGTCGAGAACGATGTTACGACGGTGCCATCGGCCCCTTTGGTGACATCCTTCACGTTTAGGATATGGCGCCACTCAGTCTCGCCGTTCTTGGAAATTTTCCTTACATATTCAAGCCTTGCACCCTGACGGTCACAGCAATATCCCTGGGCTTTCAGCCCAAGAGTAACGCTTAGCAGCACAAACAATATGTAGAAAGCCCTTCTGGTCATACCAAAGACATGTTTACTGCAAAAATAAACCTTTTAGTGAATAAATGCTAAAAAATATAACTACTTTTGCCATCACTAACTATTGATAACTTGATTATGAAGAAATCATTCCTTCTGTTATTCGTAGCAGCATTGTTCACAGTTCCTTCAAATGCACAGTTACTTAACCGTTTGGCCGATAAGGCCGCAAAGGCCGCCGAGAAAGGCGTGACCAAGGCCGTAGAGAAATCGGTCGAAAAGACTACCGAAAAGGCAACAGAAAAAGCACTTCAGGCAGGAGAGAAAGCAGTCGAGGCTCAGGTTGACCGCGGCGTAAACGAGCTTAACGCAGCCACCAACGAGCTTAACCGTTATAACGATTCACTGGCCGCAGCCAACGCCGAGTTCGCCGCTCAGAACGGCGGTTCAAGCAGTGCAGGCGTACAGGGCCTGATGGGTTCATACATGTCACTCATGGGCGTTGCAGCCCCCACATATGAGGACAAGGGCGACGAGGTCCTGCTCTCATGGGACTACATATCGTTCAAACTGGAGTGGCTGGCCAAGTTCAAGGGTGACGAGTGCAACGACTCCAAGATGATGTACACGTTCCAGACTCCGGAGCTTGCAACCCAGTTCTACCGCGAGCAGATAGAGAATCTGGAGAAGGCCGATGCCGATCTGTGGTCAGTCAACGACAAGGTAGTGACCCAGGACAACACCGCCGAGTACAAAGGCCAGGACAAGGTAGCCGTAAAGGCCTCCATGCAGCAGATTGTGCTCTCAATGGGTGGTAAACTTGAATAATTTAACAAACAACAAATAAAAAGGAAACAATGAAAAGAAAGATTCTGTTTTTCAGCCTTATTCTGGCTGCAGGTGTATGTGCATTGAACTCTTGTGACGCAATTGAGGACGCCATTGACGAGGCACAGAAGACAATTGACGACGTACAGAACGACCAGGATCCCGAGTTCAAGGACAACGGTCTGACCGTTACCCTGTCATACAAGCAGTCAGGTCTGGGCTACTACTACGAGGCCGGATTCCAGGCAGAGCCCGACACCGCTTTGTTTGATACAATCTGCACATCATTCACACTCAAGAACACATTTGCATTTAAGGTAGTTGCCGAGGAGGCATACCGTCAGGCAGTTGAGAGCAACAAGTCAGCCATCGACAGCACAGATATTATCGACCTGACTTATGACAATGACAAGACCATCATCTTTGACATGACAAGACAGCACAAGGGCCTGCCCAAGGCTGTGGTAGTTCAGGAGCTCAAGGTTAACGAGGCCGCTTACTACAAAGCTAAAAACGCTTTGCAGGGCGACAGCATTCAGTGACGCGATAGTGACGCAAAGGGGTCGTTTCCCTTTGCGTCACTTTCAATTTTGACGCAAAG
>CAJOJD010000076.1 GCA_905234745.1 uncultured Bacteroidaceae bacterium | reverse complement strand
GAACAGCCCACGAGTGGCATACATGGCGTCGCAGTCTGTATCAGTTCGCTCAACTGATATTCAAATAAGATTTTTTACTACGGTCTGGATTATGGAATGGAGGTTTCGGCCTCCATTCTTTTTACCTGAATTGTTGTCTTTTTGTCAGAGTTTCGGTGAGGTTTGATGAATAAGGCGACAATATGAAATCAAAACGTGTCTATTCTTTGCAAAGTGTAAAAGATATGCGGTTTTGAGGTTGCAAAATATTTGTATATTGTTGAAAAATTCATCATTTTTTTCATCGAAAATATTTTTTTAGTCCGAATTAAGGGGCTACCTTTGCGGCACGAATCAAAAACTATAACAAAATTATATCGTCATGAAGCATAATTTTTGCGCAGGTCCTGCTGTTCTTCCGCAGGAAGTGATTGAGAAATCAGCTCAGGCTGTCTATGATTTTGCCGGTACAGGCATTTCTATTCTCTCTATCAGCCACCGTTCAAGTGAGTTCAAGCCCGTCGTTGATGAGGCTGAGGCTCTGATCAAGGAGATTCTGGATGTTCCGGAAGGTTATTCAGTACTGTTCCTGGCAGGTGGTGCCAGCATGGAGTTCTGTCGCGTACCTTATAACTTCCTTAACAAGAAGGCCGCTTATCTGAACACAGGTGTTTGGGCAAAGAAGGCTATGAAAGAGGCTAAGGCTTTCGGTGAGGTTGTTGAGGTTGCTTCATCAGCCGATGCAAACTACACCTTCATCCCCAAGGATTATGTAGTTCCTGCCGATGCAGATTATTTCCACTTTACAACAAACAACACCATCTATGGTACCGAGATCCGCAAGGACCTGGACAGCCCGGTTCCATTGATTTCTGACATGTCATCGGATATCTTCTCACGTCCTATCGATGTAAGCAAGTACAACTGCATCTACGGTGGTGCCCAGAAGAACCTGGCTCCTTCAGGTATGGCTTTCGTCATCGTCAAGAACGATGCACTGGGTCATGTAGACCGTTACATCCCCACCATGCTGAACTACCAGACTCATATTGACAACGGTTCAATGTTCAATACTCCTCCCACATTCACCATTTACTCAGCTATGGAGTCACTCCGCTGGCTCAAGGCTCAGGGTGGTGTAAAGGAGATGGCTAAGCGTGCCGAGGCCCGTGCCGCCAAGCTGTACGGCGAGATTGACCGCAACAAGCTGTTCGTTGGTACCGCCAACGAGGAGGACCGTTCATACATGAACATCTGCTGGGTTATGAAACCCGAGTACAAGGAGCTTGAGGATGAGTTCATGAGCTTTGCCAAGGGCAAGGGTATGGTTGGTATCAAGGGTCACCGTTCAGTAGGCGGTTTCCGTGCATCCTGCTACAACGCTCTGCCTATGGAGAGTGTAGACGCTCTGATTGCCTGCATGAAGGAATTTGAAGCTAAACATTAATTCGATATTGATATGAAGGTACTTGTTGCTACATCAAAGCCTTTTGCAAAGGTTGCAGTTGATGGAATCCGTGAGGTTATAGAGGGTGCCGGTTTTGAGCTGGCTCTGCTTGAGAAATATACTGAGAAGTCTGCTCTTTTGAGCGCAGTTGCCGATGTTGACGCTATCATCATCCGCAGTGACATCATAGATGCTGAGGTATTTGACGCTGCCAAGCAGCTTAAGATCGTGGTTCGCGCAGGTGCAGGTTATGACAATGTTGACCTGGCATCGGCCACCGCACACGGAGTATGCGTAATGAACACTCCGGGTCAGAACGCCAACGCTGTTGCCGAGCTTGTAGCCGGTCTGATGGTTTACGCCGTACGTAACTTCTACAACGGTACATCAGGTATTGAGCTGCTGGGCAAGAAGCTGGGTATCCACGCTTTCGGTAACGTAGGCCGTAACGTAGCCCGCATAGCCAAGGGCTTCGGCATGGAGGTTTACGCTTTTGATGCATACTGCCCCAAGGAGGTAATCGAGGCTGCAGGCGTACACGCAGTTGACAAGGTTGAGGATATGTACAAGACCTGCCAGTTTATTTCACTGCACTTGCCTGCAACTGACGAGACCAAGAACTCTATCGGCAAGAAGCTTGTAAGCCTGATGCCTAAGGGCGCAGTTCTGGTTAACTCTGCCCGTAAGGAGATCATCAATGAGGATGAGCTCATCCAGCTTATGCAGGAGCGTGAGGACCTTAAGTTCGTATCAGATATAGCACCTGCCGCAGCTACCAAGTTTGAGGAACTGTTTGCCGGCCGTTACTTTGCAACTCCCAAGAAGATGGGTGCTCAGACAGCCGAGGCCAACATCAACGCCGGTATTGCCGCTGCAAACCAGATCGTGGGCTTTATCAAGGATGGTTGCACCAAGTTCATGGTAAATAGATAAACGTTAGCTTTGGCCTTGGCCTTGGCTTCCATCCTAAAAAGCCAACGCTAACGCCAAAGCCAAAGTAATAGATATGGCTATAGTAAAACCTTTCCAGGGCATACGTCCGCCCAAGGATCTCGTTGAGAAGGTTCAGAGCCGTCCTTATGACGTGCTCAACTCTGAGGAGGCAAAGGCCGAGTCTGCAGGCAATGAGATGTCACTTTATCACATCATCAAGCCTGAGATTGACTTTGACCCCATAGCCGATGAGACCGATCCCCGCGTATATGCCAAGGCAGCCGAGAACTTCAGGAAGTTCCAGGACAAGGGTTGGCTGGTACGTGACAATAAGGAGCAGTACTACATCTATGCCCAGACCATGAATGGCAAGACCCAGTACGGTCTTGTGGTTTGCGCATACGTTGAGGATTACCTCAAGGGCAACATCAAGAAGCACGAGCTTACCCGTGCCGATAAGGAGGAGGACCGCATGAAGCATGTTCGCGTAAACAACGCCAACATAGAGCCGGTATTCTTTGCTTATCCCGATGACAAGGTTCTTGACGAGCTTGTTGCCAAGTACGTCAAGGGTGCTCCTGAATACGATTACGTTGCTCAGGGTGACGGTTTCCGTCATCAGCTCTGGATAATTGACAAGGATGAGGATATCAAGACCGTAACAGAGCGTTTTGCACATATTCCTTCACTCTATATCGCCGACGGACACCACCGTTCAGCAGCCGCTGCTCTGGTAGGTGCCGAGAAGGCCCGTCAGAATCCCAATCATCGTGGTGATGAGGAGTATAACTACTTCATGGCAGTCTGCTTCCCGGCTTCACAGCTCACCATCATTGACTACAACCGCGTGGTCAAGGATCTGAACGGAATGACATCGGACCAGTTCCTCAAGGCACTGGAAAAGAACTTCACAGTAGAGAAGAAGGGTAAGGATATCTTCAAGCCGTCAGAGTTACATACATTCTCACTCTATCTTGACGGAGAATGGTACAAGCTGACCGCAAAGAAGGGTACATTCGATGACAGTGATCCTATCGGTGTCCTGGATGTAACAATCTCATCAAACCTGATTCTTGATCAGTTGCTGGGCATCAAGGACCTGCGCCGCGACAAGCGCATTGACTTTGTAGGCGGTATCCGTGGTCTGGGTGAACTCAAACGTCGCGTTGACAGCGGCGAGATGAAGATGGCTCTGGCTCTCTATCCGGTTTCAATGAAACAGCTTATGGATATAGCTGATACGGGCAATATCATGCCGCCCAAGACTACCTGGTTTGAGCCAAAACTCCGCTCAGGATTGGTTATCCATTCACTTGACTGATAGAAAATAAAGGCTTGCGAATCAATCGCAAGCCTTATTGTTATAATGATTCAACCCGGTCTTTCCGGGGGAGTTTGGCGTTGACCTCGTTGTAGGCGTGGCGGGTAAGTTCCTCTATGAGGGGACGATCCACATCGGCGTCAAGACGTATCTGGTTCCAGTATTTCTTGTTCCAGTGGAAAGCACCTTCTATTGCGGCGTAATGGTCACGCAGTTCCAGTGCACGGTCGGGGTCGCACTTAAGGACCACTATATCGGGCTTATCAAGCGTAATACATGCAAATATCTTGCCTTTGAGACGGAACACCACAACCGTATCATCAAACGGCATATCCTCGGTAACCAGCGGCAGACTCAGGCAGTATTCGCGGAACAGTTCTATATCCATAATGTATTTCAGTTCAACAGTTTGACAATCTGCTCCAGATAGCGTGCATCGGTCTCATCGAAAGTGTCCAGATACCTGCTGTCAATGTCAAGTACGGCCGATACCTTATCGGCCTTGAATACGGGTACCACTATCTCGCTGCGGGACTCGCTGCTGCAGGCAATGTGTCCCGGGAACTTCTCCACATCGGGTACCACTATGGTCTCGCGGCGTTGCCAGGAGGTTCCGCACACTCCGCGGCCCAGAGCAATGCGTGTGCAGGCTATCGGGCCCTGGAACGGTCCCAGAACCAGTTGCTCCTTACCATCCTTATCGGCTCGGACAATGTAGAATCCTGTCCACCAGAATCCCATGGTTTCATGAATCAGAGCCGCCAGATTAGCCATATTCGCAATCAGGTCACTCTCTCCGTCCAGCAGTGCAGCTGCCTCCTTGAGCAACTGTGTGTATTTATGTTCTTTCTCTGAGTCTGTCATATGCCACAAAATTACTATTTTTATGACAATTTTGAGTTGATATGGCGGAGCACTGGAGCATATATGCGGATTGGAACCCTTGGCATGGTTGTACCAAGATCAGTCCGGGTTGCAAGTACTGCTATGTCTATCGGCAGGATGCCATGTA
>CAJOJD010000075.1 GCA_905234745.1 uncultured Bacteroidaceae bacterium | reverse complement strand
GGCGCGTTTTATATGCCGCGGCTGGTATATATCAATTCGAATGTATTATCGACGTTGCCTCCCGATCAGTTTTCATCCGGCATGGGAGAAGTAATTAAATACGGAATGATCCAGAGGGAAGACTTCTTCCAATATTTAATGAAGGAATCCGATTCCATAAAGGCGCTTGACGCAGCATCTCTATCGAAGATCATTGAGATCAGCTGCCGAAACATACAGGCCCGGATCCGTTTTCGCTTTGTTTTCAACTACATGGTAAGGTGTTCCACCTGTTTTATACATCTGTTCTACGATATAGCCCGCTGTAACACCCTGTCGTTTTGCCCGCTCAGGGACCGGTCCGAATGCCACTGCGCGGTTTCCATCGTTGTCGAATGCACGGCCGGGAACTATTACCAGCGTGATGGGGGTTAGGTCGGTTACCTGCTCTCCGTCCGGCTCGGGAATTCCGAACTGGTCGCCTGGTTTTAGGGTGCCTTCGTAGCGTTTTACGATAAGTTCATCACCTTGTATTGATGGCAGGTAAAAACGTTTGCCGGTTGCGGTCCATTTCTCTATGAAGGCGGGTGTCTGGACCTCGTCGTCCATTGACCAGTAGGCCAGTATGTCGGTTGCATTACGGAATGCATCGGTCTTTTCCAGACGTTCCCAGATGGCGGCGGACTGAGCGGCTTTTTGCTCAGGCGTCATTACTGAGATCAGTTTTTTGATGCGCTGGCGGGCCTGTTTCTTGTCATCACGCATGGCCTGCATGCTGAACTCGCAGCCGCAGTAGCGCTGGTTGTAGAAATCCTGCTCCTTAATGATTTGTGAACGGCGTTCCTGCAGGCCTCCCTGGCGCCAGTTCTTATCCCAGAATGTCAGGCCCGGGAACTGTGCGGCTGCCCATCGGCCCGCATCGACTATCTGGTCGTGGCGTTTCCATCGGCTTGAATCAAGGGTCGATGTAAAGAGTGTGAATCCGTGTTCCGATGCATACCTGGCGGCACTCAGAAGGCGCATCTTGAAGCATTCCAGGCAGCGGGCTCCCCGCTCGGGCTCACCCTCAAGACCTTTTACGCAGCACTGCCATTGGGCGTGGTCGTAATCGGCATCAATGATCTCAAGACCAAGTGAAGTGGCGTATCTGGTGCACTCCTGCTTGCGGACCTGATACTCCTCATAGGGGTAGATATTGGGGTTGCAGTAGTAGATGGTGGGGGTGTAGCCGTTGGCCAGCATCCACTCTATGATGGCTCCGCTGCATGGCGCACAGCAGGTATGTAGCAGAACCTTTTCCATTATCTGCGGCTTTTTTTTGCGCACTGGGGGCAGACGCCCTTGATCATGTAGTTGACGGTTTCGGGCTGGAAGCCGTCGGGCAGTGCGACTGCGGGGACGGGGATATCCTCAAGGCAGAAGGTCTGGTGGCAGACCTCGCAGTGAAAATGTACGTGGCGGTCGTCATCGACTTCGCCGTGAGCGTGGCAGAGTTCGTATCGGACCCCTTCGCAACCGTCGTCTATCTGATGCAGCAGATGGTTGTCGCGGAACAGGGTCAGGGTGCGGAATATGCCGGACTTGTCGATGGAGTCAATGGTGTCCTCGAGCTCGGCCATAGTGACGGGACGATGGCTGTCAGCCAACGCCTTGAGTACCAGCAAGCGGTTCGCTGTGGGCTTGATACCGTGCTCGTTCAAAATCCTTTCCAGTTCTTCCATTTCTGCTGCGAATTTACGCAAAAAAAAGTGTAATTTTGCGCCATTATTTTTAGAGCACCATGCAAAAAATCATCATTCTTGATTTCGGATCGCAGACCACTCAGCTTATCGGACGCCGAGTGAGAGAAATGGACACCTTCTGCGAGATTCTGCCTTACAACAAATTCCCTGAGAATGACCCCGACGTGATTGGCGTGATCCTGAGCGGTTCACCCCTGAGCGTTTATGCCGATGATGCATTCCGTCCTGACCTTTCAGGTATCATTGGAAAGTATCCGGTGCTGGGTATCTGCTACGGAGCACAGTTACTCAGTTACACTTACGGCGGCAAGGTTGAGCAGGCCGGTACACGCGAGTACGGTCACGCACAGCTTGGTTTCATCGACCCCAAGTGCCCGCTGTTTAAGGGATTTACCAAGAACTCACAGGTTTGGATGAGTCACGGAGATTCAATCACCGCGATTCCGGAGGGTTATCATATGACTGCATCGACCGACAGCGTCAAGTATGCGGCTTTTGAGTGCACCGAGAAGCGTGTATGGGGCGTACAGTTCCATCCTGAGGTGGTTCATTCACTGCAGGGCAAGCAGTTGCTTGAAAACTTTGTGATTGGCATTTGCGGCAGCCGCAAGGAGTGGACATCGGACTCATTCATTGAGAAGACGGTCGGCGAACTCAAGGCTGAACTTGGAGGTGACAAGGTGGTGCTGGGACTGAGCGGCGGTGTGGATTCATCGGTCGCAGCCGTTCTGCTGAACAAGGCTATCGGCAAGAACCTGACCTGCATATTCGTGAATCACGGTCTGCTGCGCAAGAATGAGTTTACCGATGTGCTCAACGATTATGTTTGCCTTGGTCTGAACGTCAAGGGTGTCGATGCATCCGAGATGTTCTTCAAGGATCTGGCCGGAGTGACCGAGCCGGAGCAGAAACGTAAGATCATTGGCCGCGACTTCATCGAGGTGTTTGATGCCGAGGCCTCAAAGATAACCGATGCCAAGTGGCTGGCACAGGGTACTATTTACCCCGACCGCATTGAGAGTCTGAACATTACAGGCAAGACCATCAAGAGCCATCACAACGTGGGCGGTCTTCCCGCCAAGATGGGACTCAAACTCTGCGAGCCGCTCAAGTGGCTGTTCAAGGATGAGGTTCGTGCCATCGGCCGCCGTCTGGGTATTCCGGAGCATCTTATCGGCCGTCATCCTTTCCCGGGACCGGGTCTGGCTGTACGTATAATCGGCGATATCACCCCTGAGAAGGTTGCAGTCCTTCAGGAGGCCGATGCGATATTCATAAACGGTCTGCGCGAGTGGAAACTCTACGACAAGATCTGGCAGGCAGGCGCAATCCTGCTGGCTGACCGCACCGTTGGCGTTATGGGCGATGAGCGCACATTTGACAACGCCGTTGCCCTGCGTGCCGTAACCAGCGTGGATGCTATGACAGCCGATTGGGCCGAGCTCCCGTACGAGTTCATGCACTGGGTTAGCAACGAGATCATCAACAAGGTCAAGGGCGTTAACCGCGTCTGCTACGACATCAGCTCAAAACCCCCTGCCACCATTGAATGGGAATAAAAAAAAGTACCATTGGGGTCTGACCCCAATGGTACTTTTTTTTGCGCGTTTTGCTTATTCAAAATATTCCATAACTCGGGTAATGGTGCTGGTGGAGACCTGACCGGTCCAGCGGGCAACGATTGTCTCGTCGCGAGTTACCCAGTTGCCGTACTTATCGTAGGTGTAATTAGCCCATGTGTCAGTGAATGTAGCCGCTGTGTCCGTTTTGGCAGTATACCACTCCTCATTTTTGACGAGGTCATAGTGTGAATCGTATGTAACCTTAACCGACTGCGGGGTGAGTGTCATGTAAGAGGCGGTTCCGCCCAGGCTGAAGGTGTCAACTTCCAGATAACGGGGATTGTCCAGCATCTTATATGAATGAATGTCCCAACCGGTTTCATAGTTGTAGGCATTCTCCTCACGATAAACAAAGTCCTTATACATTCCGTTATCATAGTACGTAATGTTATCTATCTGGAAACGGAGCTTGTCGGTCTGCAGACTCTTGGGATATCCGTTCTCATATGCATAAGCGTATTCATATGAGACCTCGTTCAGTTTTTCTTCGTTACCTAAGTCGGTATTGTATGAGTATTCGCGTATTACAAGACTGTCGTTTCTGAAAGTATAGGTATACTCGCGGTAAGAAGAAGAGAGGGGCTGTATTACGACAAACGAAGCTTTTGACAGGTCCTTGCAGATACCGTTCTCGGCATCGGAAATCTCGGGTCCCATCATAAACCACTCGCGAGCCACGTATTTACCGGTATTCTCATATTCGTATACCCAGTATGATGAGGGCTGACCGTCTTCACAGAATACGTCAAAATACTCAGCCTTGGTCAGGTGTCCCTGAGCATCATAGGTGTAACGCCATTCATGGTTTCTCTCCGCATCGTCTGTATTGACGTAAGCCTCTCTGATAAGGTGTCCGGCCTGGTCATACTCATACTCATCATAAGTGGTATATTGGCTGATGTGCCATTTCTTTACAGGACCACGGAGACCTGCTTTCTGACGGTCCGTACGGTCCCAGAAATTTACTGAATACCAATCGGGATCGGTCCAGTCAACAATTGTAGAATCATTTTTGTTGCCTTGTCCGTTGTCCTTGCCGTTATCCGGCTCATCGATATCAACGGGGTCGCAAGCCCATGTGATACACAGGGCGGCGCCTATCAAAGAGAGAAGTGAAAGATGTTTCATATCAAATGAATTAGTTGTTAATATGCCAAAGGTAATGGAAAATTGAATTCCCTGGATTTAAAAACATTTTGTTTCTTTACGTTGCAAATGTGACACAATAAAGAAATATCAAGATTTTCGTAGATTTGCATTCGATAAATCGGAGTTTACCGAACCGGCTCAGTGATAGATTTGTATTCTCTCACACAAGCGCGATAGTCGGATGGGGACATCCCTACAATCCGTTTGAAATATCGTCCGAAGA
>CAJOJD010000074.1 GCA_905234745.1 uncultured Bacteroidaceae bacterium | reverse complement strand
TCAATGGTAAGCACGGGGCCGCCGTTCTGAGTGCCGCATGCAACTAGAGCAAGCATGCCGGCCAAAGCAAAAAACAGTTTCTTCATAAAGCACTTTGGTTTTAGTGGTGTGAAAGTAATAAAAACTTTCTAATTTTGATGACAATATGGCAAATATCCTGACTGAGCAGTTTATACGCAATCACCTTACGGCCGATGTCCGCACCCTGGCTTTGAGTGCCCATCCTGGCGGAGTGGACATGCAGTATGCCCTGACGCAGATTTCCGGGTGGCAGGCGGCTCGCCTTAAAGTGCCTCTCTGGGCTGCCACAGACGGCATTGTCTATCCCAAGAATCTGTCGCTTGAGCAATGCACTTCACAGTATATCGCTCAGTACAAGGCTTCTTTCATCGAGCAGCTCCTTGGTCCCGGGTTCAAAATGGCCGATATCACCGGTGGAATGGGTGTAGATTGTTTCTTTATTTCCCGTTCTGCATCACAGGTTTACTACAATGAAATGTCGGCCAAACTCTGCGACTGCGCCCGTATAAACTTCAAGGCTCTGGGACGGCCGGAAATTGAGATTAATTGTGGTACTGCCGAGGATTATATTGCAGGTCTGACTCCTGATAGTTTGGACCTTATCTATCTGGACCCCGCCCGCCGCGGTGATGCCGGCCGCAAACTGGTATCCATCAGCGACTGCCAACCTGATACCGTAGCCCTGCAGGATGACCTGCTGCATATAGCCCCTAAAGTGATGGTCAAGCTCTCACCTATGCTGGACATAAGCCGCGCACTCACGGAACTAAGGCACGTAAGCCGCGTAATGGTAATAGGTCTGGAAGGAGAATGCAAGGAGATCACCCTGCTCATGCAGCGCGATTTTGATGCCGAGCCCACAATTACCGCAGTGGACATAAACTCAAACGGAACTCCGGAAATGGCGGTTTCATCGGCCAAAAGCAATGAAAACGCTCTGCCTCTGCCCATTACAGACCCTCAGCAGTTGCAGCCCGGCACCTTCATCAGCGAGCCATCGGCCCCCTACATGAAGTCCGCCCTGTTCCGCACGCCCGGACCGGCACCGCCCTGCTCCACCCGGACACCCACCTGTTCTGGAGCAAAGAAAAGCCGGAGTCTTTCCCCGGCCGCACATTCATGGTAGAAGGAATCATCCCCTTCGATAAGAAATCCCTTGCTTCCATCATTAAGACTCAAGCGAACCTATCGGTACGGAACTTCCCGGAATCGGCGTCACAACTCCAACGCCGCCTCAAGATACGCGACGGAGGCACCCGCTACCTGATAGCCACTACACTCTCCGACTCACGCCGTATCCTCCTGAATTTGTGCAAACCCCCAATTAAATAAACTGATTTACAAAACAATATGAGAAACGGACTAAATGGCATTCTAATGCTCTTTCTGCTGATAAGTATGGCTAATTGTAAAGAAATTACGCCTGCTCCATGCGGACCCACACCTACCGAGAACCAGTTACGCTGGCAGGACATGGAGATGTATGCGTTCATACATTACTCGCTGAATACTTACACCGATCAGGAATGGGGATATGGCAATGAAGACCCTAAACTGTTCAACCCAAGCCATCTGGACTGCCGTCAATGGGCACGTGTATGCAAGCAGGCCGGGATGAAGGGAATCATATTCACAGCCAAACATCACTGCGGTTTTTGCATGTGGCCCAGCGCCTATACTGATTACTCCGTCAAGAATTCACCATGGAAAAACGGTAAAGGAGACGTTGTCCGCGAACTGGCCGAAGCATGCCGCGAGGAAGGACTTAAGTTCGCCGTTTATCTGTCACCATGGGACCGCAACCATCCTGATTACGGCAGACCTGAATACATCACATACTTCCGCAACCAGCTGCGCGAGCTGCTTACGCAATACGGTGACATTTTCGAGGTTTGGTTTGACGGTGCCAACGGCGGTAACGGCTGGTACGGCGGTGCCAACGAAACGCGCCGTATAAACGGCAAGACATATTACGGATGGGACGAAACATTCCGTATGATACGCGAGTTACAACCAAATGCGGTAATCTGGAATGATGGAGGTGACCGCGGTGACCTTCGTTGGGTAGGCACCGAAGCAGGTAACGTAGGTGAAACGAACTGGAGCCTGATGCCCGGCACCGGCGACACCCCCTGGCACATGCTGCACTACGGAGTTGAAGAGGGCGATGTGTGGTGTCCGGGCGAAACCAACACCAGTATTCGTCCGGGCTGGTTCTATCACGATGCAGAGAACGATCATGTTAAAAGCCTTTCAAAACTCATGGACACTTACTATAAGAGCGTCGGCCGCAACTCAACGCTGTTGCTCAACTTCCCTATTGCCCCGAACGGCCGCATTCACCCTGTTGACAGCCTGCGCGGTATCGCCTTCAACAAAATGATACAGGAGGTATTTAAGACCGACCTTGCACATAAAGCCAGAATAAGAAGTAAAGGGAATGAGACAATTATTGATTTTAAGAAACCGACCTCTTTTAACCGTTTTGTGGCCGAAGAGGAGATACGCTACGGTCAGAGGGTAAAAGAATTCCGGCTTGAAGCCTTAGTTGACGGACAATGGATGCCGCTCAAGGATGAACTCGCAGAGAATGGAGACGGATTGACGACCATAGGTCACCGTCGCATCATCTGCTTTCCTACCGTCACTGCGACAAAGCTGCGATTCACAGTCATAGACAGCAAATGCGATCCCATAATCAAACGTACTTCAGTCTATCTGGCTCCTGATATTACAGCCGATATTCCTGATTCCGGTGAGAAAAAATCATCCGGCCTGCATTTCTACATAACTCAACACACATGAACATGAACAAATCCCTGGCAACTTTGACTCTAACCCTCTCTGCGCTGACAGTATCAGCACAGTATTCATTGAAAGACTGGAATATCCAAAGTTTGGATGAGAACGGAACGCTTCATCTTAATGTAAGCGAATACAAACTGGACTACAACCATCCGTTGCCGTATGCCGACTGGCAGAAGAGTTGGACAGTCAAGGCTGACCTACGCTGTGGCACTCTTGGCACTGAGCAGGTATTCGTGTGCAAGGAAGGCAAGGCCAGCCATCTTATCGGCCGTAACTCCTTGACCGGCGACATATCTATCGGCTATGACAATATGCAACGACAGTTCTTTGTCGAGGTCATTGACAAAAATGAGCAAGGACACCGTCTTTGCGCCGGTCCACAAGTTGAAGCCGGACGCTGGTACAGCGTAGAGGCACACGCTCAATATAATGCTCAAAAGGATGTATCAACAGTGCAACTGACTGTTGACGGTCAGTATGAGCAACTCATCTATCCCGGTAAGGCTCTGCGCCATAACTGCTCGCTTTGGGTCATAGGTCGCGGCTTCCCTGGTGGTTTTCCCAACGCTTTGCAGGTACGCGACGGTGACTTGCGCAATCTCTCCATAAGTGGAGAACCGTTGCCCAGAGTGGATGGGCAGAATCCACTGTTCACAGGCATATTCACAGCTGACCCCGCATTTACAGTTGTAGGCAACACCGTCTATGCCTATGTCGGCGAGGATAAAGCCGGCCCTGGAGGATGGTTCACTATGCCGCACTGGCTCTGCTTTTCATCTACTGACATGATTCACTGGACTTCACACGGTGCAGTACTGTCTGCGGCAGACTTTCCTTATGCCCAACCCAACGGTTCATGGGCCGGTCAGGTTATTCAGGGTGCCGACGGCAGGTTCTACTACTACGTTACTCTTGACAACAAATACAACCGCCAACACACAATTGACGTAGCTGTCAGCGACTCACCTACCGGACCTTTCCGCCCTGCCCGGAGTGACGGAACGCCGCTCATCACCGATGACATGACACCAGACTCACATCGCACCAATGCCGATATAGACCCGACAGTACTCATCGATGATGACGGCACTCCCTGGATGGCATGGGGTAACGGTGACTGCTACATGGTCAAACTGAATAGGAACATGATAGAGCTGGATGGTGAAATCAGGAAAGTTCCAATGCGGAACTATTCTGAGGGCCCCTGGCTGTTTAAACGCGGCAACCTCTATTACAATGTCTATGCTTCTGATGCACCTGGTGTGCAACCTGAACAGATGGCTTACAGTACAGCTCAAAACATAGAAGGCCCATGGACCTATCGTGGTTTCATAAGCACCTCCGCCAATCACGGATTTACCATTCATCCCTCTGTCATCAACTTCAAGAGAAAGTGGTATTATATCTATCATGACGGTTCCTTCAGTCAAAACGGCGAACCCGGAGGTGACTGTCGCCGCAGTGTGTGCCGAGTACCTTTATTTCGACAGAGACGGCACTATCCGTTTCATACCACTGACACAGGAGGGCTTGAGTGCTACAAAGTAAACTGTGATATTCCGAATCTATTATTAAAATGAAAAGACACAGCCTGGCTTGACGCTCATGCGGCCACCGAAAAGTGTCCTACAAGCATCACTCAGGTGATTTCCGGACACTTTGGCGAGACCTACCTGACCTTGAACTTCCTGACCTTGCCGTTCTTCCAGACCAGGTCAACGGTCTGGCCGGTACGGGTGCGGATGCCGCGGATGTAGCCGTCGGGCCAGGCGGCAGGCAGTGCAGGCAATGGGTCAACCAGATGGTCCTCAGAGCGCAACAGCATCTCCATCACTCCGGCACAGCCTCCAAAATTGCCGTCTATCTGGAACGGCGAATGGGCATCCAGCAGATTGGGGTAAGTGCCTCCTCCACGGCGGGCATCGGGACCGCGGTAATTGTCGGGGCTGATATAGCGTAACAGGCGCCTATACATACGGTATGCGTTGTCGGCGTCCCTGAGTCGGGCATAGAGGTTTATGCGCCAGCCGCAGCTCCAGCCGGTAGTCTCAAACCCCTTTATTTCAAGAGACTTGAGTGCGGCATCGGCATATTCTCCTCCACTTATCTGATGGCCCGGATATACTCCGAACAGATGTGACTGGTGGCGGTGCTGCGGATCCTCATCGGCCCAGTCATAGTACCACTCCATAAGATGGCCGTCGGCCCCTATATGATACCCGCGCAATCGGCTTAAACATGAGCGGACCTTGCGGTTGAAGGCACTATCAGAGAGTACTTGTGAGGCATCGGCAGCATCCATGAGGCATTCCCGTATCATCGCGATATCAGCAGTTCCGCCGTAAAGTGTCGCGCCATGAAATCCCTTGTCGGTAATGTATTTGTTCTCGGGCGATGTAGAGGGCGATGTTATCAGCTCTCCGTCTTTCTCAACCAGCCAGGCCATACAGAATTCAGCAGCACCTTTCAATGCAGAATAATCCTTCTTAAGGCGCTCCAGATCACGGGTAAACAGATAATGTTCCCAGATATGCGTAGCCAGCCACGGACTGGACATATACCAGTTTGCCCAGTTGGGATCGCCTGAACCTAAGCCCACCGGATTGGCTGTTGCCCAGATATCGCTGTTGTGGCCCGATGCCCAGCCCTGATCCACACCCAGGTAATTACGGGCCGTTTCAATGCCCGATATGGACATATTGTTCACATAGTCCAGCATCACCTCATGCATCTCGGGCAGTGCTGCAGGCTCGGCCGGCCAGTAGTTTTCCTGCAGGTTGATGTTTATGGTGTAGTTGCCGCTCCAGGGCGGTTCCATGCTCTCATTCCAGAGTCCCTGAAGGTTGGCGGGCACGCCTGGAGTGCGCGATGAAGAAATAAGCAGATACCTGCCGTACTGGAAATAGAGCGCCTCCAGCTCCGGATTTGCCTGATTCTCATCGGAGTAAAGTTTGAGTTGCTCATCTGTTGGAAGTGCTTTTATCTTTGGATCTGTCCTTCCCAGCCAGATTGTAAGCCGGTCAAAGAAATTCCTGTAGTCCTTAATGTGGCTTTTCAGGATTTCATCGTAGTTTTTGCCCGATACGCGCTTTGCATTGGCATCGGCCATTTCACGATACGGCAATCCCTCCGGAACAGGGTCATGGTCAAACCCGTTGAAAGATGTTGAGTTGATAATCTTTATGACCGCCTCCTTAACACCTTTTAGTTTCAGGCAATCACCATCACCAATAGTCTGGCCATCACACTCAGCAAGCAGCACCGTGCGATAATGGATTCCCCTATCGGGCGAATACATGAAACGCTCATGCCTGGTGCGGAAATAATTGGGATATGAATGGTATGCCACATAACCGTCAACCGTAATCCTGCCGTCAGCAAAAACAGCCTCATGCGGATGCGGATAATCAAGAACCAACTCAGCATCAATGGGTTCAGCACTCTTGAACCTCACCACAATCACAGAATCTGGTGCCGATGCAAAATACTCCGCCTCAAAACGCTTGCCGTCACGCAGATACTCCACCCGCGCAACTGCATCGGATATATCCAACTCTCTATAATAATCTGTTATTTCAGCCTCCGGGTATCGGATAGTAAGTGTTCCTAGTGGCTGGTAATTCTCGCTGTAATGTCCTTGAATCTTATGCTGTAGCTGCTCCGCCCGCTGATAATCATCGGCCGCAAGCGCCTCACGCACCGAATCCACGTATTTCCACGCCTCACCCCACAGGGTCATGCGGGGATACAGTTCCATATCCACATGCCTGTCCCTTTGCTCCGGCTCTCCGGTCCAGAGAGTGATATCGTTCAGAGAAATCTTGTCCACAACTGTCCCTCCATACACCATAGCCCCCAACCGGCCGTTACCAATGGGCAGAGCCTCCTCAAAGAACTCCGCAGGCTGGTCATAGTGCAGTTTCATCTCTCCCTGCTCCGGCATTCCACATCCCGCCAGCAGCAATACACCTATTACTGATAAACTGTTTCTCATTTTATTACCTGTTTGGCCCATAGTGGGATATCGTCAGTATATTTTTTTGCAATCTTGCCGTCAGAAGTCCTGAGTATCAGACGCGGAGCGGAATTCTCAACTGAATTGTCGTACAGATAAACCCTGTCCGCAATTTTAATCGCTTCCGCAAGATTCTTAAGCGAACCGAAATAACGGGATATGGTCTTGGATATCGGCACCTCATGGCCTCCGTTCAGATATCTCTGGGCTATACGGTTTATATTGATAAGCGGTGATTCGGTACAAACATAGAATATCCTTATAAAAAAACCTGCCTCTTTTGCCTTACGCAGGAAATCCATCTTCTCTTCCGATGAAAACACAGATTCGAACACAAAATCCACGCCTTTTTCAAGACATTCATAACGCTGCTCAGTTGCTCTCTTAGCAGCCTTCAACACTGCATCGGATGAATTCCAGTCACCAAATACCTCTTTGGCAATATTATCGGGATTGATGTAAAAACTGTCAGCACCCCACTCATTCTTAAGCAATTGCTCCGTTGTCGTAGTCTTGCCTGATCCGTTAGGACCTGCAACAATGCATAATACAGGTTTCTTTTTCATTGTATCAGATTTTATCAAATTCCTTCCTTAGAACCTCTGCTGCATGGGCAGATGAGCTCATTGCAGATTCACAAACCTGATGCATGATTTCCTCAAGCATATATTCCTTAGGCTCTTCCAATGACGAAAGCCTGTAACTGCGGATATCAGACTTGGCCGATGCCTCCATATCCACGCCGCAACTGGTCCCAAAAAAGGACAGGACCTGATTCACCTTATCCATCCTGAGACTCTCCTTACCCTGCTCCAGCTCACGCAAGAACCTCAACCCCACTCCGGCATGTGCCGCCAGTTCCGGTTGTGTAAGATGTTGCTCTTTACGGCTCTTCTTTACAAACTCACTAATTTGCGTCATAATTTATACCCTTTTGGCGCAAAGATAATCAAAATACCGGACGTATCCACCCCAAAAGGGTATAAATTGAATTTCACCAAAGTGTCCCACACCAATCGGCCTTGTGAGCCTCCTGGCGCCCCTCACTGTGGGACACACCCCCTAAAATGAGGGTATGTCCCACGCCGATGCGCCCCACAAGCGTTGTGAGCGGGACCGATGTAGGACACTTTGGCAAAAACCATTGTATCTTTGCACCCCGATGAAACAAGAGCGTAACAGTCTGATTGGTTTGGCAGCCGGAATAGCAGCCGGAGTCTCATACGGAATGAACCCGCTGTTTGCCAAGCCATTGCTGGCCGATGGTGTCTCCATACCCACAATGCTTTTCTTCCGATACGCGATATCGGTCGTAATAATGGCGGTGTGGATGAAACTGAAAGGAGAATCCTTCCGCGTCAAGGCCAATGAGTTCAGACTGCTGGTGGTGCTGGGCCTGCTGTTCTCCCTGAGCAGTCTGTTCCTGTTTGAATCCTACAGATTCATACCGTCCGGGCTGGCCACCACACTGGTCTATCTCTACCCCATCTTTGTGGCGCTCATAATGGTTGTGCTCAAGTCTTACCCCAACTGGCAGACCTGGATTGCCATTGCCGTAACATTTGTAGGCGTGATTCTGCTCAGCCTGCCGTCCGGCAAACTGTCGCTCCATGCAGGTGGAATGATTCTGGCTGCCCTGTCGGCCTTGAGTTACGCTTTATATCTGGTAATAGTAAACCGATCCACACGCATCCGCCACATATCCAATCACACGCTCACATTCTATGCATTAGCAGTTGGAACCGTATTATTCCTGTGCTATCAGTACACCAGTCATGTGCCATTCATGAATGGAGTAAGCACCTGGAAATCAGTTCTCAATCTGACGGGCTTGGCCATATTCCCCACCATGATTTCCCTGCTCACACTGGCCATAGCCACCCGTAACATCGGCCCCACCCGCACTGCTATCCTGGGAGTGTTTGAGCCCATAACAGCCATCCTCATCGGCACACTATTGTTCCTGGAGCCCATCACCCCGCGCATGGTCATCGGCATAACCCTCTGCCTTGCCGCCGTCCTCTTCATGTCCCTCCACCGCCCATCGGCCTAGTCTCCCCCGTCCCACCCGCCAAAGTGTCCCACGCGCATCGGCCCTGTGAGCCTTGTGGCGCCCCTCACTGTGGGACATACCCCCTAAAATGAGGGTATGTAACACACCGATGCGCCCCACAAGCGCTGTGAGCGGGGTCGATGTGGGACACTTTGGCAAAATTTTGTAAGTTTGCAAAAAAAAAATTTTGCTCATCAAATGAAAAAGGGAATTATCACATTACTGACCATCTGCCTGGCAGCCGCCAACGCAACGGCCGCAGAGGTGCCGCAACTGGCCAACGTCCA
>CAJOJD010000073.1 GCA_905234745.1 uncultured Bacteroidaceae bacterium | reverse complement strand
ACAAAAGGCCGGCAAGGCACTCTTCTACTGGGATTATGATCCGGCATACACGGAGAGCAGCCTTTTGCATGAAGCCGGACGTTTCCTGCGTGACAACCTCAGGGAGTTCCCCAACGAGCTGCCCCGCAATCAGTTCGATGGCATGCACAAGGCTCGTCTTACAATCGTGGAGGCATCGACCGATAACGCCCTGGCCCGTTTCATACCCCAGTGGCTCAACTCGCTGAACGTTGAAAAGGCCGGTAAGGAGACCGCCATAGTCCTGGCCGATGAAAACCTGCTACAGCCCGTGCTGCACAGCATCCCGCAGGAGCGCATAAACAATGTGAACATAACCATGGGCTACAAGCTGTCAGAGACATCGCTCTACAGTCTGGTAAACGCCCTGATTGATATGCAGCGTCTGGCCGCCAGGAACAAAGGCAGGCTGAGCATACAGTCACTGAGCCGTGTGCTGGGCAACCCCATGACGGCAGCCCTTTGTGCCGATGTCCCCAAGATACTGGACAATCTGCGCTCCAGCCGCCGCATGTTCCCGGACATCACTGCCCTTTCCGCAAGCAAGGAACTGGCCGTAATGTTTATCACTGTAACCGATAACCAGTCATTGCTACAGTATCTTCTGGATGTGCTCAAGGCACTGGTACCGGTTATCCGTGAGCGTGCCGACGACACTCTGTTCCAGCCCCTTAACCAGGAGTCACTCTACCGCATATACACCCAGATTAACCGCCTCAACTCCCTAATGGAATCCGGTAGTCTGGACTTAAGCACCGATACTCTGTGCCGTCTGATACGCTCCATACTGTCATCAACAACCGTACCCTTCCACGGTGAGCCCGCCGTTGGAATGCAGATAATGGGACTTATCGAGACCCGTAACCTGGATTTCAGGAACGTGCTGCTGCTATCGGCACAGGAGGGTGCCTTGCCCAAATCCGGCCAGAGCGCATCATTCATTCCGTATAACATACGCCTGGCGTTCGGACTGACCACCATGCAGGACAAAAGTGCCGTTTCATCGTACAATTTCCACCATCTGCTCCAGAGGGCAGAAAATGTGACTATGGTCTATAACGGCAATGCCGATGCAAGCGGAATAGGCAAAGGACAGATATCGCGTTATCTGCTTCAGCTCATCGTGAGCGGTGCCGACATAAGCCGCATCACGCTCAAGACAGACCGCCAGGAAACAGACGTAGAGCCATTTAGCGTAGACAAGACACCGGCCGTACTGGAGGAGTTGTGCAGCAAGTATGACTACACTAATCCCAAGACATACCTGTCGCCATCGGCCCTGAACAGATACATGAACTGCCCGCTACAGTTCTATCTGGCGCAGATAGCGGGCCTTAAGAAACCCGATGACACCGACACCGAGATAGACTTCGCCATGTTCGGAACACTGTTCCACAAGAGTGCGGAGTTGGCTTACAACTATCTGTCATCGGCCGGTCAGACCATAACCGCAGCCGCCATTGACTCACTACTCAAGGATAGCAAGCGCCTTGAAGGATTCGTGCAGCAGGCTTTCAACGACGATTATTTTGCCCGTAAGACCGTTGACAAGGCCGATTACAGCGGCACCCAGTCCATCAACTTTGACGTGATACTCAAATACCTGCGCCAGATCCTGCGCATGGATATGGAACTGTATGCCCCGTTCAATTACGTAGGCAGCGAGGATAAGGGTTACCAGCATGTCATAGAGGTTCCGGACCCGTTGAATGCAGGGGCAATGAAACAGATACGCCTTAAGGGTATCATTGACCGTCTGGATAGCAAGGACGGAATACTGCGCATTGTGGACTACAAGACCGGATCGGACAAAGGCACACCGGACACGATAGATCAACTGTTCCCGCCCACCGACAGCAAGAAACGCAAGAGCCAGGCCTTCCAGATATTCTACTATGCATACATCATGAGCATGCAGCCGCAGTTCAGCAAGTACCGTCTGGCACCCACTCTGCTCTACACACGTTCATCGTCCAAGCCCACGACCGATGACATCTACTACCATATAGGAAAGGATGTTCTGACTGATTTCAACGCCCAATGCAGCCAGGAGTTTGAGGAGAAACTGATGGGACTGATATCCGAGGTTTTCAATCCCGATATCCCGTTCAGTCCCACCGATGATAAAGAAACCTGCCGCAACTGTGACTTCAGTCAACTGTGCGGCAGGCTCTGATACAACCTTAAAGTTTTATTTCTTATCTGGCCAGCGGATTACCAAGTTCCGATGCCTCCACGTCATTCTCATCCAGCTTGAATATCATAAACTGCTGGTTGTCCTTGGTGAGCGGTTTCCAATCGCCGCCGTCGGGACCGCAGGGATCACCGTACTTGGCAAAGTTTGACCAGGCTGTAAGCATCTTCTCCGACAGATCCCAGTCTCCCTGGGTCCAGGGACGCCAGCAGTGCTTCAGAGACTTGAATACGAACCACAGGTCCGATGAGTGGAAAGCACCTCTAAGGCGCTGTGTAACCTCGGGATGGTTGCCGTCATCGGGCAGCGGACGGGCAAACTGGTATGCGTATGCCTTGCCGCCCATCTCCTCACGGTTAAGGCAGAAATCCACAATCTGTGTACCCATATTGCCGGCATCGTTCAGCGTGTAGCCAATCAGGTAAGGAACCTGTGCCAAAGAGCCGTCCAGGCAGGCGTCATCGAATGATTCGGTTAATACATATCCATCTATATAAGGTGATATGGGTGATGCGGTAAGTACGCTGCGCTTTCCGGTTACATTTGTGTAGAGTGTGCCAAGAGCATATATGGTCTCGGTGCCGGCAGCACGCAACTGACGCAGAGTGGTCATGTTGGCCCAGTCGCAAACCTCCTTGGTCGATGCCTCGGCCTCGGCCAGTGTGGTCATACCCTGCTGGGGCATTCCCATTCCCATGCCCATTCCGCCACGACCTGCGGGTGCTGCAGCAGTCTGAGGACGGGGTTTAACGAGTCCGCTTCCGCTCATTATAACAGCCTTGTTGAACAGGCCCTTGGTCAGGGGTGATGCGCTCAGGAACTTTACGCTGCGGGATCCGGCGCTCTGTCCGAATATCATCACGTTATCGGGGTCACCGCCAAACTGTGCGATATTCTTCTTAACCCACTTCATAGCCTCAATCTGGTCCAGAGTACCCCAGTTGCCGGTTGCATGCTCGGGATCCTCGGCCGAAAGTTCAGGATGTGCAAAGAATCCGAACGGACCTACGCGGTAGTTGAACGATACCAGCACAACATCCTTGTTAGCCCACTCCTGACCGTCAAACTCGGGCTCCGATCCCCAGCCCTCGCGCATGCCGCCACCAAATATCCAGATGGCAACAGGCAGCTTGGCATCGGTCTGACCCGGTTTCTTGGTCCAAACGTTCAGATAGAGGCAATCCTCGCTGTAGGGAGCCTCATCGCCGTAACCCCACTCAGTTGTGTAGCCGCCGGGATAATGAGCTGCCTGGAATGGCGGATGACCGAATTTGTCACAAAGTTTCACACCTTCCCATGGAATAACAGGCTGCGGAGCCTTCCAACGGTTCTGACCCGTAGGAGGTGCTGCAAAAGGAATTCCGCGGTAAACGGTAACTCCCTTGATATCGGTAGGAACGCCCTGAATCTGTCCACCCTCAATGGTGAGCACGGGACCGCCGTCCTGATTGCCGCATGCTACAAGAGCCAGCATGCCGGCCAAAGCAAAAAACAGTTTCTTCATAAAGCACTTTGGTTTTAGTGGTGTGAAAGTAATAAAAACTTTCTAATTTTGAAGATAATATGAAAAATAACCTGACTGAGCAGTTTATCCGCGAGCATCTTACGGCCGATGTCCGCACCTTAGCATTGGGCAGTCATCCGGATGGAGTGGACATGCAGTATGCCCTGACGCAGATTTCCGGGTGGCAGGCCGCACGCCTGAAAGTGCCGCTCTGGGCTGCTACATATGGTATTGTCTATCCCAAGCATCTATCGCTTGAGCAGTGCACATCACAGTACATCGCTCAGTATAAGGCATCTGCGGTCAAGGAACTGATAGGTAATGACTTTAAAATGGCCGATATCACCGGCGGATTCGGTGTGGATTGCTACTTCATTTCCAAAAGTGCATCCCACACCTTCTATAATGAGATGTCTTCCGAGCTTTGCGACTGCGCTAAGGCTAATTTCAAAGCTTTGGGGCGTCCGGAGATTGAGGTTAGTTGCTGTACTGCCGAGGAATTTGTTGCCAGCTTGAAGTCTGATTCTCTGGACCTTATATATCTAGATCCGGCCCGTAGGGGTGATGCCGGACGCAAACTCATATCAATCAGTGACTGCCAGCCGGACACTGTCGCTTTACAGGATGATCTTCTCCGCATTGCGCCGTTTGTTATGGTCAAGCTCTCACCGATGCTGGATGTAAGCCGCGCTCTCACCGAACTCAGGCACGTAAGTCACGTTTTCATCATAGGATTGGAGGGGGAATGCAAGGAGATCACCCTGCTTATGCGTCGCGGTTTCAACTCCGAACCCACAATCACAGCAGTAGATATTGACTCAAACGGAGTGCCGGAGCCCGCGTTTTCATCGGCCAAAAGCGTTGATGCAGCTCTGCCTCTGCCCATTGCAGATGCAGTGTGTCTGCAACCCGGCACATACATCAGCGAGCCATCGGCCCCCTACATGAAGAGCGCCCTGTTCCGCACCATCGCCGCCCGGACCGGCACCGCCCTGCTCCACCCGGACACCCACCTGTTCTGGAGCAAAGAAAAGCCGGAGTCTTTCCCCGGCCGCACATTCATGGTAGAAGGA
>CAJOJD010000072.1 GCA_905234745.1 uncultured Bacteroidaceae bacterium | reverse complement strand
GAGTCATGCAAGAGTTTCAACGAGGAGCTGCGTTCATACAACGTATTCGAGTTGGACGCCGCCAGCAACAACTCGGTCGATGACATCCGCAACCTGACCGAGCAGGTGCGCATACCGCCCATGAACGGCAAGTACAAGGTCTATATAATCGATGAGGTACACATGCTCTCGCAGGCCGCCTTCAATGCCTTCCTCAAGACGCTTGAGGAGCCGCCCAAGTACGCCATTTTCATCCTGGCCACAACCGAGAAGCACAAGATCATACCTACCATACTGTCACGCTGCCAGATATACGATTTCAACCGCATAAGCAACCAGGACATAATAGAGCATCTGCAGTCCGTCGCACAGAAAGAGGGAATCAAGGCCGATAAAGAGGCGCTTGCCGTAATCGCCGAGAAATCCGACGGCGGAATGCGTGACGCCCTCTCCATTTTTGACCAGGTGGTTAGTTTCACAGGTGGTCAGGTCACCTATCAGAAGACCATAGAGAACCTGAACGTCATTGACTATGACTACTACTTCCGCCTTACGGACATGTTCCTGCAGAAGCAGATTCCTGAGTCAATGGTGCTGCTCAACGACATCCTGGCCAAGGGATTCGACGGCAGCCACCTTATAAGCGGATTGATGCTGCATCTGCGCAACCTCTTGGTTAGTCGCGATGCCTGCACCCTGCCCCTGCTTGAGGTCAGCGACGAGATGCGTGAACGCTACAAGGCTCAGGCTGCAAAATGCACGCCCAAGTTCCTGTATCGGGCCCTTAAGATCTGTAACGACTGTGACCTGAACTACCGCATCAGCAAGAACAAGCGTCTGCTGGTGGAGCTCACGCTCATTCAGGCGGCACAGGCCGATGAAGACGACGACAGTAGTGGGCGCAAGCCCAAGAGATTACACCCCATTTTCAAAAGGATAGCTGCCAGACAGGCAGCTCCGGCAGCGGCAGCGCCCAAGGCCACCGCGAAGCCGGTCGTAGCGCTACCGGTTCCCGAAATCAACACCCAACCGGCGCGCAAGAAAGTCATGCCCACCATCAAGGGCAGCATGTTCACATCCATCTACGGAAACAAGCCTGAAGGACGTCCTGACAAGCCTAACGGCCGTCAGACGGTGCAGGTAACAAATCCGGAGCACCCCGCCAAGCCGTTATCGGCCGATACCCTGGACGACTGCTGGAGCGAGTTTGCAGCCGCTCTGCCCAAGCAGGACACACCGCTCAAGATCCGCATGAGCAACCGTTATCCTACCGTTGAGTCCGATACTAGCTTCAAGGTTGTTGCCGACAACCCCATGATGGCTCAGGAAATCAGCCAGGCTAAGGACCGCATCCTTACTTACATTAGGGAGAAATTCAGCAATCCCGCCATCACCATGGAGATCGTTGTGGATCAGTCCCGCAACGTGGAGCATCTCCTCACCCGCGAGGAGCGTTACGCCAAAATGAAAAAAGAAAATCCAGCCCTACAAGAGCTGGAATCCATCTTCAATCTAGAGCTTCGTTGATTGGGGCAAATTGGGGACGGTTCTTTTTTTGCCCTTTCCGAGGGCAAAAAAAGAACCGTCCCCAATTTGCCCCAATCGCTTACTTTAGCTTCTTTACGTAGTCTATGCACTCGCGGACTTTAGTTTCGATGAAGCCAAAGTCACCATTGGCGATAACGTCCTTGGGAGTGAGCTGAGAACCCAGACCTACGCAAGCCACGCCGGCCTTGAACCAAGCCTCAAGGCTTGCAGGATCAGGTGATACACCACCCGACGGCATGATCTCGGTCCAAGGGCACGGACCCTTGATGGCCTTCACGAACGAAGGACCGCCAACCTCGGTACCCGGGAAGATCTTTACGATCTCACAACCCAGTTCCTCGGCGGTATTGATCTCTGTCAGAGTACCGCAGCCGGGAATCCACGCAATCTTGCGGCGGTTGCATATCTTTGCCATATCGGGATTCAGACTGGGAGATACGATAAAACCGGCACCCAACTGGATGTAGAGTGCTGCAGTGGCGGGATCAGAAACCGAGCCCACGCCCATGATCATCTCAGGGCACTCGGTAGCGCACCACTTGTTGACCTCGGCAAAAACCTCATGGGCATAGTCACCGCGGTTGGTGAACTCAAACACGCGGGCGCCGCCCTTATAGCAGGCCTTAACCACATTCTTGACTGTCTCAACATCCTTGTTGTAGAACAACGGAACTATTCCGGTGCTTACAAAGGTGTTCAACACCTGTAATCTCTTGAATCTACTCATACCGGTATGTTTTAGCGGGCTACGCGGCCAGAGGCATCGCCACCCATAAGTTTCTCTACTTCCGATACACTCACGCGGTTATAATCACCGTAGATGGTGTGCTTGAGGCATGATGCTGCAACTGCAAAATCCAGAGCCTTCTGGTCATTCTCATAAACGCGCAGTCCGTAAATCAGACCGCCCATGAATGAGTCACCGCCACCTACGCGGTCAACTATGTGAGTGATATCGTATTCTCTTGATTTGTAAAGGGTCTTGCCGTCATAAAGCACGCCCTTCCACATGTTGTGGTTGGCATTGATTGATCCGCGCAGTGTGGTAATCACCTTCTTGCAGCGCGGGAATCGGGCCATAATCTGCTTTGAAACAGACAGATATGCATCAGCATCAACCTTTCCGGCCGATACATCCACGCCCTCGGGCTTGATACCCAGAGCCATCTGCGCATCCTCCTCGTTACCCAGAACGATATCGGTGCAGGCAACCAGATCAGGCATAACTTCACTGGCTTTCTTGCCCCACTTCCACAGGTTCTTGCGGTAGTTCAGGTCGCATGATACTGTGATGCCCTTCTCGTTGCACTTCTTCACGGCCTCCAGGCAAACCTTGGCTGCTCCCTCCGAAATGGCGGGAGTGATACCGGTCCAGTGGAACCAGCCGGCACCCTCAAGCACCTTGTCCCAGTCAATCATACCCGGCTCAATCTTTGCAATCGATGAGCCCGCACGGTCGTAAATAACCTTGCTGCCGCGGCTTACTGCACCGGTCTCAAGGAAATAGATACCCAGGCGGTCACCGCCCAGAACGACGTCGCTTACATCGACACCGAATCCGCGCAGCTCACGCAGGCAGGCTGCTGCTATATCATTATCGGGAACTCTTGTAACAAATGAAACGGGGAGTCCGTAATTGGCAAGCGAAACTGCCACATTGGCCTCACCTCCACCGTAAGTTGCACTAAGCATGTTGCCCTGTCCGAAGCGCTCATAGCCCGGAGTGGCAAGACGAAGCATAACCTCGCCGAAAGTAACTGTCTTATTCATCTCAAAACTTAAAGTTTTCAGACTGCGAAGTTACGTAATTTAATTCACATAGAAGAGAACACCGGCACGGAAACCTAGTCCGGTCTTGTCATAGACAAGCGTAGTTGAGAATGCGTACTGCTCGGTAATGCCGCACTTGAAGTTAAGGGCACCACGCATATAACCGCGCCAACCGCTTATGGCAGTATCCACATGGTCATACCAGACACCCGAGTAACCAATCTGCGGAGTAAGACGGAAACGCTTGAGCCGGCCCATGATGAAACTGTAGCCCAAAGCACCCTCAAAAGTCACGGTATTGTTTATGCCGATATGCACGATCGTGGTCTGTTCAAGGTTGAAATTGTTGAAATATGCGCCCCAGGAGTTGCCCACGCCCCACCCTTCGGCATTAACCTGGCTGTATTCATAGACCACGGTGGTATAGAGTTCACGGCGGTCAAAGAAGTAATGCTGACGCGGTGTAAGGCCGGCGGTGACGTGTGACTGAAGCGTTGCCGCAACATCGAATGACATGTAATGGTTCAGGTAACCATCCATCTCGAAACGGGCACTGTAAGTACCGTCGGGAACATTCTCAATCATAAGCGGAGTCACGCCCTGGAATATGTCATCGATAAAGACCTTGGCGCCTGTAGGATTAGTCTCGAACAGCACCGATCCGACTCCTATTGTCCCCGGTCTCACGCCGAACACCAACGGAGAGCCCTCTGGTACGGCATACTCCACATGCTGGTAGTTGTCATCGATAATGACGGGTTCCTCCCATTGCGCACTGATTGTACCGCACAGGCAAAGCGCCAGCGCAGCCAAAGAGAAACGCCCAAAAGAACCCCTTTTCATACACTTTTTAGACAGAATTTCAATGAAATGGTTTAATCACAAAAAAGATGAGGAAACCATCACGGCCTCCCCATCTTTTCGCGAGTCCCACATCACCGGAACTCACTGCGCTTCAGTCCAATTAAGGGCTGACATCAAACAAGTATTTAGTTGTCAAACAAATATATACAACAAGCTAACCGCACGTAGATTACTGCACACGGGACAAAGGAAGCACAACGCTTCGTTTCTGTTTGTTTATTGTTTCTGTCATTCGTCGTACCCGCCCTATCCTCGGGGCTAAAGCAAAACTTAGAAATCTTGGGCAGGTCTTCTGACTTATCTCATGCTCCAGGAACCTTCCCGACCAACCGGTCAGTGGCGTTTGTTGCGGTCATGGGAGCGACCGCTCATCCTGAAACAGTATCTGAGAAATACAGCAGCGGGACTGTCCGGGAATCTCACCCGTGTTCCCTATTAAATCTGAATTAACAGATACCCAAATCCGGGCGCAAAATTATATAAAAGGAATGTCTTTAGGTAATAGTTCCCACTTTTTTTTTCGGTGAAAATGTGAAATTGGGGACTGTCCCCTTTTTCACATTTTTGTGCAAAGAATAAGGCCCCGCAATCATGCGAGGCCTTACCGTGAATTTGGGGATTGTCCCCTTCACATTTTTGGATCAGTAGTCAAGGCTGGTGATGGGGGCTCCCAGTTCGGAAGCCTCGTTGTTGTCCTTGTCCAGCTTGAAGATCATGAAGTTGGGGTTCTCCTTGGTGCAGGGTTCCCATTCTCCTCCGTCCTTGCCGTTGGGGTCGCCGTACTTGCAGAAGTTGGTCCATGCGGTGAGCATCTTCTCGGAGAGGTCCCAGTCACCCTGGGTCCAGGGCCTCCAGCAGTGCTGGAGTGACTTGAACACGAACCAGAGGTCCGATGAGTGGAACGCGCCCCTCAGTCTCTGTGAGACTTCAGG
>CAJOJD010000071.1 GCA_905234745.1 uncultured Bacteroidaceae bacterium | reverse complement strand
CTAACGGCATCCTCCTTAAGAACTGCGGGAGTGGGGTACTCATCGGCGTTCTGTCCTACCATCTTGTACTCACCGTTCTGGTAGTTGACCACAACCTCATAACTGCTGTCGTTTACGTTGAAAGTAAGCGGCTGCTCAGGGATCTCCTTGAGGGCGTCAAGCAGAGTCTTGGCGGGCAGTGCAATCTGACCGTCGGCACTTGACTCAACAAGGTCGATTATGGTTTCTAATGTGGTGTCGTTATCGGCAGCGGTAACAGTCAGTTTACCGTCCTCGATACGGAACAGGAAATCCTCAAGAATTGGGTAGATAGCCTTTGGGTTAATAACGCGGCTGATAGCCTGTAGACGGCTTGACAGTGCAGAACTTGATACTGTGAAATTCATATATATTCCTTTTTGTTATTTGTCACATTGTGCGTCTTACAAAGATAGGGAAAAGTAACGTTAATGTGGAAAATTTTGCATGGAAAAATGAGGGGTTGAAAAGGGAAATATCTTAAATTCGCGAAAACAATTTCAAACACATCATAATAATGGATATTACAGGTAAAATTATCGCAGTCCTTGAGCCCCGTTCAGGTGTGGCAAAGGCATCAGGCAATCCTTGGAAAATACAGGAGTACGTATTGGAGACTATCGGTGAGCAGTATCCCAAGAAGATGATGTTCAGCATCTTCGGTGAGGACAAGATTCAGCAGGCCGCAATCAATATAGGTGATGAGGTAGTAGTAAGTTTCGATATCAACGCCCGCGAGTTCAACGGCCGCTGGTACAACGACATCCGTGCATGGCGCGTAAGCCACGACGTAAACGGCGCCGCTCCCGCACCCCAGCAGCCCTACGTTGACGCCGCTCCCGCCGCTGCACCCGATCCCTTCGCTCCCTCCAACGAGAAGGACGACCTGCCATTCTGATTTCCTGTTTGGGGCAAATTGGGGACGGTTCTTTTTTTGCCCTATTCGAGGGCAAAAAAAGAACCGTCCCCAATTTGCCCCGCTGGCTAGCGGGATTTTTTAGGAATTCATGCTGGCTAAGAATTCTGCGTTGTCTTGAGTGTTCTCAAGGCGATCTTTTACAAACTCCATGGCCTCGATGGGATTCATATCGCTAAGGTACTTGCGGAGTATCCACATGCGGTCCAGAGTGGTCTGGTCAAGCAGCAGGTCGTCGCGGCGGGTGCTTGATGCCACGATGTTCACGGCCGGGAAGATACGCTTGTTGCTCAGGTTGCGGTCCAACTGGAGCTCCATGTTACCTGTACCCTTGAACTCCTCAAAGATAACCTCATCCATCTTGGAGCCGGTGTCGATAAGGGCGGTTGCCACGATTGTGAGTGAACCGCCGTTCTCGATGTTACGTGCGGCACCAAAGAAACGCTTGGGCTTATGCAGTGCGTTGGCATCGACACCACCTGACAGTACCTTGCCCGATGCAGGTGCTACGGTGTTGTAGGCGCGTGCCAGACGGGTGATTGAATCAAGGAATATCACTACATCATGTCCGCACTCAACCATGCGCTTGGCCTTCTCGATTACGATGCTGGCTATCTTTACGTGATGCTCGGCGGGCTCATCGAAGGTCGATGCAATGACCTCGGCCTTTACGCTGCGGGCCATATCGGTAACCTCCTCGGGGCGCTCATCGATGAGCAGCATTATCATGTATGCCTCGGGATGGTTTGCGGCAATTGAATTTGCAATATCCTTAAGCAGAATGGTCTTACCGGTCTTGGGCTGGGCCACGATCAGGGCACGCTGTCCCTTACCGATAGGCGCAAACATGTCAACCACGCGGGCCGACAGGTTATCGTTGTGACCGTTGCAGAGTGTGAACTTCTCATCCGGGAACAACGGGGTCAGATGCTCAAACGGAACGCGGTCACGTGCCACAGAGGGCTCCAGGCCGTTTATGCGGAACACCTTTACCAGCGGGAAATATTTCTCACCTTCACGCGGCGGACGGATGACGCCCTCAACGACATCACCGGTCTTAAGGCCGAACAGCTTGATCTGTGACTGTGAAACGTAAATGTCATCGGGTGAAGCCAGATAGTTGTAGTCCGATGAACGCAGGAATCCGTAGTTATCGGGCATGATCTCAAGAACACCCTCACCGCGAAGTACGTCACCAAAGTCGTACATGCGCTCCTCCTGACGGCGGTTCTGGTTCTGCTGATTGTTCTGATTCTGGTTCTGCTGACGCTGATTGTTGGGCTGTCCGTTCTGCTGGCGCTGCTGGAACTGCTCCTGACGGGGCTGCTCCTGCTGCTGTTCCTGAACAGGCATCTGCTCGGGCTCCTGCATTCTTACAGGCTGCTCGGCAACCTGACGTACGGGCTCCTCTTCCTGCTCGTATGAATCAGCAACTTCAAGAGTCACGTTCTCGTCATCAATCTCGGGCAGAGGTACCTCGACCTGCTGCTTGCGGGGACGTCCGCGACGCTTGGATGCTTCGGCCTTCTGAGCGGGCTGGGGGAGTTCCTCTTTCTGAACGGGCTCGGCAACGGGCTGCTCCTGAACGGGTTCCTGTACAGGCTGCTGTGCGGGAGTTTCCTGCTCAGCCTTAGGCTTGTTCTGATTGCCGCCGCGACTGCGCTTTTTCTTGCCCTGTGCTGCGGGAGCATTCTCCTCCTGCGGCTTCTCCTCCTTGGGAGCCTGAGGTGCTTCAGCCTTCTTTATCTCTTTCTTTTCCATGGACTTGGCCTGGCCGTTCTCATCGGCAGTGTATACTTTCTCAGGACCATTCTTGCGTGTTACCTTCTTGCGGTCACGACGCTCTTTTTCGGGCTTGTTCTTAGCGGCCGATATAGCCTGCTCGTCAAGGATATCGTACACAAGCTGATTCTTGTCATCCTTGGTCTTGATGCCCATCTCTTTTGCAATAGCCTGCAGTTCATCAAGGCTCTTGCTCTTTAATTGCAATATGTCGTACATTGTTTTATTGAACCTTGGCAATATCCATGGCACAAGGAAGGCACATTGATATTACGTAAGGTATGAGTTAATGAAAAATCGGATTGATTTGCCGCTACCGGAGTTCCTTGATTAGGACTGTATCGCGGCTTACGGGTGCAAAGATACTGCAAAAATCCGATATATAATGCTTAGCCTGCGTTTTTTTACCATTGAGTTTTCAGGTCGGCTATGTAGAAGTGCTCGTCATAGTCAATGGCAATGAGTCGGTTCCCGTCAATTGCTATGTTTGTGATGGGGGCGTCGGGAACCAGTTGAGCAGTGTATCGGCCATCCCATGTAAAAATGCGGATGGTCGTGTTGACTGTTTTGTCCTGATAAAGATCTTCATACCTTGTATTGTGATTATACAGTACAAAAATGTACTTGTCGTACATGGCTACCTGCATGGCTCCTTCTATTACATTCTTGCTCAGTTCCTCTGCATCGGATATGTTGGCGAGTTTTGAATAATCTACATAATCCGGGCATCTTACTCCGAATACATCGCCCGATTCCAGGTCAATGAATGTCATCCTATCCTGATAACAGTTTGCTGACACTATTTTATTGCCGTCATCGGATATCCTTACGTGAGAGTTATATAGGGATTGCGCTAAGAACGGATCTTTAAAATTGATCACGTCATTATAGATGTCGTATTTTGTAATGGTGCTGTCTGGATCTATCAGAAGGAACTGTGGGGTATAGTATGTGTAATCAATATCGTCGAGCGCAACAACCGATACGGTGCCGTCGGCATTCAATTGAGCCCGATAAGACTGTTCCTCCCAGGAAAGACCTGTGTATTGGAACGTTGAACCGTCGTTTCTGAAAAAGGCGTTGAACCAGCTGGTGGGCATCAGCCAATTATCCGGGCGATCCAGTACTTTTTGGGGCTTAAGGTTTGCTCCGTTACGTATTGACCCTGAAAGGTTGTACAGATGAATTCCATTCTGATCTCCTACATACAGGTATCGGTCTCCGTCAATAACGGTGTTCTGGTCATCATAATAAACCTGAACAAATTCGTTGCCGGCCCGTCCGCTGGGTGACAGATTGGCTATTGTATTGCCCGAATAATCAAAAACCTTGATCATTGCCTGTTTGTCATTGGTAAAAGCCACTATCATGGAATCCACTGCTACTATGTCCTTTACGCCAAAACACTCCACATCCAATGGCTTTAGATGCAGTTCTGACGATGGCACATCGGCAGGTGCCGTAATCTCACGCGGAGCATAATAATCCTTATTATTATCCTTGCATGATATTAACGCAATTCCCGAAAACAGGATTGCGCCAACATAAGAAGAGAGGATTCTGTTTCTCATAAATTGCATAGTCAAATTAGTAAATGGAGCAAATCCATTTTTGCAGAAAACGGTCAGAGACGCTGTAGATTTTGTTGCGATTATCGTTATCAAATGTAATCAGTTGCTTCTCAAGTAGGGTGCTGATGGCATATTGAACAGAGCTTGGAGATTTAAGTGAGTGCTTTTTTACAAATGCCACTGATGTTACTCCATGAGCTTTACCTTCTTTGGCAATGGCAATCAGGGTTTCCTTTTGCTGATAGTTCAACTGGTTCATTACTGAAGCGAATGTGTGTCCTCTGTCTTCCAGTATGTCGTCTATAGTCTTAAGGATGTCACTTTCATCTATTACTTTATCCTGATCCAGATATGCAAAAGCATTGTGAAGGATATTGTGTACATAATAAGTGTGTCCTTCAAAGAGGTCATAAGCAAGTGAGATGGCGCTTGGATCAATTTTTCTTCCAGATTTATTGAACTGCTTCGCTGCAAACTCCATATAAATGTCTTTAGGGATGGAGTCCAGATATGTCTGTTCTGCGCTGTTGTAAAAAGGTTTGGCCGCAGAATTGAACATGTTCTCCAATATGTGCCGATTACTGCCTGCATATATGAAAAGACAATTGCTCAGTTTTTGTATGTAGGTTCGGAGTATGGCTTCTACATTCTTTTCTGGATAATTGGCTATCTGTTGGAATTCGTCAATTGCAAAAATGCAGGACTTATCGGCTTTTTCCAGATAACCGAATATTTCCTGTAGTGTGAGTTCCGGGGTATGAATATCGCCCAATTTTATATCAAATGTGGGCTTACCGGTGATAGGGTCGTATCCAAAGCTACCCCTCAGGGATTGCAGCCCAGAGAGGAACTTGTCCAGTGCGACCTTGCCCTTGGGTACCAATGCAGAGTAGATCTCTTTACTTAAGAACAGAACGAACTCGTGCAAACTGGTGGTGGCATATATGTCGGTATAGAAAGTGTAATAGCTGTCTTTGACAGAAGGTTGTTCAAAAACGTGACGGATCAATTGGGTTTTACCCATTCTTCTAGGGGATGTAAGCAGGATGTGTGCTTTGTTTTGGAGCGTACGTATAATCCACTTGGTTTCTTTCTCCCTATCGCAGAAATATGGTTCAGGAATGATACCTGTTATGTAAAACGGGTTCTCCATTGTACTGTTGTTTTGTGCAAATGTAGTCATAGTATTTTGATTATACAAA
>CAJOJD010000070.1 GCA_905234745.1 uncultured Bacteroidaceae bacterium | reverse complement strand
TCTCTGCCAGAAGACCCGCACCCGCGCCAATGTGGTTGACGATATCCGCATTATCGGTGACGTACAGGGCAAGAACGTGGTGATTGTTGACGATATTGTTGATACTGCAGGTACCATCTGCAAGGCCGGTGACGTAATGATGGAGGCCGGCGCCAAGTCTGTACGCGCCCTTGCTTCACACTGCGTAATGTCTGGTGATGCTCCCGTTCGCGTTGACAATTCATGCCTTGAGGAGATTGTCTTCACTAACAGCATCCCTTACCGCAATTCAATCCCCTGCAAGAAACTCAAGCAGCTCTCTGTAGCCCAGATGTTTGCCGAGACTATCCGCAGGGTCATCAGTAACGAGTCTATAAGTTCACAATATTTAATCAAGTAATTTATGAAAAGGATACTGTTCGTTGCCTTTGCTACGATACTGCTGGCTGCCTGCGGCAAGGATTCATACAAGATCAAGGGTCAGATTGAGGGTGTTGATGACGGTACTGTCATCACATTGAGCATTCTTGAGTATAACGGCCTGACCGATCTGGACTCGGCTGTCGTAAAAGGCGGTAAGTTCACCATTACAGGTAAGACCGATACGGCCGAGGTGGCTGTTCTGACATACTTGCTGGATGATATGATGAGAGGTTGCCAGTTCTTCCTTGAGAGAGGCAACATTGAGATTCTGATAGACGCAGAGTCCGGTAGCCAGCATATAGCAGGTACTCCCAACAACGACGCTTTCCAGGCTTTCTATGACGAGACTGAGGTTCTTGAAGAGGAGGCCGAGGAGATTGAGGACAAGATCCGCGTGACTCTGGCCACTCAGGGTGATGCAAGCGAGTTCTACGCTCAGATGGGCGATCTGCAGGACCGCTTTACGGCGCTTCTGGCCCGCAGCATCGAGGAGAATGCCGATAAGCTGTACGGTTATCAGCAGCTCATGGACAACTACAGCATGTTTGAGCCGGAGGATATCATGAGAATGCTTGAGAAACTGGCTCCCGTGTTTGGCAGTGATTTGATGTTCATGCAGCTTACTGCAATTACCAAGTCTCAGCTTGCTACCAGCCTGGGTCAGCCTTATATCGATTTTGAGGCTGCTCTGCTGGATAAGAAGTACGGCTTTGACGCTCAGGCAAAACTCTCTGACTATGTAGCCAAGAACAAGGTCGTTCTGCTGGATTTCTGGGCAAGCTGGTGCACTCCCTGCCTCAATGAGATTCCCAACCTGAAGGCTGCCTACAAGAAGTTCAAGTCAAAAGGATTTGAGATCGTAAGCGTATCGGTCGATGACGGTACCGATGAGTGGATCCAGGCTGTCAAGGACAACGGCATGAATTGGGTTCAGCTCTGGAACGGCGAGGATATGCAGAGTTCTGCTGCTGTCAAGTATACCATATCGGCCATTCCTTCTACTTTCCTGATTGATTCTGAGGGAACGATCATCGGTAAGAATCTACGCGATAAGGAGCTTGAAGCCGCGCTTGAAGATTTCTTCAACAAGTAAAACAAAAGGTGCCGGAATTCCGGCACCTTTTGTTTATCGTCTAGATATGAACCTCATCAGCTCGTTACGGTCCGAACTGTACTTGAGCGTCTCGACCGCTACCAAGTAGTTCAGAGTATCTGAGCAGAACTGGTATGCGTATTCCAGGAATCTCTGTTTGTTGCTCTCGTAAGTGAAAGTCTTGGCCATATCGGCTATCTGACGTGAGGTGAGCAGGCTGCCGTATGCAATCATCTTGGCCAGTTTCTCACGTGTGGAGTCATATGTCTCGTTCTTGAGGGCCTTGATGATGGCTGACATGTCCGAATTGCTTACCCTGCGTACTGCATCGGTCTCACGCAGCATATCCTCTTTCTCTTCAAGCACGTACTTGATTACCTTCTCACGGCTGCTGCTGTAGTCAAGAGTACCCAGAACCATGTAGTAGTTGTAACGGTCAACACAGTTGCGATATGCGTTGATCAGGAACTTTACACGGTTGCTGTCATAGTCAAATGCTTTGGCTGAGCGTATAACCTGTTCTGTGGTCATGAATCCGCCGGTGCTGAATATCATATCGGCCATACTCAGACGGTTGGAATCATATCTTTCGCGCTCGAGCGAGCGTATTACTTCATTGTCAACTACCTTTATGCGGGGACGGGCATCCGGTGCGGGCGGTACCTCACGGGTACGGGTGCGACGCGGATCCACCTGGTCTATGTGTCGGTCATCACGGCGTTCTGTGCGTTCTCTACGGACCACTCTGGACTGTGCCTGAACACTCTCGGCGCAAAGCAGAAGCGCTGCAACTGCAATGCCAATCATCATCATTCTTGTTTTCATCGTCGTAGTGTTTTAGTGTTTGAACTTCGTTCGAGCTTTTCTCGCCACGACAGAGTGAGTAAACTCCCTCTGTTCGTTTGGCTTATAGAAAACCTTCTACTATTAAGACGCATAACTTCGCAAGTTGTTAAAAAGGTACCATTGGGGTCTGACCCCAATGGTATCATTTTTTCACGACTTCGCGCTCAAAGAAGTCCAGGAAGTAGGGCCAGTTGGGACCTGCCTCGTGTCCGCCGTGGTGCTGGCGGTAGGTCAGACGGCCGTCCATCAGGCCGTTATCCATGCCGGGGAACAGGTCTGTGCCGACGCCCTTGTATCCGAACAGCTCATAAACGGGCGATGCCTTTGAGGCCGATATGAACGAACCGACCACATCCTGCCACTTGTCGCCGCTCCAGCTGCCGGTTGATATGAAGCATGCACGCGGGGCGCACAGTGCTATGAGCTCATGCTGATCGACCGGGAGGTCATTCTCGGTAAGGGGATCGGCTCCGTATTTAATAAGGTTACCGCAAACCCAGTGATACTCCTCGTTTGATACTATGTTGCCGATGCTCTCGCCGCAGTCACGACGCCAGCCTGCTGCGCCGGCCTTGCCAGATGAGGCTATGAATCCGGCTGCTATGCGCTCCTCGAACGCCATTGCCACGAGTGATGCCTTGCCGTAACGTGATACGCCCTCTATTGCGCACTTGGTTGCATCGAATGTCTTATCGGTCTCAAAGTAGTCTATAAGGCGTGAAAGGCCCCATCCCCATGCGCGGAGTGAACCCCAGTCGGTAGGCTGGCGGAACTCACCCTTGTTGCAGAGTCCTATGATGCCGTTGGTAAGGCCCGATCCTGCATCTGCCTGGATGGATGAGGGGTTGATGCTGGCTGCTGCCCAGCCGCGCTCTATTACCATCTGCTGCCATGATGTGCTGCCGGCACGTACGCGGGTGGGGTCACCGCCTCCGAATCCGAACTCTATGATTACGGGAAGGTTCTGCTTGCCCTCGGGATAGACAACGTTGGCCGATATCTCAACTGTGATTGCGGGGTAACTTGAGTTGTCCACTACGCCCTTGAGCATACGTACCACAACGGGTGTGCCGGCAAAATCTTTCTTCTCCTCGCTGGTTACCTCCCATTTTACAGACGGTGTGTTTTCGGGGATACGGCCGTAGACATTGTCCTCAAAGAGTTTTACAATCTCCGGACGGCGAACCTTGGTCCACATCTTGGCGCTGGTTACCTTCTTTCCGCTCTCGGTTACCAGAGGATCGGGATAGAAGGGGTAGGGGTTGGCTATGAGTTCGTCGTAGTTGGGATGCTTGCTCTCATCCTGGCTGTTGGGCTGACGTCCCTCGCGGGGCTGCTCAACGCCCACTTTTGCGAGCATATCGGCATAATCGGCCGCAGCTATCTTGCGGAGACTGTCCTGGGATGCGCGGTTTCCGCCGCCACCAAACATCATGAACTGTGCGTTAACTGTAAACGGGATGCAGGCTATAAGAGCTGCAACGATGATTCTGAATGATTTCATAATTTGCGGTTATTGTAATAGGTATCCAAAGATACGTATTTTTCACAAAAAAAGAGGTCATCCCGTGAAAGGATGACCTCTACCGAAATATTGTGTTGCGACTTTCTGTTACTTGTTGTCTGACTTGTACTCGGCGTTCAGACCGTCCAGAATCTCAGCTGTGATGTTGAGGGCCTCATCGGCAAACAAAAGGCTGGCCTTGCTTATGATCATGTCAAAGCCGTGAGTCTTGTTGTACTTCTTGATGTAGTTGTCAACGATCTCACTGATTTTCTCTGAGTTGGCAGCGCCTTCATTGTCAAAATCCGTACTGTACTGACGTGACTTCTCCTCCAGAGCCTGCTGCTTCTTGAGCAGACGGTTGCGCTCTGACTCGGCACGCTCGGCAGATGAATAGACATTGTTCTGAACCTTATTCTGGAAATCATTGATCTCCTTCTGGAGCTTGTTGTACTCCTCGGTCAGGGCAAGACGGTAGTTCTCCTCCTTGCGGGTCATCTCCTCAACCAGATCCTGATAGAACAGGTAGTTTGCAAGCAGAGAGTCAACGTCAACGTAAGCGAGCTTAAGACCCGATACTGCTACGGGAGCCTGCTGCTGAGGAACGTTTGTCTGCTGAACGCACTGTGTGAATCCTAAAATCATTACTGCTGAAAGGACAGCTGTTGAAACGGACTTTGATGTCATATAGTTTAGTATGAGTTAATTACTGCTTTTTTCGCTTACGGCCAGAGGATTGCTCTTCTGTGCCTGGGCGTCCTGTGACTCAACGCATCCTATCTTGTGCTTTCGCATTGCAGGATTCTTTCCAACGTGAATGTTGGGGAATTTTCCGTTCTTCTTAAGCAGTATGTTGGCCGATAAGAGCGCAACAGCACCAAGAAGCAGAAGCACAACTGTCAGAAACGTTTTCCACATTGCCGCGCGAAGTTATGGATTTTAGTTGAATTAATGCCAAGAATAATGTATTTTTGGAGTTGTTAAGAATTCGTAATAATTTAATTTAGATATGGAAAAGATTGACTGGTCAAAGAGAGTGATGGATTTCTTCCTGGAGATATGCAGGATTCCGCGTCCATCGGGCCGTGAAGAGAAGATGGGTGAGTATCTGATGAATTTTGCCGCAGCCCGCGGGCTTGCCGCCAAGAAGGACGAGGTGGGTAACGTGCTGATATGCAAACCGGCCAGCCCCGGATTTGAGGGCCGACAGACGGTGATTCTGCAGGCGCATCAGGATATGGTGTGTGAGAAGGATGCCACTCTGGACCACGATTTCATGACCCAGCCCATTGAGACCTACGAGGAGGACGGCTGGCTCAAGGCACGCGGCACTACTCTTGGTGCCGATGACGGTATGGGTATTGCAATGGCTCTTGCAATCCTTGACAGCAAGGAGATTGAGCATGGTCCGGTTGAATGCCTGTTTACGGTTTCTGAGGAGACCGGACTGACCGGTGCTACTCAGCTCAAGCCCGGTATGATGAACGGCAAGATGCTCATCAATCTGGACTCGGAGGATGAGGGTGAGATCTTTATAGGCTGTGCAGGTGGAATCAATACATCAGTTGACTTTGACTATAAGGCTGAGCCTGTACCGGCAGGGTATTTTTTCCTGCGTGTGGGCGTGGACAAGTTTCACGGCGGTCACTCGGGCGATGACATTGACAAGGGTTATGCCAATGCAAACAAAATTCTGGCGCGTTTCCTTTGCGGTGCACTTGAAAAATATGACTTGAGGCTG
>CAJOJD010000069.1 GCA_905234745.1 uncultured Bacteroidaceae bacterium | reverse complement strand
TTCCTGCCTGTACAGATTGCCTGCGGCAAGAAGAAAGAGTGGAAAGACGGCAAGGAGGTCGATACCGCCGAGGATAACATCATCAACAACGTGGAGCCCCTCTGGACCAAGACCCCGAGTGAACTCAAGGATGAAGATTACAAGGGATTCTACCGCGAACTCTATCCCATGCAGGACGAACCCCTGTTCTGGATACATCTGAACGTTGATTTCCCGTTCCATCTGACCGGTATCCTCTACTTCCCCAAGATCAAGACCAATCTGGACCTGCAGAAAAACCGTATACAGCTGTACTGCAACCAGGTTTTCGTAACAGACTCGGTCGAGGGTATAGTTCCTGACTTCCTCACCCTGCTTCACGGTGTGATTGACTCACCCGATATTCCTCTGAACGTATCCCGTTCATACCTGCAGAGTGACTCCAATGTCAAGAAGATATCCGGCTACATCACAAAGAAGGTTGCAGACCGTCTGAGCGCCATATTCAAGAACGACCGTAAGGAGTTCGAGCTGAAATGGGACGACGTGAAGCTGTTCATCAACTACGGAATGCTCACCGAGGAGGATTTCTACACCAAGATGGAGAAGATTGCCCTCTTTAAGGATACTGACGGCAAGTACTTTACGTTCGAAGAGTACAAGAAACTCATCGAGGCCAACCAGACAGACAAAAACAAGAGTCTGATATATCTGTACGCCACAAACAAGGAGGAGCAGTACGGATACATTGAGGCAGCAAAGAACAAGGGCTACAGCGTCCTGCTCATGGACAACCAGCTGGATGTACCGGTAATAGGTATGTTGGAGCAGAAGTTCGGAAACAGCAGCCGTTTCCAGCGCGTAGACAGCGACTCCATTGACAATCTGATTGCAAAGGATGACGTCAAGGCTGTGGATCTGCCTGCCGGACAGCTCCGCATGATCACAAAGGTATTCAGCAGCCAGATGCCCAAGATCGAGAAGGCCGATTTCCATGTCGACGCCCAGTCCCTGGGCGAGTCCTCACTGCCCGTCATGGTAACCTGCAGCGAGTATATGCGCCGTATGAAGGATATGGCCGCCATACAGCCCGGAATGAATTTCTACGGCGATATGCCCGACATGTACACCGTAATCCTCAACAAGGACCACAAACTCATCAAGAAGGTACTTGACGACGCCGCAGCAGCCTGTGATGCCAAGACCAAGCCCGAGGATGACAAACTGGCTACCCTCAAGGAGCGTCAGGCAGAACTCCGCAAGGCCCGCGAAGGCAAGAAGGACGAGGACGTACCTCAGGCCGAGAAGGACGAAATGAAGGATATCGACTCTAAGATATCGGAGGCAGAGAATACAATATCAGGCATTTATACTGAATATGCTGCAAGCAATAAGATAGTCCACGAACTCATAGACCTGGCTCTTTTGCAGAACGGAATGCTTAAGGGTGAAGCCCTGGCCGCATTCATACGCCGCAGCGTGGAACTCATCTAATAAGTTACTTTTTAAATTAAAAGGGCACTGAGAGTACATCAGTGCCTTTTTTTTACATATATTTGCAAGAGAGGTTATCCGCAATGATCAAAAGGGCTTATATAATACTGATTGCCATATTGTTGGCCATATGTACACCAGTCAGTGCACAGACGGTCGGTCTGGTGCTTAGCGGCGGCGGAGCAAAAGGTATGGCTCATATCGGCGTAATACGTGCCCTTGAGGAGAACGGAATACCCATCGACTACATTGCCGGAACCTCAATGGGAGCGGTCATAGGCTCACTTTACGCCATGGGCTATTCCCCCGATGAGATGGAGGCCCTGATAAGTTCCGATGACTTTAAGAACTGGTATATGGGCTCCAAAGACATGAACTACCAGTTCTATTTCAAGCAGGCCCCACCCACTCCGTCCATGATTTCGGCACAGGTGGCTATCCGTGACTCCATGACGGTCATACTGCCTACCATCAACAGTCTGGTGGATCCCCTGCAGATGAATCTGGCCTTTGTGGACATTTTTTCCGGCGCATCGGCAGCCTGTGACAACAATTTCGACAATCTGCTGGTTCCTTTCAGGGCGGTTGCATCGGATGTGTTCAACAAGAACTCCATAGTTCTGTCCAAGGGTATGCTGGGTGATGCGGTACGTGCGTCAATGTCTTTCCCGTTCGTGTTCCGCCCCATTAAGATTGACTCCATAATCGCCTATGACGGAGGTATTTACGACAATTTTCCCGTAGATGTCATGGTAAAGGATTTCCATCCGGATTTCATTATAGGCAGTGTCGTGGCCGTGGCTCCGGGAGAACCGGAAATAGAGATTCCCGATGAATTTGACATCATGGGTCAGGTAACGAGCATGATCATCCAGAAGAGTGACTACAGCCTGGATCCCAAATTGGGAGTCAAAGTGGAATTTGACCTGCGCAGTGTGGGTCTTCTGGATTTCCATCTCATCAATGAGGTCTCCAACCTGGGATACAGGAATACCATGTTGCTGATGGACTCAATAAAATCCAGGACGGTAGCACGCAGGGATTCATCCGAAGTGACCAGGAACCGCCAGCAGTTCAAGCAGCGCATCCCTGAGCTCAGATTCAGCAGCATCGAAGTAACCGGCGCCAACCAGGCTCAGCAGCGTTACATCAAGAAGGAACTCAACGCAACCAACAGCGAATTCACATTCAATGATTTCAAAGCCGGTTATTTCAAACTCCTGTCAGACGACGCCATCAGTGAGATTATCCCGACCACTGATTTCATAGAATCCGACTCAACTTTCAAGCTGAATCTGAGTGTCAAACTTGATGACCACCCCACATTCAGTTTCGGCGGCGGATTGTCGACATCGGTATCCAGCCAGTTGTACGGATCCGTTTCTTACAGCCATATAGGTGAAGTATCGGAATCATACCTTCTGGAGGGTCAGGTAGGAAGATCCTACAACAATGCCCAACTGACAACCCGTGTAGACCTGGCCATACCTATACCTGTCTCATTGTCAATCCAGGCCGCATACAACAATATGAACTACTTCCGTACGGGAGCATTCATCTTCTCGTCCGATAAGTTCATGCCGGCTCTTAACAAGTCCATTGAGTTCTTCGGCAAGGCCAAGCTTTCACGTCCTTTCCTGAACAACTACAAGGCAGTATTCTCTATCGGAGCAGCTCACCACAAAGACTACTACACACAGAACAGCGACATAAACTTCCGCTCGTTCAAATACGACTGCAGCCGTCATAACATTTTCGGCGGTTCCATGACTTTCACAGGCAGTACGCTCAATACGTTGCAGTATCCCACCAGCGGCCGTTCCGAAACGATCCGTGCGTTCATAGGAACCGAGAATGACCTTTTCAGGCCTCAGAATGTATTCAATCCCGATTATCGTTCACAAGACCGTTCATGGCTGCAGATATCCGCACATCTGGAGTACTATTCCGGTTTCACGTCCCATTTCACCCTGGGAACGATGCTTGAGGCATACTATTCATCAAGAAACTTCTCAAACAACTATCAGGCATCAGTAATGCAGGCCGGTCATTTCCGTCCCACCGTGAACAGCAAGTTCGTATTTGATCCCGATTTCACTGCCAATTCATATTTTGCCCTCGGCATCAAACCGATATGGGTCATAAACAGCATATTCCATCTGCGTTCGGAGTTCTATATGTTCCAGCCTACCAGACCTATAGTCAACAGTGACGGACTGGCCGCATACGGAAAGGTTCTCAGCGGTACTCAGTTTATGGGCGAACTGAACTTTGTAGCACAATACCAGAGGATATCCATCAATGCATTCGTTGACGTTTCAACATCCAGCAACAATGCCACGATGTTCGGTGTCACACTTGGTATCCTCATGCCTAACGAATGGTTCCTTGACTATTAATCAAACAAAACAAATAACACGACACATGGAGAAATATCCTCATTACCTTGAAAGGCTTCAGGCCGCCACACGAAAATATTGGGACAAGCCCGCATTGAACAACATCGGAGGTGAATCTTTCACCTATGCCCAGATGGCTCGTTCCATAGCACGTTTACATATCGTATTTGAATATGCCGGCATCAAGAAAGGAGAACGCATTGCACTCTGCGCCCAGAACGGCGCACGCTGGGGTTTCGCCTACCTGGCAGTAAATACATACGAGACCGTCATTGTCCCTATCCTGGCCGATTTCAAGCCGGAAAGCGTAATGGGTCTGGTAAACCATTCGGGCAGCATAGCCCTGTTCACGGATTCAGAAAAGTGGTCCAAGATGGACATTGCAAAGATGCCCCAGGTACGTGCGGTGATCGATGTCAACACCCTACAGCTATTATTCTGCAACGATGACAGGATAAAGTTCGCTTTTGACAATCTTGATGAACTGTTCCACAAGAAATATCCAGGCGGATTCGGACCGGACAATGTCATGTTCCCCACCGACAACTGGGACAATCTGTCCACCATCAACTATACATCGGGCTCAACAGGTGATCCCAAGGGCGTAATGCTCACATACCGCAATTTCTCGGCAAACGTGGACTACAGCCAGCGCAATGTGCCTGCAGGTGACAAGATGGTCTCCATGCTGCCCATGGCCCATATGTACGGCCTTGTAATTGAGTTCCTGTATCCCCTGTGCAACGGCACATCAATTTACTGGCTCGGAAAGGCACCTACACCGGCAACCCTCATGAAGGCATTTGCCGATGTCAAGCCCTATCTTCTCATAACCGTCCCGCTGGTCATGGAAAAGATCTACAAGTCCAAGATAAAGCCCATGATTGATAAACCCGCAATCAAAGCCGCACTTCACGTTCCAATCCTTAACAGTATCATTTACAAGAAGATAAAGGATGGACTCGTAAGTGCGTTCGGAGGCAACTGCGTCGAGTTTATCATGGGTGGCGCCGCACTCAATCCGGAGGTTGAACGTATCTTCAAGAAGATCAAGTTCCCGTATCTGGTAGGTTACGGAATGACAGAGGCATGCCCTCTCCTGGCCTATGAGCACTGGACCAAATATGTACCCGGCTCATGCGGCAAGCCCGTCGATGTGGCAGAGGTACGTATCGATTCAGAGGACCCCCAGAACATCGTAGGTGAGATTCAGGCCCGCGGTGAGAACATAACCATAGGTTATTACAACAACACCGAGGCTACTGCCAATGCATTTACTGAGGACGGCTGGCTCAAGACCGGTGACCTTGGTATCATGGATGCCGATGGCAACATATTCATCCGCGGACGCTCCAAGAACATGATTCTGGGTCCCTCAGGTCAGAACATCTATCCCGAGGAGATTGAAGCTGTCGTAAACAACCAGGATTATGTCGTAGAGTCTGTTGTGGTTGACCGTGGCGGCAAACTGGTGGCACTTGTCTACCTTGACGAGCAGGCCATTGCCAAGGCTCTGCTTGATCCTGAGGCCAAGGATGCCATTCCGGAGAACATACGTCTGGCATCAAACCGTCAGCTTCCTGTCTACAGCCAGTTGACTAAGGTTGAAATCCAGCCCGTACCGTTCGAGAAGACACCCAAAATGTCAATCCGCCGCTTCCTCTACAAATGATACAAAGTGACGCAAAGGGGTCGTTTATGACGCAAAGGGGTCGTTTAAGAATGCGTCACTTTTGTATTACTGTTTGTTGAAGAGGTAACCTTGATCATAAAATACGGTGTATGCCGTATTGTCGTTGGCTATGAACGCGAATGATATTCCTTTCTCTTTATAGTTATAAACATTTAGAGATTGGGCAGTCTGCCACTGACTGTCAAAGGGATCTGCG
>CAJOJD010000068.1 GCA_905234745.1 uncultured Bacteroidaceae bacterium | reverse complement strand
GGTTCCAACTGATGAGAATGATATAAAAATGAATTTTGTGGTATGATACTCTGGTACTCAGGATGCGGCAACAGCCGTTTTGTAGCCGATGAACTATCGGCAAAACTAGGTGACAGCAACATGGTGTTCATCCCGGAAGCTGCCCGTAACAATACGCCGCTGGAGTTCCAAAACGATGAGATCCTGGGCATAGTATTTCCCGTCTATTCCTGGTCAGTACCCAAGCTGGTATCGGAGTTCCTGCGCAAGGTAAAGATTATCGGCCAGCCGTCATACACATTCGCAGCCTGCACCTGCGGCGACGAGACCGGACTCACAATCAAACACCTTAAGAAGGACCTCAGCAAGCAAGGCCTCACGCTCGACGCCTTCTTCTCGTTCCAGATGCCCGAGACCTACATCAACCTGCCCGGTTTCAAACTGGACACCGATGAGAACGCCCAGCGTAAAATCAGCGCCACAAAAACAAACCTGGACGAAACCGTAAAACTCATACAGCAGCGCGCCAAAGGCAATTTTGACCAACTCAAGGGTGGTTCTTCGTTCCTTAAATCAAATATACTTAAGCCCCTCTTTTACGGTCTGCTCATTACCGACCGCAAGTTCACGGTATCGGACGCTTGCATAGGCTGCGGAATCTGCGCCAAGAACTGCCCGCTGCAGAACATCACAATGCAAAATGACCGCCCCAAGTGGAACGGTCATTGCACTAACTGTATGAGCTGCTACCATCGCTGCCCCAAGAACGCCATCAACTTCGGCAAAGCCTCCCTGGGCAAAGGGCAGTACTACTTTAAAGCTTGAAGTTCACCGGGATAGTGTATTTAACCCTAACCTTCTTGCCTTTCTGCTCACCGGGACTCCAAGCAGGCATAGAGTTAACTACACGCAGGGCCTCGGCATCAAGCTCAGCATTTACACTTTTCACAACCTCTGCTTCTACCAGTGAGCCGTCCTTCTCAACAACGAACGTAACAATAACACGTCCCTGAATCTTATTGTCTATGCAAGACTGCGGATATTTGATATTATTCCTTAGAAATTCAAGCATCGCATCTTCACCTCCGGGAAACTCCGGCTGCTTCTCAACGACCATGAATGTTGTCACTTCGGGGTCCGGCTTACTATTAGTAAAAATTACCCCATCGATTGTATCGCCCGATTCATAAGCGATTGATACTTTAGTTACATCCTGACTCTCAGGATCAGATACTTCTAATTTACATGCCGATGACATTATTACTGAAAATGCCAGAGCCGGCAACATGAGCAACACTCTCAAGCGCACCCAAGGATTTGAATTGGTTGTCTTAATCATAACAATTCTTTTTTTGGTAAAACAATGAGCAAAACTATTTGATGATACCGAATAGCGAGTCTGCAGCGCGCATCGCAGCAAGCATATCTGGTATCGGGTTGAATCATATCCGTAACCCAGCACGGCGGCATCGGCCTCAAATTCATGAACCTCAAGCAGGTTGCGTTTGAGCATCCATGCAGCGGGGTTGAACCACTGCAGGGCGCAGAACAGCTGGGCAATCATGACGTCGGCCGAATGGTGCAGGTGTATGTGAGCCTGCTCGTGAGCAATGATTACATCGCCGTTCTCCTCATAATCAGCGCGTGACATCACGATTGTGTTGCGCCAACTGAAAGGAGCGTAGTTTCTATCGGTCAATACCAGACGAGAACCGTCGGAGAGCGTACGGGCCCGGCCGTGACAGATAATCTCGGACTTGATTGTACCTACGGCAATCCTTATAAGGAAGAACACCAGGCCCGCCAGATAAACTATCGTCAGGATATCCGTCAGCCCCAGACCGCCGGCAGGAGCAACAACATCCGACGGGGCCGATTTCATTGCGGGGGCATCGGCATAAACCGAGAACTCGTCAATCAGCACACTGGCAGTATGGGCGGCGCGCTCTCCCACTCCGTTGAAATGGATCAGAGGGATTAGCACGATTCGGTTGAAACCGTGATATGTGCTGCGAGTCATTGCCACGCGGTAAACCAAAAGCATCATGGCCAGTGATACGGCCGATATAATCAGGTACGTCATGCTCTTTTTGATTCAAGTTCGTTCAACATGTCTATCAGTTCACGTACATCGGACTCCTTAAGGTCCGATTCCAGGATAAAGGTATTGACCATTGACCGGGCCGATCCGCCAAACAGACGGTCCTTCATATCGGTCAATGTCCAGCGGGTGTACTCACCTTTTTCTATAAGGGGAAAATATATGTGTTTACGTCCCTCTTCCTGATACGAAATGAATTCCTTCTTCTCAAGAATACGCAGGAACGTAAGTATTGTATTATAGGCCGGCTTGGGATCTGGAAGGAAACCAACCACATCTTCGACGCTGCAATGGCGGTGCTCCCAGAGCACGCTCATTACCATCTGTTCTTTCTCGGTCAAGGCTTTCATCGGTTCTAACTAATCTTTTAGTTGACACAGCAAAGAAAAGCCCTCAAAACCCCGAAAGCAAAAAAATCCCGCACAATTTCTGCAATTGTGCGGGACTTTAACCTAAATATTTAGTTGTTAACAGTGGCTTACAGCACCTCGAAGTCTAGTGACTGGAGATCCTTGTCGGCCGATGATGAGCCGTACAGCAGCTTGTAGTGGCCGCTGAAGGTTGAAACCTCGTCAACCTTCTCGTCATAGTACTGGAATGACTTGCCTGTAAGAGTGATGACGGCATTGCCGGTCTCACCTGCCTTAAGTGTTACGCGCTGGAATCCCTGCAGACCCTTGATAGGAGCGGCGGGGTTATCCAGACTCTTAACGTAAACCTGAACAATCTCGGTACCCTCACGCTTGCCGGTATTGGTAACCGGGATGGTGATGGTAACGCTGCCGTTCTTCTTCATTGAAGCCTTTGACAGAGTAGCCTGACCATACTGATAAGTAGTGTAGCTCAGACCGTAACCGAACGGATAGAGAGGCTCACCGCGGAAGTAACGGTATGTACGGCCCTCCATTGAGTAGTCAGTGAACTCGGGCAGCTGATCAGTGCTCTTGTAGAATGTAACAGGCAGCTTGGCGCTGGGGTTGCAGTCACCGTTCAGGATCTCTGCAAGAGCCTGGGCACCACCCTGACCGGGATACCAAGCCTGGATAAGAGCATCAAACTGATCCTCGAGTGAGCCGAATCCCATGCATGAACCTGCGCAGTCAACAAAGATGACGGGCTTGCCGGTAGCGTGCATGGCACGGATAAGACGCTGCTGAACGGCAGGAATCTCGATATCGGGCTTATCGCCGCCCTCACCCTCCATAGAAGGAGTGATACCACCTATTATAATGATAGCGTCAACATTGTCTGCAACCAGCTTCTTGCCCAGATCCTCAAACTCGGCAATCTTCTGTACGCAGAACTGAGCGTTCAGGCGTGCAAACTGACCGGTAGCGTGAGTATACTCAATCTTGATGTCATAGGTCTGACCCTTGGTAACCTTGAATGACTTCATCTGCTGCATTCCGCCGCGACCGCCAAAACCACCAAAGCCGCCGCCGAATCCGCCGAATCCGCCACGACCACCCTGGCCGCCCTTAGCCTCCTCGACCAGACGACCGTTCACATAGAGCTTGTAACCGTTGTCAGAGCTGATGTTGTAGCTCATGTCACCGCTGAATGGAGCAACCAGCTTACCGGTAAGACGTGCAGAGATATTATCTGACTGATCCAGACCCTCAACAAAGTTGTAAGCACCAAAGTTGCTGAAGTTGGCCTCGGTATAGTTACCTGTAACGGCAGGAGCGCCCTTGAACTCGGTGTTCTTCCAGAACTCACCCTTCAGGCCCTTGCCACCGTTGATATCCTGTGTATAATAGGTAGTGTAGTACTCGTTGCGGATCTCGCAGGCACGGTCATAAACAATCTCGGTATTGGGGAAGAACTTCCTGATACCGTCCAGCAGAGAGCGTGTATGCTCCTGTGTGGGGCTGCCGCCGTACTCACCGTTCATCATGCCCTTGTCATCGGCGTTAGGACCTACTACGGCCAGCTTCTTAATGTTCTTGTTAAGAGGCAGGACACCGTTGTTCTTGAGCAGAACCATTGACTGACGGGCAGCCTCGACTGCCAATTGGTCATTGGCCTCGCTGCTGATTACGTCCTCACCGAAGTTTGCCCAAGGCAGCATCTCGGCGGGATCAAACATACCCAGTTCAAAACGGCCCTTAAGCACGCGGCGCAGAGCTACGTCGATATCGGCCTCGTTGATCTTACCGTCCTCAAGACCCTTGGTCAGTGACATGAATGCCTTACCGCACTCCAGATCAGTACCTGAAAGAACGGCATCGACAGAAGCAGTCTCTGCATCCGGGTGTGTGCCGTGCTGGTTCTTGTTGTAGAAGTTGTTGATGGCGTCGCAGTCAGTCAGAACGATTGCCTTGTAACCCCATTTCTCACGCAGGATGTTGGTGAGCAGACGGTCGCTTGCGCAGCAGGGCTCGCCCTCATAACGGTTGTATGCGCACATAACCTCCTGAACGTTACCCTCCTGAACCAGAGCCTTGAATGCGGGCAGATAGGTCTCCCAGAGGTCACGCATAGAAACAACGGCATCGTAACGGTGACGCTGGCTCTCAGGACCGCTGTGTACTGCATAGTGCTTTGCGCATGCATGAGTCTTGTAGTATTTCTTGTCATTACCCTGCATACCCTTTACGTTGGCAACACCCAGAACGCTCATATGGTAAGGATCCTCACCGTAAGCCTCCTGACCACGACCCCAACGGGGATCACGGAAGATGTTTACATTGGGGCACCAGAATGTCAGCTCAGGATTGCCGGGAACATAGTTGGCACCCATCTGAACATTGAAGATGTCGTGATTGGAACGGTTCCAGTTGGCACGAGCCTCATCGGATACTGCACTGAATACATCATAAACCAACTGCTCGTTGAATGAAGCACCCATACCGATAGGCTGTGGGAATACGGTATAACCACCCTGACGTACACCGTGGCAGGCCTCTGACCACCAGTTGTATGACGGTATGCCCAGACGGTCTACAGAAATGGACTTGTTCATGATAAGTCCCACCTTCTCCTCGGGAGTAAGCAGGGACATCAGGTTATCGACACGCTTGTCGACCTTAAGTTTAGGATTCTGGAAAGGATACTCGTACTTTCCACCGCCGCATGACAGCATCAGCGCTGCTGCAGCCAAGGCAATAATGCCAGAGATTCTTTTCATAAGCAGATATTTAAAATTAAAAAACAATTATTCCAATTTCAGCGTACGGAACAGAGAGCCCGTAGTATCGTCCAGATAAACCACATCGGCCCTGATGGCGTTCCCGCCCTGCACCAGTTTCACCTTATTTCCTTCAATAGGCGTTCCGTTCAGGCTCCAGCGCACCGACTTTACGTGCGTGAATCCCATAGTCAGCGACAGGTCAATCTCCTGCCCCGCAGCGCAGCCGTCGGGAACCATGATTACAGGATCCTGGGTAACGCCGCACATAATGCCCTCAATATCCGGCAGAATATCAAAATTACCGTGCATGGGCTCCCACTCTCCGTCACCATTCTTAATATAAAGCCTGAAACGGTCAGTCAGCGCAGGATATACGCTCAGCACATCGTTTCCGGTGGTGTTGCTGTAAATGTATCCGTCCGATGCCGGTATCTTGCACTTGCTGTACCAGCCCTCCTGACGCAGATTGCCGTCCTTGTCCTCCAGACAGATCTTGAAATCGGCCACGACCTCCTGATTCAGGCTGTTCATGAACCAGCCCATATCAAACTTGATGGCCGTACCCTTCACGATATCGATCGGAGCAACCGGCCTGATGCCGTATAACCCGTCATAAAACAGGCAGGCCAGAGTGACCACATTATCCAGGTCAACCTGAGCCGTATCCGGAGCAAGGCCGATGATAGCCTCCTGGCTGCGAGAAAAATCAAGACCCAGGTCCTCATCAAACAGATCCAGCGTATAGAATCCGTTATAGCGGCCCTCCCAGCCCCAGTTTATACTCAGCTTTGAGCCGTCGGTATCATATCCGTCACACACAAAAGCGTGACCGCCGGCATCGCCCTCACCTCCGTAATAGACCACGCGGCCGTTATCTATCTCATTCTTAATGAGCGAGTACCACTCGTCCAGACGGTATGACGACCTGCTTATCAGGACCGATGATTCCGAGAACGACATGTTCTGCTGAATGGCACTCAGCATGTAACCGCTTGATGTTCCCGATGTCTTTGAAGTGTAGTCCATATTCACCGCAACACCGCAGTCATGCATGATCTGCGCAATCATACTCTTCTGGTCCGATGTCCATCCGGCGCTCGAACTCCCCGCATCGGTAAGCGGCAGGTTATCCCAGTCGTACACATGATCATCAATCGAGTATGCGGGAATGTATGTCTTGGCCGTTGTGGTGGTGTAACCTCCAATCACGCCCTTACCCTGTGCCGGCCAGCGGTTGTAACGCATGATGATAGCCATTGCCGTAGCAACGCAACCGGTCAGTGAACGTTTGTTCTCGCCCGTCACTATGGGGCACTGGTCATTATAAGGTGTGGACTGACCCCAATGGGCAGTCTCCAGAACACCTGCACGGGGTGCTCTCCTCCACGCGGCCCTTACGGCAGCTGACGGCTGCTCATCGGCAGCACGTGCGGCTTCAATGGTTTCGGACACTCCGTCCATCCACCAGCGGATATTGTCGGGAATGCCGGTTACTGAGAATGAGCCCTCATCAGAGTAAGCCACTACAGGATTCACGCGGTCATCGGCCGCAATTATAACCCAACCGCCGGCGGGGTTGTTGAATACGTAATAGTCGGGATCCGCACTGCGGGTATCACGTCCCGGCGCACGCATCAGGGCCGGACTCTCAGGTTCGGGCAGTTCTTTCATACCCAGAACGCCCTGGGCATATCTGGCAGCCACATCAGGACGAACCAGTTCAGCCCTGACTGCTACAGCCAGGACCAAAGCCAAAGTCAATGTAACTATCCTTCTCATAGTGCCAATACCAAACCATAATCGCCCTTACGGTCCACGAACCAGGCGCTGTTCTCATCAACTTTCACACACTCCAGGTTCACGGTAGAACCCTTTCTCGTTGAACTGCCCATAACGTTGAAGGCAATCCTGTACTCATGTCCCACAACCGGAAGGTCCGGGCAGTCATACAGCAGGAACGTATAAACCTCGCCGTTACGGGTATCGGCCACCTGCATTGTGCGGCCGTAACTGTATATACGGACAGAATGCTGCAACTGCATATCGGCACCCGTCATTGCGTAAATCGCCGTATCACGTGAGGAAAGGTCATACAATCCGTACACGCTCTGCCTTGTCATAGCATTGTCTGCAGCCTCCTTTGTAAACGAGTAGAACAGATCCTGGTCATAAACCATAATCATGATGTCCGATCCCGAACGCATGGGGAATCCTATCAGGTTACCCCGGGCGCCCTCGGTAAGTGCAATGTCTATGCCCGGGCATACTACACTCACCCGGTAGCCGTCCTGCAGGAATACCGCACGGTCATTCTTGAACTCCGAGTATATCTTGGCGTTACGGAATATCATCCTACGGTACTGCCATTCGTCAATCTTCTTGGAAAGGTCCTTGAAACTGCCCTGTGTGAGCGGCAGCTCCTTGGTCTTGCCTATCGTGGCATATGAGGTATAGAAATGCGAAATATTGAACTCGCCGTCATCGGTCTTGTTCATAAGACCCAGCACGGGACCCACAATAGTATTGCCCACGTTCAGCGGCGAGTCATAATAGGTCCAGACGTGAATGGCTTTGGTCGAATCCTCTACTATCACGCCCAGCACGTCATCGGCAGTTTGGTCAACAGCCGTAACGGTCACCTTATTAAGATAGGCCGAGAAGAAACCGTCCCTCTCCGGATCCGGCTCAACGTCCTTGAGTCCGTCCAGGTTGATGTATGTAGGCAGTTGCGTGAATGCGGGAACGCCGTTGGTGGTCCACTGGGATATGTTCACCCCGTTAAGCGGAAGGATATTGTCATCGGGGGTAGACTCATCAATCTGGATCTGCATCTTTATTATGCTGCCTGGATATTCGTGGCAGTAGTTGTCAAACGTGAACGATATCTCACGGCCCGATGACATTGTAAGGCAGAAAGTAGGCGTTACGTTCTGGGGGATGTAGATGAAACTGAACGAGTTGGGATCCTGCGGTGAACGCAACGGGGTTATTATGCTCTTGCCGCCGGTTGCAGCCAGAGTGCCGGTCACGAAATCCAGCGTACCCTCGGCCATGAAACCGTAAACGGCAACAGATTCTATCCTTGAGCCCGAACGGTTATCGAACGATACGTTCAGGGCCGTCATTGCATGCTTGAGTTTTATGTTTACGGCATTGTCCTTGGGACTGCCCGATATGACCGCCATCAGCAGATTACCCTCAAGCATCTTCTGGGCCGTACTCTGGTCTGTGGGAGCATTGAACGTAACCGTCTGCTGTCCTGTATAAGAGGGATCATAAGGTGCATAAGCCAGGAAACGCGACGACTGCGTCTGGTCATATTTCCATTTAAGGTCACCGTCCGGCATCACCAGTCCGTTTTCATAAACAGTCATCGGGGCATTGTCAACCCCTACCGGCTCACCCACAAAAAGACCCAGTTTCAGGCCCTGCTCCAGATCGGCCCTTCCGGTCACTCCATAAATCCTTACATTCATGGGCGCCCCGTATTCAGGTATCTTATCCTTGCAGCCGCACAGCATCAGAATGCCGGCAGCCATAATCAGGAATCTGAACTTGGTTTTCATAAATAAACGTGAATAGAGACTTTCAGTTTGTAAAGGTAACTTAAAAAAACGGGAAATGTTGCATTTATGACTAACAATCCCGTAGTATCTACGTCAGAATAGCGTCCAATCCAATGATGGAAAAGATAAAATAAAGTTAAAGTCGCCCTAAAGCCATTGCGGTTCCAAAAGAACACCATACTTTTGTGGTGTACTAATAAACTAAGACACTAAACTAAGAAAACAATAGTTCCTGAAATGATCATAGATCTTAAAGACATCAACAAGACTTACACGGGCGCACAGCCGCTTCACGTATTAAAAGGAATAAACCTTGGAATTGAGCGCGGCGAGTTCGTATCAATCATGGGAGCATCGGGCTCCGGTAAGTCTACCTTACTTAATATCCTTGGTATACTTGACAACTATGATACCGGTGAATACCATTTGGACGGCAAGCTCATCAAGAACCTTACCGAGCGTCAGGCCGCCGATTACCGCAACCGTATGATTGGATTCATATTCCAGTCATTCAATCTCATCTCCTTCAAAACAGCCGTTGAGAACGTGGAGCTGCCTCTGTTCTATCAGGGCGTCGGACGCAAACAGCGTCACCAGATGGCAATGGAATACCTGGACCGTCTGGGCCTTAAGGACTGGGCAGACCACTACCCCAACGAGATGTCGGGTGGACAGAAGCAGCGCGTGGCAATTGCCCGCGCTCTCATCACCCGTCCCCAGATCATTCTGGCCGATGAGCCCACCGGTGCCCTTGATTCCAAGACATCGGTCGAGGTCATGGAACTCCTGAGCCGTCTTAACCGCGAGGAGGGCATCACCATCGTAGTGGTAACGCACGAGAGCGGCGTAGCCAACTGCACCAACCGCATCATCCATATCAAGGACGGTGTCATCGGCCAGATTGAGGATAACATGCAGCACAACGCATCGGCATTCGGTACAACCACGATAATGAAGTAAAACCATGCAGGATCTTATAACCGAAATATGGGAGAGCATAAGGCGCAATAAGCTGCGCACCACCCTGACCGGTTTCTCGGTAGCATGGGGTATCTTCATGATCATCGTGCTGCTGGGTGCCGGCAACGGACTCATGAACTCCTTCAACCAGGACAGCGAGGGTTTTGCCACCAACACGATGGAGATCTACCCCAGCGTTACCTCACAACCCTATGCGGGCTACAAGACCGGCCGATACATGACTCTGAACGAACAGGACATGAACCTGCTGGCCCGCCAGTTCCCCGACATAATCGACCAGGTAACCACATCGGTCTCACGCAGCGGATTCACCCTCAACTACAAGAAGAAGTACCTTAACGACATGACCCTGAACGGAACATTCCCCGGACAGGTCAACATGAACCACATCGATATTCTTGCAGGCCGATTCATAAACAACCTGGATATTGCCGAGAAGCGCAAGGTCGTGGTAATCACCCACCTGCTGGCCAAGAACCTGCTTGAGGGCAGTACCGACTACAAGCAGGTCATAGGCAAGAAGATAAAGGTAGGAAATCTGATATTCACCATTGTAGGCGTGCGTCATGCTGAGGAGAACCGCAATGACCGCGACCTGCATATCCCCTACACCACCGCCAGGACAATATTCGGCATGAGCAATGACCTGGACCTGATAGCCTTCACCTTCAACGGACTTGAGACCGAGGAGGAGAACGATGCCTTCGAGGCCCGGCTCAAGCAGATACTCAACGCCCGCCATCAGGCCGCTCCCGATGACGAGAGCGCCTACTATATCTGGAACCAGTTCACCCAGAACATGCAGATGAACAAGGGCCGAGGCTACCTTAACACCGGACTCTGGATAGTAGGACTCTTCACCCTGCTGGGAGGCATCGTAGGCGTAAGCAACATCATGCTTATCACGGTAAAGGAGCGCACCCACGAGTTCGGAATCCGCAAGGCCATCGGCGCCAGCCCCTGGAACATAACCAAGCTTATAATTGCCGAGAGCATTGGCATAACCGCCATCTTCGGATACATAGGAATGGTGCTGGGCATGATAGCCTGCATCATCATGGACCAGACCATCGGTCAGGAATCAATGGATGTGTTCGGACAGAGCATACGCCTGCTCATCAATCCTACCGTAGGACTGAACGAGGCGGTAAAATCAACAGTAGTACTGGTCATCGCAGGCACGATTGCAGGACTTTTCCCCGCTGTCAAGGCTGCACGCGTAAGACCTATTGAAGCATTAAGAGCAGATTAAACAAAAAAAATAGCCAAAGCCAACGCCAAAGCCAAAGTTAAAAAAATGAGATTCGATATAGATTCATTCCGCGAGACGGCCGATTCACTCACACGTAACCGCCGCCGTACCATACTTACCGGATTCGGAGTATTCTGGGGCCTCTTCATGCTGCTCTTCATGATTGGCGGCGGACAGGGACTCAAGGGACTTCTTGAGGAGAACTTCGGCGGATTTGCCAGCAACACCATGGTGCTGATATCGTCCAACACCTCAAAGCCCTACAAGGGACTGCCCGAGGGCCGTTACTGGAACTTTACCCGCACCGATATAGAGCGTCTCAAGCTGATGATCCCCGAGCTTGACGTAGTATCACCCATGATCAGCGGATGGGGCAACTCGGTAGAATACGGCGAGCACTCCACATCGGCCGCAATCAAGGGCGTCAGCGCAGAATACTGCAAGATAGAACAGCCTAAAATGCGTTACGGCCGCTATCTCAACCAGACCGACATCATGATGGAACGTAAGGTCTGCGTCATAGGCCGACGTATTTACCAGCAGCTCTTCCCCGACGGCGGAGACCCCTGCGGCAAGTTCGTAAAGTGCGGTGATCTGTACTTCCAGGTTATTGGAGTCGATATGTCAACAAGCAACCTGAGCATCAACAGCAGCTCCAGCTATTCGCTCATGATCCCCGAGACGCTGGCAGCAACCATCTACAATCGCGGCAACTTAGTCGATATCATATGCGTGACAGCCAAGGGTGGTATCCACACCAGCACTCTGGAGCCCCGAATCCGCTCCATCATGGCCCGTCAGCACTCATTCGACCCGGAGGACAACGAAGCCATGCAGATCCTCAATACTGAGGAGATATTCATGATTGTCGATAACCTGTTCCGCGGACTCAACTTCATGATTTGGCTGGTTGGTCTTGGCACCCTGCTTGCAGGCTGCATAGGAGTAAGCAACATCATGATGGTAACCGTCAAGGAGCGCACCATCGAGATTGGCATACGCCGCGCAATCGGAGCAATGCCGGGCGAGATACTGACACAGATAATAACAGAGAGCATAGCCCTTACGCTGGCAGCCGGAAGCGCCGGAATAGTATTTGCGGTATTCCTGCTCAACATATTCGAGACAGCCACCGGAGGCCAGGTAGCATTCCAGATATCGTTCAACACCGCAGTCCTGGCCGCAGCGCTGCTGGCCCTGCTGGGAGCACTTGCCGGACTTGCACCAGCTTTGAGAGCTATGGCCGTGAAACCGGTCGATGCAATGCGTGACGAATAAACTATTGTAGAAAAACGAAAAATTAAACAGATATGAAAAAAGTAATCAAGTACATCGTATTAGTACTCATCGTAGCAGTGTTTGCAGGAACATTCGTATTCCTTTACAAGAAATCAAAGCCTGAGGAGATCCGTTACCAGGAACTCACCGTAACCACCCAGGATATAGCACGCAGTACCGTCCTGACCGGTAAGATAGTCCCCCGCAACGAGGTAAACATCAAGCCCCAGATTAACGGTATCATAGCCGAGATCTACAAGGAGGCCGGCCAGATGGTCCAGCAGGGCGAAGTCATTGCACGACTTA
>CAJOJD010000067.1 GCA_905234745.1 uncultured Bacteroidaceae bacterium | reverse complement strand
TCAGCTTCATCATGAAGACCACCCAAAGATACACGCACATATTTGCGCTTAAGGGCGGTGGCAATAGAGAGTCCTAATGAAGTCTTTCCCACTCCCGGAGGGCCGTAAAGGCAGAGAATAGGTGATTTGAAATCTCCGCGCAGTTTCATTACGGCAAGGTGCTCAAGGATACGTTCCTTGACCTTCTCCAATCCGTAATGGTCCTTGTCAAGAGCCTTGCGGGCATTGTTCATGTCAAGGTTGTCCTTGGTATACTCGCCCCACGGCAGGTTGAGTACAGTCTGCAGGTATGATAGCTGCACATTGTAATCAGGTGACTGAGAGTTGGTGCGTTCCAGCTTGATAAGTTCCTTGTCAAAAATCTTGCGAACCTCCGGGCTCCATTTTTTCTGGTTTGCCTGAATGCGCATCTCCTCAATATCCTGATCCTGAACGCTTCCGCCCAACTCGTTCTGAATGTTCTTTAGTTCCTGCTGAAGGAAATACTCCTTCTGCTGCTTCTCTATATCCTCATGGGTGCGGCGCTGAATGCTCATCTTGAGTTCTGCCAGCTGTATCTCACGGTTAAGCAGCGAGAGCAGGCTCAGAGCGCGGCTTGAGCATGTTCCTTCACGCAGCAGACGGGCCTTCTCCTTGATTTCAAACGGCAGGTTTGCACAGATGAAGTTTATCAGGAATAGTCCGTTTGAGATATTCTTGAGCGCGAATGCGGCATCGGGCTGTATGTTTTCTGACAGTTTTACGTATTTGATGGCGGCATCCTTGCATGAATCCACGATAGCCTTGAACTCCTTGCTGCGGGTAGGGGGCAGAACCTCGGGAAAGAGTTCGGCGGTACCTACCAGATAGGGGTCAAAGTCTATTATGTGCGTGAGCTTGATTCTCTGCATTCCCTGCAGGACAACAGTGGTGGTCTGGTCGGGCATGTCGAACACACGGATTACCTTGGCCAGCACGCCTACTGAATAGAGGTCGTTGAAATCCGGTTCTTCAGTATCAGGGTCCTTCTGACAGAAAACGGCAATCTGCTTGCCGTCGGCCGATGCTTTCTGGATCAGTTTGAGTGACGATTTGCGGCCTACGGTCACGGGCATGACTACGGTGGGGAACAGCACCATATTCCTGAGCGGGAGTATGGGTACAACCTCGTCCAACTGGGCGTCAAAGAGCCCGCTCTCGTTGCCGTCAAAGTCGGCTATCATTGAGAAAGCCGGGTTTGATTCGTCGAAAGTTTCTTCAGATTTTTTCTTCGTCCACATAAATCTATCTGCAAATAATCTGCAAATTTAGATAATTGCGCGCACGAAACAGCTATTTGTGCCGTCAAAAGCTATGAATAAAACAAAAAAAGTACATTTGCAGCAGCAATTGGTGTTCAGGGATGTCAAACCAGTACTTTGATTTCAAGCGTTTCCGGATAGAGCAGGACCGATGCTCCATGAAGGTGGGGACCGATGGGGTCCTGCTGGGCGCGTGGTTCCCGATGGAATCGGGTTTTTCTGTGCTGGATGTCGGCACGGGAACGGGCTTGGTGGCCCTAATGGCGGCCCAGCGTGGCGCCGGTAGCGTGACTGCCGTGGAGATTGACCCTGAGGCCTCTCGGCAGGCTTCTGAGAATGCCGCAAACTCCCCTTGGAAGGACCGGATTTCTGTTCAATGTGCTGATTTTGCCCATTTCACCGCACAATCGCGGTTTGACCGTATAGTCTGCAATCCGCCGTATTTCCGTGACTCTCTGCGCTGCCCCGATGCAGGCCGAAATACAGCCCGTCACAACGACTCCCTGAGTTACGAGACTCTTGCCCGATGCGCTGCACCTTTGCTGTCTCCCGACGGACTGCTGTGTGTGGTGCTTCCGTTTGATGCGGTGGGTGATTTTACCAAGTGTGCACAGGCTGCGGGTCTGAATCTCTGTATTGAAACCGATGTGATTACTGCTCCGGGCAAGCAGTCCAAGCGCTCATTACTGGCATATGGTTTTGGCGGTCCAGTGCTCAGAAAGGATGTGCTGACCATATGCGGGTCCGATGGGAAAGAGACATCGGACTACATTAATCTTGTAAGGGATTTTTACCTAAAATTCTAGATGTGGCGGCGCCTGTCCGGGATCAGGACTTTCAGGCCTCCGTGTGTCATTTGTATCTGGATTTCCTTGCCTAGCGTAACGGGCTCGCCGTCATAGTGGGCCGGTCCTTCCGAGTCACGCGTTATGGTCATGCGGGCACATTTGCGGACAGTGACTTTTGGATTCTTGTCAATGAGTTTGTTGAACAGCTGGAAGGCCAGGAGTGGGGCGTCGAGCGGGGTGAAGGGATGTATCACGACTACGTCCATAAGTCCGTCCTGAAGCGATGCTGTGGGGGCTATGAAGGCGTTGTTGCCCCACTGGTCGGCATTGGCGCAGGTCACGATGAAGCACTCGAATGTCTCGCTTGAGTTATCGAAGGATAGCTTGTAGGTCTTGTCTTTGTAAGTGGCTATTTCCTTCAGGATGCTCTCCGTGTAGGTGAGTACTCCGCGGGTTCCGGCTTTGGAGAATGTATCGGTCACTTTGGCATCGAACCCGACTCCGCAGGTGCAGAAGAACGGGTGGTCACCGATCATTCCGTAATCGATCTCCGAGAAGATTGATTTGTCAAGCCATTTTACTGCTTTGAAGGGGTCCAGCGAGATGCCCAGATGGCGGGCCAGTCCGTTGCCCGATCCGCAGGGTATGATGCCCAGCGCGGTGTTTGTTCCTATCAGTCCGCAGCCAACTTCGTTGACGGTTCCGTCGCCTCCTACGGCTATTACGGCATCGTAGTCCTGGGCGGCGTACTGGCGGGCCAGTTCCGTGGCGTGTCCGCGGTACTGGGTAGATACTACGCAGAAATCAAAGAGGTCTCGGTTTACGAAACGCTCTATTATGGGGATGACCGGTATGAGCCTGAGTGTTCCCGAAGTAGGGTTGTAAACGAACGCTATTTTCCTCTTTGGTTTCATAGTCCGTGCAAAAACTCTACGCGAAGATAATTAAAAAGATTGCACCAATCGGCATATTTACTAATTTTGCGCCGTTATGAACAAACTTAGCGAAAGATGTGCACAGTACACTCTCCCTCAGGAGGGTATGGCACAGGGTATTTACCCGTATCACAGATGTATTTCCAGTAAGCAGGATACCGAGGTTATCATGGAGGGCCGCAAGGTTCTGATGTTCGGTTCCAACTCATATCTTGGCCTTACCAATCATCCCAAAGTAATCGAGGCTGCCGTCGAGGCTGCCAAGAAATACGGCACAGGATGCGCCGGTTCACGTTACCTGAACGGTACTCTGGACCTGCACAAGGAGTTTGAGGCCGAGCTTGCCGAATTCGTCGGCAAGGAGGATGCAATGATATTCAGCACCGGTTTCCAGACCAATTTGGGCACGATTTCATGCCTGATGGGCCGTGATGACTATGTTATCTGCGATGACCTGGACCACGCATCGATTGTGGACGGCCGACGCCTCTCTTTCGCCAAGCCGCTCAAGTTCAAGCATAACGATATGGCATCGCTCGAGAAGACCCTGCAGCGCTGCGAGCCCGATTCACTCAAACTGGTTGTTGTGGACGGCGTGTTCAGCATGGAGGGTGATCTGGCCGATCTGCCCGGAATCGTAGCCCTGAAGGACAAGTACAACTGCGCCGTTATGGTCGATGAGGCTCACGGACTGGGTGTCATGGGCGATCACGGACGCGGTGTCTGCAACCATTTCGGCTTGACTGACCAGGTTGAGATCGTTATGGGTACTTTCAGCAAGTCTCTTGCAGCCATCGGCGGTTTCATTGCAGCCGATAAGGCTATCATCAACTGGGTGCGTCACCACTCACGTTCTTACATTTTCAGTGCCAGCAACACTCCGGCCGCAACTGCTGCCGCACGTGCCGCTTTGCAGATCATGAAGAACGAGCCCGAGCGCATCGAGCATCTGTGGGACCTTACCAACTACGCTCTCAACAACTTCCGTCAGCTGGGATTTGAGATCGGTAAGACATCGACCCCAATCATTCCGCTTTATATAAGGGATTTCTACAAGACGTTCTATATCACCAAGATGCTGTTTGAGGAGGGTGTGTTCGTGAATCCGGTCATCCCGCCGGCTTGCGCCCCCGAGGATACCCTGATCCGCTTCTCGCTCATGGCAACCCACACCAAAGAACAAATCGACATCGCAACCGAGAAGCTGGTAAAGTGCTTCAAGGCCTACGAGATTCTGAAATAATTTTTTGCTGATTCTATTCTAAAAGCGTACCTTTGTGCCGCTTTTTGAGAAAGAGAAGCTTACGGGATGTAGTTCAGTCCGGTTAGAATGCCTGGTTTGGGACCAGGTGGTCGAAGGTTCGAATCCTTTCATCCCGACAAAAGGGAGGCATTTTCGCCTCCCTTTTGTCGTGTGAAAGGATTCAAGTCCTCATTTTATTTCGCTACGCGAAAGCGCTCCCTTCGGGAGCTTGGCGGCCCTCCGGGACCGCGGTCTCACTCGTTGCCTCGTTCGCTCCGATACGCTGTACCTGCGTGAGGGTTCGCCAAAGTGTCCCACAGTGATGTGCTTTGTGAGGCTTGTGGGGCGGGTTGGTGTGGGACATGCCCCCATTTTAGGGGGTGTGTCCCACGCTGACCCGCGTTAGAGCGTATTCTCGCGGGGGTGTTTGTGGGACACTTTGGCGAAATGAGCCGGGGTTTGCAAATTTTGTATTAATTAGGTTGGGGGGTAATAAAAAAGGTGTACCTTTGCGGTCAGGAAAGCAGAATGGATTGAATCAGAGTTTTCCTATTATTGAGTTGTGCGCATAACGCACATTGTGTAAGCTTGGCTTACCCCTATTTTTAAGTTGGTTACTTTATAACCGCCCGACTTGGAAAACGGTCAATAAGAAGAGTAGTAAAAGTATTTGTTTACTATATAGACTCTGATTTGAAAGTACGAAAGGCATTACTGCCCGCGTACCGAAGACGTAAACAAGAGAGGTTTTATTGTTTATGTCTTTTTTTTGTCCCCTCGCAAGGAGGAGCAGGAAAAAGGCTGGATGGTTGAACTTTTAAAACGTTTTTGAGTAGATGGATCAGCGAAAAGCTCCCGTTTATGAAGCTCTGCAGGAGTTCCGCAGGAACAGAGTGGTACCGTTTGATGTACCCGGTCACAAAAGAGGTAGGGGAAACCCCGAACTCGTTGCTCTGCTTGGAAAGCAGTGCGTTGAGTTGGATGTAAACTCAATGAAACCCTTGGACAATCTCTGTCACCCCATATCAGTAATCAAGGAGGCCGAAGAACTGGCCGCCGAGGCATTCGGCGCCGCACATGCATTCCTTATGGTGGGCGGTACCACATCGGCCGTACAGACTATGGTGCTGACCGCCTGCAAGAGCGGCGAGAAGATTATCCTGCCGCGAAACGTGCACCGCAGCGTGATCAACGCGCTGGTTGTGAACGGCGCAACTCCCATTTACGTAAATCCCGATACAGACAGCCGTCTGGGTATAGCCCTGGGCATGAAGATATCGCAGGTGGAGCGCGCCATCGAGGAGAACCCCGAGGCAAAGGCCATCCTGGTGAACAATCCCACTTACTACGGCATTTGCTCCAATCTGAAGAAGATTGTTGATCTGGCTCACGAGCACGGAATGATGGTGTTGGTGGACGAGGCGCACGGAACCCACTTCTACTTTGGTGAGGACATGCCTATAACCGCTATGGCTGCGGGGGCCGATATGGCATCGGTCTCAATGCATAAGTCGGGCGGAAGCCTTACGCAGAGCTCGTTCCTGCTTACCGGTCCCGATGTGAGCGCCGGTTATGTACGTCAGGTGATAAACCTTACGCAGACCACAAGCGCATCTTATCTGCTTATTTCAAGTCTTGACATATCACGCCGTAACCTGGCGCTGCGCTGCAAAGAACTCTTTGCCGAGGACAAGGGCCGCGCGGCGAAGTACACGGTTGAGGCCGCGGGCTGGCTGCTCGACTACTCGAAGAACCGCGTCGACGAGAAGGCGATGAGGTCTCTCTTCCGCCTCGCGCGCGCTTCGGGACTCAAGGCGGAGATCGAGAAGAT
>CAJOJD010000066.1:6567-9535 GCA_905234745.1 uncultured Bacteroidaceae bacterium | reverse complement strand
GTAGGTAATAGTACCGGTCTGGTTGTTGGCACCTCCTATTGAGTTGAACTTCGTTCTTTTGGCAGCCTGCTCAGCAGCCTGGCGAAGCTGCAGGTTAGTGGTATTGGTACGGTTGTTGATTCTGGTGTCAATCACATTTCCTTCAGGATCAACGGTGATTGTTACGACTACACGGCCCTCCTCCTGGATGCTGTATGACGGACGCGGAAGTTCACCAAGCATATCACGTCCACCCAGATCCCAGGTTCCGTAACTGCCAACGCCGGTGGGCTTTCCCTGAGTGGCGTTACCCTCGGTCGAGCCGGGTGTTCCCTGAGTCTCGGATGTACTCTCCTGCGATGAACTGGCCTGCATGGAACTGCTGCGGCCAAAGGCATTAGCCATCAGGTTCTGGGCCTGCTCGGCTGCCTGACGCTCCTGCTCTGCACGGATTTCCTCAGGAGTAGGCTGTTTGGGAGTCTCAACAGGTTTGACGGGCTTCTCCTTCTCACCGCTCTCAATTGCTACCGTCTCCTCCAGATTCTGGGTGATGGCCGGTTCTGCCTGAGGTGCCTTGGGAACGGGAACGGCTGCGGGTGCGGGAGCCGGCATTGAGTTGACCTCGGTGAACTCATAGTCGGTATCCAGATTACCCATATTGCCCAGCATCACGGGCACACCGCTCTCGGCCTGAGCCACCGGCTTGTTCAGATGCAGCAGCAGGAGCAGACCAATGACGGCCACGTGAAGCAACGTGGTCCACAGAACAGAGAATATGTCAAATTTCTCCCTTTTCATCGGTCGTTATTTGCGGTCTGGACGACGTGTGGCAAGCACCACCTTGAACTGGTTCTCATTAGCTATGTTCAGGACCTTCACGATCTCCTTGTAGGGGACGGACTCATCGGCATAAAGGGCCACGTACATTTCGGGCTCCTTCTGCGAGCAGTCAATCAGGAAATCGGTCAGTTCCTCAAACACAATGGGCATCTCGTCATCGTTGCCGAACGCAGTGTAGTAATTCAGGTCGCGGTCTATGATGACGCGGGTCAGCGGTTTGGCCGATGTCTGCTGCGAGCTCTGCGGCAGCAGCACCTTGATGGCGTTGGGGCTGACCATCGTGGATGTTATCATAAAGAATATCAGCAGCAGGAATATGATGTCGGTCATTGACGACATGCTGAACTGCGGCGATACCTTATTGCGTCTCTTCAGCATATCACTTCTCAAGATTAACGGTGAAATCCTGGATGAATGACTCCATCTCGTTGGCTATGCTGTCCACGCGGGCAACCAGATAGTTGTAAGCGAACAGTGCTATGATACCTACAATCAGACCGCCTACGGTGGTGATCATGGCCTCATAGATACCGCTCGAAAGCAGGGAAACATCGATGTTGTTACCTGCGTTGGCCATCTCCCAGAAGGCACGTACCATACCGATTACCGTTCCAAGGAAACCAATCATCGGGGCGGCACTGGCTATGGTTGAAAGACCTTTCAGACCCTTCTCCAGTTTGGCAATCTCAACGTTTGCGGTATTCTCCATACCCAACTGTATATCCTTGGGATCATGCTCGGACAGGCTTACACCCTTCTCGACGATACGGCTCAGGGGTGAAGCTGTTGCCTGGCAGAAAATCTGGGCCGACTTGATCTCGCCGCTCTTCATGTAGTCGTTGATACGGTCCATGAAGTGGGGATCCTTGATGGCTGCCTTACGGTAGACTGCTATACGGTTAAAGAAGATGTAAAAGCAGACGATTGACAGAAGCAGCAGGACCAGCATGATCCAGCCGCCCTTGAGGGCCATGTCAAAAAGATTCATCTTGTCGGCAGTTTCCTCTGCCAACTGGGCTACGACAGGGCTCTGAGCCGCTGTGTCACCTAATGCCTGAGCGATTGTAGATTGTAAGAACATATTATTTAATGCAGTTTTTATACTCGTTTATAGTCTTTTCAAGTCCCAGATAAAGTGCGTCGCAAACCAGGGCGTGACCTATGGACACCTCGTCCAGCCAGGGAATCTGCTCCTTCATGTAGCGCAGATTGACCAGACTAAGGTCATGTCCGGCATTCAGGCCCATTCCGCACTCGCGAGCCTTCTTGGCTGCAACCACGAACGGCTTGATCGCATACTCCGGACCCATCTTTATGTAGTCCGATGCATACGGCTCGGTGTACAGCTCCACGCGGTCGGCGCCTGCCTTGGCGGCCAGCTCGACCATAGCGGGATCGGCATCCACAAAGACCGATGCACGAATGCTGTTACGCTTAAGCTCGCTGATTATGTCCACCAGGAAATCCTGATAGTTCAGTGTATTCCAACCATGATTTGATGTTATCTGCTCGGGGCTGTCGGGCACAAGCGTAACCTGTGCGGGCTTTACCTTTGCGACCAGTTCCATAAAATCGGGAGCGGGGTAACCTTCTATGTTGAACTCGGTAGTAAGAACCTTCTTAAGGTCATAGACGTCCTGTCGGCGTATGTGTCTTTCGTCGGGTCTGGGGTGCACCGTGATGCCGTCGGCTCCGAACCTCTCGCAGTCAAGCGCTGTCTTGACAACGTCCGGATTATTGCCTCCGCGGGCATTACGCAGGGTGGCTATCTTATTGATATTTACACTTAATCTTGTCATAAGTCCCCTTACATGAATAAAACAACTATCTTTGCAAAGGTAAAGAATAATTCGATATAACGTATGCGTTTCGCCATATTCGGAAATACGTCACGTGACAAGTTTTGCGGTCATGAACAGCAGTTCTTCAGCCTGCTCCGCTCACTCGGTGACAGCATCTCTGTAGACCGCCCATACTACGAGTTCCTGACCCGTACCATGGGTCTTGAAATACCCTATGACACCCTGTTTGACGGCAATGACTTTACGGCCGATGCAGTCATCAGCGTAGGCGGCGACGGCACGTTCCTGCGTACCGCAACCCGCGTGGGCAGCAAGGGCATCCCGATGGTTGGTATCAACACCGGCCG
>CAJOJD010000066.1:0-6554 GCA_905234745.1 uncultured Bacteroidaceae bacterium | reverse complement strand
TGGCCGATATCACCACGGACCGCATTACCGATGCCATAACACGCATTCACAACGGTGACTACACTCTCGAGGAGCGCAACCTGCTGCAGGTCCGCATGGATGGTCTGCCCGCAGGCCACACCCCCTATGCCCTCAACGACATAGCCATTCTTAAGCATGATATCTCATCAATGATACGGGTTGCCACCAGCGTCGGCGGCACACAGATGATCACATATCAGGCCGACGGTCTGGTAGTAGCAACACCCACAGGCTCCACCGCATACTCACTGAGCGTGGGTGGCCCTATCATCGCCCCGGGTACCAATGTGATCTGCCTCACTCCGGTTGCCCCGCACAGTCTGACTATGCGCCCGCTCGTACTCCCGGCCGATGAAACAATCCGCCTGGACGTTACCAGCCGCAGCCACAGCTTCCTGGTATCAATTGACGGCAACAGTTTCAGCTGCCCCGAACACACTGCGATTGAAATCAGCCGCGCCCCATTCCGCATCAGCGTCATGAAACCAGCGAAGGGTGACTTCTTTGCCACCCTCCGAGAGAAAATGCTTTGGGGAACTGATTCCCGCAAATGACACAATAGGGTCAGACCCCTTTGTGTCACGCGACACAAAGGGGTCTGACCCTATTGTGTCATTTCAGCACCTTGGAGTAGGATTCAAGGAAGCGATCAGCATCTTGTTTTGTGATGCAGAGCGGGGGGAGGAGGCGGATTACGTTGGTGCCGCTGACGCCGGTGAAGATGTGCTCCTCAAAGAGGAGACGCTGGCGGATTTCCTTGATGGGCTGATCGAACTCCATACCTATCATAAGGCCGCGGCCGCGAACCTCCTTGGGTCCTGGAATCTGCCTGAGCTGCTCCAGAAGGTATGAGCCGACGGTGGCGGCATTCTCCACAAGATGATCCTGCTCGATTACGTCAAGCACAGCCCTTGCTGCGGCGCAAGCCAGATGGTTTCCGCCGAATGTGGTACCCAGCTGGCCGATGACCGGCTGGAACATGGGGCTGATGAGCAGACCTCCGCAGGGAAGTCCGTTGGCGATACCCTTTGCTACAGAAATGAGATCGGGCTTGATGCCGTTGTACTGATGGGCAAAGAACTTGCCGCTGCGGCCGTAACCGCTCTGTATCTCATCCAGAATCAGGACCGTACCGTTGGCGGTGCAGGCCTCGCGGATTCCGTGCATGTACTCATCGGTAGGAACCTGAATTCCGCCCACGCCCTGGATGCCTTCAATTATGAGGGCTGCCACATCGCCTTTGGCAAGCTCGGCCTTTGCTGCCTCCAGGTCGCCCCAGGGCAGATAGGTCACGTGCCCGCAGGCATTTACGGGAGCAATGATCTTGGGATTATCGGTAACCTCGACGGCCAGTGACGTACGGCCGTGGAATGCTTTCTTGAGTGACAGGATGCGAGAGCGGCCGGTATGGAACGACGCCAGCTTGAGTGCGTTCTCATTTGCCTCGGCACCGCTGTTTATCAGGAAGAGGCTGTAATCCTCATAGCCCGATACGCGGCCCAGCTGCTCTGCCAGCTGCTCCTGCAGACGGTTGATCACGGAATTGGAATAGAAACCGAGTGTGGCAACCTGACGGCTGACCGCCTCCACGTAATGCGGATGTGCGTGGCCGATGCTTATGACTGCGTGACCGCCGTAAAGGTCCAGATACTCCTGGCCTTTGTCATCCCACACTTTCTGACCCTGTCCCTTCACGATATTCACTGGGAACAGGCTGTATACTGGAAATAATTTCATTATTTACTTTGGCTTTGGCTTTAGCCTTGGCTTTGGCTACCATCCGGTGCGTGGAACTAAGCCAACGCCAAAGCCAACGCCAACGTTTAATATTAGAATCCGCTTGATTTAAGTATCAAGCCAGTAGTTTCTTTCAAATTGAAAAGGAGGTTCATGTTGTGGACGGCCGTTCCGCTGGCACCCTTAAGAAGGTTGTCGATGCAGGAAACCACAAGCAGTTTGTCATCATGCTTCTCCAGATGGATAAGGCACTTGTTGGTGTTTACCACCTGCTTCAGGTCTATCTGCTCCTCAACGACATGCACGAACGAATCGGCCTCATAATACTCGCGGTATATCTTGTAGAGTTCCTCTATGTCGACGGCGTTCTTTACGATTACGGTAGCGAATATGCCACGGGTAAAGTCACCGCGATAAGGAATGAAGTTGATATCCGAGTTGAAGCTGCTCTGCAGGTGCTTGATTGACTGAATGATTTCGGGCAGATGCTGATGGGTGAACGGCTTGTAGATGCTGATGTTGTTGTTACGCCAGCTGAAATGTGTGGTTGCACCCGGTTTTACGCCTGCACCCGTGCTGCCTGTGATGGCATTCACGTAGATATCATCGTTGAGCATCAGGTTGCGGGCAAGCGGCAGCAGTGCCAGCTGGATGGCTGTTGCAAAACAACCGGGATTGGCTACATACTGGCTCTTGCAGATGGCACGACGGTTCAGCTCGGGCAGTCCGTATATGAACGGATTGTCATCGGCCTCCAAGCGGTAATCCATGGAGAGGTCTATCACCTTCAGGCCCTCTGGCAGGGTGTTGGCCTCCATGAACTTACGGGTGTCGCCGTGAGCGGTGCAGAAAAACAGCACGTCAATGGTATCCAGAGGCAACTGGTCGGTGAAAGTCATATCGGTCTCACCAATCAGACCCTCATGCACGGCACTCAGCTTGTTGCCCGCATTGCTGGTACTGTTCACGAACACAATCTCTGCGTCGGGATGTCCCAGCAGAATACGGATAAGCTCACCGGCCGTGTAACCGGCACCACCTATTATACCTACTTTTATCATTTCTCCTCAGGCATTACCAATGCGCAGATCAGGTAAGCCAGCAGGCCACCACCTACTATAAAGAGACCAACCAGGAACAGGATGCGGATTACAGTAACGTCTACGCCGAAATACTTGGCCAAACCGCCGCATACACCAAAAATCTTCTTGTCTGTTCTTGACCTGTAAAGTTTCTTTTCTTCTGACATAGTCTTTTAATTTAAAGTGTTAGTAAACAAGGGTAAATATAGTCATTTTTATCTTTCCTCGTCCGGATGAACGCTATAATAAGCGCGCAGCGGAGTTGAAGTGATCTTGATGAATCCCTTTGCATCATCGGCAGTCCAAGCCTTTGCGCCCTCGCCGTACTCACCCAGCTTGTTGTGTACCAGGTCATCGGGAGTATCGCAACCTACGGTCTGGAAGCTGTAGGGACGCAATTCCAGAGTTACAGTTCCGTTCACATTACGCTGTGAGCTGGCCAGCATTGCCTCGATATCGGGCATAACCGGCTCCAGGTACTGTGACTCATGCAGGAACATTCCGTACCAGTTGGCCACCTGATCCTTCCAGTACTGCTGCCACTTGGACAGGGTGTACTTCTCAAGGAAACGGTGTGCGCCGATGATAAGCATCGGGGCTGCTGCCTCAAAGCCCACGCGGCCCTTAATGCCGATGATGGTGTCACCAACGTGGCAGTCACGGCCGATGGCGTATGCTGCACCGATCTTCTCAACCTCCTGGATAGCCTTGATACGGTCAGAGAACTTCTTGCCGTTAACGGCTACAAGCTCACCCTTCTCAAAGCCCAGGCTCAGGATCTCTGAACCCTCCTTGGTGGGGTGCTTCAGATAAGCGCTCTCGGGCAGACCCTGCTTGCTGTCCAGAATCTCACCGCCGCAGATCGATGTGCCCCAGATACCCACGTTGTATGAGTACTTGAGCTTGGTGAAATCAGCGCTGAAACCGTTGGCGTTCAGGTAATCAATCTCCTCCTTGCGGCTCAGGTTACGGTCACGGGTCAGGGTTATGATCTCAACACCGGGGGCCTTTACCAGGAAGGTCATGTCAAAACGTATCTGGTCGTTGCCGGCACCGGTCGATCCGTGTGCTATTGCATCGGCTCCTATCTCATTGGCATACTTGGCAATTGCCAGTGCCTGGAAGATTCTCTCCGAAGAGACGGATATGGGATAGCAATTGTTACGCAGAACATTGCCGAATACCATATACTTGAGTGATTTTTCATAATACTCCTGGGTAACGTCAAGTGTTACGTACTTGACTGCACCCAGCTTGTAGGCGTTCTCCTCATTCTTCTTGAGTTGCTCAGGGCTGAAACCGCCGGTGTTGGCGCATGCGGCATAAACCTCATAACCCATTTCCTTGGTCAGATACATAACGTTGTAGCTTGTATCCAGACCACCTGAAAAAGCAACTACTACTTTCTTCTTTGCCATCTTTATTTGTTGTTTTCTATTTCCTTGATTCTTTTAAGTACATCGTCCGATATCTTGGCGGGCAGATATTCCTCGGGGTCATACAGCATACCGGTGCAGATGCAGTATTTGCGGCCTGTACGATGCAGGATATCCACGTTGACGCAACCTTCACAACCCTTCCAGAATGCCTCATCCTGGGTGAGGTCGGCAAACGTAACGGGCTTGTAACCCAACTGGGTGTTCATGGCCATTACCGCAGCACCGCTTGTAAGCGAGAATATCTTGGCGTGCGGCCAGCGTATGCGGGCCAGTGTGAATGTCATGTCCTTGATACGCTTGGCAAGTCCGCGACCGCGGTAATCAGGGTGGACTATCAGACCCGATGTGGTCACGTATTTCTTATCCTGCCAGGTTTCGATGTAACTAAAACCGGCGAATTTGTCACCATCCAACGCAATGACCGCCTTGGCCTCGCGCATCTTTTTTACAAGGTATTCATGGGTACGCTTTGCGATACCTGTTCCACGCACTTTAGCAGCTTCAGATATGGTTTCCAGAATGGTATCCACGTATTTCTCGTGGGACTCATCGGCCACCACTACCACAATTTTGTCTTTCATCTTAGACAGATCAGTGTTTTATGTTCTTTATAATGATATTATGATAGGTTCAAGCAAACGCTTTATCTCCATGCGGCTTGCACCCTCTGCCAGTACTATGAGCAGGGTATCATCGCCGGCTATGGTTCCCAGAACACCGGGAAGATTGTGGTTGTCAACATCGTATGCAAGACTGCTTGCATAACCGGGCTTGGTCTTGATGACAGCCATGTTGCCCGAGAAATTGAGTGATACAAAACCGTATCGGGGCTGGTTCATGACGGTCTCCTCAGATGAACCGCTCTTTTTCTGCAGGATTGCATGATTGGGCAGTACATAGAGATAATCACCGTAAGTGTTTGCAACCTTGGAGATCTTCATCTTCTTGAGGTCACGTGACAGAGTGGCCTGAGTTACTGAATAGCCCTTGGAGTTCAGAACCTGAAGCAGCTGGTCCTGATTCTTGATATCCTGCTCCGAAATGATGAGCCGGATTGCTTCCAAACGATTGTTCTTATTCTTCATATTGCATAAATATTCTCGTTTCGGGTGCAAAATTAGGAATAAATATTATTCATTATGCATATGAAAGGGAAATAAATATGCAAAAATCATTTAAAAAATAAGGAGGCGACCGTCTGGGCCGCCTCCCTGTATTGCATAATGTATATACCAATCAGTCTAGTTCCTGATCTGCCTCGTATCCTCCAAGCAGACGTATCTGGTTCTTGAGCATTGCAAACTGCTGGAACAGGTCGTGTACCGGGCGCTCGTCGTCATAGGTCATGGGCTTCTTGACGTAGAATGAGAGCCACTCCTGGACACCGCTCATACCAGCCCTGAGAGCCAGGTCGGTAAAGAGCATCAGATCCAGGCAGATAGGTGCTGCAAGAATGGAGTCGCGGCACAGGAAATTGACCTTTATCTGCATGGGATAGTTCATCCAGCCGAATATGTCAATATTGTCCCAACTCTCCTTGTTGTCCTTACGCGGGGGATAGTAATTGATCTTTACCTTATGATATATGTCGGTATAGAGCTCAGGGTATTCATCCTGCTCAAGTATCCACTCTATCGATGATGCCTTGCTTATGCGCTTGGTCTCAAAGTTGTCGGGGTGTTCAATTACCTGACCGTCGCGGTTGCCCAGTATATTGGTCGAGAACCAGCCCTCAACGCCCAGCAAACGGGTACGGAAGATGGGAGCCATAGCGCTCTTCATCATGGTCTGGCCGCTCTTGAAGTCCTTACCTACTATAGGCAGGCCCTGCTTCTTGGAGAGCTCGAACATTGCGGGTATATCAACGCACACATTGGGAGCACCCATTATGAACGGGCAGCCTTCCATCAGTGCGGCATATGCATAAATCATGCTGGGCGACAGGTGTTCGCGGTCATCGGCCTTCATTGCGGCCTCAAAGCCGGCCAGGCTTCCATGAACCTGCTCGTTGCGCGGGGTATATTTCTCGGTGCTGGCTATCCAGAATACTATTACGCGGTCGCAGCCGTTCTCCTTCTTGAAGTTCCGGATGTCGCTGCGCAGGTTCTGGGCGTAGTTCCAGCGGGTATCGGTAGGCATTGCCCAAAGCGGATCGGGAACGCGGCCGAACTGCGGGTCAACCAGATTCTTGGCGTACTCGGGATCAAAGCATGCCTTCATGGGCTTCTTGACGTAGAATGAGAGCCACTCCTGGACACCGCTCATACCAGCCCTG
>CAJOJD010000065.1:6852-13190 GCA_905234745.1 uncultured Bacteroidaceae bacterium | reverse complement strand
ACATTTGTGATGTTGATCCTGGAGAGGACGAAAAAATCTATTATCATGGACGTGCGTTCTATATGAGCAATAATGCGATGGATGATGTTCGTCTTTACAAGATGGAAAAGAATTTGATGTTAAAAGGAGACACGGGTGTGGATATAAATGGAGAACTTGATAAAGCTATGGAGCATATACTTGATAGAAGAATTAAGAAACTAAGTGAAGCTGCTGTTGTATCTGGTGGCATAGCTGCTATAGTTACTGGTGCGATAGTTGGTAGTGTACTTTTAGTTATACTTCTTTCTATAATACCTTTAATTCGAGAAATGGTATTCTTCTTTTATCATGCAAGAACTAGAATTTCTGATTATTTAAATATGCAGGCTGATCTTCTTCAGATGAATGCATATAATGTACAAAATGCATCTAATAAAACAGAAGAAGAAAAAGAGCATATAATTGCTAAACAGCTAAAGATAGTAGAAAGATTTAGAAAAGCTGCTAATAAAATAGCAATTACTGGAAAGAAAGCTGAAGTGGATGCAACAAAAGAGATCGCTAATTCCAGTAAAAAGATGAAATTACAGGATGTTTCTGATGAACTTCCTGATAGTGTTTCTGCATTATTCTAATATATTAACTTGCTCAAATCAAACATCATAATAAAATCTATAACTTAAATATTATAGAAACTAAACAAAATAAATCAAAAATTTATAAGGAGGACAAACTAAAATGTCTATTTATTCTACGAATAAAAATGGCCGTATTGCTACTGTTGCGGCTAATGAAGCATATGGAGCAAATGATATTGGCCGCATTCTGTATGAATCTCAGTTAAATGATCAGGCTATATTTGAAGCTGTCATTGCTTCTGATTTTATGGAAATAAAGGGCCTTAGAGAAGGTACTCTTCTTGAATCTGAAATTAAAGCTCTTAATGAGGCATCTATTGCAGAATTCTTTAAGAAAATCGGAGAAGCCCTTCTGAAGTTGTTCAGAGGGGATTTTCTGGTTTTTCTTCTGTTTTTGGGCATCACGCTTTTCCTGTGGTGGTCGCAGACCATGAACCAGAGTTACGAGACCCTGATGAAGGTTCCCGTAATGGTGTCCGATGTCCCCGAAAACGTACGTATCATAAGCCAGCCCGTCCGATATCTCAACGTCTCGCTGAGCGGCAAGGGCTCGTCGTTGCGCAAATCGGGCCGACGCGGAAGCCGTCATGTGGTTTATGTGAGCAATTCGTCGTTCACCATGAACCAGGGGCACGCTTCGCTGTCTACTCTGCGTTTGCGCGATTCTATTACTGCTCTGCTGCCGCCATCGGTTTCAATCAGGTCAATATCACCCGATTCGCTGGTTTTCCAATATGCTCAGCAGCACAGCATCATGCTCCCAGTTGAGTTTTCCGGCACTACCGAGAGTCAGGACCAGTTCTTCCTGGAACGCATTGAATTCAGCCCTGACAGCATCCTGATAAAGGTTTTGGACTCCGACACTGCTGTGCATCGGGCCGTAGTTGATGCCGGTCAGATCATGCTTTCATCGGACACACTTATGAGGACTGTGGCACTTAAACGCGATGCGGGTGTGGTTTACAGCCAGGATGAGGTTCAGATGACCGTGCTCTCGCAGCAATATACCGAGAAGAGTCTGGAGATTCCTATAACCGGCGTCAATTTCCCTGATTATCTGGTTCTTAAGTCATTCCCGTCAAGGGCATCGGTGACCTTCTGGGTCAAGATGTCGGAGTATGACCTTGTGACCGCGTCCGATTTCCGGGTGGTGGTCGATTACAATGATATTGCCGGCAGCGATGCATCAAGGGCCCGTTTGCGCATTATTTCCCAGCCTGCCAATGTGCGTAACATCCGCCTGCAGACACGCTCGGTTGATTATCTCATAGAGCGCACAGTCTATTGATTATGAAGGTGATAGGTGTAACAGGCGGAATCGGGTGCGGCAAGAGTTACGTATCGGCCAAGATGCAATTGCGCGGCATTCCCGTTTATGATTCCGACTCTAGGGCGAAACTGCTTACGGCGACCGATCCTAAAATCAAGGAGGAACTGACTGCGCTTGTAGGACCTACACTTTACTGTCCTTGCGGTTGCGGTGTGATGCAGAAGGAGGTTCTGGCAAAGTTCATTTTTGGCAATCCTGAGAATATGGCCCAGGTGAATGCGATAATTCATCCGCGGGTTCGGGAGGATTTCAAGCGCTGGGCTGATGGTCTTGGAAGTAAGGATTTTTGCGTGTTGGAATCGGCCATACTTTTTGAATCCGGATTTGATTCTGAGGTTGATTATAAGGTCTGCGTCGATGCGCCGCTGGCATTGCGCATAAAGCGTTGCGTAAAGCGCGATGGTACTACAGAGCAGGCAGTTGTAGCACGAATCAATAGTCAGATGGACCAGGAGGAGAAGTGCAGACTTGCCGATTTTGTGATTGTGAACGATGATGTGCGTGACCTGGCTCCCCAGATTGACGCGCTTCTTGATAATGTAAGAAAACTTTAAAAACAAATAATATAATTATGCTGAACGAGATTCTGACTATTTCAGGCAAACAGGGCCTGTATAAACTGCTTACCCGCGGACGCGGCGCACTCATTGTTGAGAACATTGACGAGACCAAGAAGCGTATCCCCATTCAGGGAACCGACAAGGTGGTTTCACTTGGCGATATCTCAATCTTTACCGATGAGAAGGAGATGCCTCTGCGCGAGGTGTTCCTGGCAATCGAGGCAAAGTACGACAAGAAGGAGATAACCTTTGACTGGCGCAAAGCTTCAAACGACCAGCTCATCAAGTTCTTCGGCGAAATCATTCCCGATTTTGACCGCGACCGCGTATATCCCAGCCACATCAAAAAGATTGCCGGCTGGTACGATCTCCTGGTAAAATACAACGAGAACGACTTCTCGGAACCCCAACCCGAAGAGTAAAGGGCAAATTGGGGACGCCGTCCCCAATTTGCCCACCTACTTCATTCTTCGGAGCACCTTATAGCTCAAACCGGTAATACGGGATATCTGACTGTCGTTTGCACCAAACTCCCTAAAGAGTTTTACCATCTCACACACCCTGTCCCGCGGGCAGCTTTGCAGAACATCGGCAAAGTCAGGACCGCATAGAGACTCGATGTAATCACGCACCAATTCATCCTCGACCCTAGTTGATCCGTCATAATTAAAATCAAGGATCTTCTGAGCCTTGGGCAACAGCTCCTTTACAAGGCCCTCCAACTCGCTTATCGGAATCTTTTCCAGGACCGGCCGTGTCGTACAAACCGGTATTGAGCACCCTCTGGGATTGACATATTCCCTCCAGCTACTCCATGTGTAATCTTTTACGTCCGATACCATATCGGCCGCAACCGGATTCTGATGTATGTATCGGAGCAATGTCACGAAGTACTCCCAATCATTCACTGGCTCACTCTTGAACCTATCCTGAAAGAAATGGCCGACCCTTTCGTACTTTACATTATAATACTGGGCATACGGAATGGACAGGCTTTTGATTGAATTCGCAAGACTGCCGTCAAAATCCCTGATCAACAGATGAACGTGATTGGGCATCAGACAATACGCGTAGATACAACAATGGGGATCTATCGGCCGATCTGTCTCATCACGCGGATGACATAATCGGTCCATCAGTTTGATGAACTTCCAATAATCGTCCCTTGATTCAAAAATTGTCTCCTTGTTGATGCCTCTGAGCATAACATGGTATACGCCAGACCCGCTGGTAATTCTCGCTGTTCGCGGCATGGATTGATAGATTTAATGTGTTTCAAAATGTATTAACGTGCGCAAGGTACTAAAAAAAACAGCAACTGGGGCAAATTGCCCTACCAGGTGCGCTGGGCAACGAGCTCGATGATGCGTACAACCGTCATCATAGCCTTCTCCATGCTCTGGATGGGAACCCACTCGTAGCGTCCGTGGAAATTCATGCCGCCGGCAAAGAGATTAGGGCAAGGCAGACCCTTGAACGACAGCTGGGCACCGTCTGTGCCGCCGCGAATGGGCACCTTGACGGGATTGACGCCCGCCAGTTTCATTGCATCGCACGCAATATCAACCACATACGGCACCTTGTCAATCTGCTCCTTCATATTATAATACTGATCGCTAACCTCAGCCACAACAGTGCCCTGGCCGTATTTTGCATTCATCTTGTCGGCCACGGACTTTGCAAACTCCTTGCGGGCCTCAAACTTTGCGCGGTCATGGTCACGGATAATGAATACGGCCGATGCATGATCAACCTCACCGGACAGACCTACCAGGTGGTAGAAGCCCTGATACCCCTCGGTAGTGCCCGGAGTCTCATCAGCAGGGAACATTTCAATAAGTTCGGCAGCCAGGAGTGAAGCATTCACCATTTTGCCCTTGGCGTAACCCGGATGAACCTCCAGTCCCTGTATCTTGAACACAGCCTTTGCGGCATTGAAATTTTCGTACTCCATCTCACCTACCTCGCCGCCGTCGACGGTGTAGCCGAACTCGCAGCCAAAGCGCTGAACATCAAAGTGAGCGGCGCCCATGCCGATCTCCTCGTCGGGGTTAAAGCCCACGCGCACCTTGCCGTGCTTGATCTCCGGATGCTGCTGCAGATACTCCACAGCGGTAATTATCTCGGCTATACCGGCTTTGTCATCGGCCCCCAGAAGGGTTGTGCCGTCGGTCACGATCAGGTCCTCACCCTTGTGAGACAGCAGTTCAGGGAACAGACTGGGCGACAAAACAATGTTCTGCTCCTTATTCAAAACAATGTCACCACCGTCATAATTCTCAACAATACGAGGCTTTACATCCTTGCCGCTCATTGAGGGGCTGGTGTCCATGTGGGATATGAAACCGATGGTAGGAATCTTCTTGTCCGTATTTGCGGGAAGTGATGCATAGACATATCCCATATCGTCCATGAACACCTCCTCAAGTCCCATACTCTCAAGTTCGGCCTTGAGCTGGCGTGCCAGATTCTTCTGTTTCTCAGTTGAAGGAACACTCTGGGAGTTCTCATCGGACTGCGTATCGACTGCAGTGTAGCCTAAAAATCTCTTTATCAAATCCATATCTTTCAGTTCTTAAATTTTTGACATTCGTCGCCCACGGGGGCAGGCTTTTTCTGAATATTCACATCTCTTACAAAGATAACTATCTTTTTGAATAACTTCGCATCATTATAAAATAAGTAAAACGCCGCATTATTAAACGACCCCTTTGCGTCACTGCGTGAATTGCCGTGGAGTGAATCCGGTCATTTTCTTGAACAGGCGTGTAAAATGGTGCGGATAGTCAAAACCAAGCAGGTGCGCCGTCTCATTGATATTGTGCCCGTTCATCAGAAGGTTCTTGCCCTGCTCTATCACGAATGAATGTATGTAGCCGATGGCCGTGCCACCGGTAGCCTTGCGCACCACATCGCCCAGATATCGGGCCGAATACGCCAACTGGTCGGCACAGTACTGTACCGATGGCACTCCCATATCCAATTGTCGCTGCTCAAAGTAATACTCCCGGAGCAGGCTGTTGAACCTTTTAAGCAGGTCCGATGAGCTCTTGTCCTCCTTGGAAAGCTGACGCAGATATATCCTGTTGCAGTATTCCAATACTAGACGTATGTATCCGAGTACCACCGTACGCAACGCAGGCGAATCCGCATTCTCCTGCAACTCGTGCCGCAATTGTGTAAGCAACTGGGTAATCCTTCCCCACTCCGATGTCTCCATCACCAGCGTCTCGGTGGCAAAATATGAGAAGAAACGGTAATCCTTCATCCTGGGCTCAAGGTCCGTACCGTGAATGAGTTGGGGCGAGAACAGCAATGCCCACCCGCTCAGGTAGAGTTCCTCGCCATCATCCTCACGGCCGCCTATCTGGCCGGGCTCCACGGCAATGATGGAACCGTCGGCGGCATCGAACATCTTCATGCCGTAGGTAAGGTTCTTGGGGAAACTGCGCTGGATAAAGAGGCCGTAAACGCCGTAACGGTTCAGGCTGGAGTGTATGGGCGACACCTCGTCGTAATGTACGATACTTATTAGAGGATGCAATACCGGAGCGTTCACGTATCGGCCGTAAACATTAGGATCTGAGACCTGCAGGATATTCTTCATAACGCCCGTAAAGGTAGAAATTTTGTGCAAAATACGCAATAATATGCGAAATTGGTAGAAATCGGGCAAAAATCGGTAAATTACTCTCTTTCTTGTCCGTTACCTTTGCATCGGTAATCAAAACTTACAATCGTATGAGACAGATTCTGATTATTATGACCGCAATGCTTATGGCTTGCTGCTCAAAGGAGAGTGAGATAATTGCCCAAGACAACATTGAG
>CAJOJD010000065.1:0-6825 GCA_905234745.1 uncultured Bacteroidaceae bacterium | reverse complement strand
CACCGGTGACTCCAAGAAGATTGCAGAGACTCTCACATCACAGATTGAGGCCGATGTAATGCGTATCCAGCCCAAGGACAAGACCCAGAAATATGAGGCCAACGGATATGCAATAGGCACACAGCTGCTCAACGCCATCAAGGCCGCTCCTTCAGATGCAAACAGTTATCCCGCAATAGATGACGTAAGCATCACAGACCTGAGCGCCTATAAGAATATTATCATAGTCACACCGCTTTGGTGGAGCCAGATGGCAGCCATAATGCAGACCTACCTGTTCAATTATGGCCCTCAGATGGCCGGCAAGCATGTTGCCATGATTGTTTCAAGCGCCAGCAGCGGCATAAGCGGAGTCGTGGCCGATGCCAAGCGCCTGGTTCCCGATGCCGTCTGGATGGGCGATGCGCTCTCCATCAAAGACTCCAACCGCGGCAATGCCATCACATTGATACAGAACTGGCTGGGGACTCTAAACTTTGATAAGGAACAAACTATGGATAAGATGTATATAACAATTGACGGCACCACAAAGGCTGTCACTCTTGCTGATAATGAAGCGGCCAAGGCGCTGGTTGAGAAACTGCAGCAGGGCCCTGTAACCGTGACCTTGAACAGCAGCGGCGGTTTTGAAATCTGGGGCGCACTGGGATTCTCATTACCCACCAGCAACCAGCAGATAACGGCCCAGCCCGGCGATGTAATACTCTACAACGGCAGCAACATCTGCATATTCTACGGCTCAAACTCATGGAGTTACACCCGTCTGGGCAAGATTGACGGTCTGACAGGAAATGAGCTGAGCACGTTCCTCAAGGCAGGTCAGAGCAATATCAGTGTTACGCTCTCGCTTACATCGGGTGTGACGGCAGTCAATGACGTTCATCATTTACAAGACCAGAATGAATTCTATTCATTAAGCGGTTTTAAGGTGGAACATCCATCCAATGGTATTTATATAAGGAACGGTAAAAAAGTAGCATTATGAAAAAGGTAATAGTAATCTCCACGAGCCTGCGTGGCGGCTCCAACAGCGATATGCTGGCTGACAGGTTTATTGATGGCGCCAGAGCCGCCGGAAACGATGTTGAGAAGATCTCTCTGGTAGGCAAGAACATCCAGTTCTGCAAAGGTTGTTTCGGCTGCCAGAAGTTGGGCCGATGCGTGATCAAGGACGATGTGAACGACATCATGGCCAAGGTACTCAAGGCCGATGTCATCTGCTGGGCCACCCCCATCTACTATTATGAAATGAGCGGCCAGATGAAAACCCTCATTGACCGCATGAACGCAATGTATCCGCTGGACTATCAGTTCCGTGACGTCTATCTGCTCACAACAGCAGCCGAGAATGAGGAGCAGACTCCCAAACGGGCCGAATCGGGCCTGATGGGCTGGATAGAGTGCTTCCCCCAGAGCCGTCTGGCCGGAACGATTTTCTGCGGCGATGTCAACGACGCCCGCGAAATTGAGGGCAACCCCAAACTTGACGAGGCTTTTGAATTAGGTAAGAAGATATGAAAAAGATTATTCTATCCGCAGTGCTGATGGGCTTAATGCTCACGGGTTGCACAGGTAACGGACAAACAAAAACAGACAATAATATGACTACACTGCAATTGACACAGGAGTGGGACAAGACGTTCCCCAAGAGTGATAAGGTTGACCACAAGAAAGTTACTTTCCGCAACCGCTACGGCATTGAGCTTGCGGCCGATATGTACACACCCAAGAATGCCAAGGGCAAGCTGGCCGCGATTGCCGTAACCGGCCCGTTCGGCGCCGTTAAGGAGCAGTCAAGCGGTCTGTACGCACAGCACATGGCCGAGCGCGGATTCCTGACTATTGCCTTTGACCCCTCGTTTACCGGTGAGAGCGGCGGCGAGCCCCGCCGTATGGCATCGCCCGATATCAACACCGAGGATTTTCTGGCAGCGGTTGATTTCCTGTCCGTTCAGGATAACGTTGACCCCGAGCGAATCGGCATAATCGGCATATGCGGATTTGGTGGTATGGGTGTGAATGCCGCAGCACTTGATCCGCGCATCAAGGCAACCGTTGCATCCACCATGTATGATATGAGCAAGGTGAACGTGGAGGGCTATTTTGCCAGCGAGGACACCCCAGCTCAGCGTATGGAAAAGCGCAAGGCCATTGCGGCACAGCGCACAGAGGATTACAAGTCAGGCACTTACAAGCGCGCAGGCGGTGTTATTGATCCCCTGCCCGACGATGCGCCCTGGTTTGTAAAGGATTACCACGCCTACTACAAGACTTCGCGCGGTTACCACAAGCGCAGCGGCAACTCCAACGACGGCTGGAACGTAATTGGATGCCAGAGTTTCATGAACCAGCCTCTGCTGGCATGGGCTCAGGAGATTGAGAATCCGGTGCTGCTCATCCACGGTGAGAAGGCCCACTCACGTTACTTCTCAGAGTACGCCTTTGAGCGCATGACCGGCAGGCACGTGGAGGGTGTATCGGCCGTAGAGGGAAACAAGGAGCTCATGATTATTCCGGGCGCATCGCACGTGGACCTTTACGATGATGTGGCCGGCGTAATCCCCTATGACAAGATTGAATCATTCTTTAAAGCCAATCTGAAATGAGAGCCAAATTATTGAATATCGGACTCTTAGTATTATCGGTTATTATTATGTCTTGCAAGCAGAACGGCCCCATCACGATGAACCTGTACTACACGGGGCAGAACGGCAGCGCACTCAAGTTTGTGCAGGAGATGGAATCTACCGGAACGGCCGATGCCATCCGCCAGGAAGAGGGCAACCTGCGTTATGAGTACTTTATATCACAGGATCAGCCCGAGACCGTGCTCCTGATAGACAGTTGGGCAAGCCAGGAGGCGCTTGACGCACACCACGCCACACCTATGATGCAGACCATCGCCTCCCTGCGTGAAAAGTATGACCTCACCATGAGAGCCGAGCGTTATCACAGGGCCGATGAGGACCTTACCGCCGCAGATAAAAAGTTTATCAGGACCAAACAGGAACCTGAACCGTTAAATGTAGAGACAAATGATAAAAAAGATATGACACTGACTATCAGACAACAGGCTCTAGTGGCAATCGCTGCCAATGAGGCTAAAGGCAATATGGAAGGACTCAAATCCTCCCTGAATGAAGGACTTGAGCAGGGGCTGACTATAAGTGAGGCCAAGGAGGCTCTGTCACAACTCTATGCATACACCGGATTTCCGCGTTCGCTTAATGCATTGGGCGTATTGCAGCAGGTAATTAGTGAACGTACTGCTGCCGGACTGCGTGTGGAAGAAGGACGTGAGGCTGATCCGCTGCCCAACGGTTACGACGCACTGAAGCAAGGAACCCTTGTTCAGACTCAGCTTGTTGGCGGACAGCCCTTCAACTACACATTCGCTCCGCAGACCGACTACTATCTCAAAGCACATCTTTTTGGTGACATATTTGCCAGGAACAACCTGTCATTCGCTGACCGCGAAGTTGTGACGGTTTCGGCTATATCGGCCCTACCCGGTTGTGAACCACAGCTGCAGGCCCATGTATCGGGAGCCAGGAATATGGGTGTTAGCGATGAAGCGCTACGTGAAATTCCAGCCATCCTTGAAAACAGGATTGGAATGGCTGAGGCTGAGCGGCTCCGTGGTGCGTTGGCTGCCGTATTCGGGAATTATTACACTCCTGTTGAGACTGTCGATTTTTCGGTTTGGCCCAAGGGTGAGCCCAATACCGCATACGCTCAGTATTTTACAGGTAACAGCTATCTGGCTCCGATGGAGGGCGGTGTCAACAATGTGACTTTTGAGCCCCGATGCCGCAACAACTGGCATATCCACCACAAGCAGGTGCAGGTGCTTATCTGTGTTGCAGGACGCGGCTGGTATCAGGAATGGGGCAAGGAGGCTGTGCCCATGACTCCCGGCACCATAATAGCCATCCCCGCCGAGGTCAAGCACTGGCACGGTGCGGCAAAGGACTCATGGTTCCAGCATCTCACCTACCACAAGGACGTGCAGCCCGACGCATCGAACGAGTGGCTTGAACCCGTCACCGACCAGATCTACAACTCGTTGTGACGCAAAGTGACGCAAAGGGGTCGTTTCGTTTTGCGTCGTTTTTTGACGCAAAGGGGTCGTGACGCAAAGGGGTCGTTTCGTTTTGCGTCGTTTTTAACAATTATAAAGATATGAGACTTAGAAACATTATTGCAGCAGTGCTGGCCATTTGCGTGGCATCGGTCTGCAAAGGACAGACAAACAATCAAAAAACAGATAAGATGAGTAAGTCAATTGTAATATTCTTTTCACACGCCGGTGATAACTACAGTGTTGGAAACGTAGAGGTTGGCAATACAAAGATTGTGGCCGATTACATTACCGATATTATCGGCGCCGACCAGTTTGAGATAGTAACCCACAAGTATGACGGCATGGCATACACTCCGCTGATAGAACTGGCCAAGAAGGAGGCGGCCGATGGCGAACTCCCCCCGTACGAGGGCAAAGTTCCTGACCTGACTGCATACGACACTGTATTCATAGGCGGTCCCGTTTGGTGGGGCACCTACCCTCAGGTTATGTTCACACTGTTCAAGGACATCAATCTGGACGGAAAGACCGTAATCCCGTTCACCACCCACGAGGGCAGCGGTCTGGCATCATGCGCAAGTGATGTAAAGAAAAATTTCCCCAAGGCCAAAGTAGCCCAGGGATTCAGCATCTACGGCCACGAGGTACGCTCCGGCAAATCCAAAGTCGAGAAATGGTTAAAATCTCTTTAAAAATGACGCAAAGGGGTCGTTTCACTTTGCGTCATTTGTTAAAAAACGACGCAAAGTGAAACGACCCTAATGCGTCAAAACGACCCTAATGCGTCACGTTTGAAGAAAAGACAACAGCATCATTTGCACAGCAGAATAAAGACTAAGAAAAAGCCTCGGATATCGGCCGATAATAGAATTTAATTCCATAGACACAGCGTACCGCAGGCGCTTTTTCCACATTTATAATTCTATTAGGTATATTATTATATTGGTCATAATTTCGCATTCGGAATTTTTTGAATTGTCCGATGCCCAATCCATACGAGATAGACATAGAACAGGTAATACGGAGCCGGTTTCCCAAGGCACCCCGACTGCTCATGCGGTTAATAAAGCGGCTTATCCATCAGGATTTCCTGAACGGATTCTTCCGTCAGGGATTTACCGGCATAGAGTTCTGTCATGAGGCGCTCAAGTACCTCAATATCAGGATTCAGGTTGAGGGCACAATACCGCAGGGCGGCCCCTACACGTTCGTGTCCAACCATCCGCTGGGAGGCATTGACGGTCTGGCGCTGCTTGACCTGATAGGCTCCGACGGCAGGGACGTAAAACTTCTGGGCAATGATTTCCTGGCCGCCATCAAGGGCCTTGCACCTATGATAGTCCCCATCAGCAAGGTGGGCATGCAGAGCCGCTCACTCAAGTCCAACATAGACCAGGCGTTCGGCAGCGACGTGAATATGCTGGTTTGTCCTGCCGGTAAGGTTTCCAGAAAGACAGACGGAGTCATCCAGGATCAGAAATGGGCCAAGACATTCCTTCAGAAAAGTATAGAAACCCGGCGTGACATAGTTCCAATGCACTTTATCGGTGAGAATTCACGCAGGTTCTACCGCATCGGCCGTATGGAGAAGTACTTTCACCTGCGCTTTCCTTTAGGCATGCTGTTTCTGCCCGATGAGATGTACCGCGCTCAGGGCAGTACGTACCGCGTGGTGATAGGCCGCCCTATTCCATACCAGACCTTTGATTCATCCAAGTCCCTTAATGACTGGGCACAAGATATCCGCAAAACCGTTTACGAATTATGAAAAAGATCATTCCCCCGGTTGACGTTGAGATTATCAAGTCACAGCTAAAACAGGAGTATTTCCTGCGTACCACAAACCACGGAAACAATCAGATTTACGTAGTTGACAACACCAATGCGCCCGATGTGCTGCGCGAGATAGGTCGTCTGCGTGAGGAGGCGTTCCGCGCGGGTGGCGGCGGCACCGGTCAGGAACTTGACCTGGACCGTTTTGACCTGGATCCCGCATACGGATACAAGCAACTGGTGCTTTGGGACCCGGAGGCCGAGCGCATTATAGGCGGTTACCGATACGCCCTTTGCAACAACATAGTCTATAACAGGTTCGGTCAGCCGCTGCTCACGTCATCACACATGTTTCAGTTCTCCAGGAAATTCATAGACAAGGAGTTGCAGCATACAATTGAGTTGGGTCGTTCATTCGTGACACTTGATTATCAGAGTTCTAAAGGCGGCGCCAAGAGCATCTTTGCGCTTGACAACCTGTTTGACGGACTGGGTGCCCTCATGGTCATGTACAAGAGCAGCATGAAGTATTTCTTTGGCAAAATGACCATATACAGCCAGTACCCCACCCAGGCCCGTGAAATGATCCAGGTGTTCCTGAGCAAGTGGTTCGGAGCAGCAAACCTGCGTCGTGTCAGACTGCGCAAACCGGTACGCGTAAAGAGACCCGGAAAGTACATAAAGAAACTCACCGGCAAGACTTACAAGGATGATTACCGCAACCTCAAAGCATACGTGTCAAGTTTCGGTGTGAGCATTCCGCCGCTGGTAAACTCATACATGAATCTGTCACCTAAGATGCAGTATTTTGGCACCGGTTTGAACGACGAATTCGGTGACGTGCTGGATTCGGGTATCATGATACCATTCAAATATATTGCCGAGGACAAGATACGCCGACACATAGACACCGTCAAGCCCGGTCCTCTGGCCCGCCTGCGTTTCCTGCTGCGCCGCAAGATCTGACA
>CAJOJD010000064.1 GCA_905234745.1 uncultured Bacteroidaceae bacterium | reverse complement strand
CACGAGCAGCATCACAACAACTCGTTCCTGATTGCCAGCGTGGTCAAGGGTCAGTCAAATCTGGCTGCCGGCGCGACCATCGGCTCAAACCACAATTCACGTACAAATGACAACGAGATTGAGGCAGGACGCGGATTCTGGCCCGGTCTGTGCGTGAGCGTAAAGCACTCCTGCAAGTTCGCATCATTCACAATGCTGGCCAAGGGCGCTTACCCCGCCGAGATGATCAACCCGTTCCCGTTCGCACTCATCAGCAACGACGAGGTTCACGGCGAGCTGCACGTAATGCCCGCATTCTCATGGCTTTACAACATGTTCGCAATGGCCCGCAACAACTGGAAGTACGCCACCCGCGACACCCGCGTGTTCAAGGTACAGAACATTGAGTTCGATGCCTACGCACCCGATTCGATGGAGGAGGCAATCCAGGCACGCAAGCTGCTTGACAAGTGGACCGCAAAGGCCTGGCTGCGCAAGGAGGGCAAGGATTTTGCCGATATGTCCGATGACGAGCTCATGGAAATCGGCCGAAAACTCCTTAACGGTGATCCTGAGAAGATTGCTGATCTGGAGGTTCTGGGCGAGGATATGGAGAAATCACACCGTAAGGTTGTAATCCTGCATCCCTACAAGGCTTATCACGCTTACGGCGACATGCTGATTTACTATGCAGTCAAGAACATCGTGGCTTATCTGGAGGCCAATGAGGACGCTACATTCCAGAGTATCAGCAAGATGTTTGACGGTGACCGTGCCCGTGTATGGTTCAACCTGGGCGGTCAGCTCATGTCAATGGAGGATGTCGATCAGCTGCGTTCCGATATCAAGGACGGCACGCTGAACACCTGGAAGGAGATTCACCACCGCTACAACGAGATCTGGAAGAAATATCCTATAGACAAACTGCGTCACGCGTATATGTCGCTCAAGCATATGCTTGGTGTTGAGACACTTACGGTCGATGACTGGAACAATGCACTGAACAAGGGTATCGACCTTCAGCAGTACATTTTTGACCAGGTTTATGAGACCCGTAAGAAGGATTATCAGAACAAGTTCCGTCAGGCAACCTTCCTGAGCGAGGATGAGATGATTGCCGCTTGGGGTAAACTTGACGAAAACAGCTTCATCCTGAACCAGCGCAAGGAGCTCAAGGAGTTCACGGAGCGCGTGCAGAATGTCCGCAAGCGCCTGCTTCCAAAGTGACGCAAAACGAAACGACCCCTTTGCGTCAAAGTGACGCATTGTTAAACGACCCCTTTGCGTCACTTTTTACAGAATTATCATTTTAGACATTGATTATATGAATCTTAAAGAGAACAAGTACTCCCAGTACGCATTAGTACAGGAGATGATGGACACAGTTGAGACTGTAAAGAAGTTTGATCCCGCCTGCACAAAGGAGATTGCATCCAAGGTTGCCAAGGCCGGTAAGGCATACTTCACCGGTGAGGGTTCAAGCCGTATCTTCCCCGCCAAGAACGCTCTGCGCAAGACAAAGCGTTGGGGTCTGGATCTGAACGCACAGACCGATGGTTCATGGCAGTCACGCGAATATGACCTGAGCAAGTTCGCCGTATTCTTGGCTTCTAACTCGGGCCGCACCAAGGAGGTTACTCTTCTGGCCAAGAAACTGATGGAGGAGGGCAATCCGCTTCGCTTTGGCCTTACCGCCAACCAGGACACCATCCTTTCAACTTTCTGCGCCAACACACATGTGCTCAACTGCGGTTGGGAGCAGGCTGTTGCCGCCACCAAGAGCGTTGTTGAGCAGGCTCTCTACTACGAGTCAGTTCTTTGGAACATCGCCGGCAAGGACGTAAAGGCCGGTCTGGCTGCACTTCCCGCACAGATTGAGAAGGCTCTGACACTTCAGGTTCCCGCCGAGATCGTTGACTGGGTAAAGAAGGCCGAGACCATATACTTTGCAGGTTATAATGACGGTGTGGCCGAGGAGCTCACACTCAAGACCAACGAGATTACCCGCCGCAAGTCCGATTTCCTGGAGGGCACATATGCTCTGCACGGAATTGAGGAGGTTATGAAGGAGGGTGATATCATCTTCTGGGTCGATCCTATTGCCGATGAGTATCAGAAGATTCAGGATTGCCTGATCAAGGGTGCAGGTGTCAAGGTTGTCGCAATCGCCGATCATGACACTCCGTTCCCGACCATCAAGACTCCGGCTGCTGGTGATTTCAATCCTTACGTATATCTGTGCGCTGGCTGGAATGTGCTGGTTGAGATCGGTATCGCTACCGGTATGGATCTGGATCATCCTAACCGCGCCCGCAAGGTTGGAAACGAAATTCAGCTTTGATATAATTTTCAATGTTTTTGATTCCTGGGAAGGTCGGCTTTTGTAAGTCGGCCTTTCTTTTTATCTTTGTGCGTATGAGCAAGGATCTTCTCAAATACGATTTTGGAGCAGGGGTGGAGGCTTTCTCTACGGAACGTGAGGCGAAATTGCCGTACTATGTGGTTCAGCCTCATCAGGTTCATGGGGTTGAGATTCGGGAAGTTAGGGAGCCGATGACTACCCGCGAGGAGCTTGAGGGGGTCGATGCACTCGTGACAAATGTTCCGGGGGTGGCGATTTCCGTGCGGACGGCCGATTGCATTCCGGTTTTGCTTTATGACCCTGTGCATCGGGCTGTGGCGGCGGTGCATGCCGGTTGGCGGGGCACGGTGCAACGCATTAGTCAGAAGGTGATTTGCCGGATGCGGGAGTTGTATGGGACCGATGCGGCCGATGTTGTCGCGGTCATCGGACCGGGCATCGGACCTGAGAGTTTTCAGGTGGGGCAGGAGGTCGCGGATGCGTTTGCTGCGGCCGGTTTCCCTATGGCGGAGATACTTCAGGATTGCGGGCCTAAGGCTCCTACGGCTGACAATCCTATGAACGGAGGCTTACATATCGACCTTTGGCGGGCAAATCGATGGCTCTTGGAACAGTCCGGCGTGAAATCAATACAAATAGCAGGCATCTGCACATACCAAAATAACGACCGCTTCTTCTCCGCCCGTCGCGAAGGCACAAAATGCGGTCAAATTAGGGACGGTTCTTTTTTTGCCCTCGGAAAAGGGCAAAAAAAGAACCGTCCCTAATTTGCCCCAAGGGCTAGGCTGATGCGCTGACGCTCCAAGTCAACGCTGAGGACTTTTACCAGGACTTGCTGTTGGAGGGAGACTACCTGGGTGGGGTCTTTGATGAACTTGCCGGGGGCCAGCTGGGAGATGTGGATGAGGCCTTTTACGTGAACGCCGATGTCAACGAACGCGCCGAAATTGGTGATGTTCGATATGATTCCGGGGAGCTCCATCCCGGGCTTTACATCCTCGATCGTGTGAACCTCGTTGGAGAATTCGAACTTCTTTAATGGTCCGCGCGGGTCTCGGCCCGGTTTTTCCAACTCCTGCATGATGTCGGTCAGGGTGGGGAGTCCCACTGTCTTAGTCACATATTTGTTTATGTCAATCTTTGCGCGCAGTTCGGCCGATTTCATCAGATCCTCAACGGAGCACTTCAGATCCGCCGCCATTTTCTCCACAATGGGATAACTCTCGGGGTGAACTGCCGAATTATCAAGGGGTTGCGCACTTCCGGGAACACGTAAAAAACCTGCCGCCTGCTCAAACGCCTTTGCACCCAGGCGCGGTACTTTCATCAGCTCCTTGCGCGATTTGAAAGGCCCGTTCTCGGTGCGGTAATCCACGATATTCTGCGCCAGCTGAGGTCCCAGACCGCTAATATAGGTGAGCAGATGAGTACTTGCGGTGTTCAGATTCACTCCCACACGGTTCACGCAACTTATCACGGTCTGGTCAAGCGAATGCTTCAGTTCCGTCTGGTTCACATCCTTCTGATACTGACCTACACCTATTGAAGAAGGGTCAATCTTGACCAATTCCGCCAGCGGATCCATCAGACGTCGGCCGATAGAAACCGCACCGCGCACGGTCACGTCATAATCCGGAAACTCGTCACGCGCGGTCTTTGAGGCCGAATAAATCGATGCGCCGTCCTCGTTCACGCTGTAAATCTGAACGCCGGCGGGAAGTCTTAACCGCTCCACAAACTCCTTGGTCTCGCGGCCGGCCGTGCCGTTGCCAATCGCAATTGCCTCAATATGATACTGCTCAACCAGCGCCTGGATCTTTGCCGCCGCCTGACGCGCCTCATTGTGGGGCGGGTGGGGGTAGATTGCCTCGTTGTGCAGCAGCGTGCCCTGCGCATCAAGGCAAACCACCTTGCAACCGGTACGGAATCCCGGGTCGATGCCCATAACCGCCTTCTGACCCAGCGGCGATGCCATCAGCAACTGCTCCAGATTACGCGCAAAGATGCGAATCGCCTCTGTATCGGCCGATTCCTTTGACGATGCGGCAAATTCATTTTCGACCGATGGCTGTAGCAAACGGTAATACGAATCCTGCACCGCCTCATCGACCAGATCCGATGCCTCCGACTTGCCGCGAACGTACTTGCGCGAGAGTGCATCGGACGTCTTTTCGTCATCGATCTCAATGGATACGCGCAAAAATCCTTCAGCCTCACCGCGGCGCATTGCGAGCAAACGGTGTGATGCACAATGCTTTAGAGGCTCGTTAAAGTCAAACCAGTCGCGGAACTTCTGGGCATCGGCCTCCTTGCTCTTGACCACCTTACTATATATGCGCGCCTCGCGGCGGTATCCGCTGCGCACCAGGTTGCGGGCAGACTCATCGAGCGAAACCTGCTCGGCGATTATGTCCATTGCACCCTGAAGCGCCTCGTCAACATCGGCCACACCCTTCTCCTTGCTGACAAATTTGGCAGCCTCGCGGTCCAGCGGCACGTACGGATTCTGCTTCATCACGAACTCGGCCAGTGGCTCCAGCCCCTTCTCGCGGGCGGCATCGGCACGCGTTTTCCTATGAGGTTTGTAGGGCGCGTAGATGTCCTCAAGCTCCGTTGCATCCCAGCAATGCTCAATGCGGTTTTTTAATTCCGGAGTCAGTTTGTCCAGCCCCTCAATTGTGCCGATGACCGTCTCCTTGCGCTTGGCCAGAGTCTCCAGCCGCTCCAGCGCATTGCTCACCTCGGTTACCTGAACCTCGTCCATTCCGCCGGTGGATTCCTTGCGGTAACGGCTGATGAAAGGTATCGTGGCGCCGTTCTCAAGCAGCTTCAGCGTGTTCTCCACCTGATGCTCTTTGAGGCCGGTCTCGCGTACGATTATCTGTATGTATTCGGTGTTCATAACTATTCCATTCGTTTTGTAAAGATACAATCGTTTTTTGTTATTTTTGCCTACGGAGCGTCAAAAGGCGCTCTACTGAAGAGATACCTTGGAAGACACTCTTCGGGATTAGCTAATTTAATTACAGTCATATTATGGCAAAAAAAGAGATTGAGGGCGCGTCAGGCCTTCAGAATGCAGGTTTGAGCGAGAAACTCAAGGCGTTGCAGGCAGCAACTGACAAGATTGAGAAAAGCTTCGGCAAGGGCTCCATCATGAAACTGGGTGACGAAAGCGTTGAGAATGTGGATGTTATCCCCACCGGCTCCATCGGCCTTAACGCCGCACTTGGCGTGGGAGGTTATCCGCGTGGCAGGATAATCGAGATTTACGGTCCGGAGTCATCGGGTAAGACCACCCTGGCCATTCACGCCATTGCCGAGGCCCAGAAAGCCGGCGGAATTGCAGCGTTCATCGACGCCGAGCATGCTTTCGACCGATTCTACGCCGCTAAACTGGGGGTCGATATCGACAACCTGTGGATCTCACAGCCCGATAACGGCGAGCAGGCGCTTGAGATTGCCGAGCAGCTGATCCGCTCAAGCGCAATCGATATCATCGTAATCGATAGCGTCGCCGCACTTACTCCCAAGGCTGAAATCGAGGGCGATATGGGTGATAATAAGGTGGGTCTGCAGGCACGTCTGATGAGCCAGGCACTGCGCAAGCTGACATCGACCATCAACAAGACCAACACTACCTGTATCTTTATCAACCAGTTGCGTGAAAAGATCGGCATCATGTTCGGTAATCCCGAGACGACCACCGGCGGTAACGCGCTCAAGTTCTACGCATCGGTCCGTCTGGATATCCGCCGCGTGACCCAGCTCAAGGACGGCGACAGCGTGGTTGGTAACCAGGTTCGCGTAAAGGTCGTTAAGAATAAGGTTGCGCCTCCTTTCCGCAAGGCCGAGTTCGATATCATGTTCGGCGAGGGCATCAGCAAGTCCGGCGAAATCGTTGATCTGGGCGTTGAGTACGGCATCCTCAAGAAGAGCGGCTCATGGTTCAGTTACGGCGACACCCGCCTGGCACAGGGCCGAGACGCAACCAAGCAGCTCATGATGGACAATCCCGAGCTGGCCGAAGAACTTGAGCAGAAGATCATGGCCGCCATCCTTGGCAACCCCCAGGAACCCGCACCTGATGATGACTCCGAGATGATGAACGACTGACAAATCGTCATAAATGTCATGCCACGGTACCCAAAAGTGCCGTGGCATTTGTTTTGTACTAGGTTGTGTGTCACAATTTGAGTTCAAACAAATAAAAACATACAACTATGGGAAAGATTATTGGAATTGACCTTGGAACCACGAACTCGTGCGTTTCAGTATTTGAGGGTAACGAGCCTGTCGTAATCGCTAACAGCGAGGGCAAGCGTACAACCCCTTCGATCGTCGCTTTCGTTGACGGCGGCGAGCGTAAGATAGGTGATCCCGCTAAGCGTCAGGCTATCACCAATCCTCAGCGTACCGTGTTCTCAATCAAGCGTTTCATGGGTGAGAACTGGGATCAGGTTCAGAAAGAGGTGGCCCGCGTACCTTACAAGGTAGTCAAGGGCGACAACAATATGCCGCGTGTGGACATTGACGGACGTCTGTACACCGCTCAAGAGATATCGGCCATGATTCTTCAGAAAATGAAGAAGACCGCCGAGGATTATCTGGGCCAGGAGGTTACAGAGGCTGTCATCACAGTTCCGGCTTATTTCAGCGACTCACAGCGTCAGGCCACAAAGGAGGCCGGTCAGATTGCCGGTCTGGATGTAAAGCGTATTGTGAACGAGCCTACCGCTGCCGCTTTGGCATACGGTGTTGACAAGGCTAACAAGGATATGAAGATTGCCGTATTCGACCTGGGTGGCGGTACATTCGATATCTCCATCCTGGAGTTCGGCGGCGGTGTATTCGAGGTTCTTGCCACCAACGGCGATACCCACCTGGGTGGTGATGACTTTGACCAGGTTATCATCAACTGGCTGGTTGAGGAGTTCAAGAAGGACGAGGGTGCAGACCTTACGGCCGATCCTATGGCACTACAGCGTCTTAAGGAGGCTGCCGAGAAGGCCAAGATCGAGCTGTCATCATCGACCAGCACCGAGATCAACCTGCCGTACATCATGCCGGTAGCCGGTGTTCCGCGTCACCTTGTAAAAACTCTTACACGTGCCAAGTTTGAGCAGCTGGCCAACGGTCTTATCCAGGCTTGTCTGGAACCCTGCCGCAAGGCTATGTCAGACGCAGGTCTAAGCAACTCAGATATCGACGAGGTAATCCTGGTAGGTGGTTCAAGCCGTATCCCCGCAGTGCAGAAGCTGGTTGAGGATTTCTTCGGCAAGGTACCTTCCAAGGGCGTTAACCCCGATGAGGTTGTAGCCGTAGGCGCATCAATCCAGGGTGCTATCCTGAACAAGGAGGGCGGAGTAGGTGACATCGTCCTGCTGGATGTAACCCCGCTTACAATGGGTATCGAGACTATGGGCGGCGTGATGACCAAGCTGATCGAGGCCAACACCACCATCCCGTGCAAGAAGAGTGAAATTTTCTCAACAGCGGCCGATAACCAGACTGCCGTAACAATACACGTGCTGCAGGGCGAGCGCCCCATGGCATCACAGAACAAGTCCATCGGCCAGTTCAACCTGGAGGGTATTGCACCCGCTCGTCGTGGCGTGCCTCAGATCGAGGTAACGTTCGATATCGATGCCAACGGTATCCTTAAGGTATCAGCCAAGGATAAGGCTACAGGCAAGGAGCAGGCCATCCGCATAGAGGCAAGTTCCGGTCTTAGCAAGGAGGAGATTGAGCGCATGAAAGCCGAGGCCGAGGCCAACGCCGATGCCGATAAGAAGGAGCGTGAGAAGGTTGACAAGCTCAACCAGGCCGACTCAATGATATTCCAGACCGAGCAGCAGCTGCAGGATCTTGGCGACAAGATACCGGCCGACAAGAAGGCTCCTATCGAGAGCGCTCTGAACGCTCTTAAGGATGCTCACAAGGCTCAGGATCTGGCCGCCATCGACAAGGCAATGGCCGAGCTCAACACCGCCTTCCAGGCAGCCAGCGCACAGATGTACCAGCAGAGCGGCGCTCAGCCCGGTGCAGGTGCTCAGGCCGGTCCTCAGGACAACACCCAGAACACCAACTCCGGCAGCAACACCGACAACGTCCAGGATGCTGACTTTGAGGAGGTGAAGTAACAAGGGCTCAAAAGGGGCAAAAAAGGGACGGTTCTTAAAGTGCCATAAGGGCAAAAAAAGAACCGTCCCTTTTTTGCCCCTCCTTTAGCGGCGGAAAATTTGGTGATAAGGATTGTTTGCAGTAAATTTGGGTCAATTTAAAAAAATTATACAAAAGCATATGAGAAAAATTCTACTCTTTTCAGTTATCGGCCTGTTTGCGATGCAGGCCGTTTCACAGGAGATTCCCGAGTATTGTTTGGAGAACGACGTAGTACACCGCTACCTCACCGAGGTTCAGTACGATCCCAACGACTATTCATACTCACTCATCAGAAACTACTGCTACGACTATCCATGGAACTGGAAAGAGGAGGGCGGCGTAAGACTGGACTTCCCCAAGCCCGTACCCGTAAAGTTCAAGACCGCTCTGGGCGTTGAGGCAAAGCTCTACGTCAGCGAGACCGAGGATTACGAGAACGCCAAGATCATGACAATAGAGGCAGGCGTGGATTCAGTCAGTGTCTGGAACCTTATCCCGGGCCGCACCTACAACTGGAAACTGGAGTATGAGGATGCCCAGGGTCAGAAGGGCGTAGTTGAGACCGGCAAGTTCAAGACCACCGGCCATCTGCGTATGCTCAAGATTGACAACGTGTTCAACGTTCGCGATATGGGCGGTTGGGAAGGCCTCGGCGGACATCCCATGAAATACGGCCAGATCGTGCGCGGTTCAAGACTGAACGTGAACAGCAGCACCACCAAGATCATCACCGAAGGCGGTATCGACGAGATCCGTATCTTCAACAAGGCCCTCTCCGAAGAAGAGGTTGCAGCTCTCTACAGGGAAGAACTCAACTTCGCTCTTCTCTAGTAGTTTCATCACGGCGGCAGGGGGAGGGATCTCCCTGCCGTTGCCATTATGAGAAAGCCCTTTTTTCTTGCCGCCCTTTTGGCCGCGGCCATTTCATCAGCCTGCACCAGCCCACAGCAGAATACCGGATCTACCGCCAGGAAAGCAATGGTGGTGGGAGCCTCTATCGGCGGAAAGCAGGCCCTTTCCGGCAAGATAAGCGACGTCCCAACCGGAAACAGCAGCATTGTGGTGGAGTTTACGGGAGAGGTGACGGCCGATGAGGCGTCTCTCAGATACGTGGCTTTCACCGGAGGTGACCTTACCGTAAGTGCCGGTGAAGATGCCGCTCATCTGGTCTTTACGCCCGTTACACCTCTGTTCTCCATGCGGAAGTATACCTTCCGGATCCTTGGCGGAGAGGTCTTCGGGGTTAATCTGGTAGAGGATTATACCCTGGAGTTCACAACCGGCTATGACACCTCGGACAAATTCCCACGTATTCCGGACGAAGAGCTCCTGACCCTGGTTCAGAAACAGACTTTCAAGTACTTCTGGGACT
>CAJOJD010000063.1:3413-10614 GCA_905234745.1 uncultured Bacteroidaceae bacterium | reverse complement strand
TGTAGAAGTCGGCCGGATTGCCCATGCCGTAAATACATGAGACCGATGACACCACAATCACGTCATTACGTCCTGACAGCAGGGCCGATGTAGCCGAAAGACGCAGCTTGTCAATCTCGTCGTTTATGTCCAGGTCCTTCTCTATATAGGTATCGGTGGCGGGCAGATATGCCTCAGGCTGATAGTAGTCGTAGTAGGATACGTAGTACTCGACGGCATTTTCGGGAAAGAACGCCTTGAACTCGCTGTACAACTGGGCCGCAAGCGTCTTGTTGTGGCTGAGCACCAGAGTGGGGCGCCCTATGTTCTTGATGACGTTTGCTATGGTAAAGGTCTTGCCCGATCCGGTAACACCCAGCAGAGTCTGCGCACGGGTGCCGTTCAGCAACCCCTCGGTGAGCTGCTGTATGGCCTGCGGCTGGTCGCCGGTGGGCTTGAACGGAGATACTAACTTGAAATCCATGTTTTGCGGAAATGCGGAATTGCAAAGATAGTGCAAGCCGAGAGGAGAAAAAAGAAACTGGTTTATTTTTTATCCCGAGGCGAAGCCTATCTAAAAGCGAAGCTTAAAGATACGGGATTTTTTGTATTTTTGGACCTCCAAATAGTTTTTGAGATGACAGTCGAGGAGAGAGAAAAGAGAGCCGGAGAGCTTTTCAAGGAGGGTTATAACTGCTGCCAGGCGGTGGCTATGACTTTTGCCAATGTCCTGGGCCTGCCGGAGGATGAGGTTGCAAAGCTGGCAAGCGGATTCGGCGGTGGAATGGGCCGAATGCGTGAGGTCTGCGGAACCGTATCGGCCATGACTATGGTTGCCGGGGCCATGATTCCGGCCAACGATGTCAGCAACAAGGAGGCCAAGACCGCCAACTACGCTCTGGTCCAGGAAATGGCCGATGAATTCAGGAAAATGAACGGCAGCATCATATGCCGCGAACTGCTTGGCCTGAGCAAGCCCGAGGGTACTCCCGTGCCTTCTGACCGCACTCCCGAGTATTATAAGAAACGCCCCTGCGGAGAGCTTTGCTCAATTGCAGCCGGAATAATAGCAAGAAAATTACAGAAATAATGAAGAAACTGATTCTTACTTTGTCAGCAGTGCTGTGCGCCGTGGGTGCATTTGCCTGCACTAACCTGATAGTTACCAAGGGCGCATCGGCCAACGGTTCAAACATGTGTACCTATGCGGCCGATTCACACCAGCTGTACGGAACTTTGCATCACAGTGATGCGGCCGATTTCCCCGCAGGAGCAATGCGTGAGATCATTGACTGGGACTCAGGTAAGCGTCTGGGTGAGATCCCGCAGGCCAGTCACGTCTATTCCGTAATAGGCAACATGAACGAGCATCAGCTTGTGATAGGCGAGACCACCTACGGCGGACGCGAATTCATAGATTCCACCGCAATATTGGACTACGGTTCACTTATCTATATCGCGCTGGAGCGTTGCAAGACCGCCCGTGAGGCCATACTTCTCATTGACCAGCTGACACAGCAGTACGGTTATGCATCCGAGGGTGAGTCATTCACTCTGTGCGATCCCAACGAGATCTGGATCATGGAGATCATAGGCAAGAATCCCAAGTTTGACAAGAAGGGCCGCAACATAAACAAGGGCTCCGTATGGGTAGCCAAGCGTATTCCTGACGGCTATATCTCAGGTCACGCCAACCAGTCGCGCATAACCACCATTGATTTCAATGACCCTGAGAACTGCCTCTACGCAAAGGATGTGATCAAGCACGCCCGCGAGCAGGGAATATTCAGCGGCAAGGATGAGGAGTTCAGTTTCTGCGACGTTTACAATCCTTTGGATTTCGGAGGTGCCCGCGGATGCGAGGCCCGCGTATGGTCATACTTCAACCGATTCGCCGATGGAATGGATGAATATCTGGACTACGCAATGGGTTATGACCTCAAGAACCACATGCCGCTCTATGTAAAACCCAATAGAAAAATCTCAACAAAAGACTTGGCCGACATGATGCGTGACCACTATGAGGGAACGCCCATGGACATGACGACCGACATAGGCGCAGGCGGCAGTCATCTGCCTTACCGCTGGCGTCCCATGGAGTTTGAGTATCAGGGTTGGGAGTATGTCAACGAGCGCGCCATCGCAACCCAGCAGACAGGCTGGTGGTATGTTGCACAGTGCTTTGATAACTATAAATACGGAGTATTCTGGTTTGGTGTTGACGATGCTGCCACATCTCCGCTCATGCCTTTCTTCAGCTGTACAAGTATGGTTCCTGAATGCCTCAAAGAGGGTAATGGATCACTTCTTGAATATTCCGAAACTTCAATGTACTGGATCGTGAGCCGCATAGCACAGTTCGCTTATCTGCGTTATGACAAGATTGGTGCCGAGGTCCGTCAGGTCATTGATGAGTATGAAATAAATCTGATGGATTCTATGCCGGATCTCTTGGATGCTATTAAAAGAGAAGACTATAAGGATGAATTCGGACTGACGGCTTTTGGTGTGGATAATGCGAATATTCTGTTCAAGAAATGGCAGGATCTGGACAAGTATCTCCTGGTAAAATATATTGACGGAAACATAAAGCGTCAGAATGAGGACGGATCGTTCGTAACCAATGGTTTCAGCGACGATATTCCCGAGTATCCCATCTGGGAAGATTACTCCGACAAGTGGAAGGAGAATGTGGTCCGCGACAACGGCGACATCCTGCGCATACGTAAATAATATTAAATAAACTCTCCAAGTTTGTTATATTCGTCCAAAACTGATAATTTTGCGGGTTGAAAAATGAAAGCATGCGTAAGACTGCATCCATAGTACTGTTCTCCGCCCTTGTTCTGGCAATGATGTCCGGTTGCTCAGGTTACAACAAAATCCTGAAGGCATCGGACTACAACACCAAGTACAGCTTGGCCAAGACATACTTCCTGGAGGGTCGTTACACGACATGCAGCTCGATACTTGAAGAGTGCGTTGCCTATCAGCGCGGAACCGCTCAGGCTGAAGAGTCGATGTACCTGTTGGCTACATGCTACTATAATCTGGAGGATTATCTGTCGGCATCGCAGTACTACCTGGCATGTTACAGGTCTTTTCCCAACAGTACCTTCTCTGAGAACTGCCTGTTCTGGTCCGGCAAGAGCCTCTTCCTGGATACTCCCGATCCGCGTCTGGACGCTACAAGCACAGAAAGTGCCATCATCCAGTTGCAGCGTTTCGTGGAGACATATCCGGAGAGCAGGTACCGTTATGAGGCTGAGGACATGATTTACACCATGTACGACCGTCTGGTTGAGAAGGAACTGGGTACGGCGCAGCTTTATTACGACATGGGTAACTATCTGGGAAACAACTATCGCTCAAGCATCATAGTTGCCCAGAACGCGCTCCGCGACTATCCTTACACCAAGTATCGCGAGAAGCTGTCCATGCTGGTTCTCAAGGCAAAGTTCCAGATGGCGCAGGAGAGTGTTTTGGATAAGAGGGATGACCGTTATCGCGATGCGATTGACGAATATTACGCTTTCAAGAACGAGTTTCCTGAAAGCTCATATATGAAAGAGGCCGATAAGATATTCCGTGTATCGACCAAGAACTTAGGAAACAAGAATCAAAAAATAGAAGAAGACTAACATGGATTTCAAGAAGACAAATGCTCCGACCAACACAGTAACCCGTGACCTGGTCGATTTCGTAAAGGACACCGGCAACATCTACGAGAGTGTTGCTATCATGGGAAAGCGCGCCAACCAGATTTCCGTTGAGATGAAGGAAGAACTCAAGTCAAAGCTCGAGGAGTTCAGCTCAACCACCGACAATCTGGAGGAGATGTTCGAGAACAGGGAGCAGATTGAGATTTCACGCTATTACGAGCGTCTTCCCAAACCCACTCTGATTGCAGCTCAGGAGTTTGAGGAGGGTAAGATCTATTTCCGTAATCCCGCCAAGGAGAAAGAGAATCTTTGATGAAGATAGAATTCTACCTCCATCAGGTATGGCTGGCTCTCATCTGTGTACTGATGTTTGCCGGCCTTCTTCTTCCCATAGGGCAGTTGTCCAATGTGGAGGGAGCATCGGCGGAACTTACCAATTTCCGTCTTAATTTCATTGAGGGTGACAGCGCCGGGGCCATGTGGGCTCTGGGAGTGATCATGATTGCCATACTTGCCGTTGGCGTATTTGAGCTGCTGTTGTCCGGTTTCCGCAATTTCGTGCTTCAGAAGCGTCTGCTGGTGTTCATGATGCTGCTCACGGTAGGTTACTATATCCTGTTTGTGGTATATGTGCTGCTGGTCAAGGGCGATGCATCATTCGGACCGCGCATAGCCGCAGCGTTCCCGCTGATAAGCCTTGTCCTTGAGTATATGACAATCAGCGGAGTCTCCAAGGCGGAGGCTGCGATCATAGCCAAGGCAAGCGGTTTCCGCCTGCGTGATTAAAAGAGAGTGATGGAGTAGGTCGCCCGGACCGATATGGTGCTGTTGGCGCATCGGGCAAAGTAATCACGTTTGGTGATTCCGTATATGTTTCCGAGTCCGAAATAGTATCGGCCCTCAACACCGAAATTTCCTATTCCCGTACGTAATTCAAGTCCTACGCTGGCTGTTATACCATAGTCCAGCTTGTTCTCTACGTCCTTACCGTACTGTTCGGTGACATTGTTGGGGCGGTTGGTGATGTCCCACGGGGTCTGTCCGCCGTAGATCTCCTTTTCGCTGAGCAGATAACTTACCTGGGGACCCAGGTTGATGTGTCCCTGGACTCCGCGGTACTCGCGTCCGAAACCCAGGTGTGCCAGGAAAGGTACCTCGACGTAGTTGATTATGCGGGTGTATTCATTGCCTGAACCGTCCTCAATCATCTCGGTCCATCCTCGGCTGGCCATATTGCACTCCAGCTGCGTTCCGCATATCAGAAAGAAATACTTCTCGGATATGTGTCTTATGGAAACGCCGAATGTGGGGCCCAGACTCAAGGTCTGTTTGATGGAGGGCACGAAAGATACCCTGCTTGTTCCCATACCTCCGCTTACGCCTATGGAGAGGGTGTTGCGCGGGTCACCGACCTGGGCCGATGCGGTTGCGATGAATGCTACGGTAAAGAGTATGGCGAGAATCCGCTTCATCATTTGTCAAAATCTATCTTCTCAACCTTATAATTATTGGAGAAGTGTACAAAGAACACCTTGCGGTTGATGAATCCTCCCCAGTTGTTTACGCGCTCAAACTTGAATCCCATCTGGACGGGATCTGTCTGGAAATCGTTCAGGTGATTCTCAAAATCCTTGCCGAATACTGCCAGACCCTTGAGGAAATAGTAGCCTGTGTCATATCCGTACGATGCGAAACTCGGGTAACTTACCATCATCTGACGGCTGAACGAGCGGCGGAACAGGGCGTTGAAATCAACTGATTCCCTGAGCATGTTGTTGGTGTAGAACCAGCTGTAGAACCATGTGTCTACCTCATAGAGCTCATCCAGATGGTCTGCGGCATAGATCTGGTACTCGGGATAACCGAACAGATGCGTCTCAACCTCGGGAGCCTTGAGGCGGGTTATGAGCTGCAGTACCGGCAACATGGTGTTGAGCGGTCCGCTGCTCGGAGAGTTGATGATCATGATGTTCTGCTTGTAGGGCACCAGAGTGTCCATGAGAACCTGATATGCGGTATCAACCATGATGGTTGAGTAGGGGATGCTGTGGTCGGTCAGAACTGTCTTGAGGCCGTCTATGAATTCGTTCCTGCGGTATTCGTCGGCATCCAGGATAATCACGTTGGGATCCGGGAACTGCTCCAGGAAGTGGTTGTAGATCTCCTGGTTGAAGTATGACTGCGGGGTGTTGAGCTGGAAGACGTACGGGTTGTTGAATACGTCATCGGCTGCGGCGTTCATGGGGAGTACCAGCGGAACCTGATGTGCGGTCGACCATCGGGCCACCTCGGTTATCTGGTTGGTCCAGCGGGGTCCGAACACAATGTCCACGTCGTCCATGTCTCCGCTGTCAAGCAGGGGTTGGACCGATGTGCCATCGGCCTGTGAGTCAAACACCTTGAGGTTGACCGATACGCCCTCGTTCTTGAGCCTGTCGAGTGCCAGAAGCATACCCTGATAGAACTCAATCATCTGTTTCTGCAGGGTGGTGGTGGAGTCGTCAAGTGAGAACGGCAGTATGAGCGCGGCTGTGATGATGCCGTCGGTATCCTTTGACTTGGACTCGTTCATGCTGAACAGAGTGCTGTCGGGAATGGACTGCATGCGGTCCTGCGCGTCATTGATGCGCTTGTTGCGCTTTGCAATCTCGTCGCGTGAGAACGGAATCTTTACGACCGCTCCCTGTTTGAGCTTGTTGTATTTGTATTCGGGGTTGGCCTCAAGGAACTCCTCCTGGGTTATTCCGTAAGTGCGGGTTATGCGGAAAATGGTCTCGCGTTTCTTTACCACATGAGTGGTCCTGTAGGTCGCGGTGTCGGTCAGGATGGTCTGGACGGCCTCTTTTATCTCCTTGGGAGTATCGTCGCCGGCATGTTCAAGGGTCGATGCCAGAGGGTCCTGGTCGGACGGGGCGGGTATGGTGATGACCTGACCTATCTTGAAATTCTCTGCCGAGAGTCCGGGGTTGGCGTCACACAGCTCTTTGACCGATATGCGGTTCTCTACCGACAGGCGGAACAGCGTCTCACCCTTCTGGATGGTGTGGAACTTGCCCGATGTGGGGTTCCTCTTTACGGGAATCTTGAGCTCCTCGCCTGCACGTATCACTTTTTCGCTGCCGGGATTGAGACGTATGATCTCATCCTCGGTCACGCCGTACATCCTTGAAATCGAGTATAGTCCCTGTCCCTGTGTCACGGTATGCATGAAATACTCCTGTGCTCCTGCGCTGATATTGAAAAGCAGGGCCAGCAATACCGTAGTTATGATTGTTCTGATATTTCTCATATGTGAATATCTTTCTGTCGGCAAAAATACAAAAAAGGCTTTAATCTACGTTTATATATATTATCTATAACGGGTTAGAATCAAAGTGTTTTTTGAGTACCTTTGCGATTTGAAACGAGGCTGTATGAACAAGAGAGGTTTTCATAAGTTCCTGTGTGCTGCGCTGATGGCTGCGGCACCCTGTTTCACCGTACTTGCAGGCATTCCTCAGGTGCAGGTCAAGGTCGTGCTGGTATCGGCATCGGGCGACTCGACCGTGATAGCTCCGGGA
>CAJOJD010000063.1:0-3370 GCA_905234745.1 uncultured Bacteroidaceae bacterium | reverse complement strand
CACCGATGACGGCAAGGATTACGTGCTGTTCCCGCAATGGACGGTAACCCGAATGGTCATGGACGGCGAGACTCCGCGAACCGTAGACTACCTGAAACGTCAGGACCGCGTGACCCAGTTCGAGTTCATTGACGAGGGTACGTTCACCGTGACCTACAAATGGTCTTACAGGGAGAAAGATGCCACCGAGACCATTCCCGGGGCCGATGTTTCACCCATCACCTTTACCATTGACGGCTCGGAGATACGTCTGTACAACGCCTTCTCGCCCAACGGCGACGGCATAAACGATGTATACAAGATATACGTTCGCTCAATTGTAAGCATGAACGTTGCCATATTCAACCGCTGGGGCCAGACCATAAAGACCATGTCGGGCAAGATGGACGAGTTGCTTCCGTCCGATGCCGAGGCTGAGGCGGACGGAGGCTATATGCTCGAGTTGTGGGACGGCACCTACCGCGGTGACGTAGTGAATGACGGCGTATATTACATAAACGTCCAGGCTATCGGCGCCGGAGGCAAGAAATATGACAAACGGGCCGATATAAACGTACTTAAAGGATTAGGATCGGGGAATTGATGGATAAATCAAAGATTGTAGTAACAGGTGCCAGGTCTAATAACCTGAAGAACATTGACGTGGAGATTCCGCACAAGTCACTCACCGTTGTGACCGGACTGAGCGGAAGCGGCAAGTCATCGTTGGCATTTGACACAATCTACGCCGAGGGTCAGCGCCGATACATAGAGACCTTCTCGGCCTATGCGCGCAATTTCCTGGGCAATCTGCAGCGTCCCGATGTGGACCGGATTACAGGACTCAGCCCGGTAATATCGATAGAACAGAAGACCACCAACCGCAACCCACGTTCGACTGTGGGAACCGTAACCGAAGTCTATGACTATCTGCGACTTCTGTTTGCCCGCGCGGGTGAGGCGTTCTCATACCTGAGCGGCGAGAAGATGGTCAAGTTCACCGAGGAGCAGATAATAGACCTTATCCTGAGCGACTATGACGGACAGCGCATTTACGTGCTGGCTCCGCTGGTACGCAACCGTAAGGGACACTATAAGGAACTCTTTGAGAGCGTACGCCGCAAGGGTTATCTGACAGTCCGTGTGGACGGAGAACTGCGTGAGGTAAAGCCCGGCATGAAACTGGACCGTTACCGCAACCATGATATAGAGGTGGTGATTGAGAAACTGATTGTGAACGAGAAATACCGTCACCGTCTGGTTGACAGTGTCGCTCTGGCAATGAAACAGGGCGACGGACTCATGATGGTTCTCTCAATGCCCAAGGAGACCATTCCCGGCCGCGCCGAGCCCGGAGTGCTTCGCCACTACAGCAAGCGCCTTATGTGCCCCGTGACCGGAATCTCATACCGCGAGCCCGCTCCCCACAACTTCTCGTTCAACTCACCGCAGGGCTTCTGTCCCAAGTGCAAGGGTTTGGGATATATATCGGCCGTTGATGAAGATAAGGTCATTCCCGACCGCTCACTTTCTGTCCGCAAGGGTGCTATCGCTCCGCTGGGCCCGTTTAAGAATACGCTTATATTCAGGCAGATAACGGCGCTGCTTGCCAAATATGACTATACGCTTGATACGCCCATTGCCGATATGACCAATGATGTGGTTGAAGAACTGCTGGACGGCAGCGACGAGCGTATCAAGGTTCAGATAACCGGCATCAACAGTGAGGCTGATGCCGTATTCATGGAGTACGAGGGCATATTCAAATACGTACGCTCGCTCCAGCAGCAGACAGATCTTACCGCAGCCGAGCAGAAGTGGGCCGACCAGTTCGCAGTAACCCGCGTATGTCCCGAGTGCGGCGGCGCCAGACTCAATAAAGAGGCGCTCAATTTCCGCATTGACGGCAAGAACATATACGAGCTGGCATCGATGGATATACAGGACCTCTACCAGTGGTGCTGTGATGTCGAGCCTCGTCTGAGTGACCGCCAGCGCGCTATCGCCACCGAGATTTTGAAAGAGATACGCACCCGCCTGGGATTCATGCTTGAGGTTGGTCTGGACTATTTGTCACTGAACCGTCCTGCAGAATCGCTCTCTGGTGGTGAGGAGCAGCGCATACGTCTGGCTACACAGATAGGCTCCAAGCTGGTGAACGTACTTTACATACTTGACGAGCCGAGCATCGGCCTACATCAGCGTGACAACATACGTCTGATTGATTCTTTGAAACAGCTGCGTGATGCCGGCAACACCGTACTTGTGGTGGAGCACGACCGCGATATGATGCTGTCGGCCGATTGGATAATAGACCTGGGACCGCGTGCCGGCCGAAAGGGTGGTGAGGTTGTGTTCCAAGGCACCGTTGATGATATGCTCAAGACCCAGACGCTGACCGCCGGATACCTGAACGGCCATCTTGATACCGCATCGGGCAACCTCTCTGACCGCCGTCAGGGCAGCGGACAGAGCATCATCCTGCACGGCTGCCGCGGCAATAACCTTAAGGGTATTGACGTGGAGTTCCCGTTGGGCAAGCTCATCTGCGTTACTGGCGTATCGGGCAGCGGCAAATCAACACTGGTCAACGAGACCCTGCAGCCCATTCTTTCACAGAAGTTCTATCGCTCTCTCAAGGAACCGCTTGAATACGACTCTGTTGAAGGCATTGACAATATCGACAAGGTAGTTGATGTGGACCAGTCACCCATAGGACGCTCTCCGCGTTCCAATCCTGCAACCTATACCGGCGTATTCAGTGATATCCGCCAACTCTTTGTCGAGCTGCCAGAGTCCAAGATACGCGCTTACAAGCCCGGCCGTTTCTCATTTAACGTAAGCGGCGGACGATGCGAGGCATGCGGCGGCAACGGCTACAAGACCATAGAGATGAATTTCCTGCCTGATGTGATGGTGCCCTGTGAGGTCTGCCACGGCAAGCGCTACAACCGCGAGACCCTTGAGGTGCGTTACAAGGGTAAGTCCATAGCCGATATCCTGGATATGACCATCAACATGGCTGTGGAGTTCTTTGAGAACGTACCGACTATTCTAAACAAGATAAAGGTGCTGCAGGATGTGGGCCTGGGTTACCTCAAACTGGGTCAGCCCTCAACCACTATTTCCGGCGGCGAAAGCCAGCGTGTCAAACTGGCCACCGAGCTGGCCAAACGTGATACCGGCCGCACCCTATACATCCTTGACGAGCCTACCACAGGCCTGCATTTTGAGGATATCCGCGTCCTTATGGGCGTGCTCAACCGCCTGGTTGACAAGGGCAACACCGTGATCGTGATTGAGCACAACATGGATGTGATCAAGCAGGCTGACTGGATCATCGACATCGGCCCCGAAGGCGGTCGCGGCGGCGGTATGATCGTTGCTCAGG
>CAJOJD010000062.1 GCA_905234745.1 uncultured Bacteroidaceae bacterium | reverse complement strand
GGTCAGGTTCTTGTATATCCAAAGGGTCATCTGAGTCTGATAGCCCTGGTTGCTCTGGGTTACGGAGTACATCTTGCACATTACGCCTGCAACTTCCTCCTCGCCTAACTCCTTGATCTTATTCTTCTTAATGGTCTTGGCATCCAGGTTCTCCCAGTCAAACATAGGTGTGGTCTGAGCGCCCATGCCGCCCATCATACCACCGCCGAATCCGCCCATGCCACGGGCACCGCCGCCGCCCTGACCGCCACGACGTCCGCCGAATGACGGCATCTTTGTGGCCGATTTCTCTGCGTCGTTGATCTGGTAGTTATCCTCGCCGATAGCCAGTGAACGGGTTGTACCGGCCTCACCGCGGGTTGTAACGGTTACGGTCTTCTTGCCATAGTCATCGAAATAGATCTTGGTAACCATTGTGCTGGGGTCAAAGTTCATCTGACGGTCGCCACGCTGGCCGCGTTGACCACCCTGGCCGCCCTGAGGAGCACCCTGGGGACGCTGACCGCCACCGAACTGACCGCCGCCCATACCGCCGCCAAAGCCTGCGCCGCCGCCGAAACCGGCGCCACCGCCCATGCCCTGGAACTGGCCCATATTGTTAGCCATTGTTATAACACCTGATTTGATGCCAAGAACCGGCTCTGCAGGCTCGGTCTTATCCTTCTTGGCCGCATTTACTGAAAGGCTCACTGCCGCAAGCATCATGGCGGCAACCATAAGTTTTCTCATTTGCATTTATTGTTTAAGGTTTATACTTTGATTCTTTCTACAAATATATAGTTTAATCCAAAAGGTTAAATACCGGTTGTGGGGCAAATTGGGGACGGTTCTTTTTTTGCCCTTTCCCGAGGGCAAAAAAAGAACCGTCCCCAATTTGCCCCAAATCGTCGCTATTTCAGTAAGTCGGGACGGAGGCGCTTGGTGCGCTCCATTGATTGTTGGAATTCCCAATCATCTATTAAAGCTTGGTTGCCCGATAAGAGGACATCGGGAACGCGCCAGCCTTTGTACTCGGCGGGACGGGTGTAGACGGGTGGAGCCAGGAGGTTGTCCTGGAAGCAGTCGGATAGGGCGGACTGCTCATCGGACAATACGCCCGGAATCAATCTTACGATGCTGTCAGTCATTACGGCGGCTGCAAGTTCTCCGCCTGTGAGTACGTAGTCGCCGATGCTTATCTCACGGGTTATCAGATGCTCGCGGATACGGTAATCTATTCCTTTGTAGTGACCGCAAAGGATTATCACGTTGTTAAGCAGCGAGAGGCTGTTGGCAATCTTCTGGTTGAACTGCTCGCCGTCGGGTGAAGTGTATATTACTTCATCGTAGTCGCGCTGTGACTTGAGGTCTGTTATAAGGCGGTCAATGGGTTCTATTTTCATGACAAGGCCGGCACAACCGCCAAAGGGGTAATCATCGGTCTTGTGGTGCTTATCGGTGGTGTAGTCCCTTATATCGTGCAGATGTATCTCGGCCAGACCGGCTTTCTGGGCACGCGCCATCATTGAGCAGTTGAAGAAACTCTCAAGCATCTCAGGGAATACAGTTAATATATCTATACGCATAATTATGTGGCTTTAGCCGCCGCAAAATTACAAAATTATGCGTAAATTCGCGGTCGGAAAACCACACTTTCAGCAGGTACCCCAAAATGAGCGAGACTGACAGGATAATTGAGTTGCGTGAACTGCTCCACAAGTACAATAACTTGTACTATGTGCAGAACGCTCCTGTCATATCGGATATTGAGTTCGATCAGCTTATGCATGAGCTGATAGACCTGGAAGAAAAGCATCCTGAACTTTACGATCCCAATTCACCCACACAACGCGTAGGAAGCGACCTGAGCAAGGGTTTTGAGCAGGCTGAGCACCGTTATCCGATGCTTTCGCTGGATAATACTTACAATGAGCAGGAGGTGAGGGATTTCTTTCAGCGCGTTAGCAGCCTTCTGAACGAGCCGTTTGAGATATGCTGTGAACTCAAGTATGACGGTCTGTCCATTTCGCTGATTTATGAGGACGGCAAACTGGTACAGGCTGTGACGCGAGGAGACGGAGTCAAGGGCGATATCGTGACCGATAACGTCCGTACTATCAAGTCAGTACCATTGGTGCTCCAGAAGGGCAGTTATCCGCCCAATTTTGAGATTCGCGGTGAAGTTCTGATGCCCTGGACATCGTTCGAGAAACTGAACGCCGAGCGTGAGCGTCAGGAGGAGCCCCTGTTTGCAAATCCCAGAAATGCCGCTTCGGGTACACTCAAGCTGCAGAACTCGCAGGAGGTTTCACGCCGCCAGTTGGATTCGTATCTATATTATCTGCTTGGTGAACAGCTGCCTTGTGACGGCCATTATGAGAACATGATGGAGGCTGCAAAATGGGGTTTCAAGGTATCGGACCACATGAAGAAATGCACCACTATTGATGAGGTGCTTGACTATATAAACTATTGGGACACAGAGCGTAAGAACCTTCCGGTAGCAACCGACGGCATTGTGCTCAAGGTTAACTCGTTAAAGCAGCAGCGCAACCTTGGATTCAAGGCAAAGTCACCGCGTTGGGCAATCGCATACAAGTTCCAGGCTGAGCGTCAGTTGACACGTCTGAACAGTGTATCTTACCAGGTAGGACGTACCGGTGCTGTGACTCCGGTTGCCAATCTGGACCCTGTACAACTGTCAGGAACCATCGTGAAGCGTGCTACATTGCATAACGCCGACATTATCAAGGGTTTGGATCTCCATGTGGGCGATATGGTGTATGTAGAGAAGGGTGGCGAGATTATCCCTAAGATCACTGCCGTTGACCTGGATTCACGCTCCCTGCTGATGGGTGATCCGGTAAAATTTGCCGATGTATGCCCGGAGTGTGGTACAAAACTCATAAGATACGAGGGTGAGGCCGCATACTATTGCCCCAATGCAATCAGTTGCCCGCCGCAGATTAAGGGCCGTATAGAGCATTTCGTGAGCCGTAAGGCCATGAATATAGACGGTCTTGGTACCGAGACCATAGATCTTTTCTACCAGGCCGGCCTGATTAAGGATATCGCTGACCTTTATACACTTAAGGCCATGGATATATGCCGTCTGGAGGGACTGGGAGAGAAATCGGCCGTAAGCATAGTACACGGAATAGAGGATTCCAAGAAGGTTCCGTTCGAGCGCGTGCTGTTTGCCATAGGAATACGTTTTGTAGGCGAAACGGTGGCCAAGATACTGGCACGTGCTTTCAAGTCTATGGAGGCGCTTGAAAATGCTTCTATGGAGCAACTTACAGCGGTTAACGAGATAGGCACCAAGATTGCACAGAGCATAGTGTCATTCTTTGCCGATGAGCGCAGCCGTGCACTTGTGAACCGCCTGAAGGAGTTCGGACTGCAGATGGAGCTGGCTCAGGAGGAGCAGGAGGGAGGATCGGACTTGCTGAAAGACAAGACGATAGTAATCAGCGGAGTGTTCAACTACCACTCACGCGATGAATATAAGGCGCTCATTGAGCGTCACGGAGGCAAGAACTCCGGCAGCATATCGGCCAAGACATCATTTGTGCTGGCCGGTGACAATATGGGACCCGCCAAACGCGAAAAGGCTCAGGAGCTGGGCGTAAGGCTGGTCTCGGAGAATGAGTTTTTGGAAATGATTAATGAAAAACCTTCAATAGTAACCAATGAATTACTCTTACCCTTTTAAGGGACTTGGCGTTGCGATGGTAACGCCTTTCAAAACAGACGGCCAGATAGACTTTGAGAGTCTTGCAAGGATCGTGGAAAACCTGATTGCAGGCGGCGTAGACCACCTGTGCGTACTCGGAACAACTGCTGAGACCCCGACGCTTTCAGCAACTGAGCGTCTGGAGGTGGTCAAGTTCGTGATAAAGCAGGTTAAGGGCCGTATTCCCATGATGGTTGGATGCAGCAGCAACTGCACCGCAGCCGTTCTGGAGCAGATCAAAGATTATCAGCTGGACGGTATCGACGCCATACTGAGCGCCGTTCCTTTCTATAACAAGCCATCACAGGAGGGTATATACCGCCATTTTGCCGAGATTGCCAAGGCATCGGCCAAACCTATTATACTCTATAATGTTCCCGGTCGTGCAGGCGTCAATATGACCGCACAGACCACGCTTCGCATAGCACGTGAGTTCAGGAACGTGATAGGTATCAAGGAGGCATCGGGCAATATGGAACAGGTAAAGGAGATCATTGCAGGTGCCCCTGATGGTTTCCGCGTAATCATTGGTGATGACAGCCTGGCAATGGAGGCTATCCGCTGCGGCGCATCGGGCGTTATATCAGTGATAGGCAATGCAATACCCAAGCGTTTCGGTGAGTTGGTTCACGCTACCATGCAGGGCAATTATGCCGATGCAGAGCAGATACAGAAGCAGTTGTCGCCGCTGTACGGACTTCTGTTCAAGGAGGGCAGCCCCTGCGGTGTCAAGGCTCTGATGTCTGACCGCGGTATACTTGAAAATGTGATGCGTCTGCCGCTTGTTCCGGTTAGTGACGCTCTCAAGAATGATATTCTGAACGGATTTGCAGGTATTGAGGGATGAGGAAACTGGTTGGTTTGTTCATCCTTACTACGGCTCTGTTTGCGGTTTCCTGCAGACAAAATGCTGCCGTATCCGAGCCTGAGCCCGAGGCAACCTATTTTGAACCCGAGCCCGTATACCGCTGGGGAATAAACATAGACAGTCTGGACATAGTAGATGGTGTAATAGGGCGTAATGAATTGCTCTCTACCATCTTGTACCGCTATGACGTGTCATCACAGACCATCTACCATCTGGAAAGAGCCTCACAGGAGACCTGGAGCGTGCGCAAGATGCAGTCAGGCAAGCCGTATCACATTCTGCGTGACCGGGATTCGGTGGCCACGGCAAGGTACTTTGTCTATGACATCAACAAGACCGATTATGCGGTTTATTCTCTGACTGACAGCATCTACAGCTATTTAGGCTCAATTGATGTGGATACCGTGCTCAACTACATAAGCGGAAGCATAGAGACATCGCTCTGGAATGCCATGATAGAGCAGGGGGCAGCCCCCGACCTGGCCGGAATGCTGGCCGATATCTACTCATGGACCATAGACTTCTTTGGAATCCAGAGGCGCGACTCATTCTCCGTCTATTATGAGGAGATGTTTGCCGACAGCGTCCGTGTGGCTACAGGCAATATTCTGGCAGCCAATTTCATAACATCGGGAACAGACCACTACGCATTCCGCTATACGTATCACAATGAGCGCGGAGAGTATTTTGACGAGAACGGTACAAGTCTGAGGCGCGCTTTCCTGAAAGCACCGCTCAGTTACACCCGCATTAGTTCAAAGTTCTCAAACGCCCGCCTGCATCCCATCAAGAAGATTGTAAGGGCACATCACGGCGTGGATTACGCCGCTCCCTCGGGCACACCGGTATATTCAGTAGGTGACGGCGTGGTTACAGCCCGCGCCTGGGACAGCAAGGGCGGCGGCAACTACATCAAGATAAAGCATAACTCTACATATACCACAGAGTATATGCACCTGAAGGGCTTTGCCAAGGGCATAGCAGTAGGCACTCACGTATCGCAGGGCCAGCTGATAGGTTATGTGGGAATGACCGGAACCGCTACAGGTCCGCATCTGGACTACCGCGTATTCAAGAACGGCACCGCCATAGACCCGCTGCGCATGGATCTGCCTGCAGTTGACCCCATTGCTCCCGATGATATGCCACAGTATCTCAAGGCTGTAAGCGGCTACATGAAAATGGTTGGTCTGGCCGCTGCGGATAGCATCACGAATGATACCATAACAATCACAGCATCAAATGATTAAAAATATTATATTCGACTACGGAAACGTCCTTGTAGACTGGAATCCGGCATACCTGTTCCTGCCTGTTTTTAACGGTGATGAGGAAAAGTGCCGATACTTTACCGATCACATATGCAACCGTGAATGGTTCACCCGCATGGACCGGGGTGAGGATATGGACGTATGTGTAGCTGAACTCCAGGCCCAGCACCCGGAATATGCCGATGCCATAGCGCTGTTCCGCGACCGCTGGTTCGATATGTGTCACGGCGATATTCCCGGCATGCTGGAGATAATCCAGGACCTCAAACTGAAAGGTTACGGCATTTACGGCCTCACCAACTGGCCCGCCGCCACATTCGCCGAGGCCCGCCGCCGTTTCAAGACCATCGGCAGCATAGAAAACTATGTGGTTTCAAGCTCCGTCCACCTGGCCAAGCCCGAACCAGCCATCTATCAGCTGCTCCTTTCCAAGTATAATCTTAAAGCAGATGAGTGCGTATTTATTGACGACCGCAAGGACAATGTCAATGCGGCTATGGCATTGGGAATGAAAGGAATAGTATATCCTGGGACGGCTGACGGATTGTCAGGAATTTTGTATTCCATGTTACTATCGGACAAAAAAAAGTGACTTAAAACGGCATTTTGTATTATCCTTTTGCATACCTTTGCAGCACATACAAGCAAATTATGACAATGCATCTTTCATTTTGGTGGTGGCTTGACTCAGGATTAAAACAATCGTGAGGTAGAGGCCATATATCCATAAATGAACATACATACAAGGCTCTTCGGTAAACTCACGAAGAGCCTTTTTTTTGTGCAAATAATCAAACAACATAATATGAATACTTATCAGATTGACAGCAACGGTTACTACGGAGAGTTTGGAGGTGCATACATCCCCGAGATACTCTACAAGACCGTAGAAACCCTGAAGGAGAGCTACCTGCCCATTATTGAGAGCCCGGAGTTCAAAAAAGAGTACCATGCACTGCTGCGCGACTATGTAGGCCGTCCCAGCCCGCTGTATTATGCATCACGCATGAGCCGGAAGTACGGCTGCAAACTGTACCTGAAGCGTGAGGACCTGAACCACACCGGCGCCCATAAGATAAACAACTCAATAGGACAGATCCTGCTGGCCAAACGCATGGGCAAGACCCGTATCATTGCAGAGACCGGTGCAGGACAGCACGGTGTGGCCACAGCAACCGTATGCGCCCTTATGAATATGCCCTGCAGGGTTTATATGGGTGCGCTGGATGTGGAGCGTCAGGCCGTGAACGTGGAGCGCATGCGTATGCTGGGGGCCGAGGTGATGCCTGTACACAGCGGCAACAAGACCCTCAAGGACGCCACAAACGAGGCCATACGCGACTGGTGCTG
>CAJOJD010000061.1 GCA_905234745.1 uncultured Bacteroidaceae bacterium | reverse complement strand
TTCTCGCAGACGGTAGCGATCAGGGCCAGGCGCGGGTCGTTGCTGTTCTTCAGGATGTCGATGAATGTCTTCGACATGAAGAACTCCTTATCCTCGTGGGCGTTGATCTTTGCGAAGGGCTCGGCAGAGTCGTTGGTGGTCACGCCACCGGGGTGGTCGAGTTTCACATTCTCGTCGTTCGAGGTAATCAGACCGTTGGCCAGGGCCTTGGCTGCATAACTCTTGGCAGTACCCTCGTCAACCTTTACGAGGCGCATGGCCAGGCGGAGCATCAGCGAGTTGGCAAAGCGCTTCCACGAAGCGGCGTCACCCTGGAAGTACACGTCCTGTGACTTCATCTGGGCAGTACCGCTGCCAAGGTTGGCCTGTGCCTCGTCGAGTTCGGCGAGCATGCTCTTGTAGATAGACTCCTGAGTGTCGTATTCAGGATAGGAATACTCGCTGGGACGTCCTGCCTGAGAGTAGGGGATATCACCGTAGAGGTCGGTCATCTTACTGAAGGCATAGACGCGCATGACGCGGGCAATGTTCCAGTCAATCTGCATGCCGTCGGCATCCTTCCAGGTGTCGTAGGCTGTCGTGATGTCGCGCATGGCACCACGGTCGCCACTATAGGTGTCCCAGTATGCGCCGGAATAGGCATCGCTCCAAGTGTAGCGGCCATAGTCCTCCCACCACTGGATAGAGGTCATGTGCTGGATCCACTGAGAAGAGTGGATGCAGGCGTTACGCCAAATGTCCCAGTCGGAACCGAGTGCCTGATGCTGGCCGTTGCTGAAGAGCATGGCGGTAGGCACGTTTCCTTCATTCAGGTGCTCCGGGTCGATGTTGGTGTCACCAAAATCTCCACAACTTGTCAGTCCAAGTGCGAATACCGAAGCAAATGCTAAAACTTTATATCTTTTCATTGTTGTCTTAATTTATAGGATTAGAACTTCACGTTTAAGTTGAAACCAATGTTACGAGTTGTGGGATAACCGTTCAACTCCAGACCCTGACCATTGCTGTTGTTGATGGATGACTCGGGATCGATGTTGTCGGTATACTTCTTGATTGTCCACAGGTTACGGGCAACCACCGAGAGGCTCAGGCCTTTCACATACTTCAGCGGCTCCAGCATCTTCTTCGGGAAGGTGTAGCCTAACGAGAGTTCACGCAGTTTGATGAAGTCTGCCTTATAGTTCCAAGGGAAGCCTTAAGTTCTTTCATATCAATTCATTTATCAGTCCTGCAGTGCTATCTTGAGGTCTGTCTGGGCTATCACCTCATCGCCAACCTGTACGGTTGCGTGTACCAGTGTAACCTGAAACACCTCCTGCACCACATCTATCGTTGTTGTCAGCACCTCACCTACCAGTGGCGTACGCTCCACGCTGAAATTGGTTATGGCGCCAATCACGCCAATCTTTACCTTCTCGCCCGATGACAGGCTCTGATATCCCATTCTGGCAGCGCATGTCTGGGCTATATTCTCATTGAGTCCTGCAACCGACAGATGTCCCTCATCGGCAAATATGTTGTCCTGTCTCACCTGCAGAGTCGTTACGGTTCTGACCGGGTCATAATGGATCAGGCGGTCTATCATCACGAACGGCTCCTGCTGTGGCAGCAGTGTGTGGACGTCTATCTTTTCAAACTCATTCATCGGCCTTCCAGAAATCGTAGTAGTTGAACCACTGTGTGGGATACATCCTTACAACTTTCTCCAACTCTGAGGCAAAATTCTGGGCCATATCGGCCATACGTGCCCTGAGCGGGAGTGATTCATCCTGTCTTATATCCCTCACATAGACCTTGTACACTCCGTGACTACGCATTGAGAACACTGCCAGCATGGGAACCTCCTTCTGCACTGCCAGGGCAAACGGCCCCATGGGGAAACTGGCTTCCTTGCCCAGGAACATGCACTTGATTGCTTTTGACGAACCGAACAGGCGGTCACCCGTCATGCTCACAATCTCGCCCCGGTCTATCGCCGCATTCATGTTGAATATGTGCGACATGCTCTCATCGACCTCAATCAGATTCACGTTGTGCATGGCCAGGATCTTACGCCTGAAATCCATCATCACCTGGGTCTCACCGCCGTAAAACAGGCCGTTCACCTTTTTGGCAGTCGATGTCAGACCGTATCCCACCATCTCGTAATTGCCGGCATGTGAACTCAGCTGCACGAATCCGCGCTCACCGCCCACCAGTTCCATGAACCTTTCGTTTCCGTCCAGTTCAAAACGGAACCTCTTGCCCGCATATGCCGCATACCGGTCTATGATGACCTGACCAAAGCGGAAATGGTTTGCGTAAACCTTAAGGAATGACTTGATACGGCCGTATCCGAATCGCTGTCTGAAAAACCTGTAGATGGCCAGATAACCTTTATGGTTGAACAGCATGTAGAAAGGCACCACCACTGCCATAAAGCAATAAATGACGCGCCTGTCTATCACTTTCATCAGCACCACCAGCGACCGTATCATCCACGGCAGGCCGTCGGTCTTGCCCTTCCACTCCTTGGGTTTACCCCCTCTCTTAGCCAAGCTTGCTCTCCAGATAGTCACAGAACGCGCTGAAGGTCTTAACTCCAGCCATCTCCTCACTCTTGATCTTGACTCCGAATGTCTTCTCAACAATCACAACGATGTCAATGAAATCCAGGCTATCTATTCCCAGATCCTTCTTGAGCAGTGCATCGGGAGCAATCTTCTCCTCATCGATTTCAAGATCCTCGATCATGAAATTCTTGACTTTGGCTTCAATCTCCTTTCTGTCCATATACTTAACTTGTTTGATTATTTCAGTTTACATACCATGATGCTGTGTCCTCCCTGACCCAGATTGTCATGTATGGTCTCCACCTTCATGCCGGCCTGCTCCACAAGGCGCTCCATGCACTCCGAGTGGTACATCTTGCTGTTTCCGTTGGCAATGGCGGTAAAATAAAGGCTTGTCATTGTCAGGCACAGGGCGCCCGGCTCAAACTTCTGGCGGTCCCAGAATGTCTCCATTATGTAAAGGCGTGTATCCTTGTCCATAGCCTCCGATGCACGCGTAAGTATGCTCAGTATCTCATCCTCGGCAAAGCAGTCCAGGAACTGGCTCATCCAGATGGCGTCAAAATGGCGTCCCGACGGGAACTTCTGGGTACGGTCAAGCAGGTTGATTCCGAATCCTTCAATGCGGTCGGCACCCTTCTTGCCGGCAGTTTGCTTACGCATCATCTCAAGTTGCTGTGGCAGGTCCATTATTGTCACCTTAACCTTGTCGCTGTAATCGACGCAACGCATTGCCCATCGGCCCGTATTGCCGCCTACATCTATCAGTGACTCGGTCTTTCCGCCGTCAAATACAATCTTTAGGGCTTCATCAAATGAGTGGTCCGAGTAGAAATGGTCAAATCCGAACCAGCTCTTCTGCACCTGCTCCGGCAACTCAGAAAGCCCCTCATATACCGTAGGCCAGCTTCCGAAATGCTCCAGACCTGCGGGACGGCCCTCCTTGAGTGACTCCTCAAGTTTGAACCAGCCCTCGTAATTCACGTCATGATTGAAATCAATATTTACTCTTGTGATGGGATTGGTGAGCAGGAACCATCCGGTCTTGGAGAGTCTGAAACGGTCCGTGTCAGGATCCAGCAGTACGGTTCCGATTGATAACGAGCCCTCGGTGAGCACCTTTACGGCATAGAGTGACAACTTGGTCTTATCGGCAATCTCCTGCTGGGTAAGTCCGTCCACGTTATCACGCAACAGGTCCAGTATTCCGAACTTTATCATCAGGCGTGATGTCTCGAAAACTATCGGACCCCATGCTATGAACTCCGCCAGACGCTGTGCGTCGCGGGCGCTCAGATGCTCTTTGGTGTAAGCCTCCTTCAAGGCTGGTGACAGATTCATATCTTCTTGATTACAAGTGCACTGTTAGTTCCTCCAAAACCGAAGGAGTTAGACAGTATAGTCCTTAATTCAGTCTGTTTGGTATCGGCTGCGATCTTAAGTTTGGCCGAATACTCATCAGGGTTCTCAAAGTTGATGTTGGGTGCCACAAAGCCGTTGTTGAGCATAAGCGTACAGTAGACAGCCTCGCTTGCGCCAGCCATCCAGCACTCATGTCCGGTCATTGACTTGGTGGAACTTATCCATGCCTTGCGTCCCTCAAAGAGACGTGCCAGAGCCACAGCCTCAAACATATCACCTTGCGGCGTTGATGTAGCGTGAGCATTGATGTAATCAACATCATCCGGATTAACCCCGGCCTGCTTAAGCGCACGGCTCATAGCCAGGAACGATGCATCGGAATTGGGCTGAGATATACCTCCGGTACCGTTTGATGAGAATCCGTATCCGGCAACCTCGGCCAAAATCGTGGCGCCGCGCTTTACGGCATGGTCATAATCCTCAAGTACCAGGGCAGCAGCACCACCGCTGGGAACCAGTCCGTCACGGTCACGGTCAAACGGACGTGATGCCTTGGTAGGCTCATCCATTCGTACCGAGAATGCCGACAGCGCATCAAACGATGCCATAGAGAGATAGTTTGTCTCCTGAGCGCCTCCGCACAGAACCATATCCTGCCAACCCTGCTGTATCATCATGTACCCTATTCCTATGGCATGCGATCCGCTGGCACATGCAGCACTCAGCGTAAAGTTAACGCCACGCAGATGGAATACGGTGCTCATATTCATGTTTACGGTCGAGTTCATGGACTGGAATATCAGGCCCGAGCCAAGCATGGCGCTGTCCTTATACTCCTCCATGATACGGTTGGTTTCTATAACAGGTTTGGCCGATGAGTCATTGCCGAATATCACGCCAACCTCATTGGCCAGCAGGTAATCATCATCAATACCGGCATTGGCAAAAGCCTCGCGGGATGCCATGAAGGCATACTCAGCCTCCTCACTCATACCTGCACGCAGGCGGCGGTCAAGCAAACCTTTAAGCACAGGCTGCTCTACAATACCGGTCAGCAATGACCTGTATCCGTATTCCTTACGTGCCTGATCGATGCCAATACCGGACTTTCCGGCAAAAAGGGACTCCTTCACCTGGTCCAGACTGGTTCCCAGGCAACTCCAGATTCCCATTCCTGTTATAACGACTCTTCCCATCCTGAATAATAATTACCATTCAATGCCAAGACGCAATCCAACCGATGAAAGGTTCATCCTTGTAGTGGTCGTAGCATACATTCCAAGTCCAGAATCCCAATACTCATCTACCACGTCAAACGGAGTGTAATATGATGCACATGCCTGTATTGAGAAAGCAAAATCACGGTCAGACGCAAATCTCAGACCAAAGGACAGGTCTCCGTATGTCTTGGCACCTTCACTGAAGAATGAGCCCATCTTCATCTGAAGTGTAGGAGACACTTTGGTCTTGTAATTGAAGATATACTTGGCTGCAGCATAAATAGGAACAAAAGCATCGCCGGGTGCCGCATGAACGCCTATACCTATACCCACAAACATATTGGGAGTGTAATAGAAACCGTGAGTGGTTGAAAGATCCATTGCCGTTCCACCTCCTTTCAGGTAAAACAGGTTTGAATACTCTATGTGGCCCTGATAACCGCTGGGAACACGTACTCCGTTGACTACATCCTGTGCATTGGCTGAAAAAGCCATTGACGCAAACAATAAAGAAACAAGAATCTTTTTCATATCTGTATTAAAAAGCTATTGTGAATATAAGTCATGTGTAAAGTCCGCCATTGACAGAAATAACCTCACCGGTAATGTATGATGCCTCGTCCGATACCAGGAAGCCTACGGTAGCGGCAACCTCCTCCGGGCGGCCGAACCGGCCTACGGGAATCATCTTCTTGAGCTCATCCTCGGGCAGTTCCCTGGTCATATCGGTTGCAATGAATCCGGGAGCTACGGCATTTACCGTAACCTTGCGTGCCGCAACCTCCTGAGCCAAAGCCTTTGTTGCACCTATCAGAGCTGCCTTTGCGGCCGAGTAGTTGGTCTGACCGGGCAATCCCTTGATGCCGGACAGTGAAGCCATGTTCACTATCCTGCCCCAACGCTTTGAAAGCATATCCTTGAGCAGACGGCGTGTCAGAAAGAAGAAACTGTTGAGGTTTGTGTTCAGGACACTGTTCCAGTCGTCATCCTGCATGAATATCATCAGGTTGTCACGACGTATTCCGGCGTTGTTCACAAGAACAGCGATATAATCATCTTTGTGAGACTCCTGCCATTTGTCGACTGCTGCCTCCACATCTGCCTGAACAGAAACGTCAAACGGCATCAGTTCGGCCCGACCGCCGGCCTCCTCAATCAGCCGTTTAGTCTCCTGAGCGGCCTCAGAGTTTGATTTATAGTTGATTAGAACAGGATAGCCCAAGCTGGCCAGCTTAATGCATACAGCTCTGCCCAGGCCCCTTGATCCACCAGTTACCAACGCGTATTTCATATTACTATATATTAACTTGCAAAATAACCTAAAAAAGCCGATACAGCCAAATATTTTTTACTACCTTCGCGGCCGAATCAAGCCGAAATAGCTCAGTTGGTAGAGCAACGCATTCGTAATGCGTAGGTCGCGGGTTCGAGTCCCGCCTTCGGCTCGCAGAGACGAAGGCTAATACCTTCAAAAAAAATATCAGCCGGCCCAAAAGGTCGGCTGATATTTTTTGGTGATTATCAAAATCAGAAGAGATAACCAACTGAGATCATGAAGGCGCTCTCCTTATAATCGAGATTGTCCTTATCCTGTGCGCGGTTGAGCAGACCAAGGTCATAGCCGGCCTTTACACGGATTACATCCTTGATGTCGCACCATGCACCCATTCCCAGTCCAAGACCAAAGCGGCCATACTGGTTGCCATACCAATCATATGTGGTATTACCGACTTTATCGTTATATGACAAGCCTACATAGATTGACGGTCCTGCATAAACGTTCAATTTGAAATCAGGAGCCAGTTCAAATCCGTAGTTTACGTCTACTGGAATCTTGATGCCCCACATTGAAAACTTGTCATCACCTGCTATTGTGCTTTCGGTTCTTCCAGCATAGCTTACCTCAAGTCCCGGCTGAATGCCAATGGCATCGGCAATCTCAAAATTCATTGCTCCGCCAAGGAAAAAGCCGCTGTTTGCTTTTGAAATAGTTGTGTTGCCTGCTTTTGAACTAGCGGTTACACTCTGGAAACCAAGATATGCAACCTGAGCATTTACTGCACTGAATGAAAGAATCGCTGCTGCGATAACCAATAATTTTTTCATAATCCTTTTTTTTGTTTAAAACGGTTAGTAACGCAAATGTATACAATATTTTTTACTTTTAATCGATAGAATCGACAAAAAGAAATATTTTTGCGTATCAACAAGCAGGAAAATGGGTAATTTACTGGTACATCTGCACATTTACTATCAGGATCAGACGGATTGGTTTCTGGACAGACTGTCCAACATAACCGTTCCCTTCAGTCTGATAGTCACAATTACCGATGAAAACGAGGAAATACGCAGTAAAATCCTGTCCCGCGTACCGGATGCCAGAATACTTCCGGTCGAAAACAGCGGATATGATGTATACCCGTTTTTCCAGGCCATGAAACAGGTTGACCTTTCCCAGTACGAGTATATCCTTAAGATCCACACCAAAAACAGCCGCAGGTCACTGCATGTCAACCATCTGCATTTTCATGGTTATGAATTCCGCAACAATCTTATCAGGCCATTGATTGGCTCTAAGAAAAGATTTGACATCGCATATCAAGCCATATCATCATCGGAACAGGTTGGCATAGTCTGTCCCAGATTCTTTTTATTGAAGAAAGAAGCACCCCGCAACTGCGCCTACACAGAGAAAATATGTAACGAGTATGGCATTCCATATAACAACGAGGCCGTATTCTGTTCCGGAACCATGTTCCTTTGCCGCAGTGAGATAATCAGATTCCTTCTGAAAAATGATTACTCGGCCGACGATTATGGAAAGGACCTTAAGACAGGAAGCGTAGGCACGCTGGCCCACTCTATGGAAACCATGTTCGGCCTTGCCTGCCACCATTTAGGCTACCAGGTCAAGGCCGTTCCATGTTCCCATCCTTACTATTCCGCGGTATTCATGTTTAAACTCATCACCCACAAAGACATTCGCTGGATTCTGAGTCATTAAGATTCCGCGGTGGAATGGGCTATTTTCTACAAGCTGTAATCAGGCAGCTTGTCCAATGCCGGAGTTTCGTAATTTGATATACGCAGACGGAACCTGCGCAACTCATCCAGAGTATGCTGAGTCGGCGTGCAGTCTGCCGGTATCTCCATATTTGAATACTGCTGGAAATAGAGCATCAGGGCATCGCGCCACCAGATGGCATCCTTAGCCTGACGTACCAATTTGTCATGAACTTGTCCGTAACGGTAAGGATCCACAAGATTCTCTACACTCTCCCAAGTCTTTATGAAACCGCGTGCCTCCTGTATGCCTTCTTCAAAAGTATAGCAGAGCTCATTCCACAGTGTACGTCCGCTCTTCATTTTGTAGTCCCACGGCAGATGATGGAACCAGAGGATAAGTTCCTTGGGGCAAGTCTCAACATTATCATAGAGAGAACGGAGCGGCTCATGATACTGCGAAACGGCATCAGTTCCGGTCTTTGACGTACGGTCAAATCCTATACCGTCGGCTGCTGCCTTGTGATAATAGGCAGGCTCCCAGTCGGGTCGTGACGAACGGTCCCAAGGTCCGGGGCCATAGTGTCCTGCGCCCGAGAAGCAATGGTGCAATCCCATGGGCATCTCATACTTGACGCATGCCTCACGTGATGCCAGCATCATTTTTGCAACCGGCTCCACAAACTTCCTGTTGATGGTGAATGTCTGCTTGAGCCACTCATTTATAATCTCTTCAGAACTCAGGTCCGGATTCCATGCCATACGGCCGAATGCGTACCAGTTTGCCTGTGCAAGCTGATGTCCGCACCAGTTTACGCTATCACCTATATTGGATACACCAGCTATTGCACTCCACTGAGTATTGCCATGCACCTTTCCCAATGTCTCTGCAGCTACAGTACTACCCTCTCCATTCTGATATGTGTCGGAGTCAAGGCATTCCTTCCACATAGGATGCAGGTAGACCATATGGTTGCTGTGTCCAAGATACTCTTGTGTAATCTGCATCTCAGCCATCACATTGGTGTGCTCCATCTGTCCAAAAAGCGGACTGAACGGCTCACGGGGCTGGAAATCAACAGGACCGTTCTTGATCTGGATTATCACGTTGTCACGGAACTGTCCGTCCAGGGGTTTGAACTCCTCGACTGCCTGCTTTGCGCGGTCCTTTGATTCGGGAGCATATACAAACGCTCTCCACATTACGATTCCGCCATAGGGCTTAACGGCATCGGCTATCATATTGGCACCGTCTGCATGGGTACGGCCGTAATCCTGCGGACCGGACTGGCCCTCAGAATTCGCCTTTACCAGGAAACCTCCAAAATCAGGGATAATGCTGTAAATCTCGGCCACCTTCTCGTTCCACCACTTTATCACGTCCTTGTCAAGAGGATCGCTGGTCTTGAGACCTGCCAGATGCTTAGGAGCGGCAAAGTTCAGTGACAGATATACCTTGATATGATATGGACGGAAAATATCAGCCAGCACCTTTACCTTCTCCAGATACTCACGGCTGAGCATACGGGCATCGGCATTCACGTTATTAAGGACTGTACCGTTAATGCCTATCGATGCATTGGCACGTGCGTACTCCTCATACTCGGGGCGTATCTTTCCTGGTAGTTCCTCCCATTTCCAGAGTGACTTGCCGGCATAACCGCGTTCCACCGTAAGATTGGGGTTATCCCAGTGGTTCAGAATACGATATCTGAATGCCGGAACCTCGACTATCTCATTGTTCATTTTGGACAACTCACCGCAGTCACCCAGACGTTTCAGGTAGTATGTTCCATACATCAGACCGGCATCAGTATTGGCATAGATGACAGCCAGCCCCTTGTCATTGTGCTTGATACGGAATCCCTCGTCACCGAGTTCCTTATCGTACTCTTTCAGCAACTCCGTATACGGAGCTGTTACCTTAGCGGTAATATCACCCAGCCACAGGTCGTGGCCGCTTTTGTCTGACGGTCTGGGACCATCGCCGCATGACTGCATACCCATAGCCAGAATGGCTACAAACAATCCAAAAGTAAGTTTTCCTGTCTTCATATATATCATTTATCTATTTGCAACTCCCTGTTTGCCTGAGTATCGGCAACAGCATTTAGTTTTGTTTCTAGTTCATCGGCCACCGACAGTTTTGCCCTGAGTACGGCCTTGCATTCAAAAGCCCTGTCAGTACCTTCAACACTGAACAAGCCGTAGTCCTGACTTACAATCCGCACGTCAAGGTCCTTTACGGCTTTCATCACCACATTGGTCATGTTGTATGTAAAGAGCACCGTTACGTTGCGTTCCACAAACGCGGTGATGACCTCGGCTTTCTCAATGGCCTGCGCAGCCGCCAGCCGGTATGCCTCGGTAAGGCCCGATGTCCCCAGCTTAACGCCGCCAAAATATCGGACAACCGCTATCAGCACGTCACTCAGACCGGCACTGTTTATCTGCCCCAGAATGGGCTTTCCGGCAGTTCCCGACGGCTCCCCGTTATCATTCGCACGCCAGTCAGTACGCTCTGCACCAAGCATATAGGCATAACATACATGACGTGCGTCATAATACTCTTTCTGCAAGGCTGTGATACGTTCCTTGACCTCATCGGCCGTAGTTACATGCCATATGAACGAGATAAAGCGGCTGCGCTGCTCAACGAACTGCGCCTGGGCCTCACCCTTCACGGTCAAGTATGTATCTGTAGCCGCCATTATTTGCCTGCAATAGCTTCTATCTCCAAAAGAGCACCCTTAGGTACGGCTGCCACCTGAAAACATGCACGGGCAGGCTTATCCTGCGGAAAATACTCGGCATACACTGCATTCATCGCCGCAAAATCCTTAAGGTCGGCCAGCAGTACCGTTGTCTTTACTATATCATTGAATGTCAGTCCGGCCTCATTCAGTATTGCGCCAATATTATCCAACGCCTGACGTGTCTGCAGTTCAATGCCCTGCGGAATTGTTCCATCGGCAGGATTTACAGGTAATTGGCCCGATACATATACCGTGCCGTTAAGGTTAACCGCCTGTGAATATGGCCCTATTGCAGCCGGTGCCTTGGCTGTGGCAATTGTCTTTCTCATATAGTATCTTGGTAATTGTTACAAAAATAGTTCTTCTTGCCGATAATCACTCTCCTTCCACTCAAATTTGACCTTCTCCGGCACATAAAACTCCCTTATCTTATAGTCTATGTTGGCCTTATGCGCCTGGCTCAGCTGGAACGGATGCCTCACATAATACTGCTTGCCGTCCTTTATGAACTTTGCTCCGGTCTGATGGAACCTGAACGGCACATCCTTCTCAACACACTGGCGCCGCAGATCCAGCACCCAGTCGTAATTGCATGGACGTGCATCAACCCCAGACTCCCCTCCTACCGATACCTCCTCAATGCTACTGTCCAGATACTTAGAGATATCCACAACCGATATCAAAGGAGAAACAATGATTGACTTGTGTTTGATAGGTAGCGCCTTGAATATCGGCAGACGGTAGTCGGCCATCTGCTGGTTCTCTACCGTACAGCCCACCAGTACGTTGTCATAACCATCGGCCCAGTCATCGGGGATGCACTCCATAAAGCGGTCTATGCGCTTGGTAAAGAAGTAGAACCACAAGTCACTGCGCACGCGCATCATACGCCAGCAGTCCGGCCGCCACTCATCGGCATCCTTGAGCAGAAAATCCGATGTAAAGCATGTGAACACCATCTTGCCCGGCTCAATTTTCCAACTGCGGTCACGCTTACGCTTAACGGGCAGGTTGAATGCGGCGGTCTTGCGGGCCAGATTGCTCCCTATCTCGCTTCCATACATCTCATCCTGCCTGTACACATAGCAGTACTTGCAACCCGGACTTATCTTGGTACATCCATGCCAAGGGTTCCAATCCGCATATATGCTCCAATGCTCCGCCATATCCGCAAAAATAATAAAAAACTCAAGCGGTTTATCCTGTCGGAAAAGTTGAAACGTACATAATTTGATTGTCAGATGAGAACAATTGACTATTATTGCAGAATAATAAAAGAGTGACCTCATGTTAAAGAACAGATTATTCATTTCTGCATTGTTGGCAATATCCGCAATTACCATTTCCGCACAGACCGTACAGATGGAGGCCCGTATGGGCAGCGAATCAACTATTAGTCCACTGCCCAAGGAACTGACCAATGACGGGAAGGCGTACATGACGGTATTTGATTTTGATCATAATGGAAAGAAATCAGAGATTGGAATCTATGAGAGCCCCGGGCCGCAGGGCATAAAACTGTCTATTCCCATTCCACTGCAGGAGTCATCGGACACATACTATCAAAAGGCTGAAGGTATAGTTGAGAACGTCAGGTTTGATAAAAAGTTCTATGACAAGTTTACGGACAAGGACACCACCTACACCATATCCATGATTCCTGAGATAGAGGCTTTTGTCCGGAGACTATGGGGATACGGGGAATCTTTCCAGCTGATTGAGTTCTTTGATGCCGACAGTATGAAAGCATTGATGGGCAACAATCTCAGGGATGATCAGTTCTATCAGTTTGAGCGTTACGGGCGCAAATATCCGTACGAGTTCTGGGGTGTAAGCGAGGACAGTTGTGTCTGCATGTACCACTTCTTTGGTTATTATACCGAACTTGATACCACAAATGCCGTATGGACCAAAGACCTTGATTATTCCGTTGAAAACGGTTATTACCAGTATGAGCCAAACCTGGAAGGATTCCTATATCAGGACATTGACAACTCATTGTATCCTACAACCACCATATATACCAGCCAGAATATATTCAACGATGATAACAATTGGGAGTACCTGATTTCTGACATTGTTCTTTCACCCAGATTTAGTGATGCCTGGATATGCGACGATTGGGTAATCCGAAGAAGAGTCAATCAGTACCGCACATTCAAAGGCATTAAGGTCATGAATGACAAAGGATTACAGCTAGCATACATTAGTATTCCTGATGAAAAGGAAGAAAAGACCACTTATCTCAGAGTAAACTCTGTATCTGTACTGAATGGAAAAATATATATACTCACATCTGAGGATGTACAGAAAGGATCCGGTTATGACTACAATTGGAAAACATATGAAGGTATTTCAAAAGGATCTTCGATTCGTGATATAATTGTATCTGCTGCATAACAATTATAAAATGCATACTCCCCTATTGACTTTACTGATTTTGGAATAATAATTGACTTAAGTGATTCACAATCATGAAAAGCACTTCTCCCAATTTCAGACAAATTCTGTGATAAAGTAACTGTTTCTAAATTTTTACATTCCGAAAACGAAGCCTGACCAATTTTTTCAACAGAGTTGGGAATAGTGAGACTAGTAAGTTTACCACAGCGTGAAAAAGCACCATTATTTATTGTCTTCAGAGAATTACCCAGTGTTACAGACTTTAAGCTTAAGCAATAGTCAAACGCTTCATCGCCTATAGATGTTACATTTTCTGGAATATCTATAGACTCAAGACTTTGACAATCACAAAAAGCCTGATCACCTATAGTAATTAGGGATGATGGTAAAACAATTGATTTTATATCCCACAAAGATTTAAATGAACCGCTCCCTATTTTCCTAATTGTATTTGGGAGTGTAACAGATTTCACATAATGTCCA
>CAJOJD010000060.1 GCA_905234745.1 uncultured Bacteroidaceae bacterium | reverse complement strand
CTTCTTGACGGCAGCCACACCGCACCAGTCAAACTCAACCGATGAACCTATGCGGTAAGCACCGCTACCCAAAACGATTACAGACTTACTGTCCTGCTCAAACGTAACATCGTTTTCCGTTCCGTTATAGGTAATGTACAGGTAGTTGGTAAAAGCGGGATACTCGCCTGCCAGCGTATCAATCTGCTTGACCACCGGCAGAATACCCAGTCCCTTGCGGAATTTACGTACTGCAGCCTGTTTCTCGTGAGGATTAAGCTTATCGCCCGATATTGTCAGCTTACCGATCTGATAATCACTGAATCCCATGCATTTGGCCTCACGCAGCAGGTCCTCGGAAACATTCTTAAGGTCACCTGCATTAGCCAGTTGCTCCTTGATATTGTGGATGTTAGCCAGACGGCACAGGAACCACTTGTCAATCTTGGTCAGTTCATGCAGTTTATCAACCGTATATCCCTGAGCGAAAGCCAGTTCAATGGCCGGCAGACGACGGTCGGTAGGATTAACCAACTCTGCCTCGATATCCGGAACCTTTACGTTATTGCAGACAAATCCGTGCAGACCCTGTCCTATCATACGCATACCCTTCTGGATAGCCTCCTCAAAGGTGCGTCCTATTGACATAATCTCACCGACGGACTTCATGCTGGAGCCAATCAGACGTGAAACGCCCTCAAACTTACCCAGGTCCCAACGCGGAATCTTACAAACCACGTAGTCCAGAGCGGGCTCAAAGCAGGCCGACGTAACCTTGGTCACAGAGTTTGGAATCTCATCCAGACCATATCCCAGACCAAGTTTTGCAGCCACAAAAGCCAGAGGATAACCGGTAGCCTTTGATGCCAGGGCCGATGAGCGGCTCAGACGGGCGTTAACCTCAATAACACGGTAATCGTCGGAGTTGGGATCCAGAGCATACTGTACGTTGCACTCTCCCACTATACCCACGTGGCGGATGATATCGATCGCAATACGGCGCAGTTTGTGATACTCATGGTCACTCAGAGTCTGTGACGGAGCGACAACGACGCTCTCACCTGTATGTATGCCCAGCGGGTCAAAGTTCTCCATGTTGCAGACCGTGATGCAGTTGTCATAACGGTCACGTACAACCTCGTACTCAATCTCCTTCCAGCCCTTGAGTGACTCCTCGACCAGAATCTGCGGAGAATATGAGAAGGCCGATGCAGCCACCTTCTTAAGTTCCTCGTCATTTGAGCAGAAACCTGAACCCAGACCGCCCAGAGTATAGGCGGCACGAACGATTACAGGATAACCAATCTCCTTGACAACCTTAAGAGCCTCCTCCATGTTGTTTACGGCCTCGCTGCGCGGGGTCTTTACGTTGATGGAGCGCATCATATCGGCAAACAGCTCACGGTCCTCGGTGTTGATGATTGCCTGAACCGGAGTACCCAGTACCTTGATGCCGTATTTCTCCAGGATGCCGCTCTTGTACAGCTCAACGCCGCAGTTCAGGGCTGTCTGGCCGCCGAATGCAAGCATGATGCCGTCGGGTTTCTCCTTCTGGATAACCTTCTCCACGAATGTGGCGGTGATTGGCAGATAATAGATGGCATCGGCCACACCCTCGGATGTCTGGACTGTGGCTATGTTGGGGTTTATGAGAATGGTGTATTTGCCGTCCTCACGCAGAGCCTTCAGGGCCTGCGAACCGGAATAGTCAAACTCACCTGACTGACCTATCTTGAGTGCTCCAGAGCCGAGCACAAGTACTCTCTTTACATTTTCCATAGCATCATTCATTTCTTAGAGTATTGTATCATATTCTCCACAAACATACCGAACAGGTTACCCGTATCGGTAGGTCCGCTCGATGCCTCCGGATGGAACTGTGTCGAGAAGAAAGGCTTTGTTTTGTGCTTTATTCCCTCGTTGGTGCCGTCGTTAAGGTTCTCGAACATACGCTCCCAATCAGACGGAAGAGTCTTGTCATCGATGGCAAAACCGTGGTTCTGTGATGTCACAAAGCACTTGTGAGTGCCGGGAATGCGGACTGTCTGGTTGTGTCCGCGGTGACCGTACTTGAGTTTGTAGGTCTTGGCTCCTGCTGCAAGTGCCAGCAACTGGTTGCCCAGGCAGATACCCATGATAGGCTTGTCCTGCTGCAGAGCCTTGCGTATGTTTGCTATGGTCTCGGTGCACATTGCGGGATCGCCGGGGCCGTTTGAAATGAACAGGCCGTCATAATCCTCACCGCTGAAATCATAGTTCCAGGGCACACGCTTTATCTGAACGTTATAGTCAAGCAGACAGCGCAGAATGTTGTTCTTCATGCCGCAGTCCACCATCAGGACCTTATACTTGCCGTTTCCGTAATGCTTTATCTCGGGACAGGAAACCTGTGATACCAGATTATCCTTGTTGGGGTCGTAGAACGGGATATCCTCATCGCCGAATACTATCTTGCCCAGCATGGCACCCTTCTCACGCAGACGCTTGGTAAGCGCACGGGTATCGATTCCGTAAATACCGGGAACCTCCCATTTCTTGAGCCACTCGCCCAGACTCTTCTCAGAGTCCCAATGGCTGTATTCGGCCGAATATTGGGCAATCACCAGTGCCGAGCACTGAATTCTGTCTGACTCGTAAAACTTTGATATTCCGTTGACCGTCTCGTCGCCCGGCACGCCGTAGTTGCCTATAAGCGGGAATGTGGGCACCAGGATCTGGCCCTTGTATGACGGATCACTAAGACTCTCCGGATATCCCGTCATAGCCGTATAGAACACGAGTTCGCCCGATACGGATTTTTCATATCCGAACGAGCGACCTACGTAACGGGTTCCGTCCTCAAGTATAAGAACTGCTTCTCTCTCCATGTATTTTGTTATAGTATCTTCTTTATTCTTTCCATAGCTTCTATGGTACGCTGTCGGTCTGCAAATGAGGTTATGCGGAAATAACCTTCACCTGCGGGGCCGAATCCGCTACCGGGTGTAACCACGACCTGTGCCTTGTCAAGCAGCAGGTCAAAGAAATCCCATGAGCTCATGCCCTTAGGCGTCTTGGCCCAGATATACGGTGCATTCTCACCACCCTGCGGTTCCAGACCAGCCTCATCCATACTCTTTCTTATGATACGTGCCGTTTCAAGGTAATAATCTATGGTTGCCTTTGTCTCAGCACGGCCCTCATCTGAATAAACAGCCAGGGCACCTTTCTGGGATATGTATGACGCACCGTTGAACTTACAGCTCTGACGGCGTTCCCACATGGCATTCAGACTTATCTTTCCGCCCTTGCCGTCATCGACCTTAAGTTCCTGAGGAATTACGGTATAACCGCAACGCACACCGGTAAATCCTGCAGTCTTTGAAAAACTGCGGAACTCTATCGCACAATTTCTTGCGCCCTTAATCTCATAAATTGAATGAGGAATCTCCGGATCACGTATGAATGCCTCGTAAGCCGAGTCATACATAATCAGAGCGCCGTTTTCAAGAGCATAATCAACCCATTTCTGGAGCTTGCTGCGAGTGATTACGGCACCCGTCGGATTATTCGGGTAGCAAAGGTACAAAACATCGAACTTTTCTGTAGGGATATCGCCCGTAAATCCGTTCTCTGCACTGCAAGTTATATATTTTATAACATTTCCGCGCATCAGATTGGTATCCACATACACGGGATATACAGGGTCTGTAATACCGATAAGCGACCCGGGAGTAAGGATATCACCTATATTGCCCGTGTCGCTTTTGGCTCCGTCGTTAATGAAAATGTCATCGGGATTCATCTGTACCCCCAGCGGTAAGTAATCACCTTTCACAATGGCCTCCCTCAACCACTGGTAACCGCGCTCTGGGCCGTAGCCGTGAAATGTCTCCGGCGCAGCACAGTCATCGACAGCCTGATGCATAGCCTTTATTACCGACGGTGCAAGCGGACGCGTAACGTCACCTATTCCCATCCTGATGATATCAGCCTCAGGATGAGACTTGCTGTAAGCCGCAACCCTCTTGGCTATATCCAGAAACAGATATCTCTCGGGCAGACGACCAAAGTTTATGTTTGCTTGTGGCATATCTATTATAGTTCTATCGTTCCTTCAAAAACAATGTTGGCATCGCCGGTCATCAGAACCTCCTTGGTATCGGGGTTCCACGAAACCTTAAGGCTGCCTCCATCCATGGTCACCTCACAGTCATCGGGATCGGTATAACCCTGCATAGCCGATGCAACCGCAGTTGCGCAGGCACCCGTACCGCACGCGCAGGTAATGCCGCTACCGCGCTCCCATACTCGCATTCTTATATGGTGACGGTCCAGAACCTGTGCAAACTCAATATTTGCACGGTTGGGAAACATTGAGTTACGCTCCATAACCGGACCAACCTCGGCCACACGCGCTTTCTCGGCATTCTTTACGAACATGACCAGATGCGGATTTCCCATATTGATAGCAGTGCATACGGTAGGACCTTCGCCAACGTTCAGAGTCTCGCCTACCAGTACTCCAGCACCGTGCCTTACATTGAGCGGCACGCCTGCACCCATACTTACCGTAACTGATTCAATCTTGCCGTCCTTACCGGGATGAAGTGACAGCTTCTTTATGCCCGAGAGCGTATCGAGAGTGATTTCAGTTTTGGTAGTCAATCCCTTGTCATACACATACTTACCAACGCAACGCGAACCGTTTCCGCACATCAGCGCCTCGGATCCGTCGGCATTGAAAATACGCATACTGAAATCAGCCTTGAGTGAGCGGCCAATCAGTATAATTCCGTCAGAACCTATACCCTTGTGGCGGTCACTCCAAAGTACTGATAACTTGGCTGGATCGGGCAGCACTGTATCCATGACATTGACATAGATATAGTCATTGCCCAGACCGTGCATCTTGGTAAACTGTACTGCCCTTCCCATATTATTTGTTCTTCAGGTAAGCGTCAACCTGTGCTGCAACCTCACGTCCGCTTGCCAGAGCCCTTACAACCAGGCTGGCACCGTTCTTGGCGTCACCGGCCAGGAATACGTTAGGGGCATACTGCGGATGCTCGGGCTTGAGGAATCCCATAGCCAGCAGCACCATATCGCACTCTATAATCTCCTTCTTGCCTGTAAGTTTCATCTGAGGACGGCCGCCGTTAGGATCCGGTACCCACTCCACAGTCTCAACCTCAACGCCCTTAAGGTTGCCCTTGCCGTCATCCAGGAACTTGTTGGATGTAAGGCACCAGCGACGTTCGCAACCCTCCTCATGACTGGTTGTGGTCTTAAGGATGTTGGGCCACTGCGGCCACGGTGTTGCGGGGTTGTAACCAACTGGAGGCTTGGACATGATCTCAATCTGGGTAACGCTTACGGCACCCTGACGGTGACATGTTCCTATGCAGTCACTGCCGGTATCACCGCCGCCAATCACAAGTACCTTCTTTCCCTTGGCCGATACGGTCTCATCGGAACTGAACTCCTGTCCTGCCAGACGCAGGTTCTGCTGGGTAAGCATCTGCAGTGCAAAATATACGCCCTTGAGTTCACGTCCCGGAATCTTGAGGTCACGTGCTGTGGGAGTACCGTTTGATATGATGTATGCATCAAAGCCCTCGGGCAGTTTGTTAAGGTCAACCGGTGTGTTGAACTTGAACTTGATACCCTCCTGTTCCATGATCTCCATACGGCGGTCAATGATATACTTGTCCAGTTTGAAGTTAGGTATTCCGTAACGGACCAGACCACCTGCAGACGGCATCTTGTCAAACAGAGTAACCTCATAACCCAGTGCGTTAAGACGTACCGATGCACTCAGTCCGGCAGGACCTGCACCAATTATGGCTACCTTCTTGCCGTTACGCTCATATGTCTTGGGCTTGATGTAACCCTCACGGAAAGCATGCTCTATTATTGAGCACTCGTTCTCGCGGATGGTTACCGGAGCATCTATGCACAGGTTAAGGGCACAGCTCTTCTCACAAAGTGCGGGGCATATACGACCCGTGAACTCGGGGAAGTCATTTGTGGCCGATAACAGCTTGTATGCCAGTTCCCACTTGCCTTTATATACTGCATCCTGCCATTCAGGCTGCTTGTTGCCCAGCGGACATGCCCAGTGGCAGAACGGTACGCCGCAGTCCATGCAGCGTGAAGCCTGCTGCTGACGGCTGCTGTCGTTCAGGGTCTGCTCCACCTCACTGAAATCGGCTATTCTCTCATGTATCGGCCTATGACCGGCTTCCTGTCTGGGAACGGTCAGAAAAGCTCTTGGATTTCCCATAGTAGTGTCACTTTTAAGATTTAATAATCACGCTGAACATTGTCAATCTTCTGCTGCAGCGCTTTCATCCTCTCCTCCTGCAGGATACGGCGGTACTCAATAGGAGTAACCTGTATGAATTCACCTACGTACTGACTCCAGTTGTCCAGCATCTTTTTGGCCAGAGCCGAGCCGGTGTACTTGTAGTGCTTCTCTATCAAACCGCGCAACTCGTCACGACCGGCCTTGTCCTCAATCAGGTCAAGTTCAATCATATCCATGTTGCAGTAGTAGTCAAAGTCATGGTTCTTGTCCCAGACATAAGCCAGACCGCCTGACATACCTGCGGCAAAGTTCCTGCCTGTAGTTCCGAGAACAACCACGCGACCGCCGGTCATATACTCGCAGCAGTGGTCACCTGCGCCCTCAACGACGGCTGTGGCGCCAGAGTTACGTACTGCAAAGCGTTCGCCCACACGACCGTTTATGAATATCTCACCGCTGGTTGCACCGTACAGGATCGTGTTGCCGGCTATGATGTTCTGGGATGCGTCAAACTTGCTCTCAGCGGGCGGGCATATTGCAATGCGGCCGCCTGAAAGGCCCTTGCCTACATAGTCATTGGCCTCACCTACAAGCTTGAAGTTTACGCCCTTCATAAGGAATGCGCCGAAACTCTGTCCTGCAGATCCCTTGAACGTGACGTTGATGGTATCATCGGCCAGACCGTCATGTCCGTACTTGCTTGCTATCGCACCTGACAGCATTGCACCTGCGGCACGGTCTGTATTGATAATATCGTATGAAAGTTCAACCTTTGAGCCCTTCTCAATGGCATCGGCCGATGCCTTGATGATCTTCTGGTCAAGTATCTGACTCAGGTCATGTATCTGATCCTCTTTCTTATAGAGGACACCGTCAATCTTTGTAAGCAGACGGCTGAAGTCCAGACCGCGGGTCTTGTCGTTGAACTTGGCTGTATCTATCTCAATAAGGTCTGTACGACCGATAATATCCTCAAACTTGCGGAATCCCATATCGGCCAGCAGTTCCCTTACGCCCTCAGCCATATACATATAGTAGTTGATAAGGTACTGGCTGTGGCCGCGGAACTTGGCGCGCAGAGCGGGATCCTGTGGGGCAGGCGTTTGTATGACACTTACGCATCAGCAGGCATCCCAGAACGATAAGCTGAGCTGTTCCGAATCCGAACTCGCCTGCACCCAGCAGAGCCATTGATATGACATCGCGCGGGGTCTTGAGCTGTCCGTCAACCTGAACTTCAATCTCCTTGCGCAGACCGTTCAGAACCAAAGTCTGCTGTGTCTCGCTAAGGCCGATTTCTGGCGAAATACCTGCATAACGGATTGATGATGCGGGTGATGCACCTGTACCGCCCTCAGAGCCTGAGATAACCACCAGGTCTGCCTTTGCCTTGGCAACGCCGGCTGCAATGGTACCTACTCCGCTCTCGGCAACCAGCTTGACGCTGATCTTGGCCTTGGGGTTCACGTTACGCAGATCATATATTAACTGTGCCAGATCCTCGATCGAGTAGATGTCGTGGTGAGGAGGAGGCGAAATCAGTGAAATTCCGGGAATTGAATTACGTGTACGGGCAATGATCTCGTTCACCTTGAATCCGGGCAGCTGACCACCCTCACCCGGTTTTGCACCCTGGGCAATCTTGATCTGGATCTCCATTGCGTTGACCAGATACTCGGCAGTTACACCGAATCGGCCCGATGCCACCTGCTTGATGCGGCTGCTCAGTGATACGCCGTCTACATCATTGTGGAAACGGTCGCTGTCCTCACCGCCCTCACCGGTATTGCTTCGTGAGTCAAGAGTATTGAGAGCAACTGCGATAGCCTCATGAGCCTCTTTGCTTATGGCACCGAATGACATTGCAGCACCGATAAAGCGCTTTACAATGTTCTCGGCGGGCTCTACCTCATCAATAGAAATAGGATTGCTCTTGAACTTGAAGTAGTTGCGCAGGAACATCGGCTCCTGACGGTCATCAACTATAGAGCAGAACTCCTTGAATTTCTTGTAGCTTCCCAGACGGGTTGCAAGTTGCAATGTTGAAATGGCCTCAGGTGTCCATGCATGACGTATACCGTCCTTGCGGAATGCATATTGGCCTATGAACGGAAGCACATCATCGGGCTCGGTCTTGCCGAATCCCTGCTCCTGCATACGCTGGGCATCCTTGCAGATACCCTCCAGGGTTACACCTCCAACGGTTGATGATGCTGTTCCGAAATACTTGGCCAGAAGTTCCTGGCTCAAACCGATAGATTCAAATATCTTGGCACCGCGGTAAGAACGTATGGTGCTGATGCCCATCTTACTGAGTATCTTCTTAAGGCCCTTGTCGACGGCCTTGATGTAGTTGTGCTGAGCGGTCTCGTAGTCAAGCTGGATCTCTCCCTTCTTGACCAGATCGTCAATCACTGCAAACGCCATATAGGGGTTGACGGCACTTGCACCGTAGCCCATAAGCAGAGCCACATGCATAACCTCACGGATCTCGCCGCTCTCAACGATCAGAGCAGTCTGGACACGCTTCTGGATTGATACCAGATAGTGGTGAATGGCGCTTACGGCAAGCAGAGA
>CAJOJD010000059.1 GCA_905234745.1 uncultured Bacteroidaceae bacterium | reverse complement strand
TGCGCCAAAGTAAGAAATGGTACCGGGATCAGGCATAGCAGTGCCGTCCACGATCAACTGATAGTAGTGGAAACCTACATCCTGAGGGGCCGATGTACCCGTCCAAACGCCGTTCTCATCCTTGGTCATCTCATAGCGGCGACCCAGATCCAACTGTACCGATGTGGCACCCGGAGCACGCAACTGAACGCGTACCGCGCCCTGTGAGTTCACCATAGGATACTGACGGCCAGGCTGGTTTGTGATTACTGAGGGCTTAAAATCCTCGACTGCGTCCGCAAATGACGGAACCGTTGCATTTCTCTGCTGTTGCTGTGCTGAGGCAGACAATGCTGCCAGCATCATTACTGAAAGAACAATCCTTTTCATTTTCTTGAATATTTGGTTAGTAAATATGTTCAGTTGCAAATATATAAAAAAAAGAAGCGGCCCAAAAAAGAGCCGCTTTTTTAAAATGATACCATTGGGGTCTGACCCCTTTGGTACTCTTTTATCCGCCAAAGTTATCGTACATGATCGATGCAGGATCAACGCCCAGGTTATCCAGCATACCGGTAACGGCCTTTGACATGGGGCCAGGACCGCACATGTAGTACTCGATATCCTCAGGAGCCTCATGGTCCTTAAGATAGGTCTCATACATTACGTTATGCACAAATCCCGGTGTGTACTTCACGCCTGCTGCATCGGCTGCGGGATCGGGACGGTCAAGAGCCAGATGGAAGTGGAAATTCTTGAACTCCTTCTCCAGACCCAGGAAGTCATCCAGGTAGAACACCTCGTTAAGAGCACGTGCACCGTAGAAATAATGCATCTCACGGTCAGTGGTCTTAAGAGTCTTGGTCATATGCATGATCTGTGCACGCAAAGGAGCCATACCGGCACCGCCACCAACCCAGATCATCTCCTTCTTGGAGTCGAATATGGGATGGAACTCACCGTAAGGACCTGACATGATAACCTTGTCACCCGGCTTGAGGCTGAAGATATAAGATGAAGCCACGCCTGTGGGAACATCCTGGAAGCCAACCTCTGGTTTGGGTTTGAAAGGAGGAGTAGCGATACGTACCGTCAGCATGATGCGGTCACCCTCGGCAGGATAGTTAGCCATAGAGTAAGCACGGATGGTAGGCTCGGTAACTACTGACTTGAGGCCAAAGAGACCGAACTTTTCCCATGCGGGCAGATACTCGGGACCGATAAGATCCTTATCGATATCCTTGTCATAATCCATAGAGTATGCGGGAATCTTGATCTGGGCATAACTACCGGGCAGGAAGTCCATATGCTCTCCGGGAGGAAGCTGAACGATGAACTCCTTGATGAAGGTAGCCACGTTCTTGTTGGAGATAACCTCGCACTCCCACTCTTTTACGCCCAGTACGCTCTCGGGAACCTTGATGGCAAGATCTCCCTTGACCTTGCACTGGCAACCCAGACGCCAGTTGTCCTTGATCTGCTTGCGTGTGAAGTGACCCTTCTCAGAGTCCAAAATCTCACCGCCGCCCTCAACGACCTGGCATTTGCACTGTCCGCAAGAACCCTTACCACCGCAGGCCGATGGCAGATAAACGCCGTTCTCAGCCAGAGTGCTCAAGAGGCTTGCGCCTGAATTCACCTCAAGTTCCTTGTCGCCGTTGATAGTTACCTTGACTTTGCCTGAGGCAACAAGGTAGCTCTTGGCCACCAGCAGGATAACTACCAGCAGCAGGATAACGGCCAGGAAAACTATAATACTTGATATATAGATGTTGTTCATATTATTACCTCCTTTAAATTGCCAGACCTGAGAAGCACATGAAAGCCATAGCCATCAGACCTACGGTAATGAATGTAATACCCACACCCTTCAGAGGCTTGGGAATATCGCAGTATTCCATCTTCTCGCGGATGGCAGCCAGGCAGACGATAGCCAGAGCCCAACCAATACCGGAACCCAGTGCGTAAGCGATTGAGTCACCGAAAGAGGTAATGGCCTGAGTGTTGTCCGGATCCATGCCGATACGCTGCTGCATGAACAGTGATGCACCCATGATGGCGCAGTTCACAGCGATAAGCGGCAGGAATATACCCAGTGAGTTGTAGAGTGACGGTGAGAATTTCTCTACCACCATCTCAACCAGCTGAACTATACCGGCTATAACAGCGATGAAAAGGATGAAACTGAGGAATTCCAGACCCATCGGCTCCAGAACCTTGGTCTGAAGCAGATAGTTAACGGGAAGTGTGATGAGCTCAACAAAGATAACAGCAACACCAAGTCCCAAAGACGTCTTTACGTTCTTGGATACGGCCAGGAATGAGCACATACCCAGGAAGAAAGCGAAAATCATGTTGTCGACGAATATCGACCTAACAAATAAACTGAAGAAATGTTCCATAATTCTTTACGCTTTGAGATTAGTTTTCCTGTAAATCCTTGTTCTTGGCGCGATGATACCATATGATGCAGCCGGCCAGGATAAGAGCCATAGGCGGCATGATCATAAGTCCGTTGTTCAGGTAACCTGCCTCATAGAAGCACTGCGGTATAACCTGGAAGCCGAACAATGTTCCGCTACCAAAGAGTTCACGTACAAAAGCAACCACTACCAGAATGACTGCATAACCCAGACCGTTTCCGATACCGTCCAGGAACGATGCCCAGGGACCGTTCTGCATGGCAAATGCCTCCAGACGACCCATAAGGATACAGTTGGTAATGATAAGACCCACATAAACTGAGAGCTGAACGCTTACATCATATGCAAAGGCCTTGAGAATCTCACTTACTATAGTAACCAGAGCAGCTACCACCACCAGCTGGATGATGATACGGATACGGTTAGGGATAGTATTGCGAAGAAGTGAAATGATCACGTTTGACATAGCCACGATGACGGTTACTGAAAGACCCATCACGATGGCGGGTTTGAGCTGAGCCGTTACGGCCAGAGCCGAACAGATACCCAGAATCTGAACCAATACAGGGTTGTTGACCCACAACGGCTGTTTGAAAGCCTCACTGTTCTTGTTTGCCATAATCCTATCAGTCGTTAGAGTTTTCATCGCAGCACTCATCGGCACCCTCCTCGCAGCCGCCTTCCTTGCAGCACTGCTTGGTCAGGAACGGGATGTATGCTGACAGCACCTTATTAATCATTGTATTCACACCGGTCGATGTGATGGTAGCGCCTGTCACACCGTCAACCTCAAACTGTGAGCCCTTGTCGGCCTTGCCGTACTTGACCACCTTGAGGCCAACCTCATCACCGTTAACCACCAGCTTGCCGGGGAAACGGTCCTGGAATTTGGTTCCGGCGATTTCACCGCCCAATCCGGGAGTCTCGGATGAGTGTGAGAAATAAACGCCATAGACTGTGTTGCGGTCCTCATTCAGGGCAATGTAACCCCAGATGGTACCCCACAGGCCAAGTCCGTTCATAGGAATCACGAACTTGCGCTCACCGTCAATGTCAGCCACAAATACGTGGAAGTTTCCGTTGTCAAACTCACTCTTGTAAGAGGTGTTGAACTCACCCTCGTACTCAGCAAGCTTACCATTGGGCTGCATGAGTGCATCGGCTGTAATAACCTTGTCATATGTAGCGGCGACATCGGCCTGATCCCTCAGGTTGAGGGCAGACAGGATCTGCTGCTTTGTATCGTTGATTACGTTGGCGGTCTGACGATCCTTGAGAGTCTGTGATACGAACACCAGCAGGAATGCCACGATAACAACCATTACGGCTGCATAAACGATGGTATAAACGTTGCTGTTGGTATTGAGACCCTTCTTGGCAGGAGCTGCACCCTCCTCTACAATCTCTTCAAACTCACTCTGAGGTGCCTGACACATCGGGCACTTCTCGGGAGCCTTATCTCCTTCGTGGACATAGCCACAAACCTTACATTTGAATTTTTTCGTAGCCATAATCCTTATTTATTTATTCTGTTAGCACGTTTGTTCACGTTACGCTGTACGACGCACCAGTCAATCAGCGGAGCGAAGCAGTTCATGAGCAGGATGGCCAGCATCATACCTTCGGGATAACCGGGGTTCATGACACGGATTGTGATAGCCATCATACCTATGAGCAGACCGTAAATCCACTTACCAACCTCTGTACGGGCCGATGTAACCGGATCAGTTGCCATAAATACGGCACCGAAGCAGAAACCGCCCAGGCAGATATGCTCGTACCAGGGCATCTGAGCCATAGCGTTGTCGGGACCCCACTGGTTGTATACCAGAGCCATCAGGATACCGCCTGCGAATACTGAAAGCATTGTCTTCCAGCTTGCGATTCCGGTATAGAGAAGCAGCAGAGCGCCAAGAGCGATGGCGATAACGCTGGTCTCACCTACTGAGCCGGGGATGAAGCCCCATACCATATTCATATCAAATGCAGGAGCGGCTGCTGTTGTAGCGGCTGTACCCAGAGCAGTAGCGGCTGTCATACCGTCGATATCGGCACCCAGACCGCAGATTGCGTGGTCAACCACCCAAACGGTCTCACCGGTGATTACTGAAGGATATGCAAAGAATATGAATGCACGGGTAATCAGGGCAACATTCAGGAAGTTCATACCTGTACCGCCGAATATCTCCTTGGCAAAGATTACTGAGAAGGCAACGGCTACTGCAAGAATCCACAGCGGTGTGGTTGCGGGGATAATCAGAGGAATGATGAAACCTGATACCAGGTAACCCTCCTGAATCTCCTCGTGCTTCCACTGAGCCACGATGAACTCTATTGTAAGACCTACGACATATGAAACGATCAGTCTGGGCAGAACGGCCAGGAAGCCGAACCAGAACTTATTCCAGAAAGTAGCCTGCTCAAGCAGACCGGCCAGAGCAAAGTGCTGATAGCCTACATTATACATACCGAACAGCAGAGCCGGGCAGAGAGCGATGACGACCATGATCATCATACGCTTGCTGTCAAACGAGTCGTGAATGTTCACGCCGTTCCTGGCGGTTGTATTCGGAACATAAAGGAAGGTCTCGAAACCTTCAAACACCGAACGGAAAGCATGCAGTTTGCCGCCCTCCTCAAAACTCGGTTTGATCTTGTCTATGTAATTTCTTAAACTCATAACTCGTCAGGTTTTAGGCCATTTCGGCACGAAGGTTGTCAAGGCCCTCACGTACGATACGCTGGAGCTCAAGTTTTGAAGAATCCACAAACTCGCAAAGGGCGAAATCCTCGGGAGCCACCTCGTAAATACCGTATGCCTCCATCTTATCGATATTGCCCGTAATGATAGCCTTGATAAGGAACTCGGGATAGATATCCATCGGGAACACCTTATCGTACTCGTTTGACATGATCATGTGACGCTCACCTCCCTTGATACGTGCATCGATGCTGTAACGCTTCTTGCATGTAAGCCATGAGAAGAATGTACGGCTCACGCTGTACTGGTTGAAACGGGGAGCGATCCAGCCCATGAACTCGTTGACGTCGTCACCCTCGGGGATAACGGTGATCATGTTTGCAAATGCGCCCAGGTAATCATCCTTGGTGCACTTTACACCGGTCAGCACGTTACCGTTAATTATGCGAATGTGCTCTGTCTTGTTCAGACGACCGTCCACGATAGATGAGATCTTGGCACCTGCAATGACCTTGAGGTACTGGGGATTGACTACCTCCTCACCTGCTACGGCGATGATGCGTGTCATATCAACGACGCCCTTGTTGAACAGACGGCCGATGAAGATAACTGCCTCAGGATCGATGGTCCACACAACCTCACCCTTGTTGACGGGCTTGATGTGGTTGATCTGCACACCGACATTGCCTGCGGGATGAGCACCCTTGAATGCATAGAGGTCAACGTTCTTGGCATCGGTAAGAGTCTCTGCCTTCTGGTTTACACTGATGCTCAGGGTTGTGGGGGCAATCTTGGCAATTGCGCTCAGACCTGTGCGGAAGTCTACCTCATTGCCCTGGAGTACGAACTCAAAATCAGGAGCAAGGGGTTTGGAATCGAATGCCGACACGAAAATGCCTCTCGGCGCATCGGTAGGATTAGCGATCACGTCATAGGGACGCTGACGGAAGAAAGAGAAAAGGCCCGACTCCAACAGGGCGGCCTTTACCTCCTCACCTGAGAGCGACTGAACGCTCTTGGTTCCGAACTCTACATAAGTCTGCTTTGCATCGGGCTTGACCACAATGCTCAAGACCTTGCGGCGTGCTCCGCGGTTCACTGCCATGACCTCACCGCTGACGGGTGAAACGAATTTCACCTCGGGGTGGTTCTTGTCAATGAACAGAGCCTCACCGGCCTTGACGGTCTGCTGTTCCTTGACGACCGGCTTGGGAGTGACTCCGGTGAAATCAGCAGGACAGAGAGCGTACTCCTGTGCCATACCAACCTCAGTCAACTCCTTTGCGGGAGCGCCCAGCAACTTGATGTCCAGACCTTTTCGTAAACGAATGATTTCTGCCATTTTGTTGTTAGTTGAATATATAGTTTAATATTATTCAGTTTGCGGGCGCAAAATTACTAATAAAAGAGTTAAGTACTAACTTAATAAAACCAAAAAAGAAAGGGCATTTATCAACACCTTCAAAAAAGTCCCATTCCATCGGTGGATATGGCACGAAAACCGCCCCACAGGCATATGTCTGCGCATTTTTTAAAAAAAATCTCTCGATAAAAGTGGTTTTTTTCTGCCAATAGTTAGCTACATTTGCATATTGTGAAAGCGGGAAAGATAGTCCATATTCTGCTGGCCGTTTCGGTAATCGTCTATCTTACAGGCCATATTTTGCTGAATAACAGGAAAATTCAGCAGGAGGCCGCCGTACATGCAGTCGGAATTGCATCGGCCGCGCTGGGAACCGACGTCAATGCGGGCCGTGTCCAGTTCACCTACCCGTTCGGAATAACCATCGATGACCTGACCGTCTACGATCTCCAAGGCGACACCCTGGCCCACGCCGCATCCCTGTCCCTCAGACTCAAGCCCGCCAAACTGCTCAAAAAGAAGCTGAGCATAACAAGCATCAGGATAAACAGTCCCAGCATCAGGCTTTACACCGACAGCGTGGGGGCCGAACCCAATTACGCTTTCCTTACGGCATTGGCCGGAAACAGCGATGAACCCATGTCTTTCAGGGCAAACTCCGTACTCATCAGAAACGGCTCCGTCAGATATGACCGGAGGGATGCCGAATGGACCGACAGCATATTCAACCCCAACCACATAGGGGTAAGCGGACTGACGGCCAACCTTTCGCTCAAATCGGTCAGTCAGGATTCCATAGCAGTGATTGTCAGGAAATTCACCTTTGCCGAACAATCCGGATTCAGGTTGACCAGGGCAAAAGGAACGGTCAATATGGGCACAGATTACACAGACCTGTCCGGATTTACCTTCTCCACCCCGTCCGGTGAGTTCAAGGCAACCCGCCTGACCGCCGATGCAGGAGTCAAATCCGCCCTTAACGGTCTTCCGGACATGGATATCGACATCAAAGCCACCCTGACAGGCAGCGATTATATGGCATTCTAATAGGTATGAACACAATATAAGGCGGCATTTTGATATGTGCGAATAAAAACTTTATTTGACTTGACAAATCGTATAACCGTAACTCCTTACTGAGTATCCATTTATCAAGCGTACTAAAAGTGTACTAAAAA
>CAJOJD010000058.1 GCA_905234745.1 uncultured Bacteroidaceae bacterium | reverse complement strand
CGAGCTGTTCACAGTTCTGCGCAAGTACAAGAAGAACTTCTCTTGCGTAACCTTCTGGAACCTCGGTGACCGTGATTCATGGCTCGGTGCCAACAACTTCCCGCTGCTGTTCGACAGCCAGTATCAGCGCAAGGAGGTTTACTACACCGTTCGTGACTTCAAGAAGTAATTCTCTATAAAACAAAAAGGCCGGGCAACATCAGTTGTCCGGTCTTTTTTTTATATTTGCACTAACAACCTATTACTATTACGTTATGAGAAAAGTCCTTTTGTTTGCTGCCGTATCGGCCATAGCCTATTTTAGTTCCTGCAACAGCACTGCTCCCGACAACAGTCTGCAGCTCACCAAGGATGATGTCATTGAACTTGACGGCCGATTCGAGGATCATTTCCTGAGTAGCTGGGAATATATCATTCTGGATGACAAAGAATTAGAATCCATCTTACCTGGAGATGTGAATCAAGTTCTGTATGATGACGGGCTCTATTTCATCAGCACCTACGATCCGGAACAACAGATAAAGGTTTTTGACAGCAACGGTCACTATCTGAATGACATAAGCCGCAGGGGCAGAGCTCGCAACGAATACCTATATCTGCACGAGTGGACCATCGACCGCAACAGGAATGAAGTCCTGATTACGAATCAGGATGGTTTTGAGGGACCCGTAATAATCAAGAAGTTTGACTATAAGGGAGAATATCTGGGAGAATTGAAGACAGACTCCATCAGAGACGGAAACACCTATGGTCGTATAGTGAAATGCCTGTCTGACGGAACATTGCTGATAGAAAACGGATTGACATATATTCCTGTCTACGACTATTATTACGTTCCTCAGAACGGTCCGGTAAGTTTTCCTTTAGAGATGAGAGATGTCTACATACCCACGAACAACCAATCGGTCGAAGAAGTAAGAGCGGAATTTAAGTCGATACGCGCTTACGGAGCCAATTTCATTATAACCCCAGGTTATTTCAATCCCATTTCGGATACCACATATCTGTTACGTATTCTTGACAATCATATATACCGTCTTACGGAAAACGGGGCCGAATGTGTCGCGAATATGGCATTCCGTCCTGAAATAACAGAAAAGGATATTAAAAATTACAACCCGAATAATGGAATGTCTCCTTTGATACCTTTCGAATTCTATGATATGAAGGATTATATGTATTTCTGGTATCCCGGAGACAGAGACTATGTCTATGATAAAAAGACATCGAAAGTTTACCATTTAAGTGGAGATTCCAAAAAACGGTTATTGCCCGATTATCGGTATGTTTCAATTTACGGAAATGACAAGATGGCGTGTGTTGACCTGGATATTATCCAAAGACATATCGAGGAAATTGAGAGCGAAGATTATGATCACCATTACAGCCCCGAGGTCGAGGAATTCTACCGCAAGGTCAAAGACTGTGACAATCCTCCCATATTCATTGCTCACTACGACAAGAAACCGCAGTAATATTATCGGCCGATATTGAACTATGGCAATATTCAGATGCAAGACCAATGACCGCTTTCCGGCAATGGCTGAGAGACAGAACTGGAAAGGGATCCTGAACACGCTGGGTGAGCAGTTCGGCAATGCTCACGGTGTTGGCAACGATGCCGTAATCACTCAAGTAAAAGAGTATGACGCCCTGAGGGTTGAGGCCGAATTCCACACCAGTGTGATTTCATATGACAATCATAAGGAGAGTGGCCGACGCATGACCTCCACGAACAATTACCGCACTTTCAGCGATATTCCCGGTCATGAGACATTGCGCAATGTTCAAATCATACTTGGAGGAACCATCTCAAACCACTTCTGCACCCATTATTGAGATACAGTACAAATATCGGGACAAAGATTATTCGCTGTACATATCAAAACAATCCCCATCCGTCTGTTGCTACAGCAAGTTCCCGGGCCGATTCCTGCAGAAAATTCGCGAGTTGTTCAGCTTGGGCAAGGATAAGGACAAGGACAGTTACAGCAAAACCGACCGGAAGCTGGACAAATCCTACGGCAGCAAGTATCAAAAATGACACAAAGGGGTCTGACCCCTTTGTGTCATTTTTTCATTATCTTTGTGATATGAAGAAAGGACTGTTAAAGCTGTTGGTTTTTGTCGTAGTCTGCATGGTTCTGTGGTGGTGCAGGACGCCGTTGCAAACCGGCACGCAGAGTATTGAGAAACTTGAAATTCCGGCCTATACCGAGGCGTCTTACAAAAAGCATCTGGTTTATGAAGGTTATGAGGTGGTTCTGAATGAGAATTACCGCATTCCCGAGTGGGTTGCTTATGAACTCACGGCCGATGAGGTATCGGGCACCAATCCCCGTTCAAACCATTTCCGGACCGATCCCAATTTCGATGGCAGACAGGCCGATGACGACGACTACCGCAACTCCGGCTGGGACCGCGGCCATATGGCGCCGGCTGCCGATATGAAACTGACCGAGCAGATGATGCGCGAGAGTTTCTACTTTACCAACATCTGCCCCCAGAACCACAACCTGAACAGCGGTGACTGGAAAGCCCTTGAGGATATGGTCCGCGATTACGCAAACAAATACGGAAGCATCTACGTGACATGCGGTCCGATAGTAACGGACAATCAGTACGGGAGCATCGGCCAGAACAAGGTAATGGTACCCGACGCATTCTACAAAGTGATGCTCATCCTGACCCCCAACGGATACGAGAGCATCGGCTTCATAATGGAGAACAAAGCCGGTCACAAACCGCTTTCCACATACGCTCTCACGGTCGATGAAGTGGAATCCCGCACCGGCCTTGATTTCTTCCCCGCCTTGCCCGATGAGGTGGAATCACGTGTTGAATCAACCTACAACAAACTGATATGGATAACCCAAAATACAACGACAAAATGAAGAGATTATCAAGTTTTTTTGTCCCCATCATGCTTCTGGGGGCCGGACTGTTTACCCTTGCAGGTATGACATCATGTGATCCTGAAGAAGACGAGACGAATCAGGAACTGGTCGGTGATATCATTCAGAAGGCAATGAATCTGAAAGACAACACCTACTCCATACAGAAGAAAGGCGGTGAAGCCCAGGTCTTTAACTTCTCTCCTGAATACTCCAACTGGTACGTGGGCGCCAGTCATATGGATGAAACAAAACAATCCATCCATGTTGAACTCATGGACTGGGAAGAGGGTGAGGATGAGGAGCCGATGACAATGGGCTGGCTTACCGGAGAGATCCCCATGGAGCTTGCCAACCAACTCACCACCGTCAATGAAGATTTCTGCAAGAATTATTCGTGGGCCTATGTCAAGTTCGGTACATTCAGGCTTGGTCAGAGTAAGACGCTGAATGCCAGTATGGGCAAGGACGGCAACGTAAAACTGAACGGCAGCCAGTTCTGGCTCAAGGAAAAAAAGACCAAGGGCTACTCGGGGAATTATCAGTTGCTTTTTGTCTTTGAATTTGAAAACCTGAAATGGGACCAGGAAACACAGACATATCTCCCAGGAGACGAATACACCATATGCTGCAATGCGACACTCAGTGAACTGGTAGCCGATCTGTCCTATTTTCGTCTTAATTACGGCAACAACTGGGTCGCTCCCGGCAAGTCCACCAACCTTACTGCATACTGGACCGCAGGCGCCACCTTTGACTGGAGCAAGGTTAAACTGACCAGCCAGTTCTGCAATGGACATTCAGGTGACTGGTTCAGTTGGGATGCTTCCACACGGGAACTGTATGCCAAGGCATCGGCCGATAATGAACTGGTTCAGCTTACATTTTCCTATGAAGGTACGGATATTGAAGACGACATCTTTATCTACAACGGCCCCGGTTACACATCATTTGCCGTTTCACCTCAAAACGGATCCGGAACGATCATTGCTGAGAATGAACCTCAGAGCTGGTCCTCAAATGATTACGTTTACATAGCCGTAAACGAATGGACGCCCGGCGATTATTCTTCATTCAACTACCACAGCATTGAGATCGATCCGGCATCGGACTACTATGATCAGTTGTATTACAACGACTATGGCCCATATGCTCAGTTCAGCACCTCCATTCCGGAAGGCGATTTCAATATGATTCTCCGGAGCAAAGCCGACCATAGCGTAAAGTGCACCGTACCCGTCAAAATGGTTAAGCACAAGGTACAATCATTCCAGATAACCTATCCGCACAGCAACGGCTTATACGAGCCCTGGACCAGTGGTGGCGAGAATGGTATCTGCAATTATCCCATGGGTATGTCCCTTGGTGTAATTACGGAACCCGAAGACGCTTACTGGGACTGGTCATTGGTTGAACTGGAATCCGGTTACGACAGGAATTTCTCTTTCACCGGAAACGGTGGACGTGAAGATCACCCCAAACTGTTCGTGAACTCCAGCACCGGTGAAACCCAATACGGCACACAGGTGGTATTCCGTCTCAAATATGACAACAGAAAGACGTCTACCATCTATGTAGACCACAACTGATCCTGTTGTGCTTTTTAAGAATGTTTTCGTTTTTACTATAAGGTAGAATTTGTAACTTTGTGAACTTTTGAAAGCGACATAAATCAAACAAGTACTAACAATAATTACAAAACAATTATGAAACCATCACACATTGAGCATCTTGGTATAGCAGTAACCTCCCTTGAGGCAACTATGCCGTTCTTTGAGTTATTGACAGGTAGCAAGTGCTACAGCATTGAGGAAGTTGCAGACCAGAAGGTAAAGACCGCTTTCTTCAAGGTCGGCCAGACCAAGATTGAGCTATTGGAGCCCACTTGCCCCGAGTCAACCATAGCCAAGTTCATTGAGAAGAACGGAGGCCGCGGCGGTATCCACCACGTTGCTTTCAATGTTGAGAATGTAGCCGAGGCTCTCAAGGAGGCCCAGGAGGCTGGCCTGCAGCTTATTGATCTGCAGCCGCGTAAGGGCGCAGAGAACCTGATGATCGCTTTCCTGCACCCCAAATCAACATGCGGTGTGCTGACAGAACTTTGTGAACAACCCAAATAAACACAATAGATAGAAATGGAAAACAACAAGTTACAGAAGCTTGTAGACAAACGCGCCCAGGCAATGGCCGGCGGCGGCGAAGCAGCAATTGAGAAGCACCATGCCAAAGGCAGTTTCACTGCCCGCGAGCGCATAAACATGCTTCTTGACGAAGGTTCATTCGAGGAGGTCGATATGTTCCTGACCCACCGTTGCAATGACTTCGGAATGGAGAAGAAAGTATTCCTTGGCGACGGTGTCGCTGTAGGTTCAGGTACCATAGACGGTCGCCTGGTATTTGTATTTGCACAGGATGCCACAGTAATCGGCGGTTCTCTGTCAGAGACTATGGCACAGAAGATATGCAAGGTCATGGATATGGCAATGAAGATGGGTGCCCCCATCATCGGTCTGAACGATTCAGGCGGTGCACGTATCCAGGAGGGTGCCTGCGCACTTGCCGGTTACGCCGAGATTTTTGAGCGCAACATCCTGGCATCGGGCGTAGTTCCCCAGATTTCAGTCATTTTCGGCCCCTGCGCCGGCGGTGCTGTTTACAGCCCTGCCCTGACTGACTTCATCATGATGACCGAGCAGAACTCATACATGTTCATCACCGGACCTAAGGTTGTAAAGAGCGTTACCGGTGAGGACGTGACTGTCGAGGAGCTGGGAGGTGCCCGCGTGCATGCCACCAAGTCAGGTGTGACACACTTCGTTGCCGCTACCGAGGAGGAGGCCGTAGCACAGGTTCGCCGTCTCATCAGCTTCATTCCCCAGAACAACATGGAGGAGGCTCCGGTTGTTGAGTGCAAGGATGATCCCGCACGTCTGGAGGATGCCCTGAATTCAATGGTTCCCGATGATCCCAACAAACCTTACGATATGAAGAACATCATCTACTCCATCGTTGATGACGGTGACTTCATGGAGGTTCACAAGGATTTCGCCAAGAACGTTATCTGCGGTTTCGCCCGTTTCAACGGCCGCTCAACCGGTATCATCGCCAACCAGCCCAACTGGCTTGCCGGTGTGCTTGACTGCGACGCTTCACGTAAGGCTGCCCGCTTTGTACGTTTCTGCGACGCATTCAACATCCAGATCCTTACCCTGGTCGATGTTCCCGGATTCCTTTGCGGAACAGGTCAGGAGTATGCAGGTATCATCGATCACGGTGCAAAGCTGATGTTCGCTTACGGCGAGGCTACCGTTCCTAAGGTAACCGTAACGGTTCGTAAGTCTTACGGTGGTTCACACATCGTAATGAGCTGCAAGCAGCTGCGCGGTGACCTCTGCTACGCATGGCCCAATGCCGAGATCGCAGTTATGGGTGCCAGCGGTGCAGTAGGTGTTCTTGAGGCCAAGGCTCTCAAGGCCATCGAGGATCCCGAAGAGAAGAAGAAATTCATTGCCGAGAAGGAGGCTGCCTACAAGGACAAGTTCGCTTCACCCTACCAGGCTGCCAACCGTGGCTATATTGACGATGTAATTGAGCCCAGGTACACACGCGCACGCATCATCCGCGGTTTCGAGATGCTGCAGAGCAAGCGTCTTACCAACCCGCTCAAGAAACACAGTAACATTCCACTCTAAAAGCCGGATATTATGATACTTGCAATAAACTGGCAACATGTGTGGATGGTGACAGGCGTAGGCTTCTGCATGGTCATCGCCCTTCTGGTTGTCCTTATCTTCATCCTGAAACTGCTTGGTGTGGTTGTCAGCGGTGCAGTAAAGGCTCCTAAGGCCGATGCCCCCAAGGCCGCTCCCGCACCTGCTGTTCAGGCCGCTCCCGCCGCTGCAACCGCATCGGCCGATGATGACCTGGCAGCCATAGCAATGGCACTGCACCTGTACTTCAACGGAGTACATGACGTAGAGCCCACCGAGATTCATATCAAGAGAGTAGAGCGTTCAGGCTGGAACTCCAAGCTCTACGGAATGAACAACTTGCATCGTTAATATTTATGAATTGTAGTGCAAGCCGAATGTAGAAAAACTCGTTTTTATACTGAGGCGCAGCCTACAATCTATTTAAAATGAAATTTTAAATGAAAGAATTCAAATTCACAATAGACGGCAAGCAGTACAATGCTGCCGTAAATGAACTTGAGGACAACTTTGCCGAGGTTACACTGAACGGCAAGACCTACAAGGTAGAGTTAGAGAAGGAGGAGGCACCTGCAGTAGCAGCCCGCCCCGCAGCTGCATCAGCAGCACCCGCAGCAGCACGTCCCGCTGGCGTGATGACCGTAAAGTCACCGCTGCCCGGATCAATCGTAAAGGTTCTGGTAAAGGCCGGTCAGGCTGTAAAGAAGGGCGATGTACTCCTTACAATGGAATCCATGAAGATGGAGAACAACGTCTGCGCTGAGGCCGACGGAACCGTAAAGAACGTGTTCGTAGAGCCCGGTAAGAACGTTATGCAGGACGACAAGCTGCTTGAGCTTGAGACCGCAGCCGTTGCAGCAGCTCCCGCAGCTGCACCCGCACCCAAGGCTGAGGCTCCCAAGGCCGCTCCCGCACCCAAACCCACAGCCCCCAAGGCAGCCGATGTACCCGCAGGCGGTTACAAGGTAACCAGTCCCCTGCCCGGTTCAATCATCAAGGTTCTTGTATCTGAGGGACAGGATGTAAAGAAGGGTGACACCCTGCTTACACTTGAGAGTATGAAGATGGAGAATGCCGTTATGGCTGACCGCGACGGTAAGGTAACCAAGATTGCCGTAACCGCCGG
>CAJOJD010000057.1:18625-20984 GCA_905234745.1 uncultured Bacteroidaceae bacterium | reverse complement strand
TATTTGAAAAATGAAAAATGTACTGAACCGTACACTTTCGTATCGGTGAAGCGGGGATGATCCTTAAAGTCATTCTTGCTTCCGTGTTCTAATACGAATATGCCGTCGGGAGCAAGGATACCTGCCTCAAAGACAAGGTCGGGAATATCGGCCAGATTCTCCAGCTGATAGGGAGGATCGGCGAATATGAAATCAAACTGTGTGCTGCAGCCTGCAATGTATTTGAATACGTCACCTTTTATGGGAAGACACTTGTCTGTCTTGACGGTATCCATCACTTTGCGTATGAACGCATGATGGGCGGGATCCTTCTCAACGCTTACCACGTAGGAACAGCCTCTTGAAACAAGCTCTATGCTGATACTGCCTGTACCTGAAAACAGATCCAGGGCTTTGGCTCCCTCCAGGTCAATCCTGTTGGCCAGGATATTGAAAAGACTCTCCTTGGCAAAATCAGTGGTGGGACGCGCACTGAATGTTCTTGGCACGTCCCACCTCCTGTGTTTGTATATTCCGCTTATTACGCGCAAGGTGTATTATTCCCAGTTACCGGAGTTGTTATCAACCTTCATACCACGATAGCGGCCACGGTCGTCGCAATCCTCCAGGAGGTTGATGATCTCCTGCTTGTCGAGACCGCCGTCTTCACTCTCCTCACCGAGGTAGGTTATGAACAGTGTCTTGGCCTCAAAGGTGTGTGATATGATACCAGCCTTTGAAGTATCTGATGAGATTGACATCTCAAACTCCTTACCGTTGCTGAAAGGTACATAACGCAGTGAATCGGGATTGATGCGGCCTTTGTAGAGAGAGTCATAAAGGCTTACGAACTCAGTCTCACGGCTAAAGAGGAAGTTCTTGGTTCCGTCCTCACGGATCTCGATGAAGCCCTCCTTTGCTGCTTTCTCCCAGAGGGTATCGGCCTCAATCTGCTTCTGAGCGGCTCTGCGGCCCTTAAGGGTCTTGGCCTCCTGCTCGGCTGTCTGTGCCTTTGCATAAAGCTGCAGGACCTTTGCCTCTGTCCAGTTGTTCTCCAGCTGATCATCGGTCAACTCACCGATTTTCTTGGTGATGGGAAGCTTACCGGTCTTAATGAAAGCTGCAAGTGTATCAAAGTTGTCGCAGTAACCGTCGTGCTGATAGTTGTACTCGGTCTGAGCGGCTTTGATGTCCATAAGTCTCTGAATGACAGCCTTGTCACGGAAACTCTTTTCATTTGCAAATCTGATAGGACCCATAATACTTCCATAAACAATGTAGACGAGAGCTACAATGCATAATGCAAGAAGAACATTGACGACTTTTTTCATATTGGGATGTTTTTTTTATTTTCGCATCGCAAAAATAGAACAATTATCCGTATTAATTAATAAAACAACATTTTTTTGCTTTTCGGAGCCATGATTGACCCTCTATTTCAGGATATTGCCGCCCAATTCCCCTTTGAACCCACTCCCGAGCAGGCTGTGGCGATGAATCGTCTGGCATTATTCGTGAACAGTCCGGCTCCCCGTCAGGTCTTTCTGCTCAAGGGCTATGCCGGTACCGGAAAGACGGCCATAATCAGCGCTCTGGTACGTGCGTTGGCCGGCCACAGAAGAAGAGTTGTGCTTATGGCTCCTACAGGGCGTGCGGCCAAGGTTTTCTCCAATACATCCGGCTTTCCCGCCTGCACCATTCACAAGAAGATATACCGTCAGAAATCCATTGTCGATATGGGCAGTTTCCAGTTGGACCGGAACATGCATGAACATACGTTGTTCCTGGTCGATGAGGCATCGATGATCTCAAACGAGGGACTGTCAGGATCCGGTTTCGGTACGGGACGTCTTCTGGATGACCTTATTTCATACGTATTCTCGGGTGTTGACTGCCGTCTGCTCATGCTGGGTGACCAGGCTCAGCTGCCTCCCGTGGGAGAGCATGAGAGTCCGGGCTTATCGGCCCAGATGTTGGCTTCATACGGACTTACGGTATCGGAATTCTGCCTTGAGAACGTGATGCGTCAGATGCAGGAATCGGGAATACTGCACAATGCCACCGCCCTTAGGGATTATGCCCGGGGACTGGGTGATGCAGGCGGTTTCATCTTCAAGCTGGACGGGTTCAAGGATGTAATAAAAATTTCCGGCAATGACCTGATAGAGGCTCTGAACGGATGTTACAGCAGGGACGGCATTGATGAGACCATGGTTCTGTGCCGATCGAACAAGCGAGCCAACGTTTACAACAACGGAATACGCAACACCATCCTTGACCGGGAGGATGAACTGTGTCGTGGGGACAGTGTGATGATTGTCAAGAATAATTACTACTGGACAGAGAAACTCCTGGCCGATGAAGGAGCCGATTCGTATAT
>CAJOJD010000057.1:0-18619 GCA_905234745.1 uncultured Bacteroidaceae bacterium | reverse complement strand
CATTGCCGTGATACGCCGCGTCCGCCGTCAGCGTGAACTGTACGGATTCCGGTTTGAGGATGCCGTTCTGTCATTCCCGGATTATGATGACCTTGAGATGGAGGTGACCCTGTTGCTTGATACGCTTCACAGCGAATCGCCCTCACTCACCCGCGAGGAGAGTGACCGTCTGTTCAACAGCGTGATGGAGGATTATGCCGATGTTACCGACAGGAAGGAGAAGATGAAACAGCTGCGTGACAATCCGCATTTCAATGCACTGCAGATCAAATATGCCTACGCCGTAACCTGCCACAAGGCACAGGGCGGCCAATGGAAAAACATATTCATTGACCAGGGATTCGTGCCGGAAGACGGCCGGGACGAGGAGTATTACCGCTGGCTCTACACCGCCCTGACCCGCGCCACCCAAACGGTTTACCTGGTGAATTGGCCTTAAAATTTTGTAACTTCGCACTATTGAAGCTTTTTTTCCGTTATTCCGTTATATGAACAATATAACTTACTACATATGTGCAGTAGTTCTGGTGCTGCTGATAATCCTGTACCGGCTTGACAGGTTCAACAAGACGCGCCGGCTGAATCAGGACCAGTCTGAGCAGCCCCAGCCCTCCGTACCCGCCGGAGAGTGCTGCGGCAAGCACGTGGTATGTGAAAAGCAGAAACTGGCCGAGGCACGGATGCGCTCTGCACAGTATTTTGACGATGAGGATCTGGACAAGTACATCGGCCGCAAACCCGACGGATATACCGACCAGGAGGTTGAAGAGTTCCGATACGTGTTGTACACCATGCAACAGAATGAGGTCAGGGAATGGATGGAATGCCTTCAGGCCCGGGACATAGAGTTGCCCGACCAGCTTAAGGAGGAGTGTTACTCCATGATGAACGAGATATAAATGAGACGGACAAAGACGGCCCTTTACGCGTTGATGTTGCCATTGGTTCTGATGGTAACGGGCTGTTCCACGTCCCGCAACACCGCCATGTCCCGTTCTTATCAGGCGCTTGTGACCAAGTACAATGTCTATTTTAACGGTAACGAAGCCTACAAGAAAGGTTATGAGGCCCAAGAGAAGGCAAAGAAGGACAACCTGCTTGAGATCCTTGACCTCTACCCCATCAGTGACGAGAAGGTCCGCGGTACCGGCAAATCAGATTTTGACCGTGCCATAGAGAAATCACAGAAAGCCGTCAAGCTGCATTCAATCAGTGTAAAACCCGAGAAGAAGAAAGGTACTCTCACCGAAGCCGAGAAAGCATATCAGAACAAGATCGAATACAACCCGTTCCTTTGGCATGCATGGTTCCTTATGGCCGATGCCCAGCGCCAGAACGGTGATTTCATAGAAGCCGCAAGCACCTACTCATACATCACCAAACTCTACTTCGATGAACCGGAGATAGTTGCCGAGGCTCAATACAAGATGGCCCAATGCTACTCCGAACTGGGATGGAACTATGAGGCCGAAGAGCTGTTCCAGCGCTCCGGCGAAACCAAGGTGGGACTGGCACGGCATCAGGACTATCAGGCACGTTTTGCGTCACATCTCCTGAATCAGGAACGATTTGAAGAGAGCATACCCCTGCTGGAGGATGCCATCAGCCGCAAAGGACTGAGCAAGACCCAGCGCATACGTGAAAAGTACCTGCTGGCCCAACTGTACAAGACTACAGGCCGCGAAGATGACGCATACCGCATGTTCGGTAAGGTTATCCGCATGAGCCCACCCTATGAGATAGAGTTCCACGCCCGCATCCAGCAGACCGAGACTATGGCCAACGGCGGAAACATGCGCAAGATCATGAAAAAGCTCAAGCGTATGGAGCGTGACCCCAAGAACAAGGAGAGCCTGGATCAAATATATTACGCCATGGGCAACATACACCTTGTACGGGGCGATACCGTGACGGCGCTTGAACTCTACAACGAGGGACTTGAAAAGAGCAAGAAGTCATCGCCCGAGAAAGGAATACTTCTGCTCACTATGGCCAATCTCTACTGGGACAGGCAGGACTATGCCAACGCGTCCCGATGCTACTCGGAGGCTGTCGGCCTGATAGGTAACGACCACAAGGAGTACGAAACCGTCAAACTGCGCTCCGAGGTACTTGAGGATCTGGTTGAATGCACAGAGACAATCAAACTTCAGGACAGCCTGCAATGGCTATCCACCCTGCCCGAAGCCAAACTCTACGAAATCATTGACAAGGTGATAGAGGAATATCAGGAGCAGGAGCGCAAGGATGAGGAACGCCGCAAACAGGAGGCCAAAGAGGCTGCCAGACAGGGAGCATCGGCACAAATGTCAATTGAGGATGACGGCGGTTCTGCCGGAGGATGGTATTTCTACAACACCAAGGCACTTGAACGCGGAAAGAAGGATTTCATAAAGCAGTGGGGAAACCGCAAGCTCGAGGACAACTGGCGCAGATCAAACAAGACCACACTGGCTATTGAAGACAATCTCCCTGCCGATATCCAGGAACTTGACGCACTGGATATGGACACGCTCATGGACATCGTCGTCGATTCCCTGCCCCCGAAGGAGACCAATCCCTACAAGCGTGAGTACTACATCCAGCAGATCCCCTATACCGATCAGGAGAAAGAGGAATCGGACAAACTCATATCGGCCGCACTTCTGGAACAGGGAATCATCTACAAAGACCGTTTGACCGAGTATCCCTTTGCCGAGAAGTCACTCTTACGAATAGCCGATGATTACCCTGAGGCCGATGAAGCCGACCAGGCCCTGTACAACCTTTACCTGATGTACTCGCTTTGGGGCAGGTTCACTGAAGCGGATGCCTGTCGCGCCCGTATGCAGCAATTCTATCCGGAGAGTGACTACACCGTGATGATATGTGACCCGGACTACATAGACAACGCCCGTTACGGCAAGCACCGCGAGGACTCCATTTATGTAGCCACATATGCCGCTTTCCGCGAAGGTGATTCCCGGACCGTCAGGAACAACTGCCAGATATCGGCCGGCAAATACCCCAAAGGCCAGCACCGCGCCAAGTTCATGTTCCTGGATGCAGCAATTGACCTACAGGAGGGTCAGACCGACACCTTCCTTGTCAAACTCAAGGAGATAGTATCCAAATATCCGCAGAATGAGATCAGTGAACTTGCCGGACTCATAGCGCAAGGCATACAGAACGGAAAGATACTCCAGTCCACATCATTCGGATCGATATGGGACCGCCGCAACGGAACCGCCCAGGAGACCATGGCCGACAGCCTGTTGCCTGAATTCAGCCAGGAACGTTACGAGCCTTTCATATTCATTCTGGCATATCCCGAAGGCGAACTCAACCAGAACCAGCTGCTGTTTGAGGTGGCGCGTTACAACTTCACAAACTACATGATGCGTAACTTTGACCTGAGTTTTCAGACAGAACAGGGAATTGGTATGCTTCAAATCGCAGAATTCCTTAACTTTGACGAGGCATACGTTTACAGCCGCAGTCTGTATGACGATCCTGAGATGGCGCGCAAGCTGAGCGGTATCAAGGCAGTGATAATAACACGCCGCAATCTGGATATTCTGCTCAAGCATTACAGCTTCAATGATTATCAGGAGTTCTATGAGGAGCATTTCCTCAACATACCGGAGTTCGACATAGACGGTGCCACACTGTTTGAAGAAATTACCGACGATGGAGAAGACGGAGAATAAGAACGGAACACTCCTGTGGGTTGACGATGAGATTGACCTGCTCAGAGCACACATCATGTTCCTTGAGAACAAGGGATATGAGGTGGATACTGTCACCAACGGACACGATGCGCTGGACATGTGTCACGAGCGCCAGTATGACCTGGTACTTCTGGATGAGCACATGGTGGGCATGAGCGGACTTGAGACCCTGCAGCACATCAAGGAGATTGATCCCAACATCCCTGTTGTGATGGTAACCAAGAGTGAGGAGGAGAACATCATGGACCAGGCCATCGGCTCCAAGATTGCCGACTACCTGATCAAACCCGTCCATCCCAACCAGATACTCCTGTCGCTCAAAAAGAACATCCACAAACGTGACATCGTAACCGCCGAGACTGACCGCAACTACCAGCAGAGTTTCGGACGTCTGAGCATGCAGATAAATGACTCCCTCACGGCCGATGACTGGATTGAGGTCTACCGTCAGCTTGTCTACTGGGAACTGGAACTCAAGGAGGCCGACAGTTCCATGCACGATATGCTCAAGATGCAGAAAACCGAGGCCAACTCAGCCTTTGCCAAATTCATAAAGCGCAACTACATGGCCTGGATGGCAGACCGCGAGAAGAGTCCCGTAATGAGTCCCGACCTGTTCAAGCGTTTTGTATTCCCGGCACTGGACAGCGGCGAGAAACTGTTCCTGATCGTGATGGATAATTTCCGTTACGACCAGTGGCGTATCCTGAGCCAGGAACTTGCCGAGTACTTTACATTCGATGAGCAGCTCTATTACAGCATCCTGCCCACGGCCACACAGTATGCCCGCAACGCCATATTCTCAGGCCTCATGCCGGAACAGATAAGCCGTATGTTCCCCGACCTCTGGGTCGATGAGGACTCCGAGGAGGGCAAGAACATAAACGAGTCACCCCTTATCCAGACCCAGATTGACCGGTACCGCCGCAAGGACACCTTCTCATACAACAAGGTGAATGATTCAGCATCGGCCGAGAAACTGATGAACCAGTTCAACAACCTGCTGCAGAATGACCTTAACGTGGTGGTGGTGAATTTCATAGACATACTGTCACACTCCAAGACCGATTCCCGCATGATGCGTGAACTTGTCAATGACGAGGCCGCCTACCGCAGCCTGATACTGTCATGGTTCCGTCACTCATCGGTCCGCGAGCTGTTCCGCTCAATGGCTGCAACAGGCCGCAAGGTGATGATTACGACCGATGATTGTAGGCGACCGTAACACCAACACCAACCTGCGTTACAAGCTGGGCAAGAATCTGGGGTTCAATCCAAAGGAGGTGTATGAGATAAGTGAGCCGCTCAAAGCCCACCTGCCCTCACCCAACGTGGCCACATCATACATTTTCTGTACCGAGGCCGATTACTTTGTATATCAGAACAACTTCAACAACTTTGCATCATTCTACAAGGAGACCTTCCAGCACGGAGGCGTATCGCTTGAGGAGATGATAATACCTTTCATAACCCTTAATCCCAAGAAGAAATGACCATTACGATAAAGGATCTTGACCATATCGAGGAGGCAGCCCGTGAGTTTATCAGGAACATGGGCGATGATACCGTATTTGCATTCTACGGCAAGATGGGAGCCGGCAAGACCACATTCATAAAAGCCCTGTGCAAACTGCTGGGCGTAGAGGACGAGGTCAACTCCCCCACCTTTGCGATCATCAACGAGTACCGTTCCGAGACCACAGCCGAATTGATATATCACTTTGACTTTTATCGCATCAAGAAACTTGAGGAGGTGTATGACCTTGGATATGAGGATTACTTCTACAGCGGTGCCCTGTGCTTCATTGAATGGCCCGAACTGGTAGAGGAACTGCTCCCCACCGATGCAAAAAAAGTAACCATCACCGAAAACAGTGATGGTTCCAGAACCATTGGGGTCTGACCCCTTTGGCACGTGCAAAAGGGGTCAGACCCCTAATGAGTCGACATAATCACCCTCTGCTTGCACAATGAGAATGACCTCATCGGCCGGGAAAGAACCTATCTTGTCTTTCTTGGCCTCCTTGATGATGTATGCAACAAGTGCATCATTGTCAATGTCTATGCAGCCGTCGGCATCGGGCTCCTGATCCAGCACACCGCTTGTAGTGAAGTAGTCGTTGATGACATCCAGCATATAATAAAGGATATCGTCAGTGTACTTGTCCTTCAGGTCCTGCGGCAGCGCATTCTTGATGTACTCGACGGTCTTCTGATCGTCAAGGTCATCCTCAAGGAACTCATCCTGTGCCATAATCAGAGCAGAGCGTTAAGTTTATCCTGATAGATATTCTTCATAGCCAGGCCGACAACACGGTCAACCTCCTTGCCGTCCTTGAGGAACACAACGGTAGGAACGTTCATGATACCGAACTGCTCGGTAAGTTCATCGTTCTCCTCAATGTCACACTTGCCTATGATTGCCTTGCCGTCATACTCGGCAGCCAACTCCTCGATTATGGGTCCCAAACGCTTGCAGGGGCCGCACCATGTTGCCCAGAAATCAACCAGCACGGGCTTACCCTGCTGCTTGACCTCATCAAAATTCTGACTGGTAATTTCCAATTCCATAATGTGTTGTTTATTGATTAAATGTATATTTTATTGATTCTCTTCTCTTTACATAATCCATAAATTCCTGGGTTACGGTAATCTTCCTGTTGGCCGATGTCAGTGAAACCTTGTTGTCCGGTGACGTCAGATCAGTGAACACGAACTTAAGTGCCGTGTTGCCTTTCTTTCCCGTAAGAGTATCCAGGTCACTTACAAACTCCTTGTCCAACTCCGACAGAGGCATACTGAGCGTTATGGAACTGATAGCCGTATCCTTTACATCCTGCAGCAGTTCTATTGAGTTTATCACAAAGTCTATCCTCTCGGGGTTGTACCTGAACGGTTCACACTTGGCTCTGATAAAGAGGAAATTGCCTATCTTCATCATATTGGCCCACTTGAGCCAGGGCTCGCCAAAGAGCGCGATATCATGTGATCCGGTAAAGTCCTCGATGGTGGTAAATCCGCAGGGTTTGCCGTTTTTCATGCGGGACTCCCTGACAGCCGTAACCACACCTCCCAGAATAAGGTCCTTGTTGAGCAGTGCGCTGCGGTCCTCCAGCTGGTTCATACCCACGGTACATACATTCTCCAGTATGACGCGGTACTCGTCGAGGGGATGAGCCGACAGATAGATGCCTACAAGTTCCTTCTCCCTGTTAAGACGCTCCAGAAGCGGCCATTCGGCAGCCTCGGGGATAGCCGGCGTGGCAATCAGGTCTGTATGGCCCATATCTCCAAACAGCGAGAACTGTGACTCCATACGGTCAGTCTGATACTTGGTACCGTAACGCACCAGAACGTCGCTGAAGACCTCATTCCTGCCGCAGGGCTGTACGAACTGCTCGCGCCTTATCTCCGGGAAGCAGTCAAACGCTCCGGCCAGCGCCAGATTCTCTATGTTCTTACGGTTGCAGGCGCTCAGATTGACACGCTGTACAAAGTCGAATATGCTCTTGTACGGGCCGTTTGCCTTACGCTCGCTTACAATGGCACTTACCGCATTCTCGCCCACGCCCTTGACCGATGCCATGCCGAAGCGTATATCACCCTTGGCGTTCACGCCAAAGCGCGGCACACTCTCGTTCACATCCGGTCCAAGAACGTTTATACCCATCGCCTTGCACTCATCCATGAGTTTGGTGACCTCGGTGATATCGGCCGCACGGCTGAGTACGGCTGCCATATACTGCGACGGATAGTTGGCCTTGAGCCAGGCAGTCTGGTATGCTACCCATGAGTAGCAGGTGGCATGAGACTTGTTGAATGCGTATGATGCGAACTTCTCCCAGTCTGCCCAGATCTTTTCGAGTTTCTCAGGATCATGACCGTTGGCCTTTCCGCCCTCAATGAACTTGGGCTTGAGATGATCCAGTTTGTCCTTGAGTTTCTTACCCATGGCCTTGCGCAGGGTATCACTCTCACCACGGGTAAAGTTGGCAAGCAGACGTGACAGCAACATGACCTGCTCCTGATATACCGTAATGCCGTAAGTATCCTTGAGGTACTTCTCCATCACGGGGATATCGTACTCAATAGGCTTGCGTCCCTGTTTGCGGTCAATGAAATCGGGTATGTAATCCATGGGGCCCGGACGGTACAGGGCGTTCATTGCAATCAGGTCCTCAAACACCGAAGGCTGCAGTTCACGCAGGTACTTCTGCATTCCGGGCGATTCAAACTGGAACGTTCCTATGGTACGGCCCTCACAGTAAAGTTTGAAAGTCTTGGGATCATCGATGGGTATCTTGTCGATATCCACGTCAATGCCCAGACTGTTCTTAATATTCTCAACCGCCTCCTTGATGATGGACAGGGTCTTGAGTCCCAGGAAGTCCATCTTGATAAGGCCGGTATCCTCAATCACGCTGCCTTCATACTGGGTTACCAGCAGACGCTCGCCGGTATCCTTATCGGTAGCCCACGAAACCGGAACCCAATCCGTGATGTCATCACGGCAGATTATTGTTCCGCAGGCATGCACGCCCGTTCCGCGTACGTTACCCTCAAGCATCTTGGCAAACTTGATGGTATTCCTCAGACGCTCGTCATCGGATGTGGCAGCCTGCTGTATCTCCGGAACACACTCCAGTACGTTCTTGAAATTGATCTTACGGGCACTGCCGTCGGGGTTGTCCGGCAGACGGTCGGGAATGGCCTTGCACAGACTGTTTGATACATCCAGCGGCACTTCAAGCACACGGGCTACATCCTTGATGGCCATCTTGGTCTGCATGGAGCCGTAAGTGATGATATGAGCCACCTTCTCCTTGCCGTACTTGTCGGTAACCCATTGGAGTACGCGGCCGCGTCCGTCATCATCAAAGTCCACGTCGATATCGGGAAGTGATATGCGGTCAGGGTTCAGGAAACGCTCAAACAGCAGGTCATACTTGATGGGGTCAATCTGAGTTATACCCAGGCAGTATGCCACGGCCGATCCTGCAGCCGATCCACGACCGGGACCTACCGATACTCCCAGTTCGTTGCGGGCGGCATTGATGAAATCCTGCACAATGAGGAAGTAGCCCGGGAAACCCATGGTCTTCATAATGTGGAGCTCAAACTTGAGCAGTTCCATCACACTGTCGGGAATGGGATCGCCATAGCGTACCTTGGCTCCCCTGAAAGTCAGTTCGGCCAGATAATCGGCCTCCAGCTTTATGCGGTACAGCTTATCGTAACCGCCCAGTTTCTTTATCTTTTTGTCGGCCTCTTCCTTACTCAGGACGGTCTCGCCATGTTCATTGCAGGTGAACTCCCTGAAGAGGTCCTCCTCGGTCAGCCGCTGACGGTACTCCTCCTCGGTTCCGAACTCCGCCGGAATGTTGAAGTTCGGCATGATGGGAGCATGGTTTATGGAGTATTCCTCCACCTTGTCCAGAATCCCGACGGTATTGGCCAGGGCCTCAGGCTCATCCTCAAACAGCTGGTTCATCTCCTCGGTCGTCTTGAACCACTCCTGCTTGGAGTAGCGCATCAGGTTGGGATCATCGGGGGTACGGCCGGTAGAGAGGCATATCAGCAGTTCGTGGGCATCGGCATTATCCTCATCCAGGAAATGGACGTCGTTTGTGCAGATGGTCTTTATTCCGAACTTGGCCGACATCTCCTTGAGATGGGCGTTCACGTTCATCTGGAGCGGATAGGCCTCATGGTTGGCATTGGGAACGGTGGCCTTATGACGCTGCAACTCAAGGTAATAGTCATCACCGAACAGGTTGTGGAACCACTGCACCACCTGCTCTGCCTCATCGATCCTGCCGGCTGTAATCAGTTTGGGAACCTCACCGCCCAGACATGCCGAGCAGCAGATTATACCTTCATGATACTTCTCCAGATCATACTTGTCTGTACGGGGATGTGAGTAGAAACCGTCGGTCCAGGCGCGCGATACAATCTTAATAAGGTTATGGTAACCCTGCTCGTTCTTGGCCAGCAGGATCAGGTGATAGTTCGCTCCGTCCAGCTCCTTGCTTTCGCGCTGTTCCTTGCGGCGGGGAGCCACATAGACCTCGCAGCCTATGATGGGCTTGAAATGCCTGCCCTCCTCCTTCAGCTTGTCATTGACCTTGTCGCAGTAGTTCTTGAACTCCTTTATGCCCATCATATTGCCGTGATCCGTAACGGCAACGCCCTTCATACCATCTGCTATAGCCTTGTCTACCAACTTCTTGATGTTGGTCTGGCCGTCAAGCAGAGAGTACTGCGTATGGACATGAAGATGGACGAAATCCTGCATAGTGCGTTAGGTCTGAAAAAGTTTTTAAAGTTACCTCCATTTGGAAAGAGAGGCAACCATGATGGCCTCAAAGTTTTCAACAAAATACAATGCAATAAGTATGCCATTATTAACTTAAATGTCATATCTTTGTCAATCAATACGAACATAGGATATGGCCGAAAACAACGGAAAACATACCACTATAAATCCCGAAGGTAAGACCACGCTCACAATCGTGGCAATCCTTTTCTTCGTCATAAACCTGCCGCTGTTCCTTTTTGCATACGGACTGTGGTCTTACATTTCACTTGGCATAACGCTTCTGTTTGTCTGGTTCTTCCTTAACTTCTTCAGAAATCCTGTCAGACATTTTCCCAGTGATGACCAGGAAAAAGTGGTGGTATCACCCGCCGACGGTACAATCGTGGCCATTGAGGAGGTCGATGAAACCGAATATTTCAACGACCGCCGCATAGTCGTCTCCATATTCATGAGCATATACAGCGTTCATGCCAACTGGTTCCCCGTAAACGGAACGGTAACCAAGGTGGAGCATCAGGACGGTAATTTCCACGCCGCTTTCAAGCCCAAGGCAAGCACTGAAAACGAACGTTCACTCGTGGTAATAAAGACTCCCTGCGGTAAGGAGATCATGCTCCGCCAGATAGCCGGCGCACTTGCCCGCAGAGTCATAACATACTGCAAGCCCGGTGATGAAGCCAAGATTGACAGTCACATGGGATTCATCAAATTCGGCTCCAGGGTCGATGTCTACCTGCCCGTAGATTCTCTGGTATGCGTCAAGGTTGACCAGAAGGTTACGGCCGATATCTCAATCCTGGCTAAACTATCATAAACAATGGCAAACCGCATCACAAGACATATTCCCAATACCATAACATGCTGCAACCTGCTTTCAGGCTGCATGGCCGTTATGGCCGCCTTCCACACCGACGCCTGGCGCACCCTGCTCTGGGTCGTAGCCGGTGCTCTTTTTGATTTCTGCGACGGTCTTTCAGCCCGTCTTATCAAAGCATACTCACCTCTGGGCAAGGAACTGGATTCATTGGCAGACCTGATAACCTTTGGACTTGCGCCCGCAATGCTCTGCCTCATGACTCTGCGCCAGTATGACTACGCATGCGACACATTAGCCAACCTGTATCCGTACATCGGATTGATTCTGGTGGTATTCGCGGCTCTGCGACTGGCCAAGTTCAATACCGATGACCGTCAGACCTCTTCATTCCTGGGCCTGGCCGTTCCGGCAAACGCGCTGTTCTGGTGCGGTCTTTTCCAGATGGACCTGAGCGCCCTGCCCGGCGCCCCCTGGATAGTAGGTGCCCTGGCAATCATCTTTGCCGGTCTGATGGTAAGTGAGATACCTATGTTCTCTCTCAAGTTCAAGAATCTGTCATGGGCCGATAACAAGGTCCGTTTCATATTCCTGATCGTATCGGTCGTAATCCTTATCCTGCTGCGCGAGAGAGGCCTTGCCGCTGTCATCGGCTGGTATATAGTCCTGTCAATTCTGACAAAAGGTCAGCATTGATTAACAAGGCAAACTTTTTGCCGTCTTAGTTTCAAAAAGATATCCAATGTTTACTATCGCACTCATAATACTCTTCATCCTGCTGTTCGCGCTGCTTGCCATTCTCACGTTCGCGCGTGACCTGCTGGCATCGTTCCTCAATGCAGTCGTGGGCCTGTTCCGCAAGGGTGACAGAATGAAAAACGACAACGACGGCCGCCAGACCATCCGCAGGCGTGACCGCAAGAAAAAGAAAGTTTACTCCGACTCCGACGGAGAATACGTAGACTTTGAAGAGGTTAAGAAATGACACAAAGGGGTCTGACCCCAATGTGTCATTTGTGTACTAAGGTGCCGATGGGTTCACCCGCAATCACTTTCTTAAGGTTGCCGGGAATATCCATATTGAATACGTAGATAGGCAGATCATTCTCCTTACACATCGTAGTTGCTGTAAGGTCCATAACCTTCAGGTTACGGTTGTAGATCTCGTCAAAGGTAATCTCGTCAAACTTTACGGCAGTAGGATCCTTCTCTGGATCGGCTGTGTAGACACCGTCCACACGGGTACCCTTGAGCATGACATCGGCCTCTATCTCAATACCGCGCAGTGACGATCCGGTATCGGTGGTAAAGTACGGATTGCCGGTGCCTCCCACCAGGATGGCAACCTTGCCGGCCTTCATTGCGTCAATGGCCTTCCACTTGCTGTAGAGTTCACCTATAGGTTCCATGCGGATTGCGGTAAGAACAATGTTGGGGCAGTCAACCGATGTCAGTGCAGAGCTGAGTCCCAGACCGTTGATTACGGTTGCAAGCATACCCATCTGGTCACCCTTGACGCGGTCAAAGCCCTTGCCTGCGCCCTTGAGACCGCGGAAGATATTACCGCCGCCTATAACGATGCCAATCTCCACGCCCATGTCGTGAATCTCCTTGATCTGCTGTGCATACTCACCCAGACGCTTCTCGTCTATTCCGTAACGCTGCTCACCCATCAGGCTCTCGCCGCTGAGCTTGAGCAATATCCTTTTGAACCTAGCCATTTGTGTATTTTTTTGCGAATTTAATCATTTTCCCGGCAGGATGAACTGCACCTGCTTGAATTCATATACCCTATGTTCACCACCACGCGTCAGGAGCATCAGGCAGCCGTCAGGACGGATACCCTCGATGCAGGCTTCAAATTCACCTGCGGCATCACGGAACGGGTGATATCCCTCGCGGCGGTAAAGGCGCTCGCGGTACATGCGGTCAACATCGGCCCTATCCTGCTCCATATAACCTATGAAACGATCCACTATATCAGTGAGCAATGCATCGCGGTCAAAAACCCGTCCGGTAATAATCTTGAGCGATATCGGGTTGGGTGCATCACTAAGGAACACCTCCTGATTCACATCCAGGCCCACGCCTGCAACCGTATCCAGGATACGGTCACCCTGAAGCGTATTCTCAATCAGGATTCCGGCCATCTTGAAATCCTTCCAGTAGACATCATTTGACCATTTGACCGATACCCCGCCTGCGAATTCAGGTCCGATGACGGCAATCACGGCATCCGATACCGCCAGAGCTATCGCCTCGGACAGATAGAACTGGTCGCGCACCTTAATGTTCCTGGGGTGTGCCAGTATGCTGAACAGAAGGTTCTTGCCCTGCTCAGACTCCCATGTGTTGCCTTTCTGGCCGCGTCCGGCTGTCTGGAAATCGGCCACCGCAACTTCATAATCATATGCCGGGTCACCGCCCTTAAGTTCACGCAGATAGGTATTTGTGGAACCTATGCTGTCACTTTTGTGCCACTTTATCCTGCTCATCATTCTACAGGCGGAAAGAAAGCCTGCTCTATGTGTTCAACTTTGAATTCACCTCCCTCTGCCACAATGGATATCACATCAAACCTCACGTTCATGTCAAGCTGGTTGTACCTGAGGTATGCATCGGCCGAATTCACTATACGCCGTATCTTGCGGTCGGTTATGAAATCCTCCGGATCTCCCCAGTCAGTTCTGGTACGGGTCTTGACCTCAACGAACACTATGGTATCGTCTTTAGTCACCACCAGGTCCAGGTCCTTGTGCCCGCAATGCCAGTTGCGGTCCTGGATTGTATAACCGTGCTGCTGCAAGTATTGGGCCGCCATTTCCTCGCCCTCCTGTCCAAGAATGTTGGCGGCTATCCGCCGATTTTTTTTCGCCATGCCAAAGTGAACAAGTTCCCTTTGGTCATTTGGCTTATCCAAAAAATTATGTTTTGCCATGTGTGTCAGAGTTTGTAACGCAAATTTAGTCATAAAATGCGGTATATTGACCGAAAAAACAATACCTTCGTGTCATCAGTCGTTTATTATGGAGAAAAAGCAACACCCCGTAAGAAATGAGCGCTACAGTTTCCTTGTCAACTGTGACGAGAAGCAGGCAATTGAGAATTATCTGCGCAAATACAAGATAAAGAACCGTAGCCGCTGGATGAGAGAGACTCTCATGACTTTCATAATCAGGAATCTGGATCAGGATTATCCCACCCTGTTCAACGAGCAGGAGATGCGCCGATGACACAGGAGGAGCAGGACATCAGGTTCATGAAAATGGCCTTGGACGAGGCTAAAGCTGCAGCTGCAGAAGGTGAGATTCCCGTAGGCGCCGTAGTTGTCTGCAAGGGTACGGTCATAGCCCGCGCCCACAACCTGACCGAGACCCTGACCGATGTCACCGCCCACGCCGAGATGCAGGCCATTACGGCCGCAGCCTCATATCTTGGTGGCAAATATCTGGATCAATGCATACTTTACGTAACCCTTGAGCCCTGCACCATGTGTGCCGGCGCAATAGGATGGTCACAGCTGCAGCGTCTGGTTTACGGTGCATCGGACCCTAAACGCGGTTACACCGTCTTTGCATCGAACGCCCTCCATCCAAAAACAGAGGTTTCATCGGGCATTATGGCCGATGAATGCGCCCAAATCGTTCAGGAATTCTTCAAGAAAAAACGCTAGTGGGCAAATTGGGGACGGTTCTTTTTTTGCCCTCGCAAAAGGGCAAAAAAAGAACCGTCCCCAATTTGCCCACTACTGTGCGCCTTTGCGATACTTGCTCTCTTCTTCGTCCTCCAGCATGCTGAGATAGCTGGTGTAGCGGGACAGATGGATTTTGCCCGTTTCCACCGCCTCTTTTACGGCACAGCCGGGCTCGTTGGTATGCATGCAGTTGCCGTAACGGCAATCGGCCGAGTACTTGAAAATCTCAGGGAAATAGTGACTTATCTCCTCGTGCTCCATGTCAAAGGTGCCGAATCCCTTGATGCCCGGAGTATCTATTATCCAGCCGCCCTCGGGCAGCGGGAACATCTCGGAGAATGTAGTGGTATGCATACCGGTATCATGTTTCTCTGATATCTGGCCGGTACGCTGGTTCAGCTCAGGAAGGATGCGGTTCACAAGGGTACTCTTGCCCACGCCCGAGTTACCCGCAATAAGTGAGACCTTATCTTTAAGCATTGCACGGACATCGCTCACGCCGTCTCCATGCAGTGCATCGCACTCAACGCACTCATAGTCAATTGAGCGGTACAACGAGATAAGCTCATCGGCCACGGCCTTGTCCTCATCGGACAGCAGGTCTGCCTTGTTGAACACCAGCACCACCGGGACCCTGTAAGCCCAGGCCGATGCCAGGAATCTGTCGATGAAAACGGTCGATGTTACTGGATGGTTTACGGTCACCACCAGCAGGCACTGGTCCAGATTGCAGGCAAGTATATGTGACTGTTTGGAAAGATTAGAGGAACGCCGGATTATGTAATTCCTGCGCTCCTCTATGTTTGTGATATATGCCGGCTCGCCTTCACGTGCCGGGCTGAACTCCACGTAGTCACCTACGGCTACGGGATTGGTGCTTTTTATGCCTTTGATGCGGAACGTGCCCTTTATACGGCACTCCTGGTCCTGACCGCTGTCGGTACGTACCAGATAACTGCTGCCTGTATTCCTGATTACGAGTCCGCGCATGTGCAGTTTAGACGGTCATGATCTCCTTTTCCTTCTCGGCAAAGAGCTCATCGGCCTTCTTGATGTATTTGTCATGCAGCTTCTGCAGCTTCTCCTCGGCATCCTTCTCGGCATCCTCGGGCAGACCGTCCTTCTGAGCCTTCTTGAGAGCATCAAGGGTATCACGACGAGCATTACGGATAGAGATCTTGCTGCTCTCGTTCACCTTACCGCTCTGCTTTACCAGGTCACGACGGCGCTCCTCGGTCAATGGCGGGATGGCCAGACGGATAATCTCACCGTTGTTGGTTGGCATGATTCCTACTGCAGAATCAATGATGGCCTTCTCAATGACCTTGATCATATTCTTGTCCCAAGGACGGATTGCGATAGTGCGTGCATCGGGAGTGGAAAGAGCGGCTACATTGTTGAGCGCGACCATTGATCCGTAAGAGTCGACACGGATATCATCCAGGATGCGGATGTTGGCCTTGCCGGCACGTATATGTGCGAACTCATCCTCAAGATGCATGATGGCCATTTCCATCTGCTCCTCAGCTTCGCTGAGACAATTATTTACATCGAACATAGCTTTTTCTTTTTATGATTGAAGCAAAGATAATCCATTTTTATTCAATTAACCGCATATTATTAGTAATTTTGCTTGACTTAATTCAAAGGGCCCGATGCTGACCGACGCTGTGCACATACTTGACGGATTTGACAGAATCTCACTCGATGAGATGTCGTCCATACGTCTTATGAACAGGATCGACACCAAGTATCTGGCCAATGAGGACCAACTGGGCCGGCTGTACATGGTCCAGTCAATAGACGGAATCATCCAGTCAGAGTACCTCACCCGATATCTGGACGACCGGTTCAACACCATGTACCTTAACCACCATAACGGCCGGCTCACAAGGCAGAAGGTACGCATCCGCACATACGTCGATACCTCCGACAACTTCTTTGAGGTAAAGCTCAAGAACAACCACGGACGCACCAAAAAGAAACGCATTCATCTGACCGGTGCCGATACATACGTTCAGGACGGAGCCGCAGAATTCCTGCAGGAGCACACCATGCTTCCCCTTACGCTCGACGACCTGCAGCCCAAACTCTCACACCATTTCAGCCGCATAACGCTGGTCAACAAGGCCAAGACGGAACGTCTCACCATAGACCGCAACCTTTCATTCCACAATGAGGAGTCGGGGATTGACCGCAATATGGACAATCTGGTGATCATTGAGGTGAAGCGTGACGGAAATACATACTCGCCCATTCAGGACCTGCTGCGTGAGGTACGCATATTCCCCAGCGGATTCAGCAAGTACTGCATCGGGATGGCGCTAACCACTCCGGGAATAAAGCGCAACCTTTTCAATGACAGAATTAGAAAAATAGAAAAAATCACATCAATATGTTCATGAATCTTTTAGCCCCGCTTGCAAGCGGACTCAGCCAACTGGCTGCAACCGTATCCGAAGAGGAGGAACTCTTTGGCGAAGAGGCCGACGGCCTTCTGGCCTCACTCGGAGCAACCCCGTTCTGGCCCGCATGGTCCAGTTTCTGGGAGATGATCATTCGCCTGATTATCAACGTAATCACCATAGGCATCATAGTACACGCATTCTACTATCCCAAAGCCAAGAGACGTGACTACTATTTTACCTTCTCAATCATAGGAGTGAGCATATTCCTGCTCATATACCTGATGGGCGGCGTAAAGCTTAAGATAGGATTTGCGCTCGGTCTGTTTGCCATATTCGGCATAATCAAATACCGTACAGAACAGGTTCCCATCCGTGAGATGACATATATGTTCGTGATCATAGCCGTAGCCGCCATCAACGGACTGGCTACCAGCGTAAGCTATTTTGAGCTGATGGCCACAAACATAATATTCATCGTTGCTCTTGCCATCTGCGAGAACACCAAGTGGATGAAACACGTGCCCTCCAAGCTCATCAAGTATGACAACGTGAAACTGGTAGCTCACGGCAAGGAGGATGAGCTCAAGGCTGATCTGGAGAAACGTCTTGGACTCAAGATCATCCGCATAGAGGTAGGTAATGTGGATTTCCTCAAGGATTCGGCCATAATCAAGATCTACTACGAGCCTATTATGGATGAATTCGGAACCATTGATTCCGTAATGAAAACAGGCAAGATCAAATGAGACGTTCACTTACCATAGCCATTCTGGCTGTATTTACTGCTCTGCCCTTATCGGCCCAGAACAACTGGGGACTGCGCGCCGGTGTAGGAGCTGAACGCAAGATTGCCAAGGGACTTGATGCAGGTCTGGAGTTCAACTATCACCAGACAGACAACTTCAAGTTCACCGACCGCTGGAGCGCAGGGCTCTCCCTGAGCAAACGCCTGTACCGCAACGAGGCAAAGACGTTCAACGTCAAGGCCGGACTGGGATACAAGTACCTTCAGGTTTATAACAATTGGACTACAAAGTATAAAGGAGATGAGACACTGAACGTACCTGATGGCTTGGATCCCGAGTACTACAAAGAAAACCTATACAGCTTCAATCTGATTGACTCTTACATTGAAAAACGTCATCGTATCACGACATCACTTCAGGCTTCTGCCGAACTTGGACGGTTCAAGATTTCACTGCGTGAAGCCTATCAGTTCACCCACACTGACAGTGTAGAATACAATAAGGACAAATACCGTTACAAAGACGGTTGGAAACCTGTTGAGAGTGAACTGGACGGAAAGTCTGCATCGAACAAGAACGTGCTCCGTTCAAAGATAGGCGTGGATTACGATATCCCTCACTGGAAATATGATCCCTTCGTTTCTTATGAACTGTTCAACAGCCTTGACAAGTCGTTTGAAACGCAAAAATCAAGAATTACCGCCGGCGTTGATTTTTCTTTCAATAAAAAACATAACTTTGAGGTTGCATACATGTGGCAGAACCAGCATGACGACGACGAGCCTGCCGGCTCCTTCATCTGCATAGGTTACAAATTCGATTTTTAATCAGAAAAGTTTGTCCACATCCGCAAAAAGGTATAATTTTGCACCCGCTTAACAGCAATTAGAGGTAGATCCGCTAGCTCAGCAGGTAGAGCACATCCCTT
>CAJOJD010000056.1 GCA_905234745.1 uncultured Bacteroidaceae bacterium | reverse complement strand
AGTGATAAGGTGTATAGCTGATAACGTGGTGTCGCCGCTGGGAACTGATTCACGTTCCAACTACGACAGTGTCAAGGCCGGCAGGTCGGGACTGGCACGTTATGAGTCCATGGGCAACATCAGCACTCCTTTTGTGCTCTCACGCGTGGACCGCAGCATAATTGACGGGCTGTGCGCAGAACTTGGCATACAGGGCAACTATACCTTCTTTGAGAAGTTCCTGCTGTGCTCATCGGTACAGGCTGTACGCGATTCAGGCATTGATCCGACATCAGAGAGGGTTCTGTTCATTGTATCCACTACCAAAGGCAATGTTTCACTGCTTGGTGAGCCGCAGGAGGGTATAGAGCAGGAGCGTGTGCTGCTGGCAAAGGCCGCACGTGAGGTGACCCGTTTCTTTGGCAATCCGGGCAAACCGATAGTGGTCTGCAATGCCTGCATATCGGGCGTATGCGCACAGATAGAGGCCATGCGTGCCCTGCGCAGCGGCCGTTACGACTATGCCGTAGTGATTGGTGCCGATGAGCAGTCGCCATTCATCATATCGGGATTCCTCTCGTTCAAGGCCATTTCCGATGAGCCCTGCCGTCCGTTTGACAAGGACCGCAAAGGCCTGAATCTGGGCGAATGTGCCGCTACGGTGGTGCTGGAGATATCGGACCGCAAAAAGAGCGGATGGGAACTTGTATGCGGTGCCATACGTAATGACGCCAACCACATATCGGGACCGTCACGTACGGGCGAGGGCAGTTACCTGTGTCTCATGGAGGTGCTCAAGGAGTGCAACCGCCAGGAACTTGCTTTCGTGAACGTGCATGGCACGGCAACCGCATATAACGACGAGATGGAATCAATAGCCCTGTACCGTGCCGGACTGATTGATGTTCCGGTATCCGGACTCAAAGGCTATTACGGACATACGATGGGTGCCGCAGGCATAATGGAGAGCATTCTTTCCATGTATGCGGTTCGTGACAATACGGTGCTAGCTACACGCGGCTATCGGGAGCAGGGAACCACTTATCCCGTCAGCGTGAGCAGTGAGACCAGAGAGTGCAATGGCAGCGAGTTCATAAAACTGCTGTCGGGATTCGGCGGAAGCAATGCCGCCCTGTTGTACAGATTCATGGAGTAGGTATGGAGAGGATAGGACTTGAATACGTGGCGCTGAATCAGGGTAATGCCAATCTTACGGAGCTGTACCGCACTCATATAGGTGACTGGCCCAAATTCTTCAAGATGGATACCCTGAGCAAAGCGGGATTTGTGTCTACTGAATTGCTGCTCAAAAAGATGGGTGAGCTCAGATGCGACAGCGAAGAGTTTATCCGGAGCCGTGCCATAGTGCTATTCGGCTCAACGGCCTCGCTTTGCGCTGACAGGAATTACCAGGAAACGATACAGGATAAGGACAACTACTATCCCAGTCCTGCATTGTTTGTATATACTTTGCCCAACATAGTTACAGGCGAGATTGCCATACGAAACCACTGGCGCGGCGAGACATCTTTCTACGTTCTGGAGGAGCCTGATGCCGCTCAGATGGCGTTTCATCTGGCTTGCGCCTTCCAGGACAGTGATACGGAGAGCGTACTTGCCGGATGGGTGGACAGCCGTAAGAATGATGATTTCCAGGTCTTTGTGACCTTGGTCAGCAGGGAGGATGCGGACGATACTGAGTGGCTGGCAGGACAGTTACAGTTGATTATTAATGATTTAAACAGATAAAACTATGGAAGAATTGATTCTTAAACTGAAGCAGGAGATTATCGAGGTTCTTAATCTTGAGGACATCAAACCCGAGGACATTGACAATGACGCACCTTTGTTCGGTGAAGGTCTTGGCCTTGATTCAATTGATGCACTGGAACTTATCGTTCTCATGGAGAAGAACTACGGCATCAAGCTGCAGGATCCTGCCAAGGGTAAAGAGATATTCAAGTCCATCAATGTGATGGCTGACTACATTCAGAAAAACCGCACCAGATAATGACCGACAGATCAGTGCTGATAACCGGCTGCGGCATTGTCAGTGCCATAGGCCAGGATTGCGGACAGGTGCTTGATTCGCTCCTACAGGTTCGTACCGGGGTGGGGCCGCTCAAGTATCTCAAGACTGAACATACGGAGTTTCCCGTAGGTGAGGTCAAACTGTCCGATGAGGAGATGGAGCGTCTTATGGGCATTGCTCCGGGTACTCCCACCACACGTACGGCACTGATGGGAATGATTGCCATGCACGAGGCTCTGGGCCAGGCCGGCCTTGGCCGTGAAGAGCTCAAGGAGTGCGGTTTTGTGAACGGCACTACCGTAGGCGGAATGGACAAGAGCGAGCAGTACTATCTGGATTTCATTGAGAATGACAGCCGTAACGCATACATAGGCACCCATGACTGCGGATCATGCTCAGAGATGATTGCCGACAGGTTCGGGCATTTCAAGATGATCACAACCATATCCACCGCGTGCTCATCGGCTGCAAACGCCATTGAGATGGCGGCCGATATGATCCGTCTGGGTGAGGCCGATATCGTGGTGGCGGGAGGTTCGGAGTGCATTACCAAGTTCCATCTGAACGGTTTCAACTCACTGATGATACTTGATCATGAACAGTGCCGTCCGTTTGATGCCGGCAGGGCAGGACTGAATCTGGGCGAGGGTGCTGCTTTTGTAGTGCTTGAGGAGGCAGGTCATGCGGCCGCCCGTAATGCCAAGGTTCTGGCACGTCTTTCGGGTTACGGCAATGCGTGTGACGCTTTCCACCAGACCGCTTCATCACCTGATGGTGAGGGCGCATATCTTGCTATGAGTAAAGCACTTAATACCGCAGGCTTAAAGCCCTCGGATATCGATTATGTGAACGCTCACGGCACCGGAACACCCAACAACGACGAGAGTGAAAGCCAGGCGATGATGCGTGTGTTCGGCAAGGATCTGCCTCCGGTTTCATCGACCAAGGGTATGACAGGACATACCACAAGTGCATCGGGAGCGATTGAGACGGTTATCTGTATACTGGCACTAAGGAACGGTTTCCTGCCTGTGAACTACGGATTCAGCAATCCTATGGAGAACGGTATAGTTCCCAACATGGATCTGCATAAGGGATGCAAGTTGCGCCATGTACTCTGCAATTCGTTCGGATTCGGCGGCAACGATTCGTCATTGGTAATATCTGCAGTGGAATGATTATGGAAAAGACGTCTGTTAAAATTCTGTCTGCCAAGCAGATATCAATCCAGAACCCGCTCACTGAAGAGTGGATGGAGAATCCTCTGACATACACCGAGGATTACGTCCGTGCCGTTGATCCCGATTTCAAGCAGTTCATATCGGCCGGCGATGCCCGCCGTATGGGTAAACTGCTCAAGCGTGCGCTTGCAACATCACTGTCCGCATTGCAGGAGGGTGGAATAGAGGATCCCGATGCCATCATAACCGGAACGGGATTCGGCAGCATTGAGAATACCGAACTCTTCCTGGATGCACTTGTACGAGAGGGCGAGCAGTTGCTCAAGCCTACGCAGTTCATGCAGTCCACTCACAATACGGCATCGTCACTGATAGGTATCCATACCAAGTGTCACGGGTACAACTCAACATACTCACAGAAGGGTTTCTCGTTTGACAGCGCCCTGTACGATGCCTGGATGCAGTTCCGCATAGGCAGGATCAGGAGTGCTCTTGTGGGCAGCCACGACGAGATGTCGCCTGTGTTCTCGGGTTTTGTACGCAAGGCAGGTCATGTCAAGGAGGGTGAGATTTGCAGCGAGGCTGCGGTATCTGTACTCCTTGCTGAGAGCGGTAATAACGCTTACTGTAACCTGGAGAGTGTAAAACTGTTTGATACGCCATCAGAGGATACCCTCAGTAAGGTTTTGGCCGATTTGACCGCAGGTGGCATTGACGCCGTCATGACCGGCATGAGCGGCAATAAAGAAAACGATTCATGGTACGGATTCCTGGATGCAATGCTTCCGGGTGTTCCACAGTTAAGATACAAGCCCCTGTTCGGGGTGAACTTCTCGTCATCGGCTACGGGATTCTATGCTGCGGCATGCTGCCTTAAGAAGGGTAGTGCACCGGCTGTGCTATCTGCATCTGGCAAGGCTGTAGATTGCAGCAAGGGTATCCTGGTAGTCAATGTGGTCGAGGGACGTCATTATTCATTCTCAATACTGAAACCGGTATGTGGAAGATAATACCTTACTCACTGCTGCAGAGCCTGCTTCTGGCTGCAGGTCAGCTTATGATGAAACTGGCCCTGAACCATATGAGCCCGTACGTGGGTTTCTGGCGCTTTCTGGGCAAGGAACTGACCAACTGGTGGTGGCTGGGCTGCGGACTCTCAATGGGAGGCGCTACGGTCATGTGGTTCTACATTATGAAGAACTTCCCGCTCAGCGTGGCTTATCCTCTGAGTTGTCTGAGTTTTGTGTTCGGTATGCTGGGTGCCATGGCCTTCCTGGGCGAGCAGATTCCCGTTGGCCGCTGGATAGGCATCGGCCTCATACTGGTAGGTGCAGCGTTAATAAGCAGATGATATGAGGAGGATTTTTATCATAGTCATTGGTCTGGTCCTGCTGGTAGCAGTGGGAGTGGGTGCTGTAACATTGAACCTGCAACAGACTGAGGATGAGATGATTGAGAGTATCGTCAAGGCAAGTTCCGATATCACATCCATGAAGTGCGACATTGCTCAGACAAGGCGTGTCCCGCTAATGGACGAGCCTCAGAAATCATCCGGTACAATGATATATATCAAGCCGTCAAGGTTCTGTCTGGACTACACCGAGCCCTTTGCATGGAAACTCAAGGTTGACGGTGACAACATCATGACAGGGTCCGATGAGAGTGCCGTGAACGGTGACGCAGGACGCCTGTACAAGGGTATATCTAGCATGATTCTGGGCTGTATGTCGGGCGAGATGCTTAAGGACAAACGCACGTTCAAGGTTACGGTGACCGATGTGGGAGGCGAGTGGAAGGCACTGCTCATCCCCGTACGGCGTGACATGAAGAAGATGTTCACCCAGATAGAACTGGGATTTGATCCGGGGACTTGTCTTCTCAAGCGGCTCCTGATGGAGGATGCAGGCGGAGGCAGCACGGAGATTCTGATAAGCAATGTAAGACTCAACGGAGACTATGAAGCTGAATGGTGAGTTGTTCAGGATAGAGTCCCGTATGGAGGGCTTGCCGCAGGGACAGTCAGGGTTCAACGTAATACTGAATCCTGACCATCTTATTTATAAGGCACACTTCCCCGGACAGCCGGTAACCCCTGGTGTATGTATACTTCAGATGCTTCAGGAGTTACTTTCAGTTCAATATGATAAACAATTGTTTATCAAGAATATAAAGAACGCAAAATTCATCAGTATGATGTCCCCTGTAACGGACAGCCGTGTATCGGTCGTGTTCAGTTCAGTAACCCAGGAGGAGGGCGGTCTGAAGGCTCAGGGTGTGGTCACCCGCAGGGACAACAGTGCCGACCTGTTCCTGAAATTCTCAATATTCCTTGTCGATAAGTCCTTCTGATATGTATTCAAGATACTGTGTCATAATACCCACTTACAACAACAGCGGCACTGTGGCCGATGTGGTTGAGCGTGTGCTCAAGGTTTGCCCTGATGTCATTGTCGTTAATGACGGCAGTACTGACAATACATCGGCCGTCTTATGCGGCCTGAACGTGACTACAATAAGTCATGAAAACAATATGGGTAAGGGAGAGGCGCTCAAGACAGGTCTGATGTATGCCTCCGACAACGGTTTTACCCATGCCGTGACGCTTGATTCCGACGGCCAGCATTTCCCTGAGGATATTCCGGCCATGATCAGCGCGTCAAAGGAGCATCCGGACCGTCTGATTGTTGGATGCCGTAACCTTACAAGTGAGAATATGCCTCGTCAGAATACATTTGCCAATAGGTTCTCAAACTTCTGGTTCCGTCTGCAGACGGCTCAGAAACTTGATGACACCCAGTCGGGATTCCGCATCTATCCGCTTGAAAGACTGTATGGTATGCGTCTGGTTACATCCAAATATGAGGCAGAACTTGAACTGCTGGTATTTGCCGCATGGAACGGCGTTACCGTACAGGGCGTCCCGGTACGCGTCTGGTATGCCCCTGACGGGGAGCGCGTATCGCATTTCCGTCCTTTCCAGGATTTCTTCAGAATCACCATTCTCAACACGATACTCTGCTTCGGCGCCCTTCTGTATGCGCTGCCGGCAGCGTTGATAAGAAAGATAACACGTAAGAGCCATGGCTGATTTTTTCCTCCGAATATACGACCGGTTAAGATGCCGCAAGGGTATGGCTGCACTTATTGTGTTGCTGATAATTGCCCTTTGCGTGCTGTCGCTGAGCCGCTTGCATTACGAGGAGGATATTGCAGGATTCCTGCCCATTGACCGTTCTGACAGCCGTCAGACCGAGTTCATGGAGACTGTATCGCAGCAGAACAGCATTGCTGTCATATTCCGTGCCGCCGATGATGCATCGGACGATGACATAATAAGCGCCATGGACCTTTTTGCCGACGTGTGGTTTGAGAATGACACCCTTGAGCTTGTGCCTGACATGAGCGCCGAGGCCGACGAGTCTATGGCGCTGGAACTGATAAAGTTCGTACAGGAGCATTATCCCAGTTTCCTTACTGAGGCCGATTACCGCCGTATGGATTCACTGCTGGCACAACCAGATTACGTAAAAGAGAGTCTTGAGGCCGATAAACGCTCGCTGCAGATGCTCACGGGCAGTTTTACCGCAAGCACCATACCATATGATCCGCTGGGTCTTTTCGGCAATGTACTGATGGGATTGGCCGATATCGGCAGTGACGGGGGATACCGTCTGGTTGACGGCCATATACTGCACCGTACCGAGCCTGTAGGTCTGCTGCTGTTTGAATCACCGTTCGGTGAGAGTGAATCAGGGCGTAACGCTCAGTTGGTGGATATGATTGATGAGGCCGCAGCCCAGGTTGAGGCTGAGACCGGTATCAGAGTATCGGCCGTAGGCGCTCCGGTGATAGCGGTTACCAATGCGGAGAGAATCAAGAAGGACAGCATCCTGGCTGTCTCACTGGCCATTATAGGTATCCTGGCCGTACTGTGGTTCTCATTCAAGCGTCTGGATTACATATTCTGGATAGCCGCCACACTTGTTTTCGGTGCGCTGTTCTCACTCGGACTCATAGGATGCATCAAGGATTCTGTATCGGTCATTGTGATAGGATTAGGTTCGGTGATTGTGGGCATTGCCGCCAATTATCCGCTCCATTTCCTTCATTCACTGCGTGATACGGCCGATAACCGCGAGTCGCTGGCAGAAATGGTGGTACCACTGTTGGTGGGTAACATCACCACGGTGAGTGCATTCCTCTGCCTGCTGTTCCTTAAGGCTCAGGCTATGCATGACCTTGCGCTGTTCGGATCATTCATGCTGGCCGGTACGATCATATTCTCGCTGATATTCCTGCCTGTCTTTGCAAAAGCCGGCGGAAAGAGACAGAAAGAGCAGGAGAGGGTTGAGGCAAAACCCATTACCGGCAGCAGCCGTCTGTGCAGGATAGTATCGCCCATAGTTATCCTGATAACAATAGCGATGCTCATTTGGGGCGGCAGCAGCAAGTTTGATACGGACCTGAACCATATCAACTACATGACCGCTCAGCAGAAAGAAGATCTGCAGCTGATTTCAGGCAGTGTGGGGGATGCAGGTACAGACCGGCTTTCGGTTCTGGCCGGCAAACTGGCTCCTGAGGACCAGAAGGAGGCCGTAGGAGAGCGTTGGACCAGGTTCTGGAACGCTCACCCGCAGGTCATTGCAGAACTGCGGGAGGAGGCCGGCAGACAGGGATTTACCGAAAACGCTTTTGCTCCGTTCCTGGAGTCGGTAAGCACGGAACCTGAGATCGTATCG
>CAJOJD010000055.1 GCA_905234745.1 uncultured Bacteroidaceae bacterium | reverse complement strand
ACGAAGAATAAGATAAAAAATGATTGATTTTTTTGACAACATAGATACTGATATGAACGATGGCGGCGCCCGTGTCGTTCCTATTATCACTGAGATTCACGAGGTCGATGACCGCCTTGACATCCAGGACAGCGCCGAGGACATCCCTGTCCTGCCGCTGCGCAACATGGTACTGTTCCCCACTGTGGTGATGCCCGTTACCGTAGGCCGCAAGTCGTCACTCAAACTGATACAGAATGCATCTGCTGACAGCAAGCAGATTGCAGTATTTTGCCAGAAAGACCCTGATACCGAAAACCCCGGATTCAATGACCTTTACTCCGTAGGCGTACTGGCTAAGGTCATCCGCGTGTTCGACATGCCGGACCAGACTACCACCGTAGTACTCCAGGGAATGCAGCGCATCAAACTGCGCAGTATCATAGATGACCAGCCTTACCTGATAGGCACGGCCGATCTTTTCCCCGAGGTGCTGCCCCCTACCCGCAGCAAGGAATTCAAGGCAATAGTAGACTCATGCAAGGATGCCGCCATCAAATACGTCAAGTTGTCTGAGAACATACAGCCTGATGCAGCATTCGCGCTTAAGAATATATCCAACGGCCTGTTCCTTATCAACTTCATCTGCGCCAACCTGCCCTTTGAAGTCAAGGAGAAAGCCCGCCTTCTGCGTGAAGGAACCTGCTCAAGCCGTGCCCTGAGCCTGCTCTCATTACTCAATCGTGAGATCCAGTTGGCCGAGCTCAAGATGAGCATCCAGCGCCGCACCCATGAGGACATTGACAAGCAACAGAAAGAGTATTTCCTGCAACAGGAACTCAAGAACATACAGGATGAGCTGGGTGGAAGCGTCCAGGACCAGGATATCGAGGAGATGCGCCTCAAGGCCGGCCAGAAGAAATGGAGTGCCGAAGTACGCAAGATCTTTGACAAGGAACTGGTCAAGCTGGAACGCACCAACTCACAGTCACCTGACTATAACGTACAGCTCTCATACCTGCAGACCGTGCTGAGTCTGCCTTGGGGTGAATACACCAAGGACAACCTTGATATGGCAAATGCCCGCAAGGCACTTGACAAGGACCATTACGGACTTGAGAAGGTCAAGGAGCGCATCCTGGAGCATCTGGCAGTGATGAAACTGCGCGGTGATTTCAAATCGCCCATAATATGTCTGTACGGCCCCCCCGGAGTTGGTAAGACGTCACTGGGACTCTCCATTGCAAACGCCCTCAAGCGCAAGTATGTACGCATATCGCTGGGCGGCCTGCATGATGAGGCCGAAATCCGCGGACACCGCAAGACCTACATCGGCGCAATGCCCGGCCGTATCATCAAGGGTCTGGCCAAAGCAGGTTCATCCAATCCTGTCTTTATCCTCGATGAAATCGATAAGGTCAGCCAGATGACCAATCAGGGTGATCCCTCATCGGCACTGCTTGAGGTGCTTGATCCCGAGCAGAACAGCGCCTTCCACGACAACTATCTGGATATTGACTACGACCTGTCAAAGGTTATGTTCATAGCAACCGCCAATAACCTGAACACCATACCCGCCCCTCTGCTGGACCGTATGGAGATTATAGAGGTAAGCGGTTATATCACCGAAGAGAAGATTGAGATTGCCCGCCGCCACCTCCTGCCCAAGCAGATGGAGGCCAACGGACTCAAGAAAGGCAGCCTTACCATAGGCAAGCCCGCCATAGAGGCCATAATTGAGAGCTACACCCGTGAATCGGGCGTGCGTGAGCTTGAAAAGAAGATTGGCAAGGTATGCCGCAAAGTGGCCTGCCGTTACGCCAATGACGGGGATTTCGGCAAAATGACGGTGAAACCGGCCGATCTCAAGGAACTGCTGGGCACCAAACCCTACACCCGTGACAAGTATCAGGGCAATGACTACGCCGGCGTGGTTACCGGACTTGCCTGGACAGCCGTAGGCGGTGAGATCCTGTTCGTTGAGACCAGCCTGAGCCGCGGAAAGGAGGGCAAACTTACCCTCACCGGTAATCTGGGTGACGTCATGAAGGAGTCCGCAATGCTTGCAATGGAGTACATCCGCTCACACGCAAGCCTGCTCAAGCTTGATCCCGCCGTATTCAACTCTTGGAACGTACATATCCACGTACCCGAGGGAGCCATTCCCAAGGACGGTCCGTCGGCAGGTATCACGATGGCAACGTCAATTGCATCGGCATTCACACAGCGTAAGGTGCGTGCAAATCTGGCTATGACAGGCGAGATTACTCTGCGCGGCAAGGTTCTGCCCGTAGGCGGTATCCGCGAGAAGATCCTGGCCGCAAAACGCGCCGGAATAACCGATATCATTCTCTGCTCCGAGAACCGTCGCGACATCGAGGAGATTCCCGCAGAGTATCTGAAAGGATTGGAATTCCACTATGTGAATGAGATAAGTGAGGTCTGGAAGATTGCACTTCTTGACGAGAAGGTCAAGAACGCCCAGGAGATAGTCCCCATTATTGAACCCCAAAAGTAAAGCCTTGTCCCATAACAAACTGACATTTGAGCTTCAGCACACTGACGCCACCAGTCACGCCCGCGCCGGACAGATAACCACCGATCACGGAGTTATCCAGACTCCCATATTCATGCCTGTGGGTACCGTAGGCTCGGTCAAGGCCGTTCATGTGACTGAACTCAAGGACGACATAAAAGCCCAGATAATTCTGGGCAACACATACCATCTTTACCTGCGTCCGGGTCTTGAGGTACTCGAAAAAGCCGGTGGATTGCACAAATTCAACGGATTTGACCGTCCCATGCTGACCGACAGCGGCGGCTTTCAGGTGTTCTCGCTCACAGGATTGCGCAAGATGACCGAGGAGGGCGTAACCTTCCAGTCGCACATAGACGGATCTCGCCATCTGTTCACTCCCGAGAGGGTTATGGACATTGAGCGCACCATTGGCGCCGATATCATAATGGCATTCGATGAGTGCTGCCCCGGAACCGCCGAGTACAAGTACGCCAAGCAGTCAATGGAGCGCACGCACCGCTGGCTGGACCGATGCGTACAGCGATTTGAAGAGACCGAGCCCAAGTACGGCTACCATCAGGCCCTGTTCCCCATAGTTCAGGGTTGCGTATACAAGGATCTGAGAGCCAAATCGGCCGAATACATAGCATCCAAGGGTGCCGAAGGCAACGCCATAGGCGGACTTGCCGTAGGTGAGCCGACCGAGGTCATGTATGAGATGATCGATCTGGTTCACGGTATCCTTCCTCAGGACAAACCGCGCTACCTGATGGGCGTAGGCACACCAGCCAACATATTGGAAGCCATCGCGTTAGGCGTAGATATGTTTGACTGCGTAATGCCCACCCGAAACGGCCGCAACGCCATGCTGTTCACCAAGGACGGTATAATAAACATCCGCAACAAGAAATGGGAGGACGTATTCGAGCCCATCGAGGCCGATGGCGCATCGCGCGTGGACACCCTCTACACCAAAGCCTACCTGCACCATCTGTTCAAGGCCCAGGAGTATCTGGCACTGATGATTGCCTCAATCCACAACCTGGCATTCTACCTGTGGCTGGTCGGCGAGGCCCGCAAGCATATCCTGGCCGATGACTACCACACCTGGAAGGATATTATGGTCAAACGAGTAATGCAGCGACTGTAACAGTATGAGGAAAGTTATCAGACATAGACTGCTCTCCAAGCTGGATTGGTACATCATCAGGAAATTCCTGGGTACCTACTTCTTCTCAATCATACTGATTGTGATCATTGCCATAGTATTTGACTACAACGAGAATATCGACAAGCTGAGCAAGGCCTCCACGCAGGAGATTGTCGTTGAGTATTATCTGAACGCAATCCCCTACTTCATCAACATGTTCAGCCCGCTGTTCGTGTTCATTGCGGTAATATTCTTCACCTCAAAACTGGCCGAAAACTCCGAGATCATAGCAATGTTCTCAACGGGAATGAGTTTCCGCCGCATGATGGTGCCGTATCTGATATCGGCCGCATTCATATCGCTCTTGACCTTGTATCTGGGAGCCAATATCATCCCAAAAGGAAACGTCATACGATTGAACTTTGAACAGAGATACAACATGAGCCACTCGTCATCGAAGGATGCATCGGACGGCACGTACAATATCCAGTTGGAGGTCGAGGACGGCGTGATTGCGTACATAGAGAGTTTCCAGACTTACAACATGACAGGATACCGCTTTGCCCTTGACAAGTTCGAGGGCAAGAAACTGGTATCGCACATGACCGCCCGCAACATCTCATATGACACGCTGTCAACCGAAAAATATCACTGGAAAGTCCGCAACTTCATGATCCGCGACCTTTCCGGTACGGTCGAGACGATAAGTCAGGGAAGCGAGATGGACACCATCATACGCTTTGAACCGGGCGATTTCCTTGTCAGGAAAGGCCAGCATGAGACCATGTCGTCAAAAGAACTCCGCGATTACATATCCAAACAGAAGCAGCGCGGAATGGCCAACATACAGGAGTTTGACGTTGAGTACAACAAACGTTACGCAATGTCATTCGCATCGTTCATCCTGACGATCATTGGCGTATCGCTCTCCAGCCGCAAGCGCAAGGGCGGTATGGGACTCTCGCTGAGTATCGGCCTTGGCCTGAGTTTCGGTTACATTCTGTTCCAGCAGGTGACGCAGACATTTGCCATAACAGGCTCCATGAGTGCATTCTGGGCCGAGTGGCTGCCCAATGTCATATACATACCGATAGCCGTCTTCCTATACATAAAAGCACCAAAATAACCATTTCACCGTGAGATTTGACGAGTTAGACTTTCAGCCGGCGCTTCTGGATGCAATAGACGCAATGAATTTTCAGGAGTGCACCCCCATACAGGAAAAAGCCATACCAATACTGCTTCAGGGACGTGACCTGATAGGCATAGCACAGACCGGAACCGGCAAGACGGCCGCATATCTGCTGCCCGTTCTAGATAAACTTTCCAGTGGCCGATACCCGGAAAACGCGGTGAATTGCCTGATTATGGTACCCACCCGTGAACTTGCGCAACAGATTGACCAGCAGGTAGAAGGATTCTCCTACTTCACCAACATATCCGGAACCGCCGTTTACGGAGGCAATGACGGCATCCGCTTTGAACAGGAAAAACGCGGCTTTGCCATGGGTACCGATATCGTGGTGGCCACACCCGGCCGTCTTATCAGCCACATAAGCCTGGGCAACATCGACCTGAGCAAGGTATCGTTCTTTATCCTGGATGAGGCTGACCGTATGCTCGACATGGGCTTCTACGACGACATAATGCAGATTGTAAAGCAGCTGCCCGCCAAACGCCAGAATATGCTCTTCAGTGCCACCATGCCCGATGAGATCCAGCGTATGGCCCGCACCATACTGCATAACCCCGTCGAGGTCAAACTGGCCGTATCAAAACCGGCCGACAAGATTCTGCAGGCCGCTTACGTGTGCTACGAGGCACAGAAACTGCCCATAATACAGAGCCTTTTCACGGACAACGCACCCAAACGCGTCATTGCATTCGCATCGTCCAAACTCAAGGTAAAGGAGATAACCAAGTCATTGCGCCGTCTGGGCCTTAATGTAGGTGAGATGCACTCAGACCTCTCTCAGACCGAGCGTGACGACATCATGCACAAGTTCCGTAACGGCCACATAAACATTCTCGTTGCCACCGATATCGTATCACGCGGCATTGACATCGACGATATTGACCTGGTAATAAACTTCGATGTTCCCCATGATCCTGAGGATTACGTCCACCGTATAGGCCGAACCGCCCGCGCCGGTGCCGAAGGCTGTGCCATCACCTTTGTAGGTCTGGATGACCAGCCCAAGTTCCGCCAGATAGAGCGTTTCCTGGGCAAGGACGTCTACAAGGTCCCTATCCCGCCTGAACTGGGCGAAGCTCCGGAATACGCTGCCGAGCGCAAAAAGCCCCAGCACAAAGGCAAGGGCCGCTTTTTCCATCGCAAGAAATAGTACCATTGGGGACGGTTCCGTTTGGTACCGTCCCCAATGGTATCATTTTGTCTTTTCTACCACTGATTATTAGTCCAATCATCATGCTTGGGGATTGAACCGGTGAGTATCTGTTGTGGTTTAATCTCCACAATTATTATTTCGGGCTTGATATAGTCTTTCTTCTGTTTCATAATAGTCTCTTTTTATTCTACTCAACTACAACCTTTTGTCCATTGTGGATATACAATCCCTTTATTACCGGTTTGCCAATAAGCTTTGTGCCGTAAATCGTATACCACCCATCAGTATCATCAATTGCCGGATTGATATTTACCATACCATCGACTATTCCATCTGTTGAACCGACGCTATAAAATGTTCGTATTTGCGCCAAACTTCTGTTGTCCACCTCAAGATATGCCTTATTGGGACTCAAACTAACCTCCTGATTGAGTTTATAAAAACCAAAGTCATCACCTTTTTTACTCAACACATAATATGTCTTATTCTCATCCTGTGCGGTAGTGTAATCAACACCTCTCAGACTATTGCCATCAAAATCACCTGCAATCATACCTTGAGCAGATTCAAGAACAATTGTACTGTTATTTGTATTCAGCAAAACAGCTTCGCCTTTACTTACAATATGTCCATCTACTTGAGTTAAGACAATTCTCTCTCCGTCAATTGAAGCCTTGTAAATTATCACATCATCAGGCATCTTCACACTTGCCATTCCGTTATAATATGTACACCAATTGCCCAGAGTTCCACCAGCATTGTTTGCCGTCAAGGCTGGTATTGCCTCTATATCATCAACATAATAATTATTCCAACCTGAAGCGTTTCTGTAAGACTCCACCAGATCACTGAATACATAAAACTTTCTTCCGGCAGCGTTCTCCCCAAAAACCGTATTGCCAGATAAAGACGGAGCATCATCAGAATAGACATAGACTGATGCCAAAGACGAACAACCGCGGAAAGCACTCCATCCTATGCTACTGACACGGTCTGGAATACTTATTGTTTCAATAGCAGCATTCCCGCGAAATGCAGCATTCTTTATCGATACTACATCCGATGGTATTATGGTATTTTGAGAGCCTACTATCAGAGTATTTGTAGAGGTTTGAATCACTGCGTTGCAATTATTACGACTATCATATACATTGTTTTCTCCATCTACAACAATTGACTCCAATCCAGTCTTCTCAAACGCGTTATCTTCTATATAAGTAACACTGGAAGGTATAAATACTGAACTTAATCCGCTGCACCCCGAAAATGCATAACCTTTTATTCTTTCTACACCTTCAGGAATTACTGTATTATCAGAACCTAATAGCAATTCGTTTGTCTCGGTCCTGATTATTGCGTTGCAATTATTACGACTATCATATACATCATTTTCTCCATCAACAACAATTGACTCCAATCCTGTCGACTTAAATGCATCATTTCCGATACTGGTAACACTGGCAGGAATAACTATTGCAGTCAAACTGCTGCAGCCCTCAAATGCATTGTTACCAATACTTACAGCAGTCTCAGGGATAGTTATGGCAGCAAGCCTACTGCAACCGGAAAAACAAGAATTGCCGATTGATGTAACATCGGGAAGATTTATGGACGTAAGACTACTGCAATTATAAAAAGCAACATCACCTATACTTGTAACACCTGACGGAATTATCAATGATGTCAAATTATTACAACCAGCAAAAGAAGAACTGCCGATAGAGACAACTGAGTTTGGAATTGTTATACTTTCCAGATCATATATATCCTCCAATGAGTTATCTCCTATAGCAGTGACACTATTAGGAATCCGAGTGTTTATACAACCCTTAAATAGAGTATTAGAAGCAGTAATTATTATACCGTCACAATCGCCACGGCTATCAAACACGGGATTATCTTCATCGACTTCAAAGTGAGAGATACCTCCTCCCCAAAATCCACCCATTTCTATTGATGACACATCCTTACCTATTACAAGTTTGCCTATATGTCTTTCCTGATTATATGCCGCCGGACCGGTGAATAATCCCACAGCATTTGTGTTCCAATACACGTAATCAATGTTATTGACCTGGTTAAAAGCGTTTGTTGCAACACTAGTAACGGTTGATGGGACA
>CAJOJD010000054.1 GCA_905234745.1 uncultured Bacteroidaceae bacterium | reverse complement strand
TTGAATGTGTCCACATAACCCTGCCTGGCATCAATTGTCTGCATCTGTCCATTGTCAATCCGAATACCTATGCGGAGTCCGCGCGCAGGGTTGACATCGTTGGTGGGCAGGATGCCTAGTGCCAGTTTCTGTTTACCGGACTGGGCAAAGTCGATGTCATATTCCAATGTGGCACCATCACCGTTGGGACGACTCTGGGCAGTTACCGGCTCTATTCCCATATTACCCTTGCCGCGTCCCAGCCCGGGCAGGAATATCCAACGGGCATCATCTGTGTCTGTCCTGCGTGTGTAGTCATGCGCCATAATGGCTGTCTCGTTAGCAGTTATGCCAGTTTTGTCCGAAGGCTGGGCCGCCCGAGGCAGTGTATTATCATTTGGCATCGACCACATACGGTATCCGATATGCTTGTCAAGCATCATGCCATCCCATTTGCCTCCTGCAATATCCTTGTTATATTTATCAGTCATCTGCTTGTCACGCTCAAAAAGAGCTTTCATGGTCAGTGTATCGCCCATGGTAGCGGCCAGGTATATCTTTGCCACTCCGGCACTTGCCACAGCCGGATATTCCACCAATTGATAGAAGGCATCCTGCATTTCAGCAGACATCTTCTTGCTTAGAGAAAGGGTGCGTTTCTCCAGTTCATCCCAACGGTCATACATGCGTTGTGCCTCACCGGTCTCAACACTATAGATACCCACGCTCTGCACTTCAGGTTTCCGCTCCAGATTCATTTTTGAATACTCCGTAACTATGTCAGCAATCTCTCTTGCATATTCACCGCCAAAGATGCTTCTTGCCCAATCCACCATGTACTGGTCTATCTTGTCGGCAGGATAATCGTCAGGATTCCAGGCATAATGCATTATAAAGTCTATAGGCATCTCCTTTGGTTTCAGGTCACCTACATTGATAATCCAGACACGGTCAATACCAGTCTGGTATGCCAGATTCAGCTGTTCGCGAATCTTGGCTGCTGTTGTTGTGTTTACCCATCGGTCGTTCCATGGACCTCCGTTCATGTCGATGTGGTAGTACATACCCATGCCTCCCTTGCGTGTCTGCTCATTCTCTGGTCCTGTGCGACGGATGTATCCCCAGTTGTTGTCGCAGAAGAGGAGAGTAACATCATCAGGTACAGTGAAACCTGCATCGTAATAGCGTTGTACCTCGGTGAAGATGGCCCACAATTGCGGAACCTCACTGGCCGGTTTCTTATACACGCGCTCAATAATCTCGCGCTGTCCATCCACTACATCTTTCAGCGTTTTCATATTCTCCTCATCATCGCCGTTACCCATTGCCACGTCTCCATCACCACGCATACCGATGGTTATCAGGTTGTCGTACGCCTTGTTGCGCTCCAGACCCTCTTCAAAGAATTTGTCAAGATTGGCCTTGTTTGTCGCGTAATCCCAGGCTCCTATGCTCTCTTTGCGATTGACATACTCCTTGTGGGCACGCATCATCGGCTCATGATGGCTTGTACCCATCACTATGCCCATATCATCGGCCAACTGAGGCGAAAGAGGGTCGTCTTCATTGAAACGGCTGTCCCACATGGCAGGCCAGAAGTAATTGGCTTTCAGACGGAGCATGAGTTCAAAAATGCGGGCGTATGCTTTAGAGTTGATGCCACCAAACTGGTTGTTACACCACGTGCCGAACGACGGCCACTCGTCGTTGATGAATAAACCCCGGTATTTCACTTTAGGTTCACCATCCGTATAGATGCCGCTTTTGGCAAAGAGCTGATCATGTTTCTGAATGGGGGCATCAGCCATCCAGTACCAGGGGGAGACTCCAATCTGCCTGGACAGTTCATAGATGCCAAAAATGGTGCCACGCTTGTCAGAACCCAGAATGACGAGTTTACCCTTATCTGTAAAAATCAGATACTGTTCCCATTTTCCTTGCAGTTCCTTTGACTGAGGCTTGTATTTCCGGGCCAGTTTGCTTTTCCCTACGGTGCCCACTACCACAGGCGCATTCGCGCTGCCTGTGACGGCTTTGAGGTCTTGGCGCAGATTCTCAACAGCCATTCTTACCCCCTTCCAGTCATGAGGGTCATAAGTGACCGTATCGGATGTACCGGTCAATTCCACGTCCGATATCGAACTACGCTTAAATGATATAAAATCTGTTGCAGATGCCACGTTTAAGCACACTGCCATTAATAGTAAACTGAAAGTTTTCTTGCTCATATTCATTAATTAAAGTAAAATCTACGCCTTAAGTTGTTTGCGATATTCCTGAGGAGTAACGCCTGTAATCTTATGGAAGAGACGGATAAAGTAGGTCTTGGTGACAGATGCCACATCGGCCAGTTCCAATCTGCGTGATGCGTGGAACAGCCCACATTCAGCATCATCAGGTTCATTGACTCTATCGGTATCTGAATCATCGTTTATGACAATCTTAAAAACCGGTTGTCAAAAAAACAAAAAAACTCCGATTCGTTAATGACTCAGATAGGATAAATAAACATTTCACTTGCCACAATCATAATATTGTCCTATTTTTGGATAATATTGTAAATTGCTTGCGTCTATTTGTTTCGGACCTTTGCAGAAAGAATACGCCACATAAATTTTACGACCGATGAAAATAAACAGAGTATTCCCGGTCATCGGCCTGGCAATATCGATATGGCCGGCAATGGCTCAGGATTCCGTTGATATTTGGAACCTTCCGCCCCTCAGTATTGAACAAGGACGTTATACAACGGACTGGGACAACTTGAGCCGGCAATATAACGCACCTGCCTGGTGGCGGGAGGCAAAGCTTGGTGCATGGTCACATTGGGATCCGCAATCGATGGCAGAGGATGGTGACTGGTATTCACGAGGTATGTATATGGAAGGTCATTCCCAATATAAATATCATCGTGAACATTTCGGACATCCTTCGGAGTATGGTTATAAGGAATTGTGCCGTGATTGGGAAACAGACCTTTGGGATCCTGAAGACCTTATGCAGCTCTACCTGAAGATGGGAGCTCGCTACTTCCTGGCATTAGGTAATCACCACGACAATTTTGACTGTTGGGACAGCAAATACCAGCCTTGGAATTCAGTCAATATCGGTCCTCATCAGGATATCGTAGGTATCTGGGCCCAAGTGGCCAGAAAGTATGGAATGCCTTTCGGAATAGGTTTCCATAATACACCCGCCCGCACCTGGGGGCAGTTCATGCCGGTCCGATACACCAGCGACAAACGGGGTGACATGGCCGGTGTTCCCTACGACGCCATGCAGACAAAAGCCGACGGATACAAACCCAACGCCGACGGTTCGGACAAGTGGTGGAAGGGAATGGACCCACAAGACCTATACGGGCCTGTTCATCATGACGGGCGCAAATCTTTGGAGAGTCCGTTTGCCAACCAGTTCATGTGGCGCGTGGATGATGCAATACGCAAATATCAGCCTGATATGATCTACTTTGACGATCACGCCGGTGACTCACAGGTAGATTTGGGCATAGACATGGGGCTTGGCAAGCTGACACCTCAGATAATTGCCAATTTCTATAATATTGCCGACAAACGAACAGAAGGACGCAAGGAGGTGGTGGCAACCTTCAAGGGTGTCGGCGGTCGATATAACAGTTTGCAGCGAAACCCTGAAATGGTTGGTATCGTTGAGCGCTCGTTGGTCAAGAGTACGGAACTCTATACTGAGGATGATATCATGGCTTTTCCTTTCCAGACGGAGGTGAGCCTGCAGGAATGGCATTATCAGCAAGGCGGAAAGTATCGTAGCGCAGAAGAAATAATCACACGTCTCATGCAGAACGTATCACGCAACGGATGCCTGCTTCTGAACATCACCCAGCATGGAAGAGGCAATATCGACGATGAAGCCCGTCAGATATGCCTGGACATGGGCCGTTGGATAGAAATAAACCAAGAGGCAATCTACAGCGCACGGCCATTCGACGTTTGGGGCAATGACGATGTAATCTATACCCGTCAGGGCGGCCATATCTATGCTACCATACTTCACCCTTCATCCCAACCTATAGTCCTGTCAGCGCTCTCGAGTCAGTCTTGTTCGGTAGGAAAAATCACAAAAGTGGAATTGGTGGAGAACGGACGTGACATCCCTTTCACCCAGTCGGCAGACGGATTGACCATTCAAATGGGAGAGCCCTTACGCACACAAGGAATCCAAGACAAGAATCTGGCTCTCGGATATAAAGTGGTAAGGATAAGCCACGATAAAGCATGGTTTAATGACGATGACCCCGGTGTCCGCACTTTCGGATGGGACAGGCTTTGTAACATCAACAAAGGCGACTTCAATAACGATATCTCTTTCAGCAACCAGGCAGGTGACACTTGGACGGTAACCATCCAAGCCCGTAGATTCAGCATCATAGCACCGCAAGGCATGGGACAAGGCATCATGGAGATATGCATCGACGGTAAATACGCCGGGAAGGTGTCATTTATCCAAAATCAGGAAGTAAAGCACCAGTCAACCGTATTCACTTCAAGGAAACTGAGTAAAGGCAAGCACGAGATACAACTCAAGAACACAACCGGAATGGTTGCAGTAGACGCTATTATCATTAAAAAGTGAGAAAAAGAAGCGTGCGCTTCCGCTCACTTGAGGAATGCGAAAAATACCGCGATCACCAGGAACACAAAGGATACCAAATGGTTCCAGTGCAGAGACTGGGTCTTGAAGCAAAAAGCCAGGATAAGTGAGAATACAATCAGCGATACACACTCCTGGATGACCTTGAGCTGAACCAGATTGAACGGGCCGCCGTTGATATCGGACCCCAGACGGTTGGCGGGAACCATGAAGCAGTACTCGAACAGAGCCAGGCCCCACGATGCCAGTATAATAAGGATAAGAGGCCAGTCGGTGCTTATCTTCATCTCCTGAAGCTTAAGGTTTCCGTACCATGCAAAAGTCATGAAAATGTTGGACACTACCAGAAGTAAAACGGTCCCTATTCCTCTCATCTTAATCCGTATTTTAAATTACGCGCGCAAAAGTAGCAAATAATTACATATCTTTGACCCTATGAAACGCATCAAACTCACCATATTGCTGCTGCTTACGGGACTGGGCTTATCGGCACAGACACTGCAGCAGGGCCGTAATTACTTCCTGCAGGGAGACTATGAGAAGGCCAAACCCATCATGCTCAAATACCTGAAGCAGAAACCCGATGACGCCAGCCGCAACTACTGGTACGGAATATGCTGCATGGAGACTGGCGAGGCCGAAAATTCCATACCCTATCTTGAAAAAGCCGCAGCCAAGAAGATATTCAAAGCCAACCGAGCACTTGGCGAATACTATATGGCAACCGAGGACTATCAGTCAGCCATAACCAACTTTGAGACATACGTGAGTGGCATATCGGCCGATAAGGAACTGCACGATCCAGATACAGAGCAGCGTTTCACCACGATGGCGGACAGCCTTAAGATGCTGCTCCGAATGGTGCGCAATACCAGCCGTATCTGCTTCATTGACAGTTTCCTTATAAGCAAGGACGAGTTGTTCAGCACCTATATCATTGGCGAGTCTACCGGTTCATTCTTTCCTGCAGACGAATTCTTTGATGATGATACGGAAGGCGAGGTATTCCTGCCCGAAACCGAGCAGAGCGTACTCTACAGCCGCCTTACCGCCGATGGCACGTTCCGCCTCTTCACCAAGTTCAAGAGTTTTGACCGCTGGACCGATGAGACCCCGGTAAACGGTCTTGACACCGATGGTGACCTGCGCTACCCGTTCCTGCAGAATGACGGCATCACCATCTACTATGCCGCAACAGGCAGCGAATCGATGGGAGGACTTGACATCTTTGTGTCACGTTACAACACTGCAACAAGCAGGTATCTCAAGCCCGAAAACATAGGAATGCCGTTCAACTCGGAAGCCAATGACTACCTCTACGTGATTGACGAGGCCAATAACCTGGGTTGGTTCGCGACCGACCGCCGTCAGCCCGCCGATACCGTCTGCGTATACGTATTCATCCCGTCGGAGCGTACCCAGAAATTCAACTATGAGAATGATGACATTCATGCCATACACCGGGCCGCACGCTTGACATCCATCGAGGAGACCCAAACAGACCTGAATGCCGTCCGTGCAGCACGTCAGCGCCTCACGCTGTTGCGTTACCAGCTGGCCGAAAAAGCCGAGCAGGGCTCATTCACGTACATCATCGATGACTTTACCACATATCATGATGCCGATGATTTCAAGTGCCCCGACGCCGCACGTATGTTCCAGGAGTGGACCGAACTGAAACGCCAGTATGAATCGGACCTGGCAAAACTAAACGGAAGACGCGATGAGTACGCCGATGCCTCTCCCATGGAGAAACAACGTATGACCAGCCAGTTGCTGGAACTTGAAGAGAAGGTCCTTCAGACCGAGCAGCGTGTCATCAGAATGGAGAATGAGATACGCACCACCGAGATAAACTATCTTAACCGATAAGCCTATGAGTACCTACTTTGCCCCATCTGAACTTATCATCAACGATGACGGTTCATGCTTCCACCTGCATCTTAAACCCGAGCAGCTGGCCGATAAGGTAATCCTTGTAGGTGACCCCGGACGCGTGGACACCATTGCCAAACTGTTTGACAGCGTAGAGTGCACCGTAAGCAACCGTGAGTTCCGCACCGCCACAGGTCTGTACAAAGGCAAGCGCATCACGGTACAGTCCACCGGTATAGGCTGTGACAACATAGACATAGTCATCAACGAGCTGGACACCCTGGCCAACATAGACTACTTCACCCGCACCGAGAAACCCGTGCACCGCACACTCGATATAGTACGCATTGGCACCTGCGGCGGTCTGCAGCCCTTCACTCCGCTGGGCACTTACCTTTGCTCGGTCAAGAGCATAGGGTTTGACGGCCTGCTCAATTTCTATGCCGGACGTGATGAGGTATGTGACCTGGAGTTTGAGCGTGCGTTCGTAGCCCACATGGAGTGGTCCACCAAGAAAGGCGCTCCTTACGTGGCCAATGCCAATCCCGACCTGCTTAAGCGCATCATGGCCGATGACGACAGGATGGTGCCCGGAGTAACCATTGCATGCAACGGATTCTACGGCCCGCAGGGACGCGTGCTGCGAGCTCCACTGGCCGACCCCAATCAGAACGCCAAGGTTGAGAGTTTTGAGTACAAGGGCATGAAGATTACCAACTTTGAGATGGAGAGCTCGGCCGTAGCCGGACTGGCATCCATACTGGGACACAGGGCCATGACAGTCTGCATGGTAATAGCCAACCGCTACGCCAAGGAGATGAACACAGACTACAAGCCCCTGATGAAGGACCTTATAACCTGCGTGCTTGACCGCATCTAGACAGTGACACTTAACGACGATACAATCTGTGCTGTGGCAACCCGCGCCGGAGGAGCGCTGGGAGTGGTCCGTGTATCGGGCCCCAACGCCATTCGCCTTACCGACAGCATTTTCCGCTCCGCATCAAAACATCCGCTTGCAAGCGCCGCGCCCTACTCTCTCTGTTACGGACAGATAGTTGAGGCCGATGGTACCGCCATAGATGATGTGCTGGTAAGCGTGTTCCGTGCGCCCCACTCCTTTACCGGTCAGGACAGCACCGAGATATCATGTCACGGATCCCAGTACATACTGCAGAAAGTCTGTCAGCTGCTCATAAATGCCGGCTGCCGTCAGGCAGAGCCCGGCGAATACACCCAGCGTGCCTTCCTTAACGGCAAGATGGACCTTAGCCAGGCCGAGGCTGTGGCCGACCTTATTGCATCCACATCGGCCGCATCACACCGTCTGGCCATGAACCAGATGAAGGGCGGATTCAGCCGTGAGTTGCGCTCCCTGCGTGACCAGTTGCTGCAGTTTACATCACTCATAGAACTGGAACTGGATTTCAGCGAGGAGGATGTGGAGTTTGCCGACCGCTCACAATTGGAGCAGTTGGCAGAGCAGATAGAACAAGTGATAACCCGCCTGGCAAACTCATTCAGCACGGGCGATGCCATACGCAACGGAGTTCCGGTTGCAATCATCGGCCAGACAAACACCGGTAAGAGCACCCTTCTGAACCAGCTGTTGCACGATGACCGTGCGCTGGTAAGCGATATCCAGGGCACCACGCGTGACAGCATCGAGGACACCACCACCATAGGCGACGTGCTGTTCCGCTTTATAGATACCGCCGGCATACGCCAGACCACCGATACGGTTGAGTCCATGGGAATTGAGCGCTCCTACCGCAAGGCCCGCGAGGCCAGCATCATTCTCTGGATGACCGATGAGGCCCACCCCACGGATGCAGAGACAGAGGAAACCATAGGCGACCTTTCAGAAGGCAAGCATCTGATAAAGATTCACAACAAATGTGATGATGCATCGGCCCTACCCGCTCCCACAGATACGGACGTGTGGATATCGGCCAAATACGGATACGGACT
>CAJOJD010000053.1 GCA_905234745.1 uncultured Bacteroidaceae bacterium | reverse complement strand
TTTTGAGTTTACGAATTCGATGACCTCTTTCTTGCGTCGCTCAATGTTTTCAAGGAATTTCTCCTGACCTTCAAGATTCCAGTCTACGGCGCCATCGTTGAACTGAACCAGAGCTACCAACTGGCCTGAGCGGCTTATGACGAGTGATTCATTTACGTCAGACATATTGTTTATAACGCTCTCAATCTCCTCGGGGTAGATGTTTTCGCCCGATGCCCCTATGATTACGCTTCCTGAGCGGCCCAGGATCGAGTATCGGCCTTTCTTGTCGACGGTGGCGATATCGCCGGTGCGCATCCATCCGTCCTCGGTCATCACGGCCTTGGTGCGGGCGTAATCCTTGTAGTATCCCAGCATTACGTTGGAACCCTTGACCTGGAGTTCACCCTGACCGGTCTGGGGGTTGACATCGGCCAGACGTACCTGTACTTCACGCGAGGCGGTGCCGGTGCTGCCCAGATGGGTGCGCTTGGGGCCTGCATCGCAGATTAACGGTGCGGTTTCGGTGAGTCCGTAGCCTATTGCGTAGGGGAATTTTATATTGCGCAGGAACTGCTCCACTTCGCGGTCCAGTTTGGAGCCGCCGATGCCAAAGAACCTTACGCGGCCTCCGAACTGCTGCTTGACTTTCTTTCCTACAAGGAAGTAGAGTACGTGCGGGAAGTGTTTCTTGAGGTAACGCAGATACTTGCTTCCTGCTATTGTGGGGAATATCTTGCCTCTTATTACCTTCTCGATTATAAGCGGAACCGATAGTATCGTGGTGGGGCGTATTTTCAGAAGCGCCTGACTCAGGATTGTGGGTGTGGGGGGCTTCTGGATGTAGTATACGGGGCAGCCGGTGGAGAGCGGATAGAGCATTCCGATGCTCATCTCGTAGGTGTGAGCCAGCGGCAGGATGGACAGGAATACGTCCTTGCGGCGGTACACTTTGTGCGCATACCAGGCCTCCAGCACGTTGTGGCAGAAGTTCCTATGGCTGAGCATCACTCCTTTGGCGTTTCCTGTGGTGCCCGATGTGTATATGATTGCGGCTATATCGGTGGCGTCGGGCACTTTGCTGCGTCCGTCGCAGGTATAGCTCTCGTCCTCGGCCTTTATCAGGTCAAAGGTGCTGATGTCTATTATCAGGTTCAGGCGGTCGTATGACTCCTTGCTGATTTTGGGTAGTTGCTTACGGCTTATGAATATGGCTTTGGCCTCGGAGTGGGTGAGTATGTTCTCCACTTCGTTGGGTGACAGATCGGGCAGCATGGGAACTGCAATGCGTCCGTGGGCGGTTATTGAGAAGAACGCTATGGCCCAGTTGGGCATGTTCTCGGAAAGAATAGCTACCTTGTCGGCGGGATTGAGGCCGAAGGTTCCAAGCAGGCCCGATAGCTCATCGGCCTTGTCCTTGAACTCTCCGAAGGTGTAACTGCAGCCTCCGTCTACGTAGTCCGATGCAAGGCGGTTGCGGTTTACGGCTACGGTGTATTCGAGCAGATCGGCAAGTGTCGTGAATCTGTGTCTCATTTACTTGGTGATGTATTTTTCAGGATGACGTCCTTTCAGGTTCATGCTTTCGTATATTTCCTGGATGCGGCGGGTATCGGCGTTTGCATCGTCGGTGAGTTCAAATTTCTGGTCTACTGCGACTTTCTTGCGGCCCCAGTCAAAGTAGCACAGGTAAACGGGGATGTTTGCGGCTTTTGCAATGAAATGGTAACCGGTTTTCCATCGGCCGATGGGCTTGCGGGTGCCTTCGGGGGCTATTGCCAGGTGCATCAGGTCGGTCTTGTCCATCTCTTTGAGGACGGATCTTACTACTGATCCGGGATGCTTGCGGTCTACTGGTATGCCTCCTATTGCTCTTAGGATCCAGCCCAGGGGCGGGAAGAAGAGGCTGCTTTTGACCATGCAGAAGGTTTTGCCGCCTATGGATACGTAGAACAGGTAGGCTACTACGAAGTCAAGCATTGAGGTGTGGGGGACTCCTAGGAGTATACACTTGGGTTCAGGGGGTAGGAAGGGGCTTGTTTCCCAGCCCCAGACTTTTAGTATCCAGCCGCAGAATTTTCTCCACATATAGTTTAGTCTTCTTTTATTTTGGCTGCAAAAGTAGATTATTATAATACTAATAAAAGAGTAATAATTATAAATGTGGCAAACACGGTTGTATCTGTGGCGAAATGAGTGGGGGGGGAATTGAGGGTAATACCCTCCTGAAACTACGGCCCTTTGGGCCTATCCCTCCCATCCACAATAAGACGCTCTGAAAGGCGTGAGTAAACTCCCACCTTCCAGAACATCTTCTTGCGGACGGGCCCCTCCCTCTAACGCGCCGAGGGTGGCGACGGTTTCCGGAGGGTATTACCCCCAATTCCGCTCGTTTTTGTAACTTTGCTCGTGAGATGAAAGATTTTGCGGCAATAGATTTTGAGACGGCGAACAATGAACGCTCATCGGTTTGTTCGGTGGGTGTTGTGATTGTGAGGGACGGGGAGATTGTGGATAGTTTTTATTCTCTGATTCAGCCGGAGCCTAATTATTATAATTATTGGTGCTGTCAAGTGCATGGGCTCACAAATGAGGATACTGACAGTGCTCCGGTGTTTCCTAAGGTTTGGGCTCAGATTGAGCCTCTCATAGAAGGATTGCCTCTTGTCGCTCATAATAAGGCTTTTGATGAGAGTTGTCTGAAGGCGGTTTTCAGGGTTTATCAGATGGATTATCCGGATTATGAGTTCTACGATACTCTTTGCGCTTCTCGGCGGGCTTTCCCGGGTTTGGTGAACCATAAACTGGATACTGTGGCGGAGGCTTGCGGGTTTTGTATGGAGAATCATCATCACGCTTTGGCCGATGCCGAGGCGTGCGCCTGGATTGCCCGCGAAATTCTTTGAAAATGACACAAAGGGGTCTGACCCCATTGTGACATTTTTGCTAAATTTGCAGGCGTTTTAGCTAAACAACAAAATGACGAAATCATACGAGGAGATTAATGAGAAGATCCGGAAGGGTAAGGCGGTGGTTCTGACGGCCGAGGAGGTGTCGGAAATGGCCAAGACCATGCAGCCCAAGGAGATTCTTGAGAAGGTCGATGTGGTAACAACCGCTACGTTCGGCGCAATGTGCTCAAGCGGAGCGTTCCTGAACTTTGGTCACGCGAATCCGCCCATCAGAATGGAGCGAATTGAGATAAACGGCGTGCCCGTAAGCGGCGGTCTGGCTGCCGTGGATACGTTTGTGGGTGCAACTGACTGCAATCCGCAGAATCCCACATACGGCGGCGCACACATAATCCAGGAGCTGATTGACGGTAAGGAGCTGACTCTTGAGGCTTGGGGTAAGGGAACCGACTGCTACCCCCGCAAGCACATCAAGACCAGCATCAGCCTCAAGACCATCAACGAGGCAATCCTGATGAATCCCCGTAACGCATATCAGAACTACAATGTGGCTGTGAACTCTACTGACCGCACCTTATATACATATATGGGCACGCTGCTGCCCCGCATGAAGAATGCGTCCTACAGTTCGGCAGGTGAGTTGTCACCGCTGCTGAACGATCCCGAATGCCGTACCATCGGCCTTGGAACACGTATTTTCCTTTGCGGAACTCAGGGTTATGTGGTTTGGAACGGTACTCAGTTCAACTGCAGCAAGCCTCTTAACGAGTATGGGGTGCCGATGGGCAATGCGCGTACATTGGCCCTGATGGGTGAGATGCGCGAGATGTCATCAGAGTTCCTGCGCGGCGCATATTTTGAGAAATACGGCGTTACGATGTATGTTGGCATAGGCGTTCCTATCCCGCTGCTGGATGAGGACCTGGCACATCGCGTAAGCATACGTAACTGCCAGATTGATACATTTATAGAGGATTACGGCGGACGTGGAGAGCTGATAGGCAAGGTTAACTACGAGCAGCTGCGCTCAGGTGAGATTGAGTTCATGGGCAAGAAGATCCATACCGCTCCTCTGTCTAGCTTGAATAAGGCACGTAAAATCGCTGCCATTCTGAAGGATTGGATTGAGAAGGGACAGTTTGAACTGACCGCTCCCGTAAGGCCCATGCCTACGGGAACGTCACTCCAGGGACTTAAAGATTTGAACTTGTAAATCAGCACGTTATGACAAAGAAAGTAGTTATATCATTCCCCGATGGCGAGGCCAGCCGCCCGCTTATCTATGAGCTGATTAAGAAGTACGACATCATGGTCAGCATTATCAAGGCCGATATTGACGGCGGTCGCCGCGGTAAGCTGGTTTTGGAACTTGATTCTGACTCGGACCATATTGCTCAGGCAATTGATTTCATGCAGAAGAGCGGGGTAGACGTAAGCCCGCTGGAAAAGAAGATAAGCTTTGACGACAGCAAGTGCATAAGCTGCGGCGCATGTACATCGGCCTGTCCGTCGGGCGCCCTGTCAATTGGAGCTCCAACCTGGAAACTGGAATTCCAGCCCGAAAAGTGCGTGGTCTGCAAACTCTGCATCACCGCCTGCCCGCTAAAGCTTTTCCACATAGAATTCGCCGATTAATGGAATATAAGGAACGCAGCTATCGAAGCCGTTTCTCAAACGACGAGAGACGCTGGTTCTGCGTAAAGTTCCTTGAATCAGACCTTTGGATAGGAGTCGATAAAGGCTCCTATTCTGCGTCTATGGAGCAGGATGTGTATTCAATGCTCGTAGATTTGAGGCGTTCAATGGACGCATATTTGTTGCTTGATCCGCAGTATAAAGCCGCACTGACGCCCTACGATGCAGGTCTGGAGGCTCCGGACATACTCAAAGAGATGTCGCGAGTGAGCCACAAAACCGGAATAGGCCCAATGAGCGCCGTTGCAGGAGCCGTTGCATTAAAAGTTGCCGAGTTCCTGGGAACCAAAGAGGTGATTGTGGAGAATGGGGGAGACATTTATGCTCAGGCAAGCTCAGACATGGATATCAGCGTCTTTGCAGGCCAATCACCGCTCTCCGAAAAAATAGGCCTGCACATACCTGCATCGGCCTTTCCATTAGGAATCTGCACATCCAGCGGTACAGTTGGCCCATCACTGAGTTTAGGTCGAGCCGATGCAATGATGATAATCTGCAAAGACGTGTTGGTGGCGGATAGTTACGCCACCGCCTTTGCCAATCGAATCCAATCCATAAACGACTTGCAACCAGTAATTGAGCGAATCCAAAACACCCCCGACATCCTGGGAGCGTTAGCGGTAAAAGACGACCGCCTTGCAGTCTGCGGCCAATACGAGCTGCGTATATTCAAATAATGCTTATCTTTGTAGATAAGACAAATAATTATAACCAAATAGAGTATGAGAAAGATTCTATTAGTCCTAAGCGTATTGGCAATTACGTGTGCATCGGCCCATGCTGCCGATAATAAAGGCATTTCATTCAACGAGTTATCCTCTGACAGATTTACGCTGATTGAGAATGGCAAACCCGTTCAGATTCTGGCCGATGAGGCCGATAAGACCGGCGTGCAGATAGCACTGAAAGCTTTGCAGAAGGACTTTAAAGCCGTTTCGGGTAATGAGGCTCAGGTGATTTACGAGCCCGGTCAGGGTAAGCCCGTGATTGTGGGAACCATTGACAGCAAGTACATCCAGCAGATAATCAAGGGCAAGAAGATTGACAAGAAGGAGCTTCAGGGCAAGCGCGAGAAGTATATTATGAGCGTGATTGCCAACCCCATAAAGGGCATTGACGAGGCTTTGGTGATAGCCGGCAGCGACATGCGCGGTACCATTTACGGTATTTACGAGCTGTCCGAGCAGATTGGCGTATCGCCCTGGTACTACTGGGCCGACGTTCCAATTGAGCATCAGGACAATATTTCTCTGGCTAAGGGAACATATACCGCAGGTGAGCCCGCAGTGACATACCGCGGCATATTCCTGAACGATGAGGATCCGTGTCTTACCACATGGGTAAGGAATACCTTTGGCACACAGCGCGGCGGTCATGAGTTCTATGCATGCTGCTTTGAACTGCTGCTCAGGCTTCGTGCCAACTTTATGTGGCCGGCAATGTGGGGCTGGGCATTCTATGCCGATGATCCCGAGAATATAAAGACTGCCAATGACATGGGCATAATCATGGGTACTTCTCATCATGAGCCTATGGCCCGCAACCATCAGGAATGGGCCCGTAACCCGCGCGCATACGGCGGCCAGTGGGATTACACCACCAACAAGGATGAGCTGCAGAGGTTCTTCCGCGAGGGTATGGAGCGCGCCAAGGATACCGAGGACCTGATAACCATAGGTATGCGCGGTGACGGTGACGCCGAGCTGAGAGGAAGCGACGAGGACAACATGAAGATGCTGGAGGGACTGTTTGCCGACCAGCGCCAGATAATCAAGGAGGTTACCGGCAAGCCCGCCGAGCAGCGTCCGCAGGTATGGGCACTCTACAAGGAGGTTCAGACCTATTATAATAAGGGCCTGCGCGTGCCTGATGATGTTATTATCCTTTTGTCCGATGACAACTGGGGTGACATACGCCGTCTGCCCAATGAGCAGGAGCGCAAGCGTAAAGGAGGCTGGGGTATGTACTACCACGTTGACTACGTAGGTGCACCGCGTAACTCAAAGTGGCTGAATATCACCCCGATACAGCACCTCTGGGAGCAGATGCAGCTTACGTATGACTACGGAGTAGACAAGATCTGGGTGCTCAACGTAGGTGACCTTAAGCCTATGGAGTATCCCATCACTCTGTTCCTGGATATGGCCTGGAACCCCACATCATTCACTGTTGACAACCTGCTGGACCATACCTATGAGTTCTGCAAGGAGTTCTTCGGTGAGGAGGAGGCTAAGGAGGCTGCACGCATTCTGAACCTGTGCTGCAAGTACAACGGCCGTATCAGCGCCGAGATGCTCGATGCACGTCAGTACTACACTCTCGAGACCGGTGAGTTTGAGCAGGTTTGCGACGATTATGCACGTCTGGAGGCTGAGGCTCTGCGTCAGTATCTCAAGCTCAAGCCCGAATACCGTGACGCTTATCAGCAGATAATACTGTTCCCCGTACAGGCTATGGGCAACATCTACGATATGTATTACAGCCAGGCCATGAACCAGAAGCTGGCCCGCAACAACGATCCGGCTGCAAACTACTGGGCAGAGCGTTGCGAGCGTGACTTTAAGCGTGACGCCGAGCTCTGCGCCTATTATAATAAGGAGATGGCCGGCGGCAAGTGGAACGGCATGATGATCCAGAAGCACATAGGATATACCTCTTGGAACGATAACTTCCGTGCCGATACACAGCCGCGCGTAAGCCGCGTTGAGGAAGGTGAGAAGGCCGGTGGATTTGTATTCACTCAGAAGAACGGTGTAGTTGCAATGGAGGCTGAGCACTTCTACAGCCAGAATGCTGTGACTGCAGGTTCTGCCAAGTGGACAACCATTCCTTTCATGGGCCGTACGCTGTCAGGCGTGGCTCTGATGCCTTACAGCCAGCCTACCGATGGTGCCAGCATGACTTACAAGTTCAATCTGACTGAGGATGTCGATGAGTTATCGGCCGTAATAGCAGTTAACGCTACGCTGACATTCTATCGTCTTGAGGGTCACCGCTATATGGTTAGCCTGGATGGCGGTCAGGAGGTTGAGGTTGTGTTCAACGAGCGCCTGAACGAGGATCAGCGCAACATCTACTCGGTTTACTATCCGACAGTTGCAACACGCGTCAAGGATGACCGCGTACAGCTGGGCAAGGCTGCAAAGGGTGAGCACACTCTGACAATCCGTCCCATTGAGCCGGGTACGGTATTTGAGAAGATCGTAATAGATGCAGGTGGCTACATCAAAAGCTACCTCTTCATGCCAGAGTCACCCTACATCAGAGAATAAAAAAGAGTACCATTGGGGTCTGACCCCAATGGTACTCTTTTTTAGAAGCTCAAGTTTATTGTGGCACCGTAGGAGGTGTTGTTTTGTCGGTCCAGGAATACTGTGGGTTCAAATTCGAACTGGAGTAGGCGGGCCGCCCGTTTGTAGATGAGGTTCTCGTTGTACTCATCGGCTATACTCTCCAGCGATTTTTTGGCCTTTCGTTTCTGGAGCCGGCCCCACGTGTAGAAGGTTAGGGTGGGTACGGCCAGTGCGCCCGATATTATGTAGAGTTTCTTGGAGAGTTCGGGATCATCGGAACTGTAATGCGTTACGGCTATGAGCGTCAGGATGGCTGTGGGAATGCCGCATATTACGCCTAAGCTCTCCTTGTTGTCTCCTTTTATGAACTTGCGGTTGGCAATCTCATATTTCTGGAACTGAACCGAATCCAGGAGTTGCTTGAGGTCATCTTCACGGATGGCGTTGCCTGCGCCTCGGCCCTCGACGAATGTGAGGCTGCCGCTGAATCTTTCAAGCTCGGTGCTGTCATTGAGGGTCGCAAATCCGCCCCAACCGCCACGGCCTCCGCCCTGGAAACCGCCACCGCCGCGCTGACCGCCACCGCCCTGGAAGCCTCCGCCTCCGCCACGCTGGCCTCCGCCCATTGCGCCGCCCATACCGCCGCCGAAGCCTCCGCCTCCACCGCCTCCGCGTTGAGCATAGCACGTTGCTGCCACCAGAACAGCGAATAAAATGGTGAGGATTCTCTTAATTCTCATATAGGGTAGCACTTTCAAAGATTATACATCTTTGATGCTGGACCGGGCAAAAGGTTTAATGGAGATACCTATTTATTTCCAGTTGCTGTCCAGGAATGCTATGCGGTCTGCAAAGAATTTCTTGAGGACCGATATCTCCTCATCGTAGCTGGATACGCGGTAGGCTGCGAACATTCCTACGGCGTCACCGCCTCCGAAACCGCCACCGAAGCCTCCCATGCCGCCACCGAAGCCACCCATACCGGGACCTCCCATTCCGGGGCCGAATCCACCGCCAAAGCCA
>CAJOJD010000052.1 GCA_905234745.1 uncultured Bacteroidaceae bacterium | reverse complement strand
CGTTGGAAATAACCCTACGGATAGTCTCGGCAAACATCTGCGCAACCGAAAGCTGCTTGAGCTTCTTGCAGGGTATTGAGTTGCGGTAAGGTATGCTGTTTGTGAAAACAATCTCCTCCAGGCATGAATTGTCAACGCGTACGGGAGCATCGCCTGACATCACGCAGTGTGAAGCAAGTGCACGTACTGACTTGGCACCGGCCTCCATCATGACATCACCGGCCTTGCAAATAGTACCTGCAGTATCAACGATATCATCAACAATGACTACATTCTTACCCTGGACATCACCGATAATGCGGATATCATCAACCACATTGGCACGGGTGCGGGTCTTCTGGCAGAGTACCAGAGGCACATCCAGGAACTTGGCATATGCGCTGGCACGCTTACTGCCGCCTACATCGGGAGCAGCCATAACCAGCTCATCAAGCTTAAGGCTCTGGATATAGGGCAGGAACACCATAGATGCATACAGATGGTCAACAGGAACATCAAAGAAACCCTGAATCTGGTCTGCATGCAGATCCATTGTGATCAGACGGTCAATGCCAGCCACGCTCAGCATATCGGCCACCAGCTTGGCGCCTATTGATACACGTGGCTTGTCCTTACGGTCCTGACGTGCCCATCCAAAGTAAGGAACAACTGCATTTACGGACTTGGCCGATGCACGCTTGGCTGCATCAATCATGAGCAGAAGCTCCATAAGATTGTCCGATGAGGGGAATGTGGACTGCACCAGGAACACATCGGCTCCGCGGATAGACTCCTCATACGATACTGCAAACTCACCGTCTGCAAAATGAGCCACATTCATGTTGCCCAGGGGGCAGTTAAGGTAATCGCATATCTCTTTGGCCAGGTACATGGTGTTGGTACCGCAAAAGACCAGGAAAGAATTGCTTGAATCCATAAGGAGTTGACTGTTGTTTAGTAAATTTTTTGTGATGCAAAGTTACAAAAAAATAGGGTGCGCCATTTAGCAGTGCACCCTATTTTAAAATTATTTATCAACAGATTAATAGAACCACTTTACGTAGCAGAAATCCTGACGGTGAGGCAGGTCTGCGTTCTTGGGATACATGCGGTAAGCTACCTTGAACGTGCCGGCAAAATCATTCTTGACGCTGCCACGGAACGTGTAGAGGTTACCCTCACGCTTAACCAGTTCCAGCGGAACCACCTTCTGCAGTTTCTCTGTGCCGTCGGCATCGTAGCCCATAACGACCATCTCGACGCCGATAGCATCGTCCAGACCCTTCTCGTCAATGACATACTCCATGTCATAGCTCTTACCGATCTCAAACTGACCCTGCATGATGGTATCGGTCTTGCTGCAGCTTACCACCTCGATTGCATCCCAGCGCTGAGCCACGACCTCCTTCCATGCTGCAATCTCCTTTGCCTTGGCAAAGTCATTGGCCTGCAGAGCGTGTGAGCGCTCGGCCATCTTGCAGTAGAACTTGCTGAAGTAGTCATCCAACTGACGCTTCATCGTGTAATGCGGAGCAATCTGGGCGATGGAGTTCTTCATTGTCGATACCCAACCCTCGGATATGCCCTCGGCGTTCTTGTTGTAGTACAGAGGCAGGATCTCGTTCTCCAGGATGCTGTATATTGTAGCGGCATCCAGCTGATCCTGATACTGCTGATTGCTGTAGGTACGCTTATCGGTCAATGCCCAACCAGCACCCTCGCGGTAACCCTCATACCACCAACCGTCAAGAACTGAGAAGTTGACCACACCGTTCATAAGGGCCTTCTCGCCCGATGTGCCCGATGCCTCCAGCGGACGTGTAGGAGTATTCAGCCAGATATCAACGCCCGATACGAGACGGCGTGCCAGATGCATGTCATAGTTCTCCAGGAATATGATCTTGCCCAGGAACTCCGGACGGCGGCTGATGTCAATGATCTGCTTGATAAGTCCCTGACCTGCACCATCGTGCGGATGAGCCTTACCGGTAAAGAAGAACTGTACCGGATAGTCGGGGTTGTTCACGATCTTGGCCAGACGGTCCAGGTCGGTGAACAGCAGATGCGCACGCTTGTAAGTAGCGAAACGACGGCCGAAACCTATTGTCAGAGCATTGGGATTGATCTTCTCCATCAGTGACATGATGCGTGAAGGATCACCCTGGTTCTTGAGCCAGCTGTCCTTGAACTGCTCACGGATAAAGTCAATCAGCTGCTTCTTAAGGTCGTTGTGAAGATCCCATACAACCTTATCGGGCACTTTATAGATATCCTCCCAGAGCTTCTCGTTTGACTGGTCTGACAGGAAGTTTTTGTCAAAATATTTTGCATAGAGTGCCTGCCACTCCTTAGATGCCCATGTAGGCATGTGGACGCCGTTGGTAACATAGCCCACGTGGCTCTCCTCGGGGAAGTAACCCTTCCAGATTCCGGCAAACATCTTCTTTGAAACCTCGCCGTGAAGCCAGCTTACACCGTTAACCTCCTGGCAGGTGTTGCATGCGAACGTAGACATGCAGAAACGCTCGCCGGCATCGCCCGGATTGGTGCGTCCCATATCCATAAGCTCTCCCCAGCTGATTCCCAGCTGCTGTGCGTAACCGCTCATATACTTGCCGAACAGGCCCTCGTCAAAGTAGTCGTGACCTGCGGGAACCGGAGTGTGAACGGTATAGAGTGACGATGCACGTACCACCTCCATAGCCTGATTGAATGTAAGACCCTGCTTGACATACTGGGTCAGACGATACAGGTTGCACAGAGCGGCGTGACCCTCGTTGCAATGGTAAATATCTTTCTTAATTCCAAGAGCCTCAAGGGTAAGCATACCGCCAATACCCAGCAGTATCTCCTGCTTCAGACGGTTCTCCCAGTCACCGCCGTAAAGCTGTGACGTGATGGGACGGTCATAATCGCTGTTCATGTCGATATCGGTATCCATCAGGTACAGAGGCACACGGCCTACGTTTACCTTCCAGATAGCGGCATAAACGGTGTAGTTGATATAAGGAACGGCAATGGTCAGGGGCTGTCCCTGCTTATCATAGACGCGCTCCAGCGGCAGGGTATTGAAATCCTGCGGCTCGTAGTTGGCAATCTGCTGACCGTCCATGGACAGAGTCTGTGTAAAGTAACCGTGACGGTACAGGAAACCAACGCCGCACATATCAACGTTACTGTCACTTGCCTCCTTCATGTAGTCTCCAGCCAGAACGCCCAGACCGCCTGAGTAGATCTTGAGCACGTGAGTCAGACCATACTCCATGCAGAAGTATGCAACTGATGGACGCTTGCTGTCGGGCTTAACGTCTATATATTTGCGGAATTTGTCATAAATGGCATTCATCTTGTCCAGGAACAACTGGTCCTTGGAGAGATCCTCCAGCTTGTCATAACCCAAGCTCTGGAGCATCATGATAGGATTGTGGCGTACCTTAGTCCACAACTCGGGGTCAATCTCCTTGTACAAGGCCTTAGCGTCCTCGTTCCAAACCCACCAGATGTTGTGAGCCACCTCGTCAAGTTTCTGCAAAGCCTCAGGCACACTTGATTTCACATAAAAATCACGCCATGAGGGCTGATTTGAATTGCTTGCTTTAATTTTCATAGTGTTTTCTTAGAATGACACATTGGGGTCAGACCCCTTTGTGCTATTTATTGTTGTATATCTTACTCCATGTCTTTTCTACCGCAAAGTCATATGCCTTCAGGTAGTATTTGATAAAATGCTTCCACAGCGCCTTCTTAGCCAGCTTTCCGGCTTTCTGGCGAACCTCCTCACGCTGTCGGAAATCCATCTCGACCCATTTCCGGATCTGGTTGCTGATATCGGCCGCAGCCTCGTTCCAGTTGCCGTCGGTGCGGTGAACCACCTTCACGCCGTCCTCAAGTTCAGCATCGTGCTTGAGAACCGAATTGACCCAAAGGCCGAATCCCGCCAGGTCCGATGTCACCGTAGGAACTCTGAATGCGGCACTCTCAAGCGGAGTGTAGCCCCAAGGCTCGTAGTATGACGGGAACACAGCCAGATCCTGGCCGATAAGCAGGTCGTAGTATGTCTTGTTGAATATGCCGTCATTGCCGTCCAGATAGCACGGAACGAACAGCACCTTGATATTATCCTCGGGAGCATTGCGGAATCCCATGGACTGCAATGCATTCAGCACACGGTCCTCGGACATATTGTGCAGCCAGTGCGTTGTCAGAGGCATTGACAGCGGTGTAGTTGCAGCATCCTTCTGCAGCACGCGGTCCTGCAGGTCGCGGCGCGGTTCCATCACCCATGCCGGCACGTTTATCAGCGCCAGGATATGGGCATCGGCCGTCTTATGGCTGTCACGCAGGTTACGCATGGACTCCAGGAACAGGTCAATTCCCTTGTTACGGAACTCGTATCGGCCGCCTGTAGCCACGATCACGGTCTCATCACCCCACTCCGTTCCGAACAGCTTGTTGGCAACGGATAGTATGCAGCCGCGGGCATCCATGCGGGCAGCGTCAAACTTATCGGCCGATGGCAGGAAACCGTCCTCAAAACCGTTCACGGTCACCACATCGGGGGTACGCTCCAGCAACTGGGTGCATTCGCGGGCGGTGATGTCGCTCACCGTAGTGAAGCAGTCTACCTGATGAGCCGTCTGCTTCTCGATAGAGTGCTTGGACTCCATGTTGAGCTCACGGGCCATCTGGTCACCGTTGTATCCGTCAAAGAACTCGTAAAGCGCCTTGCCGTTACCGCATATGGATCGGCCCACAGACGTTGCGTGGGTAGTGAATACGGTCGATATCTGCGGAATGAAGTATTTCAGGAACAGAGCGCCCAGGCCGGTCATCCACTCGTGTGCGTGGTAAACCACTGTGTCATTGGCGCTTATGTTGAAATTATAGAAACTCTTGACAGCCATTGCAGCGGCGTACGAGAACATCGAGGCCTCGTCATAATCGCCGTAAGCATGCATGGAATCAACCTTGAAAAGCTCCCAGGCACGGCCGTAAATGGAGTTCTTCATGGAGTAGAGAGTCATGAAATCAACCAGGAACACGATGGGGCGTCCCGGAACGTTCCAATAGCCCACCCGGACCTTCAGGCCGTCAGTTTCACGTGCGTAATCCTTCCAGATCGCGTACAGTGTTTTATCCTCAATAAAAAGCGGGTTTTTCTTGCCCTCCCAGACATCGGGGCCAACGTAAATGAGTGTAGCGCCACTTTCCTCCTTGAGCGTCTTGGCTTGGGTTGAAAGCACTGTGTAAATGCCTCCAATCTTGTTGCATACCTCCCAGCTGACGGAGAATATATAGTTCGGCTTCCTTTTGGTACTACTCATATCTAAAATAAATAATCCTTTTTATCAGATTTTTCAGGCCGCAAAGTTACAAATTTATCATACGTGACGCAAAGGGGTCGTTTGATTTTGCGTCAAAAAAATGACGCAAAACGAAACGACCCCTTTGCGTCACTTTATCACGCCGGAACCCAGCATCTCGTCGTCGGATGCGTACCAGACGGCGAACTGACCGGGCGTGATGCCTCGTTGAGGTTCGTCAAAGATGATGTACAGGGCCTGTGAGCGCTGAATAAGCCAGGCGTCCTGCAAGGGCTGGCGGTAACGTATGCGAACGCGGTAACGACGCACCTCGCCATCCTGCATCTCCAGATCCGGACGTATCCAATGAATCTCGTTACGGCCGATGCCCAGACAGCTGCGTGAAAGTCCCGGATGGGTATGCCCCTCACCCGCATAAACCGTATTGCTCTCAATATCAGTGGATATCACAAACAGCGAATCGTCGTGTCCGCCCACATTTAGACCGTGACGCTGGCCGATGGTAAAGAACTGCGCACCGTCATGCGTGCCTATGATCTTGCCCCACGGATTGGCCTTGAAACGGGTCTTCTTTATGTGCTTACGGCCTGACCTGTAAGTCTCGGTTATGAATTTGATGGAGTCGTATCGGTATGGCGTTGCCAGACGCTCCAACTCCTCATCAGTGAGCAGAGCAATCTTTGCCGGATTGTAACTGTTTGAACTCAGCGCATCAGTGCACTTGTCCTCGCTGATATAGCCCGTAACCATATTGGCCGGGGCACCATCAACAGTAAGCTTTGAAAGTGTCTCCTGCTGGAACTTATAGTGCGGATTGTTAGTATAGAAATCAGGGTAAACCTCCACAATATTGCCCTCCACGCTCTTGAGTTTCTGCTTGAGGAACTCCGGAAGGTCAACCTTACCCACAAAACAGATACCCTGAGAGTCCTTCTTTGTGGCCGATGGCAGACCGGCCTCGGCGGCAATCTGACGCACCTCCTTCTTGAGAAGATGCCCTATGGGGAACATCGCCCGTGAAAGCTGCTCCTGATTGAGCTGGCACAGGAAATAACTCTGGTCCTTGCCGGGATCCACGCCCTCAAAAATGCGGTAAAGCGGCTTGCCGTCCGGTCCTGTGATCTCCTCCTTGCGGCAGTAGTGGCCCGTTGCGACCATATCGGCCCCCAATTTCAAAGCGGCGTCCAGGAACGCATCGAACTTTATCTCGCGGTTGCAGAGCACATCGGGGTTTGGCGTGCGGCCCTGCTCGTACTCGCTGAACATATAGTCCACCACGCGGCGGCGGTACTCATCGCTCAGGTCCACGAAATGGAACGGGATGCCTATCTTCTTGGCCACCATCTCGGCCACCAGGCGGTCCTCCTCCCACTCGCAGTCCCCGTGAAGCGTACCCTCGGTATCGTGCCAGTTCTGCATGAACATGGCAAAAACGTCACAGCCCTGCTGCTTGAGCAACAGGGCCGCTACGCTGGAGTCAACGCCTCCCGATAACCCTACGCACACTTTCATGTGTGCAAAGATAGTGCAAGCCGAGAGGAGAATAAAATAAACTGGTTTATTTTTTCTTCCGAGGCGAAGCCTATCTAAGACCGTAGGTCAGAGTACTACTTTTTTACTTTGCTTTTATAGGAGTGGGCAGGTCGGCAATATCCTGTATGGCGAAATACTCACCCATAGCAATCATCAAACCGTCTATTATTTCGACATCAAAGGTTTGACCATTGCTGAGAACAACCGATGCTGCACCGTCATTGTAGTCGCCCTGTGTTATTTCATATCGGCCCTCTCCTTCAATTTCATATGAAGGATCGCGTCCGTCATTCTTTGAGTAGAACTTGCTCGTGGTTTTGACAAGAGACTTGTCCTCAAAGAGGAACACAGCCTGCATCTTGACCCGATCTTCATCAATATCGGAGGTCATATACCATGCAGCAACGTCCTTATCGGCATACTGGGCCGGGTAATAAACCGTTATATCACCTATATAACCGGGTGTATCGTCACCGTCATCATCACCGTCATCATCGCCGTCATCGTCACCGTCATCGTCACCATTGTCGTCGCCGCCCTGGCCTCCGTTAAAGGTAGGTTCAAGGGGCTCCGGAAGATCCTTAAGCTCACGACGGGTGTACTCAAAGTAATTATCCTCAAGTTTCAGACCACCATCATTAATAACAAAGAATGTCTTTCTTTCCGGAACGAGAGTGATATCGGCCCTTCCGTTGTCAAAGTCGCCAGAAAGCTCGTACGTACCTTCCAACCATATATAACGCTCGGCCGGTACCTGAAGTTCACTTGCGAACACCTTATGCTCAGTAACGATAATAGTCTTATCAGTGAACAGGAACACAGCCTCCACCTGAGTCTGGACGCCTTCAGACAGAGTACATGAATACCATGCTGCAACGGTCTTATCGGCATAAGTGGTCGGAAAGAATGCCGGCACGTCACTGTCACCCTGGTCGCCACCTTGGCCACCCTGGTTGCCGTTATTGGTAGGATCGTTTGGCTCAGGTACCTTTGAATTATCCTGCTTGACGTAAATGGTCACTTTACCATCCTCAGTATCGATAGCCTTCAACTGACCGTCTTGTATTTCCACGGTAATCGTTTCGTCTTTATTCGTTTCTTCGTTCTTATACGTAATGGCTACCTTACCTGTGTTAAAGTTACCCTCTACTATCCTCCAGGAACCTTCTGCTCCTACTGTACGCTCATAGCTCTGACCTGTAGGACCTGATACCGCAACGTTGCTGGTAGCAACAAATGTTTCGTCGGTGAAGAAATAGATTGCAGCCACATATTTAATCTCAATTCCATCACCTGATTCAGATCCGGAATATGAGTACCAGGCCGATATGCTCTTGCCTGCGTATGCCTTCGGGAAGAAAGCGCCGGAGTTATCGCCATCGCCGCCCTGGCCCTGGTTGTTATTGTTGCCATTGTTGTTATTGCCGCTGGCCGGATCAGATGCCTTGGGACGCTTGGCGTTGTCCTGAATGATAAACACTTCATCTCCCTGATCTGTAGTCAGATGACCGTCTTCAATCACGACATTCATCACACCTGCGGCTTCACCGTTATCGGCCATTACAATAGCCCTGGCCTTACCGTTCTTATAGTCGCCCTCGGTCAACTCATAAGTACCTTGAGCCTCTATGTCACGCTCGTATCGGCCATCGGTATGAACCTTGTTCTTGGTAACCACGAAAGTGTTGTCCTTAAAGAGATAAACCGCCTCGGTCTTTGTCTTATCCTTGTCCGTCTCGGTCCATTTATACCAGGCTGCGAGTTCCTTATCGGCATAAGTCTTGGGGAAGAACGCCTCCTCGCCCGTAGCTTTCCCTTCATCATCAAAGACGTCTTCCAGCTCTTCGCAGGATGTATAGGCAAAACAGAGCATCAAAGCCGATGCCAACACCCATAATAGTCCGTTTTTCTTCATAATTAATTATTTAATAAGACAATATTTGCCGTAAACATAGCGAATAATTTGATAATCTGTGCATAAAATTGGAATAAAATATGAACAAAAAAGGTACCATTGGGGACAGACCCCAATGGTACCTTTTTTGTGGAGCATACGAGTCCATCCAGATATGCTATAATAGGTTTTTCGGAAAAGTGATTTCCAATAGATTCCTATGTTTTTTGTATTATTCAGTACTGATTCAGTACCGTTTTCCAAATTCTTTTGGAGCTATGACAATGAATGAGAAACTAACATATCCGTTTACGCCGTTAGAATAATTGCTGAGAGAAACATTGAATAACAAATAAAAAGAAGAAAACGAATATTTCTATTTGTGCGTGATTATGATATAGAAGAATTTGGCACTAAAGTTGGTTATGTTTTAGAAGAAAACTGTCTTTAGAGCATCTGTAATGCCGATAGATTTTTTCATATACACATGTATTATTCAGTATCGATTCTGCACAATATCGTATTAGTTAGTGTGCTATTTCTGTAAAATATCGCATTCCTATAAAAATGTTTTCTGTAAAATATCGCATTTTACTGCATACTTTTCGTATCTTTGCAAGAGTAAAATGCAGTGACTATGATAGACAAAAGGATACTGGAATTAATCCTCACAGACCAGCAGGAGGAGCTTGAAGAGAGGGCTGACGAGGCATTATGCCCCAGACGTGAAGAGGTTTTGGTTGACACAAAGAGTTCACAAGCACAAGTTATTATAGGTGTAAGGCGTAGTGGAAAGTCCACGCTCTGCTATCAGGCACTACATGGCAATGGGTTGAAGTTCGCGTACGTTGACTTTGACGATGAGCGTCTAGTGAAGCTTGAATCGGACCAATTGAACGATGTACTGGAGATACTGTATAAGATATACGGTGATTTTGATTATCTGTTTCTGGATGAGATACAGAATGTGGAGGGTTGGCATCTGTTTGTAAACAGGATACTCCGCAAGAAGATGCACGTAATAATAACCGGATCAAATGCCAAGCTGTTAAGCAGTGATCTGGCAACACATCTAACGGGGCGTAACAAGGAGATTGCGCTCTTTCCTTTCTCTTTTAAGGAGTTCTGCATAATGAAGAGTGTTGACACCCAGAGACGTACTACTAAGGCCGAAGGATTTCGCCGTGCCGCATTTGACGAGTACCTGAAACAGGGCGCGTTCCCTGAGTTACTGAGTATAGAGGACAAAAAGAGTTACGTGAGCAGTCTGGTAGAGAACATACTGAAGCGTGATATTGAGCAGCGCTACAAGATAACATACAAGGCTGCCTTTGAAAATATGGCCCACCATCTGCTAAACGTTTCGCCCACAATAGTTGTTACCACAGATCTGGCTGGGCAGTTCCACTTCAGGTCTGAGCATACTGCCAAGAACTATGTGAAATATCTTAAGGAGGCTTACATGCTGATAGGAATACAGAAGTATTCACAGAAGAGCAAGGTACGTTCAGTTCAGGAGAAGGTGTATGCAGTTGATGTGGCTATGATGGACCAGAGAGAGAACGCGTTTGCAGGAGATAATCTTGGTTACCGCCTTGAGACCATAGTTGCCATACATCTGATAAGAAAGTGCAAGATAGAAGGACTGGATGTATATTACTTAAATGACAGATCTGGCGAGTGCGATTTTTTGGTTTGTAAGGGCAATAAGGTAGTACAGGCTATACAGGTGTCATACGATATATCGGCCGATAAAACCCGCAAACGTGAGATAAACGGCCTGCTACTGGCCGCTAGACAGACCAAATGCGATGATCTGTTATTGCTGACCGATCACGAGAGTGGTGAGATAGAGCAAAACGGACGCAAGATGAAAATCCAGCCTGTCTATGAATGGGCTACAGAGTTGGAGATATGACAAATGGATAACTTATGTATTCATATTGCTTATACTACTCATTCGAAATCTACTGCATTTTTACAATAAATTTCGAATGGACCATGTATCCCCCAATAAAATGGTTATGAAAAAGGTCATAAGCAACTTAAAATCCTTCAAAAAAGAAGGAAAAGAACTCCACTTAAAAATGCAGTTTTTGTACGACAAGTTGTATTATTCAGTACCGATGAAGAAAAATGGGGAAAATCAGGACGGGTCAGGTACAAACGTATTGGGGCGAGCGAGTTCTCGAGCGAGAGCGGCCGGATGGCAGCCAAGCGAATCGTCAGACGATTCGCTGACCTTGTTTTAGTTTCCTAACGGAAACGGAGGGAGCGCTTTTGCGAAGCAAAATAAAACAAGGTCCACATGCTCCACATACAAAAAGGCCGCCATCGGCGACCTTTGTGCATGTGGAGCATACGAGAACAATTGGCAGGAAACTATCGGAATATATTTTGAGCATAAATTACTGATACTGTTATAATTCCCCAAAAACGTATTCCGAGGAGTTCCGAGGGATTAGGAAATTATTAGTACCATATTAGTACCACGTTCCAATAACTATTGTATCTATAGACGGGGCGAAAACACCTATTTAGATATCCAACAAGCTTTTTTACATATTATGCATTCTGCGTGCTGTGATAATGCCATAATGCTTTTCTAAAATACCAAACAGAGAATCCGATAATAGGCAATAGAATTATGAGCATGACATAGAGCCATCTGCCGCGTATTCTGGAATGGATTACATCAGTTATTGCCAGAATATCCATTAAAAGAATTACTAAGAGAAGAATTACTGCACCCATTTTTGTTATTGTATATGTTTCTACAAAATTAATTATCAGTTTTATATTCGTCAAGGAAAAAACCATTTAGTAATACTCAATATCTCGAATCATTACTTGGGGTATCGAAGTTGGTCCCAAGTATTTTATATTGGTACGTTTTATCCAGTTTCCGTGGGAAACATACACGTATGTGTAGTCCTGTTGCACTGAATTATTATCCTTTAAACCGCGATTACGAACTAGCGTTTATATGAAAGGTAATTATTATGTTCTTTTCAAATAGCTATATCAAGCGATTTAGATGCGGCCCAATCCAGGACCAGTTTCTGGAATTCTTTGGTAAGCGACTGGACTTGGGGAAGTATCTCCTGAATAATGGTGTTATCATTCTTCTGTACAGCCTCTTTCATGGCTTTTGTTATATCGATAAGTTGTTTAAGTTTGCCGTCCTGGGGGCTCCAACATTCGGCAGCATAACCGTTATGGAAGAAAACAGTAGTCTCACCGTCCAATCCAATAACTGAAGCCATTGGTGATGATGTATTTACAGCCAAACTAATCATCTGTTTAATGGCTGATGCCTGATTATCGGTAATAAACAGCTCTGTTTCACTGACCTTCATCTTTAAATCAACATCTTCCCATCTGACATTGTTGCGCTCAAAGCGGATACTGTTCTCATCTTCTATCCTATCATACACTATATCGCGAGCCGCATACCAAATGTTTTTTTCGGCCCGCCGCATTACCAACTTGTAACCCGAAGCGGTTCTTACACAATAAACGCTTTCCTCCACAGAGAAACTAGGCCTGGAGATGACACCCCAGATCCGGCCATAAACAAGTTCATCAAACTCTTTCTCAGTTTCCTGAGGCAGAAGCATACGCTCAACCAAACATGAATAGCCATCCTTGAAATACTTGCAGGTTTGAAGAATATCTGGACGATCCTGAGCATTTGCCACTATGGCAATGAGTGTCATTACGAACAACAATAATTTCTTTCTCATATCGGAACCTTTTATTATAAAATATTGGATAACACTGTTTGTTAAGTCATTAAGTAATTGCATTAACAATTATTTATTACGGTTGGGATGGTTTGCATAACAGGGCAATAAAGACGAGTATTGTTACTGCCTATATTGCTGTCAGTATTGATGGTACGAAGTTACCTATTTGGTTTCCTGCTTGAACTGGTCTACCTCTACCTGCCAGTATTCGTCATTTATACCATTGTATTGATGGCCATTCAAAGCACGGTAATGAGCGGCTTTAGAGGGAGTGACAGCAAAGACTATATCACCGTCATAAACCATGCCAATTTCTAGTGATCCGCCATAAACCTCTGTGAAAGCGGGATTGTTTATATCAAATTCAATCTTGGAGATTTGAGTGTTGACCGATGCCTCCAGAATGGTTGCCTGATCAGACTTTATCTTCCTTTTCTGTACCTTATCTTCTTCCTTATAAACCAGGCTGTATTGTTTTTTCTCCTTTACAAGGAATATACCCCATAGGTTCTTTCTCCATGCATTACGCATAATATATCCGCAAACAAGACCTTCGGGTGCATATTCAAGTAACTGAGCCAAATAATTATCATTTGTGACAAGCCCACGGTCTTTTGGACTAATGGCGCGAGTTTCTTGCTTTATTTCCTTACCGTGCATATTGACAATAGAATCAACGGCACTAGGATTAGGGAAATTAAAATTATGATTTGTAATTTTCTTGCCATCTACGGTAATGGTGCCGTCTTCAAGTACCTTAGCTGTTTGGGGGTCGTCTGAAACAAAGAACCTGTTTACGGGAACACCATATATTACGCTGACATCAGGAGTGCGTGCGCCTATTTCTATAAAATCCCTAAAGGCTGGTTGTGCATTGGGATCATAGTATCTGTTGTAGTTCACTGCTGGAGGGCCATACATTGTAGTCTGTTTTACGTCACTGCTCAAATCAACCACAGG
>CAJOJD010000051.1 GCA_905234745.1 uncultured Bacteroidaceae bacterium | reverse complement strand
ATAAGGAAGTGAAGAGCCGTCAATCATAACTGATGAGAAGCCCATGTCGATGCAATCCTTGCAGAGCTCGAAGCTGTCACCGTGGTCAAGGTGAAGCACGATCTCGGGATGAGCGCAACCAAGTTCCTTAGCGTATGCGACAGCACCCTCAGCCATGTAACGCAGAATAGTAGCGTTGGCATAGTTACGGGCACCCTTAGATACCTGCATGATAACCGGTGACTTGGTCTCGACTGCAGCCTGTACGATGGCCTGCATCTGCTCCATTGTGTTGAAATTGAATGCCGGGATAGCATATCCGCCCTTAACGGCTGCGGCAAACATTGCGCGGGTATTTACAAGACCCAGATCTTTGTAGCTTACCATAATAGTGAATTTTATTTAGTTAATATTTTGCTCGTTTTTGATTTCAGCCGCGAAATTACAATTTTATTCTTCTATTTAATATTGTACAAATAGATAGTTATCCACACTTTCACAAAGTTTAATAAAGCGTGCAATGGGGTCTGACCCATTTGGCGCATGCAATGCTTGCGATTATTACATCATCAACCACGTGCCAAAGGGGTCTGACCCCAATTGCAAAAAATCAGCCTCATTTCATTGTGGGAATTCAAAAAAGCAGTATCTTTGCGCGCTGAAACCCCCATAATCATGTTCCGCCTATATTCCGGCGGGCGCTAAATGGAGAATTTAAAAACAAAATAAGTTATGAAAAAAGGTATTCATCCCGACAACTATCGTCCTGTAGTTTTCAAGGACATGTCAAACGGTGATTGCTTCCTGTCACGCTCAACCTGCGCCACCAAGGAGACAATCGAATTCGAAGGTCAGACCTACCCCCTGATCAAGATTGAAATCTCAAACACTTCACACCCGTTCTTCACCGGCAAGTCAAAGCTGGTCGATACAGCAGGACGCGTGGACAAGTTCATGAGCCGCTACGCAAAGAGCAGAGGAGGCAAGTAATATTACAACTCCACATATCGAAAGGCCGATGCACAATGTACATCGGCCTTTCGTTTTTTCTATAATTGCTTGCAAAAACAAAAAAACTTTTAAAACTTTGCAATATTCTTTCGACTATTGTTTTAAACTATCATACATTGCCTTAGATAATGAGAAAAACTCTATTATTAGCATTATTTCTTTTTTGCACTCTCAGGGCATACTCTCAGATTGTAGGTGCCGACACACGGCAAATCAAGGTCAAGGCCGAAAAAACATATACATCCGGCCAGGCCGTCCTGTTCAATTACGAATGCTTTCCATCGGCCGCATCGACAGACGCACTGATAGGTCTTACCTACTATAATGTAGAAAAATGGGGCTATTACGGCAATCTCATGGTATCAGTGGGAGGACTGTCCGGAAAAGCCGAATATGTAATTGACCGTTACAACTCCAACCGTTTCTACATGTCGGAACAAAAATACAAGACTGCCGGCTTCGTGATACGCGGAGGAGGCATAATCAAAGTCACCGATTCGGTCATGCCCTATTGCGGACTGGGATTCAGAAGCTGGAAAAGGAACTGGATACTTGGAAACGGAAAACTGGCTACCGAGGAGGGTAAATATCAGAAGGATTTCAATCTGGAAGCCGGTTGCATTCTTCAGTTTGGTTCTGTAGCATGCTCACTTGGATTGGTAGGCTACATAAATGACACTTTTAAAGAAATGGTTTACCCGAACATTAAAATAGGAATAGGATATGCGTTCTAAATATATAATCACAGCCATTATTGCCAATGTGTTGTTATTGGCAGGTTTCATGTCCTCTTGTGATGAAAAGCATGAGTTATACGGACAAACAGGGTTCTCATGGGATATGGCAAACAACCTGGCCAGCAATTATCAGGTATCATCCGTCACCATGAATTCAGCCAAAGCGACATATCGTTGCGAAATCCCGACAGGAATGAACTGGAGTCAGGTGGGAATCAAATACCGTCCCACAAACTACAGCAACTGGTCCACTAAATACGGATCATACTCCGGAGGCGTCGTCACGGTAAATCTCAGCAGTCTCCAGCCTGGAACCAGCTATGAAATCTGTGCAATTATTGAATCCGAAGGAAGAACATATGAGTCCAACTCATCCAATTATCGTTTCAGCACATTATCCCCTGCCCAAATGACAATAACCGACGTCACTGACCCGTCTCCGTCATATACGACAACAAACGCAAGAGTATATTTCTCGGTTTCAAGCAAAACATCCATGTCAGAGATTGGCGTTTGCATAGGCCAATCCAGCAATCCCACAATAAGCCAGAGAACCGAATTCAGAAGCAACTCAAGCAGTTTCACTGACTGGTGGCCTGTTGACAAAGGGAAACAGTTCTACGCCCGTCCCTACTGCAAGGACAGTAGCGGTAATGTTTATTACGGAGACCAGGTTAAGTTCAACACCATAGCCATAACCAACAGTTTCTCCGTTTCAAACGCAAGTTATTATTCATACTACTACGAAGGAACATACTATTATTATCATTACACGCTGAACTGCTCATTCTCATATTATGGCAACAACCTGTCAGAAACGGACTTCTATGTAACAGGCATGGGACACAGATATTGGACTGAAACAATGACAGGCGAGCGAACCGGCACCTGGAGCATGATGGGTGTAGACAATCCCTCTCCGTTCTCATGCTACGCATACGCAGAACTGACAGACGGAACCGTAGTTTACGGCTTGACCAAAACATACACAATCAATTATTGGTGATAAACGCTATAAAGAACAGTATATGACAATGAAAAAAATCCATTTATTGGGCTCAGCCCTGCTTCTGGCCTTTGTTTTTGGCTGCAATACGATATCCGACGTAGTGATAAACACCTCACAGGTCTTTGTTCCTGAGGAGGGCGGTATCAATTTCATCAAGGTGACCGATGAAAACGTAGAACAACTCATTAAGCCAAACATAATCCGCACGAACCAACGTCTGTCCTGGTGGGCCAACCCATATTTCGCAATCACTCAGGATGGCGAAAGACTGGCATATATTTGCCAGCGTAACGCCAAACAGAACATTTTTGTCACCCAACTGGGCAGCAGGGGCAGTTCACAGCAACGTACCTTTACGGGAGACATTCAGGATGTGGCATTCTCACCTGACGGCAAGACTCTATGTTACAGCAAATTAAGCGGAGGCTACAACCTGTTGTTCACAACCAGTTCAACACAAGGTTCCGTCATACAGCAGATATCATCCCAGAATGTAAAAGACTACGGTCCAAGATACTCCACAAACGGAAACCTCATCTTCTTTTCGCGTTTTGACGGCAGCAATTACGCCATATGGAGTCAGGACATAACCAACGGCACGGTATCATATTACTGCTATGGAATGTCCCCGTATCCCATTAACGACGAAGAATTCCTTTGCGTTCGCCAGAACTCCAGCAACTACTATGAAATCTGGCAGGTAAACTACGTAAAAGGTACAGAATCTATCATTCTGAGTCAGGATGGACGCAGTTTCACCACACCTTCCCTCTCACCCGACGGTGAATGGATCCTTTGCGCCGGAAACACCACAGATCAGGGCGTAGAAAATATTGACATCTATGTAGTACGGTCAGACGGCAGTCACTTGACTCAGTTGACATATCATCACGGCAATGACCTTTCGCCCGTCTGGAGTCCCGATGGCAAGTATATATACTTCATTTCACAGCGTGGTACCGAGAATGGCAGTTACAACATCTGGAGAATGAATTTCCCGCTGTAATTCAGCAATACAAAAAAGAAAGCCGATGCAAACGCACCGGCTTTTTTTATCTCATGCCGGATCATTTGCCGGCCGAAAACTCCTTGATGCGCTGTTCCTCTGAGCGGCGGCACACCAGCAGCTGTCCGTTCTTCTCAGAAACGATGTAGCCTTCAAGACCCTGAAGCACCACCTTGCGGGCATCCTCGGTATGCACCACGCAGTCCTTGCACTCGTAAAGGTCAACATTGCCCACCACGGCATTGTTTGCGCTGTCCAGTTTCTCATGCAGCGACTGCCAGTTGCCCAGGTCGCTCCACCCAAAGTCAGCGGGATAAGTATACACCTTGCCGTCGGCGGCCGCCGGCTCCATAACCGCATAGTCTATGGATATCTTCTCGCACTTGGGGAATATCTCGTCAACCTTACCCGTTGAGAGCATCCATTCCATATCCTGGGCAAGCCCCGGCTTGTACCTGCGCAGAGAATCGATAATGGTGTTTATGTTCCATACGAAAATGCCTGCATTCCAGAGATAGTTGCCGTCCTTGAGGTATCCCTTGGCAGTTTCCAGATCAGGTTTCTCCTTGAATGCCTCAACAGCCTTGATCTCACTCTGCGGAACGTTATCATCGGGCTCAAACAAAAGGCCTAGCTCGTTATCGGCCGCTGTTTTAGTTTTATGTGTCAAAGCCACATTTGATGCCTTGACGTAGCCGTAACCAGTCTCGGGACGGTTGGGCTTGATTCCTATGGTCACAATGAAATTGTGTCCGGCCGTGAAATCCAGTGCACCGCTTATCACCCTGCGGAACTCCTCCGGGTTCATCACGACGGCGTCACTGGGAGTAACCACGACATTGGCATCCGGATCCTCCTGTCTGATGCTCCAGCAGGCCCATGCAATGCAGGGTGCAGTGTTCCTTGCAGCCGGCTCGGCCAGAATATGGTTGCCGGGAATTCCGGGAATCTGCTTCCTTACAATATTCACATAACTGCGGTTTGTCACAACCCAGAAGTTCTTCTTGGGACATATTCCGCTGAAACGGTCTACGGTCAGCTGGATAAGCGAACGTCCGCAACCCAGAATGTCAATGAACTGCTTGGGAAACTCTGGAGTACTCAGGGGCCAGAAACGGCTTCCTATACCTCCGGCCATGATTACGACGTGATTAGCCATTGTCTTTTAGTATTTGTTCCGATGGAACCACCTGTGAATCCTGTTGGTGATGCCACCTCTCTGATTATCAATAAACGCATCCAGGACCTCGCTGCTCTCTCCCTGCGGCCTGATGTCATAATCGGCCACCGCTGCGGGAATCAGGCAACTGTAACCCTCCTTAAGGACGACCTCGTCACCCGTCTGCCTGACCTTGATCACACAGTCACCCTTAAGGCACATGGTAATGATGAAACTGTCATATTTGAGCAGATTCCTGTGGAATTCACGTCCCAGTTCCGTTACCCTGGCACTGAAGAACCTTGATTCCATTATCAGATTGGCACGGTCGTTCCTGACTGCGTAGTCTGTCCTGTATTTACGTTCCACCTTGTAGTTCAAGGCCTTCGATGCAAGTTCTGTATGCAACTCACGCGGATTCCCGTCCAGTCCGGGACGGTTGTAGTCGAATATCCTATAAGTAATGTCGCTTGACTGCTGTATCTCGGCCAGAAGGATTCCGCTGCAGATGGCATGTACACGTCCGGCAGGGATATAGAACACATCGCCGGCATGAGCCTCGTGGCGTGCCAGTGCATCGGTAATGGTACCGTTCTCAACCATGCGCTTGTATTCATCGGCCGAAAGTTTTCTGTTGAATCCGGCATATATGCATGCTCCGGGCTCAGCGTCAAGCACATACCACATCTCGCTCTTGCCCAGTTTTCCATGCTCGCGCATAGCCATTTCATCGTCGGGATGAACCTGGATGGACAGGTCATTACGGGCATCTATGAACTTGACCAGCAAGGGCATACGTCCGTTGTTTCTCCTGGCTACGGCTTTGCCCAGAATCTCCTCGGGGCACATGGCCACCACCTCGGGCAGGGTCTTGCCGGCCCAGGCACCGTTAGCTACCACGCTGGGCGAACTCTCCACGGCGCTCACCTCCCAGCTTTCGCCTATGTGATCCTGTTCGGGCAGCCCCTTCCATCGGGTAAGCCTTTCGCCTCCCCACACGATGGTGTGAAGGTTCGGCTCAAACAACAACGGGTATACTTTCATATCATTCACTGTCATTTACGCTTGAAACGTTTGCCGGTCCATGTATATCGGACGGGATCCTTCCCGAACCATGTCCTGAAACGGTCTGCATCCTCACCTATGTATTCAAGCGACGTATAACTGAACTCCAGACCGTTATCAGTCACTGCCGCCGACTGGAATCTGAGTATGGACTCCTTCTTAAGTACATCCAATGAATCGCTTTTAAGTGCCTCTTTTGTAAGGTAATCATCAAACTGGGGCAACTCTATCAGTTCTTCAACCGGAACAGGTTCCCATCTTTCAGTATAGAACGACAGGCGCGAATCATCATATCGGGCTGTAACAGTGTTAATTATGCAGATGATACTGCCGCCTCCCTTCTTGCTGAAAAGCGCCATATCCAGACGGCCTGACTGTGAAGTCCTGAGCGAAAGCATGTTGTCCTGCAGAAGTGTCATCTCGCTCTCACCGCCAAGTTTGTTCCTTACACGAGCTTTCATGCCGCTGTCCATATAATCCAGAAAATCCATTCTTTCACTTCTGGTCAGCGTGGGAATGATGGAGTCCGGCATATCAATGAACAGGGTACGCAGATCCTCCGCCCTGACCGGGCCGATGACCGATAAGCAGAGAGTGAGTATGAACAGTATTCTTGTCATATAACGAATAGATTATCAGGATAAACAATCTTATGCAGGAACAAGCCCTGGGCAGGAGCCGAATCACCGGCCGAGCAGCGGTCTTTGCTTTCTATGATCTGCCGGAAACCGTCAATCGTGAGTTTGCCACGGCCCACCTCCATCAGCGTACCTACTATTGCACGTACCATATTCCTCAGGAAACGGTCAGCCGTTATGATAAACACCCATCGGCCGTCGGGGAGACTCTCCCATTTGGCCTCGGTCACGTGACAGTCATTGGTCTTGGTATCAGTATGCAGTTTGCTGAAACTTGTAAAATCAACCGTTTTCATCAGTATTTCGGCCGCACGGTTCATCATCTCAAAGTCAGGCTCGTTGGGCAGGAACCAGGAATAGTCTCGGTTGAAAGCACTCTTGTTCAGAGTCACATAATATTTGTAGGTTCTGGAAACGGCGTCAAACCGCGCGTGTGCATCGGCCTTTACCGGCACGATACGGTGTACTGCTATATCGGAGGGCAGTATTCCGTTCAGTTTGTTCTGCATCCATGCCGGGTCCTGAGGCTCTTCAAGGTCAAAGTGAGCCACCATCTGGGCTGCATGTACACCGGCATCGGTACGTCCTGCACCGGTCACGCTGATACTCTGGCGCAGGAACAGCGACAGAGCCTCCTCGAGAGTCTGCTGGACGGAGGGTGAGTGCGGCTGGATCTGCCATCCGCTGTACGCGCTTCCGTCAAATTCCAGATATATGAAGTATCTCATTCCCTACTCTGTCCTGCCAGGTTCATAATATGTACGGCCACAAGCGCCGCAGTCTCGGTACGCAGACGCGACGGTCCAAGCGATATCGGCTTGAAGCCGGCCTTAAGCGCCATGTCTATCTCCTCGGGGCTGAAATCACCTTCAGGGCCTATCAGTACCAACGAGTTGTGCCCCGGAACCACAGCATCCTGCAGAAGCACCTTGCTGCCCGGCTCACAGTGTGCGATGTATTTGTCGCCGTCAAAACCGCGCTCTATGAAACTGCGTATGGATGTCATTCCGTTCAGTATTGGAAGGGTTGCTTTCTGAGACTGTTTCATTGCGGATACCGCAATCTTCTCAATGCGTTCCATCTTTATCACGTCACGCTCCGAGTGTTCAGTTTTAATGAACGAAATCTCATCCACACCTATCTCTACGGCCTTTTCAACGAACCACTCGTTGCGGTCCATGAGTTTGGTCGGGGCAACGGCAATATGTATCCGGCCGTTCCAAAGCGGCGGCTGCACCTCCCTGTTCTCAATGTGAACCATACAGCGTTTGCCGGATACGCCACTGATGACCGCATCATAGAAAGATCCCTTTCCATCGGTCAAACGGATACGGTCGCCTTCTTTCATACGCAGCACGCGTATGCAGTGGCCCGCCTCCTCCTGGGGCAGTTCCATATCGTCGTTTATGTCAGGGGTGTAAAATAGCCACATAGTTGTCAGATTAGGTCCGCTTCACTCTCGTCGCTCTGTCCGCGACTGTTCAGTTCATCCCGCAGACGTGCGGCGAATTCATAGTTCTCATTGGCAATAGCCTGTTCCATGGCCTCCTTGAGCACCTTGGTACTGGCTGTATTGATAGGAAGGGAATATGCTCCGTCGGGCTGCAGATGCACGCAGTTACGCTCCAGCAGGTCCTCCTCTATGAAGATAGGCGTATTGCTGCGTACCGCAAGTGCCAGGGCATCGGCCGTACGGCAGCTTATATATGAAGTGTTGCCTTCATGCTCCAAAAACAGATGTGAGTAGAATATTCCGCCGCTTATCCTGTAGATGTCAATCTCCACAAGACGGAGATCAAACTGCTTGAGAGTATCCAGGTAGAGGTCATAAATGCCGGGGTGAATCTTGTGGTTGAACAGGCTCACGATAATGGTCTGTGCCTCATGAGGCCCCACCAGTACCGGAAGACAGCGCAAACCCTCATCGCCTCCGTTCTTCTCCTTAAGCAGCGCAATAAGATTAAGGTCCGAAGGTTTCCGGTTGAGCATCTCCCCAACGATCATCTCTATCTTCTTCTCACTCATACTCCACAAAGATATGAAAAAAGGTATTACGCTTTCCGCTTTGTTTGGGGCAAATTGGGGACGGTTCTTTTTTTGCCCTTTCGATTTGGATCAACTAATTTGGCTTTTTAAAAAGGGCAAAAAAAGAACCGTCCCCAATTTGCCCCAAAAGCAGAAAGCGAGTTGTCATCACGACAACTCGCTTTCAAATTAAATCTAATACCATGAAAAACACGTAGCAAAGATATGTCTTTAATTTATATACAACTCTTATTCACAATAAAAATCTCTACATTTAACAATATTTCACACTATTCTACCGAAACCACAAGTCCCTTCAGGTATTCCCCCTCGGGGTGAAATATGTTAATGGGATGATCAGCAGGCTGATGAAGCTGATAAAGAATCTTCACACTGCGCCCTGCCTGGGCTGCCGCAGTGAATACAGCTGTGCGGAACTGGTCCTTGCTGACCACCTGCGAGCATGAGAACGTGAACAGGATTCCGCCCGGTTTGATCTTCTCCATAGCCTTCTGGTTAAGACGGCGGTAACCAATCAGGGCATGCTTCAGAGCATCCTTGTGTTTGGCAAATGCAGGAGGATCAAGTATAATAAGGTCATAAACGGGATCCATGCGCACCAGGAACTTGAAGGCATCCTCGGCAAATGCAGCATGACGTGTGTCACCGGGGAAATTATCCTCCACTCCGCCGGCTGTAAGTTCTATGGCGCGTGCCGAGCTGTCAACCGAGTGCACCAGTTTGGCGCCGCCTCTCAGGGCTGCAAGCGAGAATCCTCCGGTATAGCAGAACATGTTAAGTACGGAACGGCCCTTGGAGTATCTCTCCAGCAGGGCGCGGTTCTCACGCTGGTCTATAAACAGGCCTGTCTTCTGACCGCTTATCCAGTCCACAGGCATCTTCATGCCGTATTCCAGCGGAGTGTCATCGGTAGGACCGCCCATGATATAACCGTTTCCGCGGTCTATGTCGGCCTTGAACGGAAGTGTGGTCTCTGACTTGTAGTAGATGCCTTTGATGCGGTCACCCATTACACGCATAAGCGCCTCGGCTATATCCATGCGGTTGCAGTGCATTCCAACCGAATGGGCCTGAATCACTGCCGTATGACCGTAAATATCTATAACCAGACCGGGCAGATTATCGCCCTCGCCATGGACAAGACGGTATATGTTGTGATCCTCGCGGTCGGTAAGACCCAATGAACGGCGCACATCGAATGCGACACTCAGGCGTCTGAACCAGAAATCGGCATCAATATTCTCCTTGCGGAAAGAAAGCACGCGTACGGCAATACTGCCCACCTGGATATGACCTACGGCAATCCATTTGCCATCATGGGTATATACATCCACAATGTCACCTTCATCGGGATCGCCTTTGATGTCGGCTATGGCTCCCGAGAATATCCATGGGTGGAAACGCAGAAGCGATTCCTCCTTACCTCTTTTAAGTGTTACACTCTTCTGCATCTTTTCTAATTATCGTGTATTCGCCTGTACGTTTCAGTTCCGATACATAATCATATATCCTGAGACATGCCCACGCGTCAATGGCCGCATATTGGCGCTGACTCTCCGTCAGGCTGTCAATCTCCCAGTTACTCAACTGCTGGTTCTTGGATATCCTCTCATTGAACAACAGTCCGTAGAGTTTCTGAAGACCCTTCTCCTCGATACCCATTTCACCGCAGAATTCCTGCAGCTCCACAAAACCCGCCGGCGTGAAGTTGCGGCGGCTTGCCATCTGATGGAAATCATCCTTTATGGATATGCCCACCTTTATTATATCGGGGTTTGACAGGAAATCGGCCACACAGTCGGGAATGCCAATCTTGTTGAGTCTGAACAGATATCCGTATTTTTGGGTAGAAAGTTGCAACAGGGCTATCTTATGTGCCACACCCCTTGTGAAAGAGGGTCTGGTCTCGGTATCAAAGCCCACCACCTTCTCTTTTGAAAGCGTCTCTATCGCCTTCTGAGCTTTCTCCTCAGTATCTATCTCCTCAATGATGCCGTCAAACACTACTTTAGGTTTGTCGGCCAGAAATGACTTCTCTATCTTGTTGGGCAGTTCAATCATATAAAGAATTTTCTATCCCGTCAGAGCCGTATCTGACGTTGTGAACGGCACGCAGAGTGTTGGTCAGCGTCTGGCCCCAGTATGTGCGGAAACCGTCGGCACATACAGCTACAGCCTCGGTCATGACCTCATCCAGACCGCTGCGGTACGACTGCACGAAGTTACGCAGGGCCTGATAGATGTCGGCCAGATCCTCCGATATGCACTTGCGTACCGGAGTATCGCTGTATTTCATATCCTCCACGAAAACCTCCAGATAATCATCGTTTTCACCGAGCTTTTGAGCCATCCGGGTGCGTATTTCCTCATAATCGGCCTCTGTCACGCATTCTTCCAGGTATAGTCCTTCAGGTTCTGCCTGGGGAAGCATGGTAGCCTTCAGATAAACCAGTGGCAGAAGCTTGCAGAGCACATCCACAACCCTCTCGGGCTCCTTGTCATATATCTGCTCAAGGAAGGCGCAGTACTCGGCTGCCACAGTCACGAACTCAACCGTGTTTTTGTCAAATGCCGATGATGATTCCATAAATCTGATTTTCGGTTCCAAAATTACTCCTTTTTCCCCGATAACGCGCCCTTTTTGTTCTTTTATTATTAACTTTGTAACCTATAACTGCAAATAGTGATATGGGACTTGGAAAGAAAAACAATACTTCCCGCACAGGGACACAGAAACCGGAACTGAAATTCAATCTGAACAGCATAGCCGACACTTTCAGGAACGAGACATTCCTGTTCGTGAGCGGTGCCGTGCTGACCATCATAGCGGTTTTCTTCCTGATTGCCTACATATCTTTCCTGTTTACGGGCGGTACTGACCAAAGCGCCGTTTTGAGCGGAGCCCAGGACATAGAGAACAGCACCGGACTGCTCGGCGCACGCGTATCGGAAGCCGTAGTCAACGGATGGTACGGATTCTCATCGGTCATGATTCCTGTCTTCCTTATCATTTGCGGTCTGAACATGATGCGCATCACCCATTTCAGGATATTCCGCTGGTTCGTAAGCTGCACATTCCTGATGTTCTGGCTGTCAGTATTCCTGCAGTTTGTCCTGTCGCCCTTGATGCAGAATTCGTTCATCATACCCGGAGGCAGTCACGGCATGAACCTGACCAACACCCTGCGCGGATATATCGGAATACCCGGAGTCATTCTGGTTCTTATCCTTACCATGCTCATATACTGCGTCTATCTGACACGCCGCACCATAGAGGTCATCCGCGACGGAGCGGACCGAATGAAAAACGGAATACGCAAGCATGAGCAGGAATCCCAGCCTGCAACCGGCACTGAAACCAATGATGATTTCACGTCCGATGATGACGACATCTACGCCACAGCCCCGGTCAACGTAATTGAAGACGTAAAACCCGCTGAGGTAACTCCCGATGAAAAACCGGAGGTAGTAACCAAGGCGCCCAAGCCTGCGGCAACCGAGAAACCGGCAGCCGATGAGATAAAGATGACCATCACCACGGCCGAAGGTGACGAGAAAGCCGACGGAAAGATCCAGGAGCCGTATGACCCGCGTCTGGACCTCTCCCACTACAGGTTCCCCACCCTGGATCTGCTCAAGCATTATGACAATGACACTCCTCCCATCGACGAGAAGGAACAGGAGGCCAACAAGAACCGTATCATCAAGGTGCTGCTTGATTTCGGCATAGAGATAGAGACCATCAACGCTACCGTAGGTCCCACCATAACCCTCTACGAGATTACTCCTGCCGCTGGTGTACGTATTTCAAAGATACGTAACCTTGAGGCCGACATAGCCCTGAGCCTGGCTGCCCTGGGCATACGTATCATCGCACCTATCCCCGGCAAGGGAACCATAGGTATCGAGGTGCCTAACGCAAGACCCGTAATGGTATCCATGGAATCCATCCTGAACAGCAAGAAGTTTGCTGAAAGCAAGATGGAACTTCCTGTCGCACTGGGCCGTACCATCACCAATGAGGTGTTCATGTTCGATCTGGCCAAGATGCCTCACCTGCTGGTAGCCGGTGCCACCGGTCAGGGTAAGTCAGTCGGTCTGAACTGCGTCATCACCTCCCTTCTCTACAAGAAGCATCCGGCCGAGCTCAAACTGGTCATGGTTGACCCCAAGATGGTTGAGTTCAGCATTTATTCTCCCATCATCAAGCACTTCCTGGCCAAGATGCCCGATGTGGCAGACAGCGAAGCCATCATAACCGATACCACCAAGGTAATCCACACTCTCAAATCGCTCTGCATTGAGATGGATAACCGTTATGAATTGCTCAAGGAGGCCAATGTACGTTCTGTCATAGAATACAACAACCTCTTCAAGGACCGCAGGCTCAACCCCGAGAAGGGACACCGTTATCTGCCCTATATCGTGGTTGTCATTGATGAGTTCGGTGACCTGATCATGACCGCAGGCAAGGATATCGAGATGCCTATAGCACGTATCGCCCAGAAGGCCCGCGCCGTGGGAATGCACATGATCATAGCCACTCAGCGTCCTACCACGAACATCATTACCGGTACCATCAAGGCCAACTTCCCGGCCCGTATGGCATTCCGCGTAAGTTCCATGATAGACTCACGCACCATCCTGGACAAACCCGGAGCCAACCAACTCATCGGCCGCGGTGACCTTCTGTTCCTGTCGGGCAGCGATCCCGTCCGTGTACAGTGTGCATTCGTGGATACCCCCGAGGTCAACGCAATCTGCCAGTACATAAGCCGTCAGCAGGGTTATACCGATGCCTATCCGCTGCCGGAGTATGTCGATGAGAATGAATCCGGTCCCGTTGAGGGCGGTGTTGAGATGGGCAAGTTCGATCCCATGTTCGTCGATGCAGCCCGTCT
>CAJOJD010000050.1 GCA_905234745.1 uncultured Bacteroidaceae bacterium | reverse complement strand
GGCTGCCAGTCTTGCGATAGGCACGCGGAAGGGTGAGCAACTTACGTAGTTCAGACCAACCTTGTCGCAGAACTTTACTGATGAAGGCTCGCCACCATGCTCGCCGCAGATACCGCACTTCAGGTCGGGACGAACTGAACGGCCCTTCTCTACAGCCATCTTGATGAGCTGGCCGACACCCTTCTGGTCAAGTACCTGGAACGGGTCAACCTTAAGGATCTTCTTCTCCAGATAAACCGGCAGGAATGAAGCGATATCGTCACGTGAGTAACCGAATGTCATCTGAGTCAGGTCATTTGTACCGAATGAGAAGTACTCGGCGCGGGCGGCAACTGCATCGGCAGTAAGAGCGGCACGCGGGATCTCAATCATTGTACCAACCTTGAACTCGAACGGCTTGACGCCCTCCTCCTCGAACAGCTTGGCTGCGGTAGCGCGGATGATCTCCTCCTGCTGCTCGAACTCGTAGTGCTTACCTACCAGCGGAACCATAATCTCGGGCTTCGGGTTCATGCCCTCCTTGCGGAGCTGGATGGCAGCACCGATGATAGCCTTGGTCTGCATCTCAGTGATCTCAGGATAGGTGTTACCCAGACGGCAACCACGGTGACCCAGCATCGGGTTATTCTCTGACAGAGACTCAACGCGAGCCTTGATCTGCTCCAGAGTTACGCCCATTGCATCGGCCATCTCCTGCTGACCCTTCTTATCGTGAGGTACGAACTCGTGCAAGGGAGGATCGAGCAGACGGATGTTGACGGGCAGTCCGTCCATAGCCTTCAGGATTCCGTAGAAGTCCTTGGTCTGGTAGGGGAGCAACTTGGCAAGTGCCTTCTCGCGACCCTCCTTGTTCTCAGCAAGGATCATCTCACGCATAGCCTTGATCTTCTCACCCTCAAAGAACATGTGCTCGGTACGGCAAAGACCTATACCAACGGCACCGAATGTGCGGGCAACCTCAGCATCGTGAGGAGTATCGGCGTTGGTGCGTACAACCAGACGTGTGTACTTGTTGCACAGATCCATCAGCTCTGCAAAGTCACCGCTTATCTCGGCAGCCTTGGTCTCAATCTGACCCTCGAATACCTGACCTGTTGAACCGTTGATTGAAATATAGTCACCTTCCTTAAGGACAACGTCCTCAATCTTTACTGTCTTCTTAACGTAGTCAACGCTCAGTGCACCTGCACCTGATACGCAGCACTTACCCATACCGCGGGCAACAACTGCAGCGTGGCTGGTCATACCGCCGCGGCATGTAAGGATACCCTCGGCAGCAGCCATACCGGCCAGATCTTCAGGTGAAGTCTCTATACGAACCATGATAACCTTGTGGCCGTTCTTGTGCCAAGCCTCAGCGTCATCGGCGTTGAATACAATCTGACCGCAAGCGGCACCCGGTGAAGCGGGAAGACCGGTGGTCAGAACCTTTGCCTTCTTAAGGGCGTTCTTATCGAATACGGGGTGGAGCAGCTCGTCGAGCTTCTGGGGCTCGCAGCGCTGGATGGCGGTCTTCTCGTCGATCAGACCCTCGTGCATCAGGTCCATGGCAATCTTGACCATTGCGGTACCTGTGCGCTTACCGTTACGTGTCTGGAGGAACCAGAGCTTGCCCTCCTGAACGGTGAACTCCATATCCTGCATATCGTGATAGTGGTTCTCAAGCTTTGTCTGCAGAGCATCGAGCTCCTTGTAGATAGCGGGCATAGCCTCTTCCATTGAAGGATACTTGGCCTTGCGCTCCTCCTCGGATACGCCTGCCAGAGCAGCCCAACGCTTTGAACCCTCGATTGTGATCTGCTGCGGAGTGCGGATACCTGCAACTACGTCCTCACCCTGTGCGTTAACCAGATACTCACCGTTGAAGAGGTTCTCACCGGTAGCGGCGTCACGGCTGAAGCATACACCTGTAGCAGATGTGTCACCCATGTTACCGAATACCATAGCCATAACTGATACGGCAGTACCCCACTCATCGGGTATACCCTCCATCTTACGATAAAGGATGGCGCGCTCGTTGTTCCATGAACCGAACACAGCGCAGATAGCGCCCCAGAGCTGATCCATAGCGCTGGTGGGGAAGTCCTGACCAGTGCGCTCCTTAACGGCAGCCTTGAACAGCTTGACAAGCTTCTTCAGGTCGTCAACGCTCAGGTCCTTGTCCAGAACCACGCCGCTCTCCTCCTTAACCTTCTCTATGATAGCCTCGAACGGATCAACATCGGTCTTGCTTACGGGCTTCATACCCAGAACCACGTCACCGTACATCTGTACAAAGCGACGGTAGCTGTCCCAAGCGAAGTGGGGGTTGTTGGTCTTTCTTGACAGACCCTCTACAACCTCGTCATTGAGTCCCAGGTTCAGGATGGTATCCATCATACCCGGCATAGAGGCGCGGGCACCTGAACGTACTGATACGAGAAGGGGATTCTCAACATCACCGAACTTTGAATTCATCAGTTTCTCGATGTGACGGATAGCGTCCTCAACATCGTTCTTCAGGATTGCTACGACTTTGTCGCGGCCAATCTGATAATACTCGTTGCAAACATCAGTGGTGATTGTGAAACCCGGAGGTACCGGTACACCAAGCAGATTCATCTCAGCAAGGTTTGCTCCCTTGCCACCAAGCAGGTTACGCATCTGGGCATTTCCCTCAGCTTGTCCGTTTCCGAACTTGTAAACTCTTTTTTCGCTCATAAATAAATTGAATATGTTGTTTTGTTTGTTTCGAACGGTGTTTTAGTCCTTTTTCGTTTTGCGGGTGCAAAGGTACTTATTTTTATTATAAGTATTGTATTTTTTCCCGCATTTATTCTTATTTGTTACCTTTAAGCTAAAGCTTGAAAATACTCTGCGCCTCGGGATAAAAATGAACAAGTTCTTTTTTCTCCTCTCGGCTTGTAGTATCTTTGCTGCCCAAAAGAAAGAAATATGTCAAGAAAGAGACGCGAACAACCCATAATAGAGAATGTAACCATAACTGGTGTTGCAGCAGAGGGCAAGGCTTTAGCCCGTATCGATGACCTGGTGGTTTTTGTTCCTTTTGTAGTGCCGGGTGATGTGGTTGACCTCAAGATTCTCAAGAAGAAACACAGTTATGCCGAGGCTGTAGCCGTAAAGTTCCATAAACTATCCGATGTCCGTGCCGTCCCGTTCTGCCGCCATTTCGGTATATGCGGAGGCTGCAAATGGCAGAATCTTCCTTATCAGGAACAGCTCCGTTACAAGCAGCAGCAGGTGGTTGACAACCTGACCAGAATAGCTAAAGTCGAACTGCCTGAAATCAGTCCCATCCTCGGATCCGAAGAGACTATGCGCTACCGCAACAAACTGGAGTATTCGTTCAGTAATATGCGCTGGCTCACATCTGAGGAATTAAGCGCTTTGGATAATCCTGAAAATACGGCTGAACGTAAGCAGCCGGGGCTTGGATTCCATATTCCGGGAGCGTTTGACAAGGTGCTTCACATAACGGAATGCTGGCTTCAGGATGAGATATCGGACCGCATCCGTAACTCGGCTTATCAGTATGCTGTTGAACACGATATTCCCTTCATAAACCTGCGTTCGCAGGAGGGTATCCTAAGGGATATGATGGTTCGTGTAGTGACTACCGGTCAGATAATGGTTCTTGTTCAGGCCAAGGTGGAGACATCGGCCCAGAAGGAACTGTTTATGGGGCTGATGCAGCATATCTCGGACAGTTTCCCACAGATAACGTCACTTCTGTATGTGATCAACAACAAGTGCAACGATACTTTCGGTGATTTGGATGTCCATGTTTTCCGCGGTGAGGAATTCATTTACGAAACAATGGAAAACCTCAGGTTCAAGATAGGACCCAAGTCTTTCTTCCAGACCAACAGCCGTCAGGCGTATCGGCTCTACTCTGTGGTTCGCAAGTTGGCCGATCTCAAACCGGACGAGGTCGTTTACGACCTTTATACCGGCACCGGAACGATTGCACAGTTCATATCGGCCCAGGCCAGGAAGGTAGTGGGTATAGAATATGTACCTGAGGCGATTGAGGATGCCAAGATCAATGCGGCTTTGAATAACATCGAGAATACGGAGTTCTTTGCCGGTGACATGAAGGATGTTCTGAATGAGGACTTTATAGCCGAGCACGGTACACCGGATGTCATAATAACCGATCCTCCCCGTGCGGGAATGCATCCTGATGTCGTTGACGTGATTCTAAAGGCAGCTCCCAAACGCATCGTATATGTAAGTTGCAATCCTGCCACTCAAGCAAGGGACATAGCGCTGCTTGATCAGGGCTATCGGGTGACGGCGGTACAGCCTGTCGACATGTTTCCTCATACGCAACATGTGGAAGTCGTGTCGTTACTTGAGAAAAAATGTTAAGATTTTTGGGTTTGATTTAACCAAATGCCGTGAAGGTTATCAAAGATAACGAGAAACAACAAATGTGATGAGAAAACTTGCCTTACTGGTGTTTATGCTATTGTCTGTATTCGGCTCGGTTTATGCCCAGTCCGAAAAGACGGAAGATGTCATTACCCAACCGGAGTTCAAGGGTGGAATAGAGAAGATGTACGAATACATTTCCACTAACTTCCAATATCCCGAAGAGGCTCAGAAACGTTCGGTCAATGGTAAGATGGAGGTTGAGTTCACCGTCGAGAAGTCAGGTGACATTACATATGTGGGTATACTTAAGGGTCTTGATTATTCTATCGATGAGGAGGTTCTGAGACTTCTTAAGGCCATGCCCCGCTGGACTCCTGCCACCAAGAACGGTGTGCCTGTAAGGTATAAGGTTTCCATGCCTATTACAATAAGGGCTTCCAGGAAGGGTCAGAGATCCAGTCAGCAGTTGACAAAGTATGATGAGCAGTGATTTTTAAATTTGATCATTAACAAATTCTACAGTTCATCGTCATTAATACAGAATACTAAAAGTGTATGAAGAAGATTTTATTTCCGGTGATCGCAGCATCACTTCTTATGAGCGGATGTACTTTTCATGAACACTATGATACATATGAAGTAGTACAACAGGGTACGGATATGTTTGTCGACTATATTGTAGCCAGGGGCAATGACTGGATTCTGTCAGGAACCGAGGGCCAGCCGGGTTGCTATGTATATCAGGAGTTCCAGTTCCCTGAGATTACAGAAAACGTTTTGAACAACGGCGCCGTACTGGTTTATCTGGTTGATGCCGATGGCCGTGACAATATCCTTCCTTACGTGTTCCCCGTAGACAATGGTTATGAACTGATCATGCAGAATATCAGGTTTGACGTAGAGAAGGGAGTTCTTACAGTAATCATAGAGTGGCAGGATTTCAAGAAATACATACAGAACGACTATGATTTCAAGGTATGTATCCTCCAGCCGGGTAGTAAGACAGGAAAGAAATAAAATTCCGAATAATAAAGAAGCCGCATCGTCCAGGTGCGGCTTTTTTTATTGTTCTTCAGGTGCTTGAAGTATTATGGTCGTTGCACCCAAAGTTATTATGGATCCGTCTTCAATCCTGGCTCTTTCCCTGTCACCGAGAATCCTGTTTTCAAGGAATGTACCGGTCAGACTGGGGAAATCCCGTAAGGTGTAGCTGATCTCACCCGACGGTTCCTTCTTTACCGTAATTACGCAATGTCTGCGGTCCATGCTGCGGTCGTTGGTGTCAATGGGAATGGTAATGTTGTCACCGGGATTGTATCGGCCGATAATGTTGTCGCCTTCCTGCAGGGCAAAGTTCTGACGGAACCCGAATACGTTCTCCACGACGGTGATGGAGCCGAATCCAAGGTCATTGACCTCCTTCTTGCGGTCTGCATCTCTTTGTGTGGCAGCCAGTTTGCTTGTTCCGATACGTATCCTGAACTGTTTGCGGCAGTTCTCGCACTCAAATACAAGTGACTGCCCCTCTTTGTAGAGAGTCTCGTCAAAAGTGTTGTAGTGGTCACATTTGGGACAGCGTACCCTTTTCATATATGGTTTTTTTGATTTTCAAACAAAAGCTGACCTGTAAGCCGGGTTCTGTAAGGTCGGTACACGTACCTTCCCTGTCTGCCATTAATCTTGACCAGCCGTCGCCGGCGTGGCTCCGTAACCTTGAGGTTACGCGCGTTCTACCCTCCGGCTCAGGCGAGCAGCCCTCTGACGCCGGTATACATGAACTTGCAACTTCCAAGGCGCACAGCACTTGTGTCACCACAAGCCTGGTGGGCTCTTACCCCGCCTTCTCACCCTTACCTTTCGGCGGTTGTTTTCTTCTGCGCTTATCAGCCGTTTCTGACTGCTTCCCGTTAGGAAGTGGAATGCTCTGTGTCGCCCGGACTTTCCTCAGTCCCACTTGGGGACAGCGGCAGACCGGTCAGCTTTCGGACCGCAAAAATACGCATATTTTCCTACATGATAAGTGTATAAATCCTATATTTGCACTCTAAATAAAATACGGAATTTATGAGAAAGCCATTTTTGTTTTTGTTTGCATTGTGCTCACTTCCTCTTTTTGCGCAAAAGAGTGGGGGAATCACTGATGAAATGCTGGTACAGATCCGTAAGGGGTATAATGATACTCCGGCCGAGAAAGCAGTGCGTAATGCTCTTGCCGGTCAGTCTATCGCCACATTGGCAGTCAATGCCGATAACCTTGCGATGATAGACACCCATTTCTCAAACAAGGTTACTACAAAAGGTATTACCAACCAGAAATCTTCAGGACGTTGCTGGCTGTTTACAGGACTGAATGTTCTTAGAGCCAAGATGATTGTCGCTCATGACCTTGGTGAATTCGAATTCTCTCAGAACTATTGCTCGTTCTATGACCTGCTTGAAAAATCGAACCTGTTCCTGCAGGCTATCATCGATACCCGTTCCAAACCGGTCGATGACCGTGAGGTGGATTGGCTCTTTGACAATCCGATAGGTGACGGCGGACAGTTCACGGGTGTCTCCAACCTGATAATGAAATACGGAGTTGTGCCTAAGGATGTCATGCCTGAGACATATCAGAGCAACAATACTGCCGATATGCGCTCCATACTCTCCCAGAAACTGCGCCAGTTCGGACTTGAACTGCGTGAACTCAAGCCGGCCGATGCTTCAAAGCGCAAGGTTGAGATGCTCACTGAGATTTACGGAATTCTGGTAAAGTGCCTTGGCGTTCCTCCTACGGAGTTTGAGTGGGCCCGCTATGACTCAAAGGGTAAGTTCGTGAGCCGCAAGACCTATACTCCCAAAAGTTTTTATGACGAGTTCATCGGCCAGGATCTGGAGAACAACTACGTTATGCTCATGAACGACCCCGTCCGTGAGTATTACAAGACATATGAGATTGATTATGACCGTCATGTCTACGACGGTGACAACTGGATTTATGTAAACCTTCCCATTGAACGCATCAAGGAGATGGCCATCGCATCGATCAAGGACAATACCGCTCTTTATTTCTCATGCGACGTAAAGAAGTATCTGGATTCAGACAAGGGGACCCTTGATCTGGCCAATATGGATTATGCATCCCTGTTTGACACCCAGTTCCCCATGGATAAGAAACAGCGCGTACAGACACATGCAAGCGGTTCGTCACACGCTATGACTCTGATGGCTGTCGACCTGGACGATGATGGCGTTTCAACAGCTGGGGCAGCACATCGGGCTACAAGGGCTTCCTTATTATGACCGATGAATGGTTCAACGAGTATATGTTCCGCCTGGTGGTGGAAAAGAAATATGTTCCTGCCGATATTCTGGAGTTGCTGGACAAGAAGCCCCAGAAACTGCCGGCATGGGATCCTATGTTCCTTCCTGAAGAATAACCGATATAAATAAAAATCAGAAATGAAAAAACTATCATTGTTTGCCGTAGCATTTCTCATGTTGCTCGGCGTGGTATCCTGTTCCAAGTATGAGACAGTCAAGGGTGACCCGATGAAGGTTAAGATCTATACTCTTGACAATGGACTTAAGGTTTATATGTCCGTAAATAAGGAACAACCCAGACTTCAGACTTACATCGCAGTCCGTAACGGAGGTAAGAATGACCCTTCAGATAACACAGGCCTGGCGCATTATCTGGAGCATATCATGTTCAAGGGTACAGAGAGCTTCGGTACATCAGATTATGCAGCCGAGAAGCCCCTGCTTGACCAGATTGAGGAGCAGTTCAACATTTACCGTACCAAGACCGATCCTCAGGAGCGTCTGGCAATCTATCATATCATAGACAGTCTGAGTTATGCGGCATCTGAGATTTCAATTCCCAATGAGTATGACAAACTCATGTCCATGATCGGCTCTCAGGGCACAAACGCCTTTACATCTGAGGATCAGACAGTTTATCAGGAGAATATTCCTTCCAACCAGATTGACAACTGGGCCCGTATTCAGGCCGATCGTTTCCGCAATCTCGTAATCCGCGGATTCCATACTGAGTTGGAGGCTGTTTATGAAGAGTACAACATGTACCTTAATGAGGATGCCGAGAATTCCATTTATGCAATGGACTCAGTTCTCTACAAGCATCATCCTTATGGCCTTCAGCAGGTTATAGGTACACAGGAGCACCTTAAGAATCCGTCAATCAGTGCCATCAAGAAACAGAAGGCTATGATGTACGTACCTAACAATATAGCCATTTGCGTATCAGGAGACTTTGATCCCGATGCATTTGTGGCAACCATCGAGAAGTATTTCGGCGACTGGGAGCCCAATCCTGCTATCCCTGAGTTCAAATACGAACCCGAGGAAGCTCTTACATCGGCAGTCGAAAGACATGTATATGGCAATGAGGCTGACTTCCTGCTTTTCGGCTGGCGTACTCCCGGTGAGAAGGACGAGGAGAGTGAGATAGGCGGTATCGTGAATTCCATACTGACAAACGGTAAGGCCGGTCTTATCGATCTGGACCTGAATCAGCAGCAGAAGGTTCTCTATGCCGGCTCTCAGATTTATGACCGCATGGACTATTCAGATTTCCTCATTCAGGGTTATCCCAAGGATGGTCAGACTCTTGATGATGTCAGGGCACTTGTTCTTGCCGAGGTGGCTAAACTCCGCAACGGTGAGTTCGATGAGTCTCTGATCAGTGCAGCAGTTGCCAATATCAAGCTGCGTCAGATGCGTCAGTTGGAATCCAACGGCAGCCGTGCAATGATGATGGTCAATTCATTCATCAAGCGTTCAGACTGGGCCGATGAGGTTACGGCTCTGGATCGTCTGGCCAAGGTTACAAAGGCTGATGTAGTGGAGTGGGCCAACAAGTATCTTGCAGAGAACTCATATGTCGTAGTTTACAAGCATCAGGGTGTTAACCCCAAGAACAATAAGATCATTGCTCCTGCCATCACTCCGATTGCCACAAACCGCGACAAGCAGAGCGCGTTCCTTACAGAGATATCAGAAACTCAGGTTACCCCTATCGAGCCTGTGTTTGTTGACTATGAAAAGGATCTTTCTGTATCAGACTACAAAAAGGGTATCAAGATGCTTTACAAGAAGAATGAGAACAATGATATCGTAACTGCATCATTCCGTTTTGATCTTGGCAAAAGCACCAATCCCGCTCTGAGTTTTGCATTTGATTATCTGTCATATCTTGGCACTCCCACCCGTAGTGCCGAGGAGATAGCTCTTCAGGAGTATCAGATAGCCGGTAATCACAGTTTCAGTGTCGGTGACAACACCATGTCATTCTCTGTAAACGGTCTTGCCGAGAACCTTGGACAGATGCTTGATATCGTTGAGGATCTTATGCTCAATGCTGTACCGGATGAGGATATTCTTATGAACCTCAAACAGGATGAGCTGATGGCACGCCAGATGGCTAAGGCCAATCAGAACAGCTGCTCAAGCGCACTTAACAGCTACGTTATTTATGGTCCTGAGTACATCAAATCAGTTACTTTGTCCGATGATCAGGTGATTGCTCTTACTTCCGATGAACTACTCGGAATGGTTAAGGATGTTCTTAACAAGGAGCACAAGATACTGTTCTACGGACCGCTTGATGAAACAGAAGCCAAGAAGGTTATTTCTGAGCATCACAAGTGTTCTGATAACCCCGAGAAACTTGTCAGGAAGTATGCTCAGAAGCAGATTATTGACAAGTCAAAGGTTTATATCGCTCCTTATGACTCACGTCAGTTCAATTATATCCAGTATTCGGATAGGGGTGAGAAATTTTCAATGGAAGATGTTCCTGCAATCGAACTGTTCAATGAGTACTTCGGCGGCGGTATGAATACCATTGTTTTCCAGGAGATGCGTGAGGCAAGAGCTTTGGCATACAGCGCAGGAGCATATCTTTCATCTCCTTCATATAAGGATGATACCTATTGCTTCTATGCCCGTATCGGTTCTCAGAATGACAAGCTTCAGGCTGCTGTCGAGGCTTTCGACCTTATCATCAATGATATGCCTGAATCAGAAAAGTCCTTCCAGATAGCCAAGACAGGTCTGGAGTCAGTTCTCCGTACCAGCCGTACAACCGGAATGTCTGTTCTGAGCAGTTACCTCAATGCTCAGGAATTAGGTATTACGGAGTCCCTTGATAAAGTGGTTTATGACAAACTGTCAGACCTGACAATGGCCGATGTTGTCGCATGCCAGCAGAAGTGGGTCAAGGGCCGCACATATATTTATGGAATACTCGGTGACTCCAAGGATCTGGATCTCAAGTTCCTCAATAGTCTGGGAACTGTACAGCAGATATCTTTGGACGAACTTTTCGGATATAAATAATCTGTAACCGAACTTATGATCGGGCAGGTCATTGATTGATCTGCCCGATCTTTTTTGTCTGTAAGGAATCTGCCTGTCTGTTAAATTGGAGCTTTTATGGTTAATTATTGGCAAAAGTTGCCCTTGATATGCAACATTGGTCCGAAAGTTGTATATATTTGAATGTGATGAGTGTTAACGCAAATCGATTAATTAACCAAAATAGGAGATTAAGCTATGAAAAAAGCAATTAGGATTATCACTTCTTTTGTAGTTCTGGTATGCTGCTGCGTAGGAGCATCAGTGATAACCACAAACCTTGTGAACAAGAAAAACAACAGAGTTGTATATGTATCGGAGCAGGGAGCTCCTTATACTACGCTTTCTCAAGCATCCATGCCGTCTGCCGCTAAAATGCAGCCTGTTGATCTGACAGAGGCTGCCGAAAAGACCGTGCATGGAGTCGTCCATATCAAGTCCACAATAAAGGGCCGCACTCAGACCTATCAGGAGTATCCTGACATATTTGAATACTTCTTCGGCGGACGTCCGCGTCAGCGCCAGTATCAGTCTCAGCCTCAGGTCGGATACGGATCCGGAGTTATCCTGAGCAAGGATGGCTATATCGTCACCAACAATCACGTTGTTGAGAATGCCGATGAGATTCAGGTCACACTGAATGACAACAGGGTATTCACAGCTACTCTTGTCGGTGCCGATGCCAATACGGACCTGGCATTGATCAAGATTGAGGGCGATGAGTTCCCGATCGTTCCCATGGGTGACTCCGATGAACTCAGGTTGGGAGAGTGGGTACTTGCCGTAGGCAACCCCTTCAACCTCACCTCCAGTGTTACTGCCGGTGTCGTAAGTGCCAAATCCCGTAAGATCGGTATCTATGAAGGAGCCGAGAGCATTGAGTCTTTCATTCAGACCGACGCCGCAATCAACATGGGTAACAGTGGCGGAGCCTTGGTAAACGTACGTGGAGAACTGGTTGGCATAAATGCTGCTCTTGAATCACCTACCGGCACATATGCGGGTTATGGATTCGCCATTCCTACCACTATCGTAAAGAAAGTGGTGGCCGACCTTAAGGAATACGGAACCGTACAGCGTGCCATGCTCGGTATCGAGGGTGGTGATGTGCTGAACATGCGTCAGGATTCCAGAAACGAAAACATTGATTTCGGTGATGCCATCGACGGTGTTTACGTTTCGGGTGTTGTTGACGGTGGCGGCGCTCTTGCTGCCGGTATAAAGGAGGGTGATATAATCACAGCCATCAACGGCAAGAAAGTCAAGACAATGAACGAACTTCAGGAAATCATTGTCCGTTACCGTCCCGGTGATAAAGTAACAGTCACTCTGCTTCGCAACAAGAAGGAAAAGACGATGGATGTAGAGCTCAAGAATGCCCGCGGCAATACTGAAATAGTCAAAGCTGCCGATATGGAGGTACTTGGAGCTGCATTCCAGGAAGTTCCCGAGCAGACCCGCCGTCAGCTGAACATCGGTTATGGCGTACAGGTAAGCTCAGTCAACAATGGTCTTATGAAGGATGCCGGCGTACAGCGCGGATATATAATACTCAGGATAAATGACCAGCAGATCAAATCGGTCGATGATGTCGAGAAGATTTACAAAGATGCTATCTCGTCACCCAATCAGGTTTTGTTCATTCAGGGCGTGTATCCGAGCGGACGTAGAGCGATGTATGCTATAGACCTTGCCGATGAATAATGGCTGGGCATTGCATCCGGAAATGAAAAATTGGAGTGGTCGGATAAACCACTTCAATTTTTTCGCGTCAAAATAACAGTATTATATTTTTATTTTAAGTAAATTTGCACCCAATTCGCTTATTTCAGAGTAATAGGCGATTTTGATTTGTATAGAACAATAAAGCTACATACTGACAATGAGGCAACTTAAGATTACAAAGAGCATAACTAACCGTGAAAGCGCATCTCTAGACAAATATCTGCAGGAAATAGGTCGCGAGGAACTTATTACGGTCGAGGAGGAGGTCGAACTTGCACAACGTATCCGCAAGGGTGACCGTGCCGCTCTTGAAAAACTGACTCGCGCCAATCTGCGTTTCGTTGTATCAGTCTCTAAACAGTATCAGAACCAGGGACTCAGTCTTCCTGACCTCATCAATGAGGGAAACCTTGGACTTATCAAGGCTGCCGAAAAGTTTGATGAGACCCGTGGATTCAAATTCATAAGTTACGCTGTATGGTGGATTCGTCAGTCAATCCTTCAGGCTTTGGCAGAGCAGGCACGTATAGTTCGTCTGCCTCTTAACCAGGTGGGTTCACTCAACAAGATAAGCAAGGCCCTTTCCAAGTTCGAGCAGGACAACGAGCGTCGTCCGTCACCTGAGGAGCTTGCCGAGGTGCTTGATATCCCCGTTGATAAGATTGCCGATACCCTTAAGGTTTCAGGCCGTCATATTTCTGTTGATGCTCCGTTCGTAGACGGTGAGGACAACAGCCTCCTTGACGTACTTGTCAATGATGATTCTCCTATGGCCGATAAAACCTTGGTCAACGAATCACTTTCCAAGGAGATAGACCGCGCCCTTTCAACTCTTACAGAACGCGAGAAGGATATCATCCGCATGTTCTTCGGAATCGGTTGCCGTGAGATGACTCTCGAGGAGATAGGCGATAAGTTCGGTCTTACCCGCGAGCGTGTCCGCCAGATCAAAGAGAAGGCTATCCGTCGTCTTCGCCAGAATTCCCGCAGCAAACTGCTCAAATCATACCTTGGTTGATATGAGGACGGTACTTAGACCGGTATTTTTGGCAGCGTTTATCCTTTTCACGCTGTCCGCATCGGCGCAACGTTCAAACAGGACACAGGATCCCACTCTTAATAAAGGAGAGGGTCTTGAAATGAGTCGCAAGGACCTTGATAAGATGCGTAATCAGAATCAGGATAAGAATAGCCGACAGGTTGATATTTACATGTTTGCTGCTTCTTTCTCTCTTCTTGATTCTGCGATGTTTGTTTCTGATATCCAATTGGTCAGGAATGTAACCGTAAATAACAAATGGTTCGTCAAGGATCGTGTTTTTTTTGAGAAACAGTTTACGGATTACATAGCAGGAACCGATGATGATGAAACTCTTATGACTTCCATTCTCTTTGCCGAGAAAGAGAAAAAACTGATCAAACAAAGGGATCGTCTGATTAAAAGGAATAAGAAGAAAAACGGTTTTAAGTTAAATCAGATTTCTGCTTTTACATTCAGCAATACCGAACCTGAGGAGCCTTAAGGTTAAAGGCTGAAAAATCTTTTTTAGTACTGCAGGTGTACTGCAATCCTTAAGCCCCATTTGTCTACATCGGGGCTGTCTTTATATGTCATTCTCTTGAAGAAACTAAGCGATGCAATCTTGAATATGTTTTCTATTCCCGCTCCAAGTTCAACAAAAGGTTCTTTCATGACAGTGCCTGTAGCCTGGCTGCGTCCTGTAGGGTATGAAAATATTTTTCCGCTGGTATCAATGGCTGGATTGTTGTAATCGCTTAGCGAACCCCACGTTCCGCGACAATACAGAACCTCTCTTAGTTTGAGGTTCTTGATCAACGGCGTTCTGTTGAGTATAAGTCCGTTCATGTAATATACAACATCCCATGTCAGATGTTGGTCAAGTACAAACTCCATAGGGGTCATAGTCTCGAATGTCTCCTTTCGGTATGTGTATGAAAGGTTGGCATTTGGAATGATCAAAAGAGGATAGGGTGCCTGTCCCCAAATCTTACCTGCGCGGAGCATAACGTCAAAGTAACCTATAGGAGCAGCCATCAGACGTTGACGGTATGAAAACTCTGTGTGTTGGATGGAATAATCACTTCCCAATAATCCCGCTTGAGAGAAGGAGTGGTTAAGTGTGAATACCGGCAATTCAGGGGTTTTGCTCTTCCTGTTCCATTTATGTTGGACAAACTTCTCTCCCGGGGCATATCTGAGACCAATTTCCAATTCGGTCTGCATGATGTTGTCAACAGAACCGCTACCGTCTGTTTTTTCCATGGGAATGAATTTGGTTGCCTCATTTATCCTGTTGCGTAATACTCCAGTAAATGTAAAGCCACTATGTCGTTCAAGTGTGTATGTCAATTCAGTATTTCTGACATAACCTATCAGATCATCAGGTAAACGTTTGAGTGATAGCAGAAAATTATCTTTGTTGGTGTAAATGTACTGTTGTCCGTACTGATATATGTCGTATTCATGCTGGAGTCTCAGAGAGTGAATGGGGAACTCATTCCATTGCTCTTTTTTAGGCTTGAAAGAATACTCCAGTCGTCCTGAATATTTGAATTTCTTATCATCTACTCCATAAATCAAATGAGCTGTGCCGAAAAGGTGTGGGTTAAGATAGGCGGTTGTCATTCCTCCAAACTTAAGCCTGATCTTCTCCATGCCGTTGTAACTGATGGTGGTATTTACAGGACCTATATAGAAAGGTGTATTCTCTTCTTTTATGGGAATATATCCTGAGAATAAAAGATTGACAAATTGCTCAGTCCAATAATAAATAGGTATGGTGCGCAATTTAGCTATCATTTCTTTGACATCCCTTGATTTGCCACCGTCATTTCCCCTTTCGTCATAGCGGTATTTTGCCCAAAACTCACTGTCTCGGTTAAGGGCCTCGGCACTCTCTATAACATGTTCCTGATGAGTAAAGGGTTCCTTGTCAACGTCGTCATTAAACTTGTAGTCCGAATAGAATACTTCACGCCGGCCGTATATTCCGTCTATGAAATCATACAGCTTAAACTCTGCTGTAATACATTCGTAGGTAAGGAGTCTTGGATGTTCGCTGTCTCTTGTAAATCGCTGCTCTACATTCATGTATTCCACAAAGTTCAGATTGATGTCGTATGGGACGTTCATCTGAATCCATTTGACAAAATGGGTGGAATCGACAGTAATATAAAGGTGGCCGGTAAAACCGAATGATTGAACATTTCTGGGTACGAAAGTCAGATCTACGCATTGCTCTCCTTCTACTATTATGGTATCCTGCAGATAGAATCTGTAATAAGAGGTCGCATAGTCAGCGAATGGGCTTACAAACTCGTTGCGCAATATCAGAACTTTTTCATTAAACAGGTCAATGTCTCTGAGGGTTGCCTCTACGGCAGCTCTCACTTCTTCATCAGGAAGGAAATCTTCAATACCGATCCATTCTCTTCCGTGAACCTTTTGTTTTTGTCTTGATGGTTTTTTCTGGTAGAAGTCTGTCGCAGCCAATTCGCGCGAAGAAACATTCAAAATGGGTTTTCCTGATACTTTTGATGTGTCCACATAATCGGTCAGGAACGGAAACTTGCGGAACATGGCCTGCTTTTGCTTTTCCTCAGTAAAGTTGTCCAATGCCACAATATATGTTTCATATCTGTCTCTTGAAACGTAATCGTTGTTGAAAGGATTGTCATTCTCTTTACGATCGATTATCTCTGTGGCCAGTTCAACGGCAGGGTTGCCTTTTTTAACGTATTTCTCTTTCTCAGCTTTGATTACAACCTCATCAATCTGGTATGTAATTTCTTTAAGAGTAATTCTCAGGGGAAAAACCGTTTTGCTGGACAACGGAATCTCAACATTCTGAAAACCCAGGCATGATGCAACCAGAGTCTGGCCTTCCAAAGAACCATTGAATGAGAAATTACCGTTATTGTCCGTCATGTTGCCTATAGATGTGTCCTTGAGCCTAACGGATGCATAGGGTAGTGTTTCACCCTTTTCATCTTTGACACTTCCGCTTATTCTGACAATCGATCCTTGGGCATACAACACAACAGTTCCCGCCATAAGCAGGAACAGAAAGTAAAGCGTTTTTCTCAGCAGTCCAATCACACCTTATACATATATACGGTAGCCTGTAGCGCCGTATCTTTCTTTTGGTTTTCCGGCACAAAGATAAGTATTCTTTGCCAATAGTGTAAAGCTATAATGCGGGCCTTGGGCTTTTGTCGACATTATTGTGCCGCGTATGTCAGTAAAAATGAACCGCTTTACGGGAATGGCATGTTTTTTTAGAAAAAAGTGCTCAAAATATTTGGTCAGAATCTAAACTCGCCATATCTTTGCATCCGCTTTCCGCAAGGAAGTGCACCCAAGACGATCTTTGATACGATTTCATACAGACAAGTAGTACGACGGGCTACTCTTTTATAAGAGTATGTCCAAGGGTAATACGAACCGTCAATTTATAGAACTTTAGACAAGGAAACTTGAGACGGACCTGAGCAAAAAAAGACAAACTGGTAGGCCCATTTGATGCGTGCTTGAAAGCACGTTTTTTTATGTACCTACTTCAAATACGGTAAAATTTACAAAGAAGAGTTTGATCCTGGCTCAGGATGAACGCTAGCTACAGGCTTAACACATGCAAGTCGAGCGGAATGCTTCGGCATTTAGCGGCAGACGGGTGAGTAACACGTATCCAACCTTTCCCTTACTCGGGTATAGCCTCGGGAAACTGAGAGTAATCCCCGATGAAGTGTACGAGGAG
>CAJOJD010000049.1 GCA_905234745.1 uncultured Bacteroidaceae bacterium | reverse complement strand
CAGAATGTCAAGCATCTCAAGGAATGAGGTATCGGTGGGGATATCCTTCATTTCATACACCTTGAACTGTCCCTTCTCCTTAGGACCTCTCTGGCGCCAGATTTTCAGTTTGAAGCTTATATTCTTTTCCATAGTGATGCTTAATTTAATCAGTTCTTGTAATTACGGGTCTGAACCTTGATGTACTCGTAGTTGAGAGGCTCCTTGAGCAACTCAGCCCTCACCCTGATAGTTCCAGCAGGCTACGTATGAGAACTTGTCATCATGACGCAGAGCCTCGCCCTCAGGGGTCTGGTGCTCTTCGCGGAAGTGACCGCCGCATGACTCCTCACGGTTAAGACCGTCATAAGCCATCAGCTTGCCGATCTCGATGAAGTCAAGCAGACGCAGGGCTTTCTCAAGCTCAACATTAAGTGTCTGGGCATCACCCGGAACACGCAGGTCTGACCAGAAGGTCTTCTCTACCTCGTCCAGTTTCTTGAGAGCGGTCTCAAGAGACTCCTTGGTACGTCCCATACCTACATACTCCCACATGATGTGGCCAAGCTCCTTATGGATAGAATCAACGGAACGCTTTCCGTTAATGCTCATGATCTTTGCAATCTTCTCCTTGACGGCCTTCTCGGCAGCATCGAACTCAGGCAGGTCTGTGCTGAAACGCGGAACCTGGATCTGGTCGGCCAGATAGTTCTGGATGGTGTAGGGGAGTACAAAGTAACCGTCGGCAAGACCCTGCATAAGAGCAGAAGCACCAAGACGGTTAGCTCCGTGGTCTGAGAAGTTGCACTCACCGATTGCAAACAGACCGGGGATAGAGGTCTGCAGCTCGTAGTCAACCCAGATACCGCCCATTGTATAGTGGATGGCGGGGAATATCATCATCGGGTTCTCGTACGGATTGACATCGGTGATTTCCTCATACATGTCAAACAGGTTACCGTACTTGTCAGCAACGGCCTGCTTGCCAAGACGCTGGATAGCGTACTTGAAATCCAGGAATACGGCAAGACCGGTGTTGTTTACACCATAACCCTTGTCGCAACGCTCCTTGGCTGCACGTGATGCAACGTCACGGGGAACCAGGTTACCGAATGCGGGATAGCGGCGCTCCAGATAGAAGTCGCGGTCCTCATCGGGTATATCGTTAGGATTGAGCTCACCCTTCTGCAGCTTCTTGGCATCCTCAAGCTTCTTGGGAACCCAGATACGTCCGTCGTTACGCAGAGACTCTGACATCAGGGTCAGCTTGGACTGCTTGTCACCGTGTACGGGAATACATGTGGGGTGAATCTGAGCGAAAGCGGGGTTGGCAAACCAGGCACCCTTGCGGTAGCACTGCATTGCAGCTGAACCGTTACTGCCCATAGCGTTGGTTGACAGGAAGTAGGTGTTTCCGTAACCGCCGGTGCCGATAACCACGGCGTGGGCTGAGCAACGCTTGATCTCACCGGTAACAAGGTCACGGTAGATGATACCGCGGGCACGCTCCTTACCCTCCTCATCCTTGATCATAACCAGATCAAGCATCTCGCAACGGGTAAACAGCTCTACGTTGCCCTGATGTACCTGATAGCTCAGTGCTGAGTAGGCACCCAGAAGCAGCTGCTGACCGGTTTGACCGCGGGCGTAGAATGTACGCGATACCTGAGCACCACCGAAAGAACGGTTGGCAAGTGTGCCGCCGTACTCACGTGCAAAGGGAACACCCTGTGCAACGCACTGGTCTATGATGTTGTTTGATACCTCAGCCAGACGGTAAACGTTGGCCTCACGTGAACGGTAGTCACCGCCCTTGATGGTATCGTAGAAAAGACGATATACTGAGTCGCCGTCGTTCTGGTAGTTCTTGGCGGCGTTGATACCACCCTGAGCTGCGATTGAGTGGGCACGACGGGGTGAATCCTGGATGCAGAAGCACTTAACCTTGAAACCAAGGTCACCGAGTGTTGCGGCAGCCGATGCACCTGCAAGACCTGAACCTACGACTATGATGTCAAGCTTGCGCTTGTTAGCGGGGTTGACGAGTTTCTGATGAGCCTTATAGTTGGACCATTTTTCTGCCAACGGGCCTTCGGGAATTTTTGAATCTATCTTAATAGTAGCCATAATTGTGTGCATTTACGGTTTAACAAAGGCTCTTGAAATAGAAGGTCAGAACAACTGCCACGAAACCAAGGACAACCAGGGTAACGTAGATGTTGCCTATTACCTGCCAGCGGCGGAACCAGATCTTACCGTTCCAGCCAAGAGTCTGGAGAGCGCTCCAGAAACCGTGTGACAGGTGGAACCAGAGAGCGGCCAGCCATACAATGTAGGCCAGAACAAAGTACCACTGTGAGAAGGTGTACTCAATGAGAGCAGCACCGTCAGTAGGAGAAACGGCAACGCCGTTGACGATAGCCTGTGAGCCAATGATCTCCTGCAACTGCATCTTTGACCAGAAGTTTGCAAGATGCAGACCAAGGCCGATAGCAACGATGGCGCCCAGAACCAGCATGTTCTGTGAAGCCCACTCTACTGACTGAGGCCTTTTGGTTACGGCATATCTCTGAGTGCCGCGGGCCTTCATGTTCTGGATTGTCAGCCAGATCGCATACACAAAATGGACAACTACCAGGAAAGCCAATCCAACAGTACCTACCAGTGCATACCAGTTTGCTCCCAGGAACTCGCACACGGCATTGTAAGCATCGCCCGAAATCAGAGCCACGCAGTTCATTGCCATGTGGAATGTCAGGAACAGGATCAGAGCGCCACCGGAAACGCTCATCACAACCTTACGTCCGATTGATGAATCAGTTAACCACATAAAATTTTTAAGTTTGTTATAGAATTATTGTTCTCGCGTGCGTAATGGAGTGCAAATATACTCACAAATGTGTATTAATCCAATAACTATGCACCCGATTATTTGTCCTAATCCTTATCTTTGTAGGCAGCAAAACCTTTAAAACCTTAACAGAATATGAAAACAAGGTTTATACTCCTGCCCATGCTTATGTCACTACTGAGTATTTCTTCATGCAACTGCAGCAACTGGACGGACCTTACTCCCGATGAATTCGAGAAAGCGTACATAGCCGACGGTACCGTAACCATCGATGTCCGTACTGCCGATGAATACGCCCAGGGCCACCTCTATCATGCAATCAACATTGACTGGCAAAAGGATGGTTTCATGGATGAAATCACTGAAAATTTCAACAAAGCCATGACCTTGGCCATATACTGCCGCAGCGGCAAACGCAGTGCGGCTGCAGCACAGGCTCTATCCGATGCAGGCTATAAGGTGCTGAACCTGACAGGCGGTTACACCGCATGGACCGAAGCGGGAAAGATATCCAACACATACCAGGTTGAGTACATTCCTTCAGGCGGAGGATATGACCCCCTGGTAATAACTCTCATCAAGCACGGATCACTGGAATTTGCATACAAGGGAATGTCCGTTCAGGTTGATCCGGTGAGCGGTTACGGCAAGAATACAGACTACTCCAAGGAGTTTCCCAAGGCCGATGCCATACTCATAACCCATGAGCACGGCGACCACTTGGACAAGAATGCAATTGCCGCGCTTTCATCGGAAAAAACGGAGGTTTTACTGAATGCCAAATCACAGCAACAGATAGGCTTTGGCAGGGTATTGTCAAACGGCGATCATTTCACGCTTTCTCCTGTCGGAATCATAGTCGAGGCCGTTCCCGCCTATAACACTACAGCCGGACGCGAGCAGTTCCATCCTAAAGGCAACGGAAACGGATATCTTGTGCATTTCTTGGGAACACTTAGTGCCTATGTCGCAGGTGACACCGAGGATGTGCCCGAAATGGAGAATATCCCCAAGATGCGTCAAAACATGAGGATAAGTGTTGCTTTCCTGCCTGTAAACCAGCCCTATACCATGACGGTTGAACAGTGCGTGAAAGCAGCCAAGACAATCAATCCGGAAATACTCATACCTTATCACTTCAGCCAGACCGACCTCAGTGGACTGGCCGGACAGCTTCCCGGCATCGATGTCAGAATCAGAGATATGCAATAACCAAATATTCTTTCAATAATGAAAATCTACAAGAGACTCTACGCTACGTTTGCCGTAGCGATGTTTGCTGGCATAAGTTTTGCCCAGACAGAGAAAGATACCGTCTATGTTTTCCTTGAGAACATGCCCGATGCCGGCATCTACCTGCCGCCACCACCTGATATGACCAGCACCACCTATGCCGATGACTTTGCACAGTGGCAATGGGGCAAGACCATACGTCCTACAGACCGTGGCCAGCAGGCCAACGATGACTCCCAGTGGGGAATAAACGGTATGATCAGGATACATCAGGGAACTCTTGGATTTGAGATAAGCAAGGAAAAGACACCCGCAATCTATAAACTGCTGTACAATGTATTGTGGACAGAGAACCAGAGTACACATAACGCCAAGCGCAAATACATGCGTACCCGCCCCTTTGCACAGTACAATGAGCATACCTGGGGCAGGTTCGACAATGAGCGTGAACTGCGCTACAACGGCTCGTATCCATCGGGACATACAGCACTTGGATGGAGTACCGCGCTGGTGCTTGCCGAAATGGTTCCGGAACTGCAGGACACACTGTTGCGTACCGGATTCCAATATGGTGAGAGCCGCGTCATAGTAGGAGCCCACTACCAGAGCGATGTGGACGCCGGCTTCCTGTGCGGCACCACCGCAGTGGCCGTCATGCACGCCAGCCCCTACTTCCAGAAGGACCTTGAGGCCGCCCGTAAGGAGTACTGCAAGATCAAGGGCATAAAGAATGTAAGCCAGACAGAGGGATTCCCCGATGGATCCAAGGTTTTTGACGGTCCTGTTACTGAGGAGAGCCACCGATTCTACGGTGATGTCATCAAATACTACGAGACTCTGCCCGAGAGAGAAACCGAGCGTGGAGAACAGGCCAAGGCCGATGCCGACAACAGCGTTGACGCTATGATGAAAACGTTCAGCACCGAGGCATTCACAATAAGCCGTGAGTCAAATCCCGCCATTGCAGCTCTGATGGATTACACAAGAGAGAACCTTATCAAAACCGCCGGTGAATTGGGAAGTAACTCATTCCGCGAGCGTCCCTATGTAAGGCTTAATCCCAGAAGGAACAAGACATTGATAAGCGACGATGAGGATACCTATAAGGAGGTAACCAGTTATCCTTCCACTCATTCAGAGATCGGTTGGGGACTTGCGCTGCTTCTTGTTGAAATAGGTCCCCGTGAAGCAGCCAATGACATTCTTGCCCGTGGATTCGAATACGGACGCAGCCGCGTCATAGCAGGTTACAACTATCCTACCGATGTTCAGGATGCACGTCTGTGGGCATCGGCCACATTGGCTCACCTGCACACCATGCCTGAATTCCAGAAACTGCTTCAGGATGCAAAAGACGAACTGAATCCGCCTGCAAAAGGAAAGAAAAACAGGAAATAACATACCCGTCACATGAAACCCGTCCTGTCTATCATAGTTCCCTGTTACAAACAGGCTGCATATATATCCGAGACCCTTGATTCCGTTCTCAAACAGACGTTTCAGGATTGGGAGTGTATTGTCGTAAACGACGGGTCACCGGACAACGCATCCCAGATAGTGAACGGATATGTTGAACTGGACCCCAGAATCAAACTGATAGAGACCGAGAACAGGGGCGTCAGCGCAGCCAGAAATACAGGAATCAGGGCATCCCAGGGTGAATTCATTCTTCCGTTGGATGCCGATGACATTATCCTGCCAAAATATGCCCAACTGGCAATAGAGCATTTTGAAAAGTTTCCTGAAACCAAACTTGTCTACTGCCAGGCCAGAAAGTTCGGTCAGGTGAATGAATACTGGGACCTGCCCAAGTACAAATGGGAAAACTTCCTGTTCAGCAACAGCATTTTCAGTTCTTGCGTTTTCAGACGCAGTGATTTTGACAAGACTTCCGGATACAACGAAAGTATGCGCATTGGATGGGAGGATTGGGATTTTTTGCTGGGATTCCTGCACAAGGACGATATCGTTTACAGGATTCCCAAGGTCCTGCTCCTTTACAGAATCAAGCAGGTTTCCAAATCAGTAACTGTGGTACCTAACCAGAAGGATCTTTCCCTGCAGATCATAGACAACCATCCTGACATCTACAGGAACTATCTGTACAGCAGCATGGGCAAAATAACGCATCTCAGGAACAGCAGCACTCAGAAACTTGACATGATGATAGGCCATGCCGTTACCAAACCCATCCGCCTGATCAGGAAATTAATCCTTAAGTTCAAATAGGCATTGCGTTATTTACATTAACTTTGAAGTCCGTATGGATTTCAAATACGATGTCATAGTTATAGGTGCCGGACATGCCGGTTGTGAGGCTGCCGCCGCCGCCGCACAGATGGGTTCAAAGACTTGTCTCATCACCATGGACATGAACAAGATTGCTCAAATGAGTTGCAATCCTGCAGTCGGCGGTATAGCTAAAGGACAGATAGTCAGAGAGATAGATGCTCTTGGAGGACACATGGGACTGGTTACTGACCAGACCGCGATACAGTTCCGTATACTTAACCGTTCCAAAGGCCCGGCAATGTGGAGCCCCCGCGCCCAGTGTGACCGCGCCAAATTCATATGGGCCTGGAGGTCCGTACTGGAAAACCAGCCCAACCTGAACATATGGCAGGACACCGTTACCGAACTGGTGGTAAAAGACGGCCAAGTTGTTGGTTTAAAGACACTTGAGGGCGCCGAGTTCAGTTGCAGGAGTGTGGTTCTGACAGCCGGAACGTTCCTTAACGGCCTGATGCACATAGGCCGTGTGACCATGCCCGGCGGACGCATATCGGAACCGGCTTCATACCTGCTTACCGAATCCATAACCAGACACGGAATACGTACCGGCCGTATGAAGACCGGAACTCCCGTACGTATTGACAGCCGCAGCGTACACTTTGAGGAGATGGAACGTCAGGACGGCGAGAATGATTTCCACCGTTTCTCATTCATGGGCTCCGAGCGTCACCTCAAGCAGATGTGCTGCTGGACCTGTTATACCAATGAGAAGGTTCATGAGGTTCTCAAATCAGGACTGGCCGACTCACCTCTCTTTAACGGACAGATCAAGAGCATAGGACCCCGTTATTGCCCCAGCATAGAGACAAAACTGGTCACTTTCCCCGACCGCGACCAACACCAGTTGTTCCTGGAACCGGAGGGTGAGAACACGACCGAGATGTACCTGAACGGTTTCTCGTCATCAATGCCCATGGATATCCAGATAAAGGCACTGAAGCAGATTCCCGCTTTCCGCGACCTGGTTATCTACCGTCCGGGATACGCCATAGAGTATGACTATTTTGACCCCACCCAACTCAAGCACACACTTGAATCAAAGGTGGTGGCCGGACTTTTTATGGCCGGACAGGTTAATGGAACCACAGGATATGAGGAGGCCGGCGGACAGGGCATTCTGGCCGGTATCAACGCACACATAAACTGCCACGGCGGTGAGCCGTTCACACTGGCACGCGATGAAGCATACATAGGAGTCCTTGTCGACGACCTTATCACCAAGGGAGTCGATGAGCCCTACCGCATGTTTACATCAAGGGCCGAGTACCGCATACTGCTGCGTCAGGATGATGCAGACCTGAGGCTGACCGAACGCGCCTACAATATAGGATTAGCCACCAGGGAGCGTTACGACAAAATGTGCTCAAAGCGTACGGAGATAAACCGTATAGTTGAATTTGCAAAAGGTTTCTCCGTTAAGCCCGCACTCATAAACGAGGCGCTTGAGACTCTCGGTACAACTCCTCTACGTGAGGGATGCAAACTGGCCGACCTGATTGAAAGGCCGCAGCTTACTCTCGAGAATCTGTCCGGTCACATCAAAGCCCTAAAGGCCGAACTTGACAAGACAGAGCCTGAGCGTAAGGATGAAATAGTCGAGGCGGCCGAGATCCTGATGAAATACAGCGGATACATAAGCCGCGAAAGGCTTATTGCGGATAAGATGAAACGTCTTGAGGACATCCGCATCAAAGGACGCTTTGACTACAGCACGCTTCAGTCACTCTCAACAGAGTGCCGCCAGAAACTTATCAAGCATGATCCCGAGACTCTTGCCGAGGCAAGCCGCATTCCCGGAGTATCACCCAGCGACATCAACGTTCTGCTGGTGCTGCTGAACCGATAAAAACAAAAATGTTCCACGTGAAACAATTTTAATGATATGAGCAAACAGACGCTTATCAGCCACCTCCGTAACATTCCGGACTATCCAATGGAGGGCGTACAGTTCAAAGACGTTACATCATGGTTCATGAATCCTGATGACCTGACCGAGATTGTAGACTCGCTCTACAAAATATACAAGGACAAGGGCATCACAAAGGTCTGCGGTGTTGAATCCAGAGGTTTCATAATAGGAGCTGCTCTTGCGTACAGACTTGGAGCAGGTTTTATTCTTATAAGAAAGCCTGGTAAACTTCCATATGAAAAAGTGAGCCTGGAATACAAGAAAGAGTATGGCTTTGACCGCATTGAGATGCATAAAGACTCCATTACTAATGATGATGTGGTTCTGATTCACGACGATCTTCTGGCAACCGGCGGCACATTACTGGCAGCTTGTGACCTGGTCAAGACGTTCAAGCCCAAGAAAGTCATGGTAAACTGTATCATTGAACTTACCAATTTCCACGCTAAAGAGAAATTCCCGCAGGATTGCCCTGTGGACAGCTTTATTGCAATTGACGAATTTGACGGAGTACAGTAATTGAAAGGCAGGGAAGCATACGAGAAACGGCTTAAACTGATTGTCCAGAACCTTCCGGAGAAACCCGGATGCTACCAATACCTGGACGAGCAGGGCACCGTCATATACGTTGGAAAGGCAAAAAACCTTAAGCGCAGAGTCTCGTCATACTTCCTCAAGGAGAACCAGACCGACAAGACCCGGATGCTGGTAAGCCGCATATCGGACCTGAAATATATCGTGGTTGAGACGGAGTGGGATGCTTTCCTGCTTGAAAACAACCTGATCAAACGGTACAAACCGCGCTACAACATACTTCTTAAGGACGATAAGACATATCCGTCAATCTGCATAACTCGAGAGGATTTCCCCAGGGTTTTCAAAACACGCAAGATAATCCGCAACGGAAGCGAGTATTACGGTCCTTTCAGCCATACGGGTACTCTGAACGGACTTTTGCAGATAATTGCACAGGCTTACAAGGTAAGGACCTGCAGGCTGCCTCTTACAGAAGAATCCATCAAATCCGGCAAGTTTAAAGAGTGTCTTGAATATCATATCAAAAACTGTCCTGCACCCTGTATAGGCCACATATCAAAGGCCGATTACAACGGACAGATATCAGAAATCAGGGAGATCCTGAAAGGACGCAGTCAGGATCTGACCAAATCCATGATGCAGGAGATGAAAGCCCTCTCGGCTCAGATGAGATTTGAAGAGGCCCAGCAGGTAAAGGTCAGATATGATACAATCATGGAGTTCCGTGAAAAGAGCAGGGTGGTTGATACGGGACTGGACAATGTAGACGTCTACAACATTGACAACGATGATGATGTGGTATTCGTGAATTATCTGCATGTTGCAGGCGGTTGCATCAACCAGGCGTTCACTTTCGAGTATAAGAGAAAGATGGACGAATCCCTCGATGAAATGCTTATGCTTGCCATCGTCGAGATGAGAAACCGATACCATAGCACCGCCCGTGAGATAATAGTTCCGTTCATGCCCGAAACCGAGATGACAGGAGTAACATGGACGGTTCCCCAAAAGGGAGAAAAAAGAAAACTCCTGGAACTCTCAGCCCTTAACGTCAAACAGTATCGTGCGGACCGCCTTAAACGGAGCGACAAACTCAATCCCGAGCAGAAACACGTACGCCTTATGAAGGAATTGGGCACGCTGCTGGGCATGGAGAAAACGCCTCTGCGTATAGAGTGTTTTGACAACTCGCACATATCAGGAACCGATGCCGTAGCTGCATGC
>CAJOJD010000048.1 GCA_905234745.1 uncultured Bacteroidaceae bacterium | reverse complement strand
TCCACATGCAATAATCTTGATTGACGGGTCAATCTTGCGCATGGCGGTGCTAAAATCACGCACGCACTTTTCATAACGGTCGATACCCATCTCCCACATCTCATTGTCTATCTCCCAATACTTTACGTTGTATGGCTCAGGATGTCCGTTTGCGGCACGCTTTGCTCCCCACTCGTCAGTAGCGGGAGCATTGCAATAGCGCACCCAGTTCACTGCATCCTCAAGTATACGGTCATATTCATCGGCCGGGCGCTCAAACTTTACACTTACCACTATCACGGGCTCGGTATTTACCTCACGGCAGAACTTGATGAACTCATCAGTGCCAAAACAGTTCTGGTCATAATCCATCCACATCCAGTGCGCCCAGCGCTCACGGTTCTCCTGAGGGCCGATACCCCATTGCCAGTCATACTGTGCAACGTATCCGCCACCCGGCCAGCGCAGGCAGGTGGGATGCAGTTCTTTCACGGCCTGCAGTATGTCTGGACGGAAACCACCCAAGTCCTTACCGGTCTGAGTTGACATGGTGGCCATATCAACCTGGATGTTTCCTTTCTCTACAACGACTGCAAAATCTGCATCGCCGCTGTAACCGCCGGCCTCCAGTTCAAACTCATATTTCTTCCACTCCTTGCCAACCTTGCCAAGGCTCTTGATTGCGGCGTATGTGCCATCGGCACGGCGCAGACCTACTGAGAGGTTGCCCTTGCCTTTAGCGTAGATGGAACCTATGTACTTCTCGCCTGCAATAATGTTCTGCGGACCCTGAGTCATTCCGGCGCTGCCTTTCTTTACTACTATGCGCTGTGAGTAACGCATGTTCACCGCGTCATCCTTGACCAGGCTGAACTGGGCGTCACCGAACGAGCCCCACTCGGGAGCCACCTCCGGAATCTGCACGTCATTGGGAGTGCCGCTGAATACGGTCTTCTCACCACTCTTTACAACGATGTTACGGTATGTGGCCTCGGTGTAGTTCACCCAGAAAACCAGGTCGTTCTTACCTGTCAGTTCAAGACCGCTGTACTTTACAACCTCCTTGTCATCAAAGTACATTGTAACATCGGCGCCCTTACGGCTTATGCGCAGTTTATGCCAGTCCTGATTCTCGTTCACCTGATCCTTTGTTGCGGGGGTCGATGCAAGGGCAGTAAGCGTATTCATACGTCTGCCCGGACGGCCGCCGAATCCCTGTGATTCACGAACCTCCATAGCGCAGATTGAGAAATCGGCAGTTGAACTCTGCTGCTGCAATGCTGCACGGGCATTGGCCTCATTGGCCGCATCAATCTGAGACTGGGTCTGTGCGGGCGTGAATGTACGTCCTTCATAATAGGGATCATGTATGCGTGCATAATAGGCGCTTCCATCGGCCTTTTGACCGAATGCAAACCGTATGTCCATAAGGCCTCCGCTCCATGAACGGCGGGCCAGCTTGTAGGAGCGCCAGTTCAGGTCCATGGTGATTTCGTAGTCATCGGACTCAACGGTGGTGATGCTGAGCGGCTGCTCGTAACGGGTGGGTGAATGCAGTATCATGTCATCATCCATGAACCAGCCGTCAAAATAACCGTCGCGGGGCGGAATGCCGGGATACTGCTCCGGCTCAAATGAACGGCCGTATATCATCTCCTGCCAGACACCGTTGTTGGCACTGAAGTAGATATGCTCGAACAACTGTCCGTACAGCATCTCATCAATGATACCTGAGGGCTGCTTACTCTCAACTGTAATCTCATACTCGTTCTGTGCCTGAACCCCTAAACTCAGGGCAAGCACACACATTGCGGTTAGTTTTTTCATATTGGTAGACACTTCGTTGTTTATAATACGTTAGTTCCTGCGTTTCCTGTCCAAGCGTCCGTCTATCATGCAGGTTCTTTAGTATTGTTGGACGCTTGGTTCAGAAAATACGCTCTAAAGCTTGTTATTTGTCGAAACGTCCGGAGAAGACGCCCCTTTCTGCACTACTTTGAACAGTTTGTCACCGCGGCGGACACGCTCCGGAGTCTTGAACGATACGCGGACTCCCTGCGGAACGGTCTCCACCGTCTTGAGGTCCACGCGCGGATCATCCAGGTTGAAAGTGATGCAGCCTGTGGTGGCTCCCGTTACCATCAGTTTGTCGCCGGCGCTTATGGGTGCGGCCTCGATGCTGAACTCGGCCACCTCAATCTTTGAGAACCAGTCGGTGCACTTGCCCACATAGACCTTGGTCTCGGTGGCCTGTGATCCATAGACATCGTTCCACTCGCCCAGGCGCTGCCCCAGATAGTAGCCGTCCCAGAATCCGCGGTTGAATACGGTAGCCAGGCGCTTATCCCACAAATCCTTCTTTTCATCGGTGAATTGGCCGTCCAGCACAGCCTGTATTGCCTCGCCGTAGCACTCGGCCACGGTACGAACGTATTCAGGTCCTCGGGCACGGCCCTCAATCTTGAACACCTGCACGCCGGCCTCAATCATACGATCCATGAACCGGATGGTCTTGAGGTCCTTGGGCGACATTATGTACTGGTTCTCAATCGCCAGTTCTATATCGGTCTCGCGGTCCTTTACAATGTAACCGCGACGGCACAACTGCATGCAGGCACCGCGGTTGGCGCTTGCCCCCATCTCATTCAAACTCAGGTAGCACTTGCCGCTTATGGCCATGCACAGTGCTCCGTGACAGAACATCTCGATGCGTATCAGTTCGCCCTTAGGTCCGCGTATATCCTGCTCAATTATCTGTTTGTGAATCTCGGTCACCTGATCCAGGTTAAGTTCACGCGCCAGCACCACCACATCGGCAAACTGTGCATAGAACTTGAGCGCCTCGATGTTGCTTATGTTGAGCTGGGTAGAAAGATGCACCTCCATACCCACCTTGTTGCAGTAGGTCATCACGGCTATATCGCACGCAATTATGGCCGATATCCCCGAATTCAACGCTGCATCCACAATCTCATGCACCAGCGGGATGTCCTCGCCGTACATTACGGTGTTCAGCGTCAGGTAACTCTTTACTCCATGCGCATCGCACTGACTGGCAATCTCACGCAGGTCATCGAGCGTGAAATGGCTGGCGCTTCGTGCCCGCATGTTGAGCTTGTCAACACCAAAATAGATCGATCCGGCTCCAGCCTGGAAAGCTGCAGCCAGACTCTCCCACGAGCCCACCGGCGCCATGATTTCAAAATCAGTTCTGTTCATATTCATTACCCCACTGGGCAGATATTCTATCCATAATCGCGAACAAATCACTCACAGTCTCGGCACGAAGCATCTCTATGCGGGTGTGACGGAAATCGGTCAGACCCTTGAACAGGGGGCTTGCAGCCAGATGGCGGCGGATGTGCACAATACCGCGACGCTCATCCAAGCGGGCGATGCTGTCCAGAGTCTCCTGCTTCAATACATCCATCTTCCACTGGAATCCCGGATCTTCCCACTTCTGGCCGGTCTGCAGATAATGTTTGACCTCCTCAAAAATCCAAGGCCGTCCGAAACTGCCGCGGCCAATCATTATCGCATCCACTCCGTATCGGTCAAAACACTCTTTTGCACGCTCGGGAGTAGTGATATCTCCGTTGCCGATGATAGGGATCTTCATCCTGGGGTTCTCCTTTACCTTGCCGATGAGAGTCCAGTCGGCCTGTCCGGTGTACATTTGGGCGCGGGTGCGGCCGTGAATGGTCAGAGCCTGAATGCCGCAGTCCTGCAACTGCTCGGCAAGTTCCACTATTATCTTGCTCTCGTCATTCCAGCCCAAGCGGGTCTTTACCGTAACAGGTATCTTGACCGCATCAACAACCGCACGGGTTATCTCCAGCATCTTGGGGATGTTCTGAAGCATACCTGCACCGCCGCCCTTGCCGGCCACCTTCTTAACCGGGCAGCCAAAATTCAGGTCCAGCACATCGGGCCCGGCTGCCTCGACCATCTTTGCGGCGCCAACCATAGCCTCGGTGTCCTTGCCGTAAATCTGAATTGCCACGGGACGCTCCTCATCACTGATGCTCAGTTTCTGCATGGTCCGGTTCACCTCACGTATCAGAGCATCGCTCGAAACGAACTCGGTATAAACCATATCGGCCCCGAACCGCTTGCAAAGCAAACGGAAAGCCGGATCGGTCACATCCTCCATCGGAGCCAGGAACACCGGCCTCTCCCCAAAATCTATCTCCCCTATCTTCATACAACCCGCTAAGATACAGCTTTCTCCCCGAATCCCCCGCCCCACGCCTTAAAAAATACGCCCGCACCTGCGCGCGCCCGCGGTTTCCGCGAGGGAACGTATTCTCTCAGCCCAAGCGTCCAAGAATACGCCCGCACCTGCGTGAACAGAGGACGCTCCGACCAAGAACCCGCGTACAAGCGTATTCTCATGTCGGAGCGTCCAAGTATAAGGGGATGTCCCTGCTATCAGAAAGCGTACATTACGGACAGGAGCAGGCGGTTGTTGCTGACGTTGTGGGTATCTGAAACGGTACCGTTGGGCTCGATGGTAGTACCGTAAGCCACGGTAGTAAGTTCATACTCTACTCCCAGGTTCATGTTGCCCACGGTGTACTGAACGTTGGGGGCCACACGCCACATGTTGTCGATGGTTCCGCCCTCGGCAGCGCGTATGGTTCCCGGGATAAGGTCCTTGCCTGCACCCCAGTTGCTCATGAATCCGCCCATAAGGCCAAACTTGAGGTCACCGCCCCATTGAACCTGCGCCCATGATGAGGAGGCTGCCAGCGGAGCAAAGCGTATATCACCGGCATCAAGGTGGTCAACCTGGCCAAAACCTGAGCAGATGCCCAGATGTGACATGTCGTGACCTATCAGGGTCTTGGCCTTTACGGCAAGCTTATCCTTGTTGTACTGAGCCTGGATCATACCGCAAAGTCCGTCAACATAATACTTCTTATTGCCATCAGCATAGTCAATAATTGGTGTTGTGCGCTTGTATTCAACTCCGCCGCCAACCTTGAAATCACCGAAAGAGAAGTCAACGCCTGCATAGAACATAGGCATCAGGGACCAACGGTTGTAATTATAAGATTTGCCGGCTGTGGCATAACCGTAAGATCCGTTTGCAGCCTGGAATATTGCGGCACCTGTCAGCTTTATGTTCTTATCATCACCCAGGAAGTACTCGTAACGCAACTGCGGGCTACGGTTAAGGGCGTTGAAAGGTGAGCCGATGGCAATACCTACGGTGCTGGGGAACAGGTCGTTCATGGGATGCCATGTCTGACCCAGCGTCAGAGTGCTGTTTTCCCAATCCAATGCCATGAAAGCGTGGCGGTAAAGTATGCTACCCGGAGCGGAGTGACCTGAGAACTCAAGTTCTGCCTTGGCGCGGCTGGCTGCTCCGAATATTTCGGGACCATGGAGTACAAATCCCAGACGGGCCATGGTTCCGAACCATGAACCCTGGGGAATTGCATTGCGGTCATGCTGGTCAACGGGATCCTGGGAGCGGTTCGTGGGATACAGATAGAGGAATCCTTCGGCACCGGCTACACTCTCATGTGTGTTTATCCATGACTGTGCGGCAACAAATCCGTACCAATCAATCGTTGCTTTCCACTCACGGGGAGCAGGCCGACTATCAAAGCCTGCATTACAATCTTTCTGATTTTCATTTTATGGTTGTTAAATTGGACACTTAGACAAAATAACACGGTAATACGTTGGTTTCATGTCGGAACGTCCGCTGTTTACGCAGGTATAGGCGTATTCTTGGACACTTGGGCTCAGAGAATACGCTTGCTCGCGGAAAACGTGTCGGAACGTCCTGATATCAGAATTGTATCGTGTATACTTTACCACTTTTTGTGTCGATGCTTTGGTTCTGACCGTTCCAGCTGATGTTGAGCTTGCCGCCCACGGTTGAGCGTACCTTTACGGTTGCGGGCTTGCCGTTCTTCCAGGTAAGCTCGTCCAGAACGAATCCGCCGCGGCACTGGAGTCCCTTGACGGTTCCGTTCTCCCATACTGTGGGCAGGGCGGGCAGGATTACTATCTCACCTGTGTGACTCTGTACCAGCATCTCGGCAATACCCGCGGTGCAGCCAAAGTTACCGTCAATCTGGAATGGCGGGTGTGCGTCGAACAGGTTGTTGTATGTGCCGCCGCGACCGCCGAATCCGCGACCGCCTGCAGGTTTGATCTGATCCTGTATGAGTTTGTAGGCGTGGTCGCCGTCAAGCAGACGTGCCCACAGACATACCTTCCAGCCCATTGACCAGCCGGTCGATTCGTCACCGCGTGCCTCAAGACTGGTACGTACGGCCTTGAACAGGTCGGGAGTGCCATCGGCCGTAATCTGACGTCCGGGGTACATACCCCAAAGATGTGATACGTGACGGTGGTTGTCCTTGGGATCGTCCCAATCCTCGAACCACTCCTGAAGCTGTCCCCAGCTGCCTATCTTCATGGGAGCCAGACGGCTCTTTATGTTCTTGAGCGTATCCACAAAAGTGGCGTTTTCACCCATCAATCGGGCTGCCTCGATGGTGTTGCCGAACAAGTCGGCCATCATCTGGTTGTCCATTGTGGCGCCGAATACTGTGGTTATGTTACCCTTACCCAGAACGTCCTGAACATGGGGTGCGTTCTCGGGTGAGTATGACGGAGCAATCACCAGATAGTTGTTGCCCGATACGGGTTCTGCAACCAGGAAGTCGATGAAAAACTCGCATGCGCTCTTCATTATAGGATAGATCTCCTTGAGATACTTGGGATCCTGATTGAACAGGTAACCGTCCCAGATCTGCTGGCAGAACCATGCTGCACCGGTTGGCCACATTCCGTTGTAAGCACCGTCCACAGCACCAGTGGAACGCCAGATATCGGTATTGTGATGCAGGGTCCATCCGCGGCAGCCGTACATGGCGGCAGTCTCCTTTCCGTGCTCGGCGCAGTCCTTTACAAGCTGCAGGAACGGGTCAAATGTCTGCGGGATTCCGCATACGAATGCTGGCCAGTAGTTCATCTCAACGTTGATGTTGGTGGTGTACTTACCGTCCCATGGAGCCTGACGGCTCTCGTTCCAGATACCCTGCAGGTTGGCGGCCTGTCCGCCCGGCTGCGAGCAGCATATGAGCAGGTATCGGCCGAACTGGAAATAGAGTGTTACCAGCTGCGGGTCAAAGTTGCTTGCAAACTGAGCTACGCGCTGATCAGTAGGCAGTTTGGCCTGGTCGTTGGTGCCAAGGTCCATTGTTACGGTATGGAACTGCTTCTGATAAGCGGCTATATGGTCAGCCAGCATCTTGTCATACTTTTTCTTGCCTTTGCTTAGCGGCTCTATCCAGCGGTCGGCAACCTGATTCTCGTCGCCGCTTACGCTCTGGTAGTTCACAAAGTTTGTACCTATTGATATATAGATGGTAACTGCATCGGCTCCGTTCACTGCGATGGTGTTGTCATCGGCTGTCATCTGTCCGCCCTCGGGAACGATCAGGGTCTTGTCGGTGAAACGGATCTTACCCTCTATGCCCTCGTGGTCATCGCCCTTGCAGGAGACGGTCATCGTGGCCTGCTTGCCGTTTACCTCGGCCGATTGACCCAGGATGCGGTCCTCGCGGTAAGGCAGGTTGTAACTGGCCTTGAATGAAAGGGCACCTTTGGCCGATGCGGTCAGGCGCATCACTATCACCTGATCGGGGAACGATACAAAGCATTGGCGTGTGTATTCTGTTCCGTTTGCCTTGAAACGTGTCAGAGCCACGGCGCGGTCTATGTCCAACTCCCTGTAATAGTCGGTGAATTCGGTGATTCCGTCAAAATCCAGCATCAGCGAACCGGCTGTCTGGTAGGGCATTCCGTGTGCGCTCTTGGATGATATGTACTGATCGCAAAGGGCCTGTGCATCGGACCTGCGTCCCTCCCAAAGGGCGGTGCGGATCTGGTCCAGTCCGTCCTTGGCGGCGTAATTGACGTTGTTGTGGGGACCTCCGCCCCAGATTGTCTCTTCATTAATTTGGATACGTTCCTGAGCGGGTGTTCCGAATACCATGGCACCCAGGCGTCCGTTACCCAGCGGCAGAGCATCGGTCCACTGCTTGGCCGGCGCATCGTACCACAGTTTCAACTCCTGATTTTGAGAACAGCAAGTAAGTGACGCCATGGTCACAACTGCAAAAAGCAATGATTTTTTCATAATCATATAGGGTTAGCTACGTTATAGGTTCCAAAAGTACTCTTTTTTGACGGAACTGCGGGCAATTTTTGCACAAAAACGCACAATGCATCAGACACTTTGACCAGGATAATACGTTTGCACGCGGGATTTCTGTCGGAGCGTCCGCTGTTTACGCAGGTGCGGGCGTATTCTTGGACGCTAGGGCTACGAAAATACGCCCGCACGCGGAAAACGCGTCGGAGCGTCCGCAAGTTTGGTAGTCTGTCGTGTTTCGCTTATATTTGCGGCAACACTGTTTCTAATACTGCTTATGAGAAATCTTTACCATTTGTGTGTAGCATCACACAATGAAGTCCTTTTCAGGGACGAATCTGATTTTGTGGCTTTTACCAATCTTATGGCACTTGCCGTGTATAAAACCAATGAGGAGCTTTTGGCCGATGCGCTTATGTCAACCCATTATCACCTGGCTGTAATGTCCCATGATCCGGCTCCCTTCATCGCCAGGCTCAGACATAGTTACGGCCGATACTTCAACTACAAGTACAAGAGAGAGGGACGCTTGGGGCCCAAAGGATTCTTCCAAACCGGAATTATCGGGACCAAACACCGGAACGCAGCCTTGAGTTACATCCTGAGGAATGGTTTGCACCACGCACAGAGCGCCACTCCGTTCGGGTATCGGCATTGCACCATCAATTCTGTGTTCAACAAGGAGATGGGACGCCCGCCGGTAAGACACACCATCACATCCAGGGCAGAGATAGCCTCCTACCTGCCGCGCCATTCAGAGTTTCCGGACCACTTTGTAATGAATGAAGACGGAATGTTCCTGCGTGAATCCTTCATGGAGATTCCGCAGTTGGAATTGTTGTTTGTAACACCCAGAGGATTCCTGTACCAGATGAACCGAATATCCGATGAAATCTGGCAGAAAGAACAGATGGAGGACAATTCCAACGAACCGCCCATTACGCTCGGAACGATAGAACATTCTTTCGATAAGCAAAGTGTATCATCCATGCTGGAGTGCGAAAAGGGTTTCAGATACAACCCGTCTGCTCTCAATGATGTGGCGGTTTGCAACATCATTGACAAGCAACTTATCAAGCGGTTCGGGAAAACCTCGGTATATGCATTGTCCGATGCCCAAAAACTCAAGGTTGCACAGGTGCTCAGGAACGATTTGCACCTTCCGCAGCACCAGGTAAGCCGATGCTTAGTGCTGTAAATGCCGGACGCTCCGACCAAAATAATACGCCAGCACGCGGGTTCCCGGTCGGAGCGTCCTCTATTTACGCAGGTGCGGGCGTATTCTTGGACGCTTGGGCTGAGAGAATACGTTCCCTCGCGGAAAACGGGTCGAAACGTCTACGCAACACCCAAAAAGAATCGCCCCAATTGTGCTCATTCCAGTACTTTTCACTACCTTTGTTTGCCCTAATGCAAAGCAAGGATAATTACAATCAATTATAAGGAAAAAGTATGTATCTGTTAGGTTATGACATAGGCAGCTCTTCAGTGAAGTGCAGTCTTGTAGATGCCCAGAACGGCAGTTGCCTGGCAACAGCGTTCGCCCCAAAGAGTGAAGCACCCATCAAAGCAGTCAACCCCGGTTGGGCTGAGCAGAACCCCGAAGACTGGTGGTCATATCTCAAGGCAGCCACTGCCGATGTAATGTCACAGTGCAAGGTCGATGTCAAGGACATCAAGGCAATCGGAATCTCCTATCAGATGCACGGACTGGTCTGCGTAGACAAGAACCAGAAGGTATTGCGCCCCGCAATCATATGGTGTGACTCACGCGCCGTAGGTATCGGTGAGAACGCATTCCAGGAGCTGGGCCGCTCACAGTGCCTGACCCACCTGCTCAACACTCCCGGTAACTTCACCGCATCAAAGCTGGCCTGGGTAAAGCAGAACGAACCCAAGATTTTTGACAAGATCGACAAGATCATGCTCCCCGGTGACTACATCGCAATGCGCATGACCGGTGAGATTGCAACCACCATATCAGGCCTTTCAGAAGGTATGTTCTGGGACTTCCAGACCGGTAAGGTTGCCGATTTCCTGCTTGATTTCTACGGAATCCCCCGCACATTCATCCCCAAGATAGTACCCACATTCGCCGAGCAGGGCAAGCTGACCGCTGCCGTTGCCAAGGAACTTGGCCTGGCCGAGGGCACACCCGTAACCTACCGTGCCGGTGACCAGCCCAACAACGCTCTGTCACTGAACGTATTCGAGCCCGGTGAGATTGCATCGACCGCAGGCACATCGGGTGTAGTTTACGGTGTAAACGGTGAGATCAGCTACGATCCCAAGTCAAGGGTCAACACATTCGCACACGTAAACCACAAGACCGGTTTCAACCGTCTGGGAATACTGCTCTGCATCAACGGAACAGGTATCCTGAACGCCTGGATGAAGCGCAACATAGTACCCGAGGGCATAGGTTATGCCGAAATGAACGACCTGGCCGCCCAGGCTCCCATAGGTGCAGCCGGCGTATCAGTACTGCCGTTCGGTAACGGCGCAGAGCGTGTGCTTGAGAACAAGGAGCGCGGCTGCAGCTTTAACGGCGTAAACTTCAACATACACAACCGCTCACACCTGCTTCGCGCAGCCCAGGAGGGTATCGTGTTCTCATTCAAATACGGAATTGAGATCATGGAGGATATGGGTATGTCCGTGAACACCATTCACGCCGGCAACGCCAACATGTTCCTGAGCCCGCTCTTCCGCGACACACTGGCCGGCGTAACCGGAGCCACCATCGAGCTCTATGACACCGACGGTTCAATAGGTGCCGCCAAGGGTGCAGGTATGGGAGCCCACATCTACAATGACCACAACGAGGCATTCGCATCACTGCAGAAGATCCGCGTGATCGAGCCCAAGGCTTCCGATATGCCCGCATACGAGGAGGCTTACCAGCGCTGGAAATCATACATTCAATAATAAAGCCAATTAACTGACAAGATGAGAAAAAACAAGACAACCGCAATCATTATGGCTGCCCTGTGTATTATTCTGGGCATTGCCGCATGTTCTTCATCCAAGAGTTCATCCAAACTGGCACCCGCCAAGAAAGGATATGCCGAGACCGGCAAGTACCGCAACTACCTGAAGGAACTTGGTTTCAGCCAGGAGGAGATAGACGGAAAGATTCAGGAAATCTACTCAATCATTTTTGAGGGCGAGGAAGCCGCTTATCATGACGTTGACGTTGAGGTTGACGGCAAGATGGTGCCCATGGGTTACATATCGGACGTAAAGAACAATGACGTTCGTACCGAGGGTCAGTCATACGCTATGATGATAGCAGTACAGCTGGACAAACCCGAGCTGTTCAACCGCGTATGGCGCTGGTCAAAGCACTACATGCGTCACAACGAGGAGGGTCCCTCACACGGTCTCTTTGCATGGTCATGCCGCACCAACGGCCGCCGTACATCAAACGGATCGGCCAGTGACGGTGAACTTTACTACGTAACAGACCTCCTGCTGGCATCACGCCGCTGGGGAACCTATGAGGAGTTTGACTACCTCAAAGAGGCTCAGGAACTGCTTAACGACCTCTTCTCAAAGGACGGCACAGGTGGTGTAACCAACATCATCAACATGGATGTAAAACTCATCAACTTCTGCCCCGACACCCGTTCAAACCTCTGGACCGATCCTTCATACCATCTGCCCGCATTCTATGAGATCTGGGCCGAGACAGCCAAGGACGGCCGCGAGGCAATCTACCGCGAGCTGGCCGACAGCGCACGTGCATACCTGCATCGCGCATGCGACCCCGTTACCGGTATCAACCCCGACCAGAGCCAGTTTGACGGAACACCCAACCGCGGCAGCGAGTTCCACTATGATTCATGGCGCGTTCCTATGAACATAGCAATGGACTTTACCTGGTATCATAAGGATGCCCAATGGCAGACCGAGTATGCCAAGAAGTTCCAGAACACCATCCTGGGCCGATACGGCATCACTGAGTTCCCCGATCAGTTTGCACTGAACGGTGACGTATCGGCACGTCCCATGGGCGGCGGCCGCTGGCGTCCCAACCTGCGTCACTCAATCGGTTTTGTAGGCACCATGGCCACCACAGCCCTTATGTGTGACAGCGAGTACAACCAGGAGCTGGTCAAGCACATGTTCTCATTGAAGCACGAGCCCTATGAGGACGGATACTATGACATCTATTATGACGGTCTGATCTATCTGTTCGCTCTGCTCCACCTGAGCGGAAACTACCGCATGAACTGGTAATAAGAACCTATAATACACTACAGAGCGTCCCGGCCTGACAAAAAGGTCGGGACGTTCTTTTTTTAAAAAATCTCATTATTTATAGTTTGGCTTTGCCAAAAACTTGTTATCTTTACGCGCTATATTAGAACACGTGTGCGTGCGCGAGCGCATATACACTCATTTAATAGAGCACCTAATAGGACTAAATAATTAATAACCAAACATATGAAAATCAACAAAAGACTAATCAAAAAGTCAGCACTGACCATTGTTGCCGCTGCTTTCATCGGAATGGGAGTTTCCTGTACCGACATCTGGAGCGAGCAGCACCCGGGCACCTATTACACCTCAAGCGGTGAGACCATTGCCGATTTCCTGAACGGCACACTTGAGTATCACGGAGATTACAGTTACTTCATCTCCATCCTCCAGAAAGCAGAACTGTGGGGCCAGATGAGAACCTATGGTACTTACACATGCTTTGCTCCGGACAACAAAGCCATTCAGGATTATATCGATACAAGACGTGCCGAGGCCCGTACCGATTCAATACGCCGTGTTTTCACCAGCATTGAAACCGTGCTTCAGAACCGCAGACTTTGCGATACATTGGCCCGTACACATCTGTTCAACAACACGATGTATGCATCAGACCTGAACGGTAGCGGTGTTCTCCAGCACCCCAACATGCTGGACCGTTACATCACATACAACGCCACCGATTCATTCCAGGTTGTACGTGACTATGACGGCAATGTCATCAAGGCCAAGGATGGTTCTGATTCAATGTTGGTACGCCTCAAGTACATCATCAACATGCAGGCTACCCTTATTGAGCCCGATGATTCAGTTGAGAACGGTGTAGTACACAAGATCAACAAGGTTATACGTCCTTCAAACCAGTTCCTCCCCGGTCTTATCAAGGAGAACCCCAACCTTACGGTATTCTATGATGCTCTGGTAAACACCAGACTTATAGATGCAATGGATGAGGTTTATTATGATGAGACTTATCCCGAGATCGAGTATGAATGGACCGTACAGGCTCTTCGTGACAATTACGGTGGCATCCATCACAACAAGACATCTGTCGAGGATGACCGTATCGCATATCCTGAGAAGAGAGAGTTCAAGTTCACCATGTTCGTGATGCCTGATACTGCTCTTGCCACCTACTCGGACACTTATACTGCAAAGGCAAATTTGAATGGTATTCATGATTATGCTGATCTCAAGGCATATGCTGCTGCAGTTTATCCCGAAGGTGCCGATCAGCCCGACTCAGCCAAGACAAGTTCCATCTACAAGCTTATTGCTTACCATATCCTTCCCTGCTGGCTTTCATATGACCAGTTCAACACCAGCCAGCCGGATATCATCAAGAACTACAAGGGCGTTATTCCCGTAGGAAACAACCAGCTGATCACAGATCCTGAGGATTTCTTTGAGACTATGATGCCGCATTCTGTAATGCGTATCTCCTCACCTTATATAGATGGTAAGAGAAAAGGTATCTACATTAACCGTAAGGGTTATCAGGGTTACAACCTTGAGGCCGAAGGTGTCAGAATAGCCGAGACAGCCGAGGAGTATAACCTGCCGGGTACTATTACCAACCTCTGCATAAACGGTGGTTATCACTACATCAACAAACTGCTCGTTTATGATGATTTCACCCGCAATACAGCCCTGCAGACCAGAATGAGAATCATGTGCTGCACACTGTCACCTGACTTCATCAACAGTGGCGCCCGCGGACGTTTCAACGGTGATCCCAGTAACGGCGGTAATGCCAACCTGAACGCAATGGTATTTGCTTTCAAGGAAGGTTATTGCACCAACTTCCAGTGGGTTCCCGATCAGACCAGATTCTATGTAAGATATCGTGATAAAGGTTTCGGAACATTCAATGGTGACGAGATTACGGTTCGCGGTAGTTATGATATAGCATTCAAACTTCCTCCCGTACCGTCTGACGGTAACTATGAGATCCGTGCCTGGAACAATGCCAACGTTGGTGTAGGTTCAGACCGCGGTGTGGTTCAGTTCTACTTCCATCAGGCAGTACCCGATGATAAGGATACATACTGGCGTAACTGGAACTGGATTCCTGAAGATATTCCGGTTGACCTGCGTATCCAGGGTAAAGATTCACGTATAGGTAGAGTTCCTGACGATGACAGCAGATATGACGGTATGACCGATGAACAGAAGAATATGGCAATCCAGGTCAATGACCGTGCAATGCGTATCCGCGGATACATGCAGGCAATGGACTCATACGGCAACGGTTCCAACCCCTTGCGTGATGACGATAACTGCTACAGAAAGATTATCTGCTGCGAGTATCTCAGAGCAGACAACGACTACTACATCCGTATGCGTCAGGTATTTGACGACGACGGTGTGTTCCCGTTCAGCTTCATAGAGATTGTTCCTAAGAGCATCTATGAGGGCAGTGAGGACAGACACTAAGTCGTAACCATAACACAAAAACAGGAGCAGAAATCTGCTCCTGTTTTTTTTATATCAGTATAAAAGATTAACGGCCGCGCTGGGGATTGAATCCCGGTCCATACTGAGGACCTCCACCAAAACCAGGATTGCCGAACTGACCCTGAGGGTACTGACCTTGCGGGAACTGACCTTGCGGACCAAACTGCGGTCCTTGCGGGCCGAACTGCTGACGGCGCTGCTGCCATATGCTGTCGCGGCTCTCATAACGTCTGCGGTTCTCCTGCATACGGCGAATCATTGCCGTATCGGGCTGACCCCAGTTCTTCCAGTAGTTCTCCCACCACTGCTGCTGCTGTTGGTCGGCCTGCTGCATTTCAAACTGACGGTGACGCTGGAAATCATACATATGCGGCTGCATCATGAACTGAGGGTTCATCATGTTCCACTGCCCCATCATCTGGAACTGGCGCTCCGAGTGGATACGGGTCTGCTCTGACCTCTCACCCCAGACCTTCTGTCCAAGTTCCCACTGAGCCACACCCACTTTCTGGCGGGTTGAATCGGGCAGGGCCTTGTTCAGTTTCTGCATATAGTCAGAATTGATCTC
>CAJOJD010000047.1 GCA_905234745.1 uncultured Bacteroidaceae bacterium | reverse complement strand
ATCCTCGACATCCCGCAAAAGCATAATTGCCGATACTGGTAACTGTATTAGGAATAACTACAGATGTCAGATTTTCCCAATTTCTGAAAGCATAATCAACAACACTTGTAATCGAGCCGGACAGCACTATTGTTGTTATGCCGATGCAGCCCTTAAATGCATCTGTAAAAGATATAGCCGAATTAGATATTTCTATTGAGCTTAAATTATCACACCCATCAAAAGCACTATAACCAATGGTTGTTACGCTTGATGGAATGGCAATAGAAGTGATGGCATCACAATTAAGGAATGCACATTCGCCTATAGCTGTAACATCATCAGGTATTACCGTATTGCTGAGTCCTGCTACCAGTTTGTTTTGAGATGTATTGATAATTGCATTACAGTTGTTACGGTTGTCAAATACAGGATTCTGTGCATCTACTGTAATTGATTCAATTGTCTTCAAATAATTAATGTGCACATCATACGAATAATCGTAGAACGCAAATCTTGTAACACTTCTGCCTATTACCAATTGCCTGACATTAATATCACGTACTCTATTGGATTCACCCAAGAAAGAACTGGCTATACTGGAAAAATCCAGATTAGAATTCCAGTTTAAAGTAGCTATGTAATATGTATTCACGTCCGGATCATTCTCCGAAAATAAAGCGAACGCATTATTCCCTATACTTGTGACACTTGCTGGTATTGTAATATTTCTGATTCCGCTACACACCAGGAAAGCTTCTTCTCCAATACTGACAACATTATCCGGAACTTGAATATCACCGGCATTCCAGCAATAGGCAAAAGCACGGTCACCGATGACGGTAACAGAATTTGGTATTACCACAGAAGTCATTTCATTACAAAAGAAAAAAGCATCGTTTCCTACTGAAGTAACACGATATGAAACATCATCATACTCAACATTACTAGGAATAACGATGTCTCCTCTATAGTATTTGTACCCACCAACAACCTCCACCTTCCTATTTTCTACAGAAGTAACATTGTACTTGATTCCGTCAACCACAAACTGCTGAGCCCGTGTACCTTCATAAAAGAATAAAGCCCCAACGATTGTAAGAACAATAGTTTTATTCATCTGATAAAGCATTAATTGATTTACAAAAATAAAAATGCCTATAAAGAATTACAGGTTCACAATTGGTTCAAGTTTAGTTCAAAATCAGTTCTCAATCTATCGGTTCATGACATTGAGAAGGAATAGTTGTATATTTGTGGGAGTTGATAGAACGTAACCCGTTCACTTATTTTATTAGATACTGATGTTCAGTGCTTTCCGTATGACAAGAGGTATAGTTGCAGTCTGCATGGTTGCTTTTATGGCTATTGGAGCCTGCGATAAAAGCGATCTGCCGCAACCTCCTATTGCTGTGCCCAAGTTTGAGGCGGTGTATGCAGACAGCATTAATCTGAACAGTGTCCGTCTTAATGCATTAGTATCTAATCCGGGAATGCTCACATCATTCGGATTCGTAATCCAGGCGGACAGTAGCACTCAAGGTATCACGCCCAAGGCCCAAACAGACAATGACACAATACGGGCCTGGGCTGATAATCTCAAACCTCAGACCAAATATCTTTTCTGGGCTAAGGCCGATAACGGTGGCGGAATTACTATCACCAGCGATACCCTCGCGTTCAAGACGCTTCCTATCCCCGCCGATACAACCAACACCACGGAAATACCAGATACAATCGTAACGTCAACAGACACTATCGACAACAAGTCACTATATCTTGAGTTTGAGAGCGAAATCCTGTTCAAATGGCTGAAGCTCAGATATGATGCCGATAACGATGGCAACATTGACACTTTAGAAGCCAGGAATATCCATACAATTGAGATAAATACCGACAACATATCTACACTGAAAGGTATTGAGAGACTGCATTCACTGACTAAGATTACTGCCCACGGTACACGTATAGGGGATTCTGTTAGCGGCAAACTTGAGCACATTGACCTTTCCGGCAATCCGGATTTGCTGGAGTTGCATGTTGAGCACAACGTTATAAAGGATATAGATTTCAGTCACAACACCAAGCTGACCTTTGTAGAGTTGAATCTTAACAGTATTACCCAGATTGATGTATCCATGCTCAAGGAGGTTGACCTGTTGTCGGTAGAGTACAATCTAATCAGCACATTAGACTGCAGCGGCCTGGACAAACTCAGAGAACTGCATGTGGGTCACTGCCCCAACCTGGCCTCCATCACATTGAACAACAAGGTGTTGGAGAGTCTTGACTGTGCCGATGACGAGGCACTGACCGAGATTGACATATCCAAATGCCCCCTGCTCAACGGCGTTGATTTCTGGGGATGCAAAAACCTTAAGAAAGTCATTATGTCCCGTGACCAGGCAATAGGAAGCATCAGGACCGAACCCGATAGTAACATTGAATTCATATATGAATAACTCCTTTGAATTTGATTTTCTCAAGGATGAGATTTGCCGTGCTTATGGAAAACCTGTCAAGAACCCATCTGATTTTGAAGGTCTGGCATCGGCCATAGAAAACGCAGTAGCTCAGCCCGTTTCAGTATCCACCCTAAAAAGGCTATGGGGGTATGTTACGTATGGTTCTGACCCGCGCAATTCAACACTCGATATCTTATCGCGATATGTGGGACGCGCTGATTACAGGACCCTTTGTCTTGAGTTGCAGCAGACATCATCATTCTTTGATGCTGAGAAAGTCATATCATCTGATCTTAAAAAGGGAGCTGTCATTGAAATAGGCTGGATGCCGGACCGTACAGTAAGGCTGGAATACATCGGTCAAAAAAGCTATATTGTCAAGAAGTCTTTAAACTCAAAACTGAAAGAAGGCGACATTATTGAGACTGCCCAATTCATAAAAGGCCAGCCTTTGTTCATAGGCAGTGTCTTACGCAATGGGCAGCAATTACAGTCCTATGTAGCAGGAAAAAGTAAAGGACTTACCAAACTGACTGTAAACTGATTATCTGTTACTTCCCGAATTCACCATATCGGTAGCCTGACGGAACAACTCATCTATTACCGATGGGTCCGATATGGTTGTATCAGTTGACATTTCCGCAGGTTGGGCTATGGTAGCCGGAATAGCCGATGGAATGGGATTGTTATCGGAAGTATTCATTATTCCCCAAACAATAACTGCCGCAATAGCGACCAACATATATGGGGCAGATTTGAGCCAAGGTTGTACACGTATCGCGTCCTTGACAGATTCGATATCCGGATACCGGTCATCAGGATTGTTTTTAGTACATTTTCTTGCAATGCGGACAAAACCGCCTTTAAGCAACGACAGTATCTTACCCAACGAGTAAATATCGGTCCGGGCATCGACAGCACTCCCGTTTGTCAGTTCCGGAGCTGCGAACGATGCGGTACCCGCCGGCGATTTCAGGATGCTTGAACTGTCGGTATCGGACAAGCCGAAGTCTATCAGCTTGACATTACGGCCGTTATGGGTGACCATGATGTTTGACGGCTTAAGGTCACGATGGATAACCTGCTTGGAATGCAGATATGACAGGACATCACATAATTGCAGTGCAATTTTACGGGAAAGACCGGACGTCAGACAACCGCTTTGTATCAAATCCGACAGTGTTATGCCGTCTATCCACTCCATTTCTATGCAGTGACCAAGCTCAGGGTTCCGATCATAGCCATAAATCTCACATATTCCGGGGTGCTGGAGATTATAGCCAATCTCAAACTCCTTACGCAGAAGCATCTCATACATAGGTTCCCCACGATACTGAGCCTTGAGAGCCTTGAGCACACGGAACTTCCCGGACCTGTCTATGCGATACAGTTCCGTCCATCCGCCGTCGGAGCTATGAATAAGTTCCCTGTAACCGGCTAGATCAGTACTCTCCAATCTGGCATTGGCAAAGAATGCCGAGTCATCATTCATTCCAAAAGTAAAGGTAAGAATTAATTCTCTATTTTTGTGAGCGGATAATGAAAAGAGCGGTATTATCACTAATTGCACTGTTACTAATCAGTCCGGTCTATATTATGGCCCAGAATACCAATTGGGACAAGGTACTGGACCGGTATGAGGATATTTGCGGGCAGTGCATTACACTCAGAGACAGAATTGTAGCTGGCAATCCGGTCTCTGACAAAGCCGTCACATCATTGCTTCAGGAACTCAGTCAACTACGCAATACTTTACAGAACGCATCCGGCTCCATGACCGATGAGCAGAAAAAGCGCTTTACGGCCATCCGTGACAGTTATTCGGGAACTGCCAATGTCCATGAACCCATCAATCAGGAACAGACACTCCCCACCAAGTCACAAGCCAGCAAACCCCATTCAGAGCCTTCCACTGACACGAATCCAATCCGTGTATCGGATCTTTCAGGATTAGCTATTGCGCACCCCACCAAATCTGAGCCACAGGTCATGGTTCCTTCAAGAATCGAAGCCCACGACCAACTGCTCAATAACCAATCTTTGGTACAACAACCAATAAGCACAGAGCGCAAGAGCAATCAGCTTGATATTGAGGCATATATCACAGCAGGATACAACAGGAGTCCGGTGTTTGGAGGAATGATTACGGTTGGTCGTAAGTCATTCAGGTTAGGATACATTTCGGTGCTCACGAACGGTTCACTCAAAAGCAGCGATTATTCCTGCCTAAGTAACGGCAACATTCAGAGAGGTGGCGTATTCTGGGGAGACGGCAGTGTGGCTGACAACGCATTATTCATAACCGGTGGATTATCCGTATGGAACAGCCGTACCGGAAATATATCAGCCTATCTGGGAGCCGGTTATGGCATCAACGAGCGTCTGTGGCGTGACATCAGCGGCAAATGGGCCATCGTATCGGACCTGTCCGGTCGCGGAATAGTATTTCAGGCTGCCGCTGCATTCCGCTTTACCCATATTGCACTATCCCCCAGCCTCATCTACATGCCATCCACCAACTATCTCCTCCCATCCATCGGCATGGGATATTCGTTTTGACCACCAATTGGTCAATATTATTGCACTGATAATAGAAACAATGTATATTTGTATCATCTGATACCAAAGGGTATTCCACAAGGCAATGGTGTCAGATGGAATACCCTTTGTTATTTAGTACCCTATTAATTGTTTAACCTAAAACCTTGTTTGCGTATGAAAAAGACATAGCCCACCTGTAAAAAGTATTAATTTTCATACTTTTTCTACATTTTTTCTTTGTGAGTAATATTAATATTCGTACTTTTGAAAACGCTAAACATGAAATACAGCGAACTAGAAAGGCTTTTAAAGAAAGCCGGATGCTACGACACAGGCGAGACTGAAGCAGGACATCCACTATGGATTAATCCAAAAACAAGAGCTAGATTTCCGGTGAGCCATCACCATTCACAGGAGGTAGCAGCTGGAACATTAAAAAACATTTTGAGAGCGGCAGGAATCAAATGAGCACCAATCTCAAAAACTATAAAGAATACAATTATGAGAAAAGTAAATGCAATTATTGAACGTGCAAGTGACGGATCATACAGCATATATAGTGATGCCGATGATTTGAATTATCTGGTAACAGGCACGGGATCAACCGTTCAAGAGGCCAAGAAATACTTCGAAGGAGGTTATAATGACATAAAAAGATCATTCGCCAAGCACAATGAGCCCTTCACTGAGGTTGAGATGGTGTACAAATACGATATGGCATCGTTCCTCTCCTACTACGCCAGTTCATTCACTCTGGCTGGTCTGTCGCGTATAACAGGCATCAATCAGGGACAGTTATCCCATTATGTTACGGGACGAAGCGTTCCCACTCGTAAGACCGTGCAAAAGATGGAAAATGCCATCCACGCTTTTGCCGATGACCTTAAATCAGTGCAGTTCATCTGAAAAATGTGGAAAAGGGGACAGTCCTAGGGTGTTAAGTTAACTTTAATCTTTTTTCTCGGTTTTTGCTGACAATTTTATCTAATTATTCTTACAAAAATGATAAAATTATTGGCTTAAATATTTGTTCATATTACTGATTATTAGTAACTTTATATAGTTATTAAATATCTGAAATTATGGCAAATATTGACAAGTCGGACGAGAATAAGAAACTGAAACGCCAGCTAAGGCAAGCGCAGTCTAAAATTGATAAGATGTCATCGGAGATAAAAGACTTAAAGACCAAGAACAAGATACTCTCCGCTGAAAGCAAAAAAAACAGAGGAAATTAATACTCTCGTCGCTGACGGAGAAGGAAAGAGAGATAGTGGAACTGCTATTTCCAGATACCGACACCGGGAAATAGCCATCCGTTTTGCCGTGCTTCTGTATGCCTATGCCGGGATCAGCTCCCGCCAGGTGCCTAAGGTCATGGAGCTCTCCAGCCTTCTTTGGGGCGGTGTGGATGACAGGATTCCATCCCACGTGACAGTAATAGACTGGGTTGAGAAGTGCGGACTCTCCCTTGCAGAAGGTTCATTAAGGAAGAAGACGGCGGCGGAGGCCTACTCGCTGGTTATAGACAACAGCATCACACTGTGCGGTCAGGACCTGCATCTGGAGTTGATGGCCTCATCCGTGCATCCTGGACATCCTCACAGTCATGCCGATGTGAGCGTGGTGAGCATGGTGGCAGGCCGCCAATGGGACGCGGAGAGCACCAGACGCGAGTTGGACAAGACAATAGCCAGGCTCGGGTATGTGCCTGAGTACGTTGTCTGCGACAACGGCAGGACGATGTGCAATGCCAGTGAGGAGGCTGGACTGCCCACCCACAGGGATATCAGCCACTCCTTCGGCATGTTTCTGGAAAGGGTATATTCCAAGGATGATGAATTCACGCACTTCATAAACAAGAAAGGATATGCAAGGAAGTACTCCCACACATTGATGGCTCCGCTCATGCCACCCAGGAGGAGGGAGTACGCCAGGTTCATGAACGCCTTTGAGACGGTGCGATGGGCCAAGGCCATGCTGGAGAACGACCGACTGCTCAGCAGCAGGGAGAGATGGCTGTTTTCCTTCGTCAGGACACACGCCTCGCTGGTGGAGGAACTCGATGAGGTGATGAAAGGGTATGAGTACATGGAGCAGTTGTGCAAACAGGAAGGTCTTTCACACAGGACAGCCTCCATGTGCAGAGACTACGTGAACCGGCATTTCATGACAAAGGGCGAGAGAGTAAGGAGGCTCGGAGACATGATTATCAGTTACTTCAACAAGGAAGAGAGGCTTCTGACTGGAGATGAGCCGCACAACATCTGTTCCGATATTATAGAGTCCACATTCGGATATCTCAAGAGTCGGATGTCACCCAACAAGAGCAACGGCTACACGCCGCTGGTGCTGCTCATGCCGCTCCATATGCGGGTTAGCTCCATTGAGGATTGCAGGAGTTTTAATGCAGCTAGAACCATCGGTAAAACCAGACTGTATGACATAAAGAAATGGAGGGCCGACAACCTGTTGCCTAACCCCTCCATTAAAAGACTCAATCTGCTCAAAAAAGTGAGCTAAAATGAAAATGTTAACTTAACACCCTAGGACAGTCCCCTTTTCCACATTTTTAGTATTGTTCCTTCTCGTTGGGGAAGTCAGAGTTCTTGACATCCTCCACGTAGCGGCCTACGGCATCAGTGATAACCTCGAACAGGTTGGCGTAACGACGCAGGAAACGGGGGCTGAAATCGTTGTTCATGCCCAACATATCAGCACATACAAGCACCTGACCGTCACAACCGCCGCCGGCGCCTATACCGATGATAGGAACTGAAACCTCCTTTGATACGCGCTCTGCCAGTTTTGCGGGAATCTTCTCCAGAACGATTGAGAAGCAGCCCACCTCCTCCAGCTTGTGGGCATCGGATATGAGTTTCTCGGCCTCGGCCTCCTCCTTGGCGCGTACGGCGTATGTTCCGAACTTATTGATTGACTGGGGTGTCAGGCCCAGATGTCCCATGACGGGAATACCTATTTCTATTAAGTGACGCACCTGAGGCAGAATCTCCTCGCCGCCCTCAAGTTTAAGGGCATCGGCATGAGACACCTTCATTATCTTGATAGCGTTGGTGACAGCCTCGGAGTCATTGATCTGATATGTACCGAACGGCATGTCAACCACTACGAGAGCGCGCTGCACACCGCGAACCACTGACTTGGCATGATATATCATCTGATCAAGTGTGATAGGCAGAGTGGTCTGGTTGCCGGCCATAACGTTCGATGCCGAATCACCTACCAGAATAACGTCAACGCCTGCTCCGTCAACCATCTTGGCCATAGTGTAGTCATAGGCCGTGAGCATTGCAATCTTCTCACCACGCTGCTTCATCTCCCTGAGACGCTGTGTGGTCACTTTACGCTTGTCCTCAGTAATATATCCCATATTTGTATCATATAATTGGACCGCGAAGATAACGCTTTTATAAAAAGGAATCACTAAATTTGAATAGTTTAAACTCCTATGGGTAACAATTCTCACCTGACTGTGTACAAGGCATCGGCCGGATCGGGTAAAACATTCCGTCTGGCCGTTCAGTACATCACTATGCTTGTAAAAAGTCCTGAGGATTACCGTCATATCCTTGCCGTAACCTTCACCAACAAGGCCACAGCCGAGATGAAACAGCGCATCCTGTCGCAGTTGTACGGCATAGGACATAGCCTGAACAGCTCTGCAGACTATTACAATGAGGTAAAGAAAGCCGTCACGTTCAATGAGCAGACTATCCGTCACAATGCCCTGCTGGCACTTGACATGATACTGCAGGACTACGGACGGTTCCGTGTCGAGACCATAGACAGCTTCTTCCAGACCGTCCTGCGCGGTCTTGCACGTGAGCTTCACATAGGCGCCAACCTGACGCTTGAGCTGGATACACAGTTAGTGATCAATGAGGCTGTAGACTCATTCCTGGCCAGCGTTGAACAGGGGTCCGATGACCGCCGCAACGTCATGGAGTTTGTTGAGAATAATATTGACAATGACAAGAGCTGGTCAATTGACGGCACGCTCAAGAAATTCTCACAGGAGCTGTTCCGCGAGATATTCATGGAGAAGGGTGAAGAGTTGCGCCAGATTCTCTCCCAGCCCGATGCCGTAGCTGATTACAAACGTAATCTGACATCGGCCCGTGACGCAGTTCTGCCTGGCATCACAGAGGAAATCCAATCTATCGGAAAAGAAATTGAGAATGCCCTGTTAACTGCCGGGATCTGTCTCAGCGACCTTGCATCCAATCCTGGAAAGGAGATAATCAAGATAAGCAGTCTGACCATTCTGGAGAAAGACCTTACCGGTACTTTTCTGAAATGCACATCACAACCGGAAGAATTTTTCCGCAAGAAAGACCTTGACAAGAATCCCTCTTTGGAATCATTTGCCATGGATGAGTTGGTCCCCCGTTTCAGCCGGGTGGCACAACTGTACAATGATTACCACTACGCAAAGAACTCATACGATGCAGCACTGCAATACATCCATGAGCTGAGCCTGTTGCTGGGCATACGTGCCGAGATAGACCGACAGAGCCAGGAGCAGGGCCGTTTCATATTGGCCGATACTCCTATGCTGCTGAGCAAGCTGTCCGGCAGCGACACATCGTTCGTGTATGAAAAGACCGGCAGTTTCATAGAGCACCTCATGATAGATGAGTTCCAGGACACTTCTCACCTGCAATGGGGTAACCTGCGTCTGTTACTTTGGGAGTGTCTGGCTATAGGCAAGGACTGCCTCGTGGTGGGTGACGTAAAGCAAGCCATATACCGTTGGCGCAACAGCGACTGGGATATCCTCAACTCCAAGATGGAGAAGGAACTGGCCATCTACAACCCGCAGGCCATACCCATGGAGAGCAATTTCCGTAGCCATCAGAATGTGATTTCCCCAAGGCAGCGGAGATGGTTTCCATGCACTACACGTCCCAGACCAACGACACCTACGCCGCCATAGGGACGGCATACGAAGGAGTTCATCAGGTCAGCGCCAAAAACGATGGCAAGGGTTACGTGTATGTCTTGGCGCAAGGCAAAAAAGAGAAAGATAAAAGCAAGGATAAACAGGAAGAATCAACTGATTCAATATTCCAACAGATTGAACAGCAGCTGGACAACCTGACCGCCGCCGGAGTAGAACAGACAGACATCGCCATCCTGTGCCGTAACAGTGAACAGATAACGGATATCGCCGAATGGTTCGCCGCAAACCGCCCGGATTACAGGATGATATCAAGCGAAGCTTTCCAGCTGGGCTCATCGGCATCGGTCCGCATACTCATCAACGCTCTTCGCTGGCTCACTGACAGCACTGACAAAGTTTCTCTGGCTCAGCTTGTATGGGAGCGCGAGTGCAACATAGTCAAGTCCGGACTCCCATTTGACCGCATCATGGCTCAAGGACTTGAGGCCGCACTGCCACAAGCTTTCCGTGATGAGCAGGAGTCTTTGCGCCATCTGCCGCTCTATGAGCTTACTGAGAAGCTCTACTCCATCCTGGAACTGGACCGCATCCCCGGACAGGACCAATATGTCATGACGCTGTTTGATACCATCTGCCAATGGCTCAGCCGCAACCCCGGAGAACCATCGGCCTTCCTGACTGAATGGGATGACAAGCTGTTCAAGACCCCTATTCCGGCTACCGATGCCAACGGCATACGCCTGCTCACCATACACAAGTCAAAGGGACTGGAGTTCCACACCGTCATCGTACCCTACTGCAACTGGGAAGTCATTGA
>CAJOJD010000046.1 GCA_905234745.1 uncultured Bacteroidaceae bacterium | reverse complement strand
GAGTGGCCAGACTCATCAAGGATATGACCTTCGATGTGGTGTGCGATTTCATAGGATTCGTACCCGAGCAGGTGGAGCGTGACTACCGGCTGTTCAACGGTAAGACCAAACAGTTCATGTACATAAGTTCTGCATCGGCCTACAACAAGATGCCTGCAAACTATGTGATAACCGAGGGTACGTCGTTGGCCAACCCTTATTGGGATTACTCCCGCAACAAGATTGCCTGCGAGGACTTCCTGATGCGCATGTACCGTGAGAACGGATTCCCTGTAACCATTATCCGTCCCAGCCACACTTACGATGAGCGTGCGGTGCCGCTGGCAGTTCACGGCAGCAAGGGCAGCTGGCAGGTGGTCAAGCGTATCATGGAGGGCAAGCCCGTGATAATTCACGGCGACGGTTCTTCGCTCTGGACTATCACCTGCAATGAGGATTTTGCCAAGGGCTTCATAGGCCTGATGGGTAATGAACGCGCCATAGGCGAGGCGTTTCAGATTACTACCGATGTATCTATAAGCTGGACCCAGATTTATCAGATAATAGCCAAGCATCTGGGCGTGCAGTTGCATCCGTACTACGTTTCATCGCAGTACCTTATTGATGTGGCGCCGTACAATTATACGGGTGAACTGTTGGGAGACAAGGCACACACCGTGCTGTTTGACAACAGCAAGCTTAAGCGCGCTGTGCCCGGATTCTGCGCCACCATCACCCCGGAGCAGGGTATCGCCCGCACTCTTGACTACGTCCTTGCGCACAAGGAGTGCCAGACTGAGGATCCGGAGTTTGATGCCTGGTGCGACCGCGTGATTGCAGCTCTGGAGCAGTCCAAACAAAAACTTTTAAGTTGATTATTTCAAGAAACGGTCCAGTTTACCCGCTTCCAAGTCTTCAAGCATTTCTGGAATTAGTTCTGTTTCCTGGATAATTGTTTCAAGGTAAGACTTGATTCGTTTTTTGTTTTCAAACATAGATTACGTCTTTATTTAGTTCTTTGATGAAATCAGGTTTCAGTGTTCCGGTAAGAGATACTAAGTCAATTTCTTTGTTGAACAATTCTTTAAGGTCGGAATGTATTCCTCCAAGCTTGAACAAGGATGGTGGTTCGATGGATACGCAGATATCGATGTCGCTACTGGGTGTTTGTTCTTCACGTGCATAACTTCCAAAAAGCCCCAGTTTTGTAATACCGTATTTCTCTGTGTTCTGCTCTTTGTATTTTCTGAGAATGTCAAGAACTGAACCTTTTTTTAATGAAATAATGCTGCGACGGTCAATTATTTCCAGCCTGACTTCATAATCCAATGCATTCAGAACCCGTGAAATAGTCTCTGGGCTTCCAAGAGTTCCGTTCTCCATGCGTGAAATCTGGGATTTGCTCATACCGCATAACTGCCCCAATTGTGATTGGGTCATATGTCTTGTCTTGCGGAGTTCTTTTATGTCAACCAATGCAGGCATATATATCGCTTTTTCGATGACAAAGAAACAAAAAGTTTAATATATATGCAACTTTTTATTGTTTATATCCTTCTGGTTCCGAGGATGTAAAAAAATGACGCAAAGAGAAACGACCCCTTTGCGTCACTTTTTTAGAGGAGACCCTTGGAAGAGGGGAGGGTGTAGTTCCAGATGTCGCGGCGGACGGCTTGTTTGAGGGCGCGGGCAAAGGCTTTGAAGATGGCCTCTATCTTGTGGTGCTCGTTGTCGCCCTGGGCCTGAATGTTCAGGTTCATTGCGGCGGCGTCGCTCAGGGACTTGAAGAAGTGCAGGAACATCTCGGTGGGCATCTCACCAATCTTTTCACGCTTGAACTCTGCATCCCAGACCAGCCAGCTGCGGCCTCCAAAGTCAAGGACTACCTGTGCCATGCAGTCGTCCATGGGTAGGGCGTAGCCGTAGCGTTCTATTCCGCGTTTGTCGCCTAATGCCTTGCGGATGCATTCGCCAAGTACGATTCCGGTATCCTCAATTGTGTGGTGCTCGTCAACGTTCAGGTCACCTTTTACCTTGATTGTCAGGTCCATACCTCCGTGCCGGCCAATCTGCTCGAGCATATGGTCAAAGAATCCCAGGCCGGTGCTGATGTCGCACTTGCCGGTTCCGTCTACATTCAAATCTACAAGAATGTCAGTCTCTTTTGTTGCTCTGTGGGCCGATGCACGGCGCTCGCCTGCAAATACGAATTCGGCGACTTTCCACCAGTCGCGGCTGGCAAAGGTGCAAACGGCCTGCAAATCGGTGGGCAGAGAATCGGCACTGTCCTGAAGCAGGATTGCGCGGCAGCCAAGGTTGCGGGCCAGCTCCACATCGGTGGCGCGGTCACCTATGACGTAACTGGCAGCCAGGTCGTATTCATCGGCCATATACTTTCCGAACATTCCGATGCCGGGCTTGCGGGTGGGGGCGTTGTCCTGCGGGAAGTGGCGGTCAATGAGAATGTCGTCAAACTCCACGCCCTCGCCTTTAAGGGTGTTCAGTATGAAGTTGTGGGTGGGCCAGAAGTCGGCTTCGGGGTATGATGATGTGCCCAGACCGTCCTGGTTGCTGGCCATAACGAACTCAAAGTCGGTGTGGCTGCGCAGGAAAGAGAGGCTGCGGAATACTCCCGGTACGAACTCCAGCTTCTCAAAGCTGTCAAGCTGCTCGTCGGACGGCTCGGTTACTATTGTTCCGTCACGGTCTATGAATAGGACTCTCTTTTTCATATTATTTGTATTTACTTTGGCTTTGGCATTGGCTTTGGCTACCATGCGGTGCGAAGGGTTCGGCGCAAAGCGCCGCTTAAAAAGCCAATGCCAAAGCCAACGCCAAAGTTAACTTATTTATACGCACATAACGCTTCCAATAGCGCGTTGTTCTCAACTACGGTGCCGATGGTAACGCGCAGGCTGTTTCCGCAAAGGGCGATCTTGCTGCGGTTGCGGACTATGATTCCCTGGTCAACCAGGTAGTTGTAGGTTGCGGCGGCATCCTTTACGCGGGCCAGGAAGAAGTTTGCATCGGACGGATAGACCTTGATGCAGCAACCCAGTTTTGCGAACTCGGCCATAAGGCGGGCGCGCTCCTTAAGGATTGACTCGACCCATCCCTTTACGCGGTCATACTGCATTACCTCCTCCATGGCGCGTTTCTGCGTGAGCAGGTTGATGTTATAGGGATACTTGACCTTGTTCATGATGCCTATGATCCCGGACTGTGCGAACGCCATTCCCAGACGGATTCCGGCCATTCCCCATGCCTTTGAGAAGGTCTGCAGGACAATCAGATTGGGACGTTTTGACAGTTCCTTCAAATAAGAAGGCACGCCAGCAAAATCAATGTAAGCCTCATCGACAATCACGATTCCGTCAAACGAGTCCAGAACCTTGTCAATAACCTTACGGTCAATGTTGTTGCCGCTGGGGTTGTTGGGCGTGCAGAAGAATACCAGTTTTGTGTTGGCATCAATTGCAGCCAGAATCTTGTCGGCGCTGGGCTGGAAGTTCTCATCCATCAGCACGCGGCGGTACTCTACGTCGTTGATATCGGCACATACACCGTACATGCCGTAGGTGGGCTCGATGGCAACCGCGTTGTCCTTGCCCGGTGTGCAGAAAATTCGGTACATCAGGTCAATGGCCTCGTCGCTGCCGTTACCAAAGAAAATGGTATCGGCCGGAACGCCCTTGATCTGCGAAATGCGGGTCTTGAGCTCGCGCTGCAGGGGGTCGGGGTAGCGGTTTACCGGGTCGTTGTACGGGTTTTCGTTGGCATCCAGGAACACCTTGGCGTCCTTGCCCTGGTACTCGTCACGGGCCGATGTGTACGGACTCAACGACCATATGTTGAGTCTTACAAGTTCTTGTAGGTTTTTCATAATTCTTTCAATCGCACTGTTACTGCGTTCTTGTGTGCATCCAGATACTCGCCGGCAGCCATGGTCTCGATTACGGGACCAAGTGTGCGTAGGCCCTCTTTTGTGAGCTCCTGGAATGTTATCTTGCGCATGAAACTGTCAATATTCACACCTGAATATGCCTTGGCATAACCGCTTGTGGGCAGTGTGTGGTTGGTGCCCGATGCATAATCGCCCGCACTCTCGGGTGACCATGGGCCGATGAACACTGAACCTGCGTTGACTACGCGCTCGGCAAGTTCAGAGGCATTCTTAGTCTGTATGATGAGGTGCTCGGGAGCATACTCATTGGTCATCTCAATAATCTCGTCATCATTACTGAGCAGAATCATCCGGCTGTTGCCGAGTGCGGCCTCTGCAATCTCGTTGCGGGGCAGGAGGGCAACCTGACGGTCAACCTCGGCCTGTACCTTGTCAATGAATTCAGCTGATGTGGTGAGCAGGATTACCTGGCTGTCGCGTCCGTGCTCGGCCTGTGAAAGCAGATCGGCGGCTACGAATGCGGGGTTTGCGTTTGCATCGGCTATAACCTCAACCTCTGACGGACCGGCGGGCATATCGATTGCAACGTCCTTGAGCGATACTATCTGCTTGGCGGCGGTAACGTAGGGGTTGCCGGGGCCGAATATCTTGGATACCTTGGGTACGCTCCCGGTGCCGTATGCCATTGCGGCGATGGCCTGTGATCCGCCCAGTTTGAAGAAGCGGTTTACGCCTGCCACCTGTGCGGCATAGAGTATTGCTGGATTGACCTTTCCGTCACGTCCCGGAGGGGTGCACAGAACAATCTCTGAGCAACCAGCGGTGCGGGCGGGAATGGCCAGCATGAGCACTGTCGAGAAAAGTGGTGCCGTGCCGCCGGGGATGTAGAGACCTACCTTGGTGATGGGAACTGCCTTCTGCCAGCAGGTTATGCCGGGGGTGGTCTCAACCTTGCTCAGTGAGGGCAGTTGGGACTCGTGGAACTTGCGGATGTTCACGGCGGCGCGGTCAATTGCGTCGCGCAACTGTGCCGGTACAAGTGCTGCAGCCTCGTCAAGTTCAGCCTGGCTTACGGCCAGTGAATCAAGCTGTACCTTGTCAAACTGGAGCTCGTAGTCCTTGAGCGCCTTGTCACCGCCTTTGCGTACGGTGTCAAGCACGGTCTGGACACGCTCGTAGAGGCCCTCCACACTCAGTGCAGGACGGGAAAGGAGCGTTCTCCAATCAGACTTGGACGGATATTTAACTACGTTCATTTTCTATCGGTTTTGGAAAAAAGGTACCAATGGGGTCTGACCCCAATGGTACTCTTTTGCTCACAATATCATCTTTTCAATGGGGAGGACCAGGATTCCCTCGGCGCCGGCGGCCTTGAGTTTGCCTATGATTTCCCAGAAACGTTTCTCATCCAGTACGGTGTGAACTGAGCTCCAGCCCTTGGTCGCAAGAGGCATTACCGTGGGGCTCTTGATGCCGGGGAGTTCGGCCAGGACCTCGCTCATGCGGTCATCGGGCACGTTCATCATTATGTATTTCTTGCCCTGGGCGGCCTTGACTGCATCAAAGCGGAACAGGAGTTCCTCAAGGATGGCTTTCTTGTCGGTATCCATCTTTGGGTTGCCAATCAGCAGGGCCTCGGACTGCATTACAACCTCGACCTCGCGCAGGTTGTTGCTGACCAGTGTGGATCCTGAACTTACAATGTCGAATATGGCATCGGCCAAACCTATGCCGGGAGCAATCTCTACGGAGCCGGTGATTACGTGGATATCGGCCTTGATACCCTTCTCCTTGAGGAATGATTTCAGGATTCCGGGGTAGGAGGTGGCGATCTTCTTGCCGTTGAACCACTCAAGTCCTTTGTAATCAATGGCCTTGGGGATGGCAAGTGACAGGCGGCAGCGACTGAATCCCAGACGCTTGATGACATCGGCCTTCTCCTGGCGCTCTACGAATTCGTTCTCACCTACGATGCCTACGTCGGCCACACCGCCGGCTACTGACTGGGGTATGTCGTCATCACGAAGGAACAGGACCTCGACAGGGAAGTTTCCGGCCTGGACCAGAAGGGTGCGTTTGGATACTCCCAGGCTGATGCCTGATTCCTGAAGCAACTCCATTGTCTCGTCGTAAAGACGACCTTTTGACTGTACTGCTATTCGTAACATATTATAAAGTGTTTTAATTCTTGTAATTAAAAAGAGGCTCACCGTTAACCGGCAAGCCTCTTGTATATTTATACACCATTTATAGCCTACCGATCAGGATCTGCAGGTATGATGATGGTGATATGTGCCTATCTGTTTCATTCTGACCGCAAAAATACACCCATTATTCCGTATATGCAAATTTTTTTCAAAATGAAGCAAATATGACGCAAAGGGGTATTTCTTTTAGTCGCTTCGCTTTGTAAAAGCGTCCCTTTGGGCCGAGCGAACAATGCGTCATTTGACGCAAAACGAAACGACCCCTTTGCGTCATCCTTTGCGGCGATTTTGCTCTCTTATAAAAAAGGTGTAATTTTGCAGCCGAAATCCGAATTCCAGTGTTAATGGAAGAAACCAGATACAACGGGCCGGAGATGAACTGGAAGAAGTTGTTTGTTTTGCTCCTTACCGCGGCCCTTATATTGACTCTTTTCCTTACCAGGACCTGTGAGCGGGATCCGGTGGCCGATATGCCCGCCGAGGAGGAGGTTGAAACGGCTCCCCGGCAATTCGTCTATATTTCACCGTTCGATTCACTTTTCCGTCTCTACGCCGACAGTGTATGTGACTGGAAAATGCTGGCCGCAATTGCCTACGTGGAGTCCAAATTCGATACGACCGCACGCTCATACCGCGGTGCGCAGGGATTGATGCAGATAATGCCTTCAACATATCACCATCTGCTTGCCAAAATGGGTATGGCCGATACACTGGCACAGAGCGTGGAACTGGATATCAGGGTGGCCGTAAAGTATATTGATGATCTGGGCGACCTTTTCTATTTTATCAATGAGAAAGAGAGAATTAACTATATTCTGGGCAGTTACAATGGCGGTTCAAACCATATCTTTGACGCTATGCGCATTGCGCGCAAGAAAGGTATAAACCGCTACAACTGGAACAGCCTGAGTCCGGTGCTGGAGTCCTTGAAAGACCCTGAGGTCTATAACGACAGCGTATGCCAATACGGCTCGTTCGATGCTACCGAGACACTTAACTATGTAAAGCGCGTAAACAGAAAATATAACGAGTACAAGAGCAAGGAACTTCTGTTCCAGGCTGTTGAGAAATTAGCTGACAACAACAAGTAATGAGATACATAATCACAATTGACCAGCGCACATCATCATCAAAGGCGCTGCTATTCGATGAGAAACTCAATCTGATAGACCATAAGATAATCCCTCACAAGGTCAACCATCCGCGCGAGGATTGGGTGGAGGCCGATGCCGAGGAGATTTACGTCAATACCGTGGCTGCCATCAAGCAGTTGGAACTCCCCCCGTTTGAGGGGAATGAGTTCTCGATTTCCATGGTAAACCAGCGCGAAACCGTAGTCCTCTGGGACAGGAACACCGGCAAGCCTGTTTATCCTGCAGTCATGTGGCAGTGCCGTCGCGGTGCCGCATTCTGCCAGGAACTCATAGACAAGGGCTATGAGGCTACAATCAAGGAACGTACAGGTCTTATTCCCGATACCTATTTCTCGGGTAGCGGCGTAAAATGGATCCTGGACAACATACAGAGTGTAAGGGAGCGTGCCGAGAAGGGCGATATCCTGATGGGTACCATCGATACATGGCTTATCTGGAAACTCACAGGCGGCAAGAGTCACGTGACCGATTACTCAAACGCATCACGCACCCTGCTCTTTAACATCAACTCGATGGAGTGGGATCCCGATATCCTGAGGGTTTTCACCATTCCCGCATGCATCCTGCCTGAGACCAAGCCGTCGGACAGCGTTTTCGGTGAGACCGATGTAGAGGGTCTGCTGCCCAAACCTGTGCAGATTGCAGGTGTTCTGGGTAATTCACACGGCGCTCTGGTAGGCCAGTTGTGCTTTGAGCCGGGTGAGGGCAAGACCACTTACGGTACGGGCTCATCGGTAATGTTCAACGTGGGCGAGAAGCCGGTTCCGGCACCCAACGGCATGGTCTGCTCGGTTGGCTACTCCATGTTTGACCACAACTATTACGTGGTAGAGGGTCATGTGCATTCATCGGGAGCAGTCCTGGACTGGATTACCGATAACCTGCGTCTGGTGGATTCAAATGAGGATATGCAGGCTCTGGCACGTAGCGTAGCTAGTAACGGCGGTGTCTATTTCGTACCGGCATTCAACGGACTGGGTTCACCCTGGTGGGTCCCCGAAGCAAAGGCAATGATCAGCGGACTGACCATGCAGACCACCAAGGCTCATGTGGTACGTGCCGCTCTTGAATCAATAGCATATCAGGTGGCCGATGTCGTTGAACTGGCCATGCGCGGTCTGACAACCCCGCTGCGCGAACTTTGCATTGATGGTGAATCGGCCAAGAATGATTTCCTGATGCAGTTTCAGGCCGATATTCTGGGCTTCCCGGTAAAACGTTTGGGATTGGAAGAGGCATCGGGCCTGGGTTCGGCAATACTGAACTGCTGCGCATGCGGAATCTTTACCTCAGTTCAGCAGATAAAGGAGGTTCGTAAGATCAGTGAGATCTGCCTGCCGGAAATGAAGCCCGACGAGCGTATCAAAAACATGCAGGGCTGGCTTCAGGCCGTCCACGCAGTGATGCTCGCCTCAAAAAAGTGACTCACACCTGGAAGGCGCGGGCCATTTCGCGTTTGTCTTCGTTTTCTTTGATTGACTGGCGTTTGTCAAATTCGTGCTTACCCTTAGCCAGGGCGATGACGAGTTTGGCCAGGCCTTTGTCGCCTATGAAAAGGCGGGTGGGGACGATGGTAAAGCCCGGATTCCTGCTCTCGGCGGCCAGTTTGCGGAGTTCCTTTTTGGTGAGCAGCAGCTTGCGGTCACGCTTGGCGTCGTGGTTGTTGTACGAGCCGTAGAAATACTGGGCCACGTGCATGTTCTTGACCCACAGTTCTCCGTTTATGAATGTGCAATACGAATCGGCCAGGCTGGCTTTTGAGTCACGGATGGATTTTATCTCGGTTCCGGTGAGCACAATGCCGGCTGTCCAGGTTTCGATCAGCTCGTAGTCAAACGAAGCCCGTTTGTTCTTTATGTTTACGCTTTTGGATGCGGTTCGCTTGGCCATTTACGGTTATCAGAAATCAAACGGAATGGAGAGGTTTGCGTAGCTTCTTGGGTTGTAATACTGATACTCGTTGACTTCGTCACCCTTACGTACGTAACTGCGCATCACATCGGGCTCGTATATCTCTATCTTGATTGAGTCCTGTTTGAGTTTTTCAAGCTGACTGAGTAAGGTATCGCGGTGAGCCTGCTCTATGGGATCGGCCACCGAATCCCTTAAGGATGTCATGTCATAGCACAGGAATGTGTATTTTGAATATACTGCCGGCAGGGTGTCGGGTATGTTCGAGTACAGCTTCATGATCAGAGTGCCGTTCTTGACTTCAATGGGGTAGAGTGAGAACTGTCCCTCAACACTCTCCTTGGATATGTTGTATGAAGCCATCATGTTTACGAGATGTCCCTGAGACCATGCCTTGGGATAGGTAATATACGTGTAGGCCGAGTTCTGGTTAAGGGCGTACTTGATGAGCTCGTATCTGTAATTGTCTATGCTGTCCGACGGCTGTGATTCGGCCAGTTTGTAAATGGGGTATTTGAACACCCTGTTCAGGTAGAGCTTGTTGTCGAATATGCTGCCTATGGCGTTGATGGTTATTCCGGCCAATACACGGTCACCGGGTTTGACATCGAACCTGTTCATGTCCGATTCGCTTACAAAGTTGGTGAAATAGTATGTCTCGCCCGAATAGTCCATGAGCATGGAAGCCTTGTTGTCCTTGTACTGCACGGTTCCGAAACGGTAGAAATCCTCGGTATATGTTGAAGGTTCCATAGGGTGGCATGACATAACAAGGGCCGATACTGTAAATGCGGCAATTATTGCGCGGATGATATTCTTTTTCATAGCCTTTGGATATTTGGATTATTTCAGTTGCAAATTTATTAAAGATAACATAAGTTCTGCTCTATAAAAACGAAAAAAGAGTAATTTTGCATCCTGTTAAGAAATCATCATAAAAAACCATATTCCATTTATGATTTACTCAAAAGAAGTTGAAAACATGTGCGTGGTCCAGAAAGGTCCCAAGCACGGTCCCGCTCCCATTCCGGAAGAGGGTAAGTGGATCAAGGCCAAGGAGATCAAGGATATCTCAGGCTATACCCACGGTATTGGTTGGTGCGCTCCTCAGCAGGGTGCATGCAAACTGTCTCTGAACATCAAGAACGGTATCATCGAGGAGGCTCTCGTTGAGACTATCGGTTGCTCAGGTATGACTCACTCAGCCGCTATGGCTGCCGAGATCCTGCAGGGTAAGACTGAACACCGACTTGGTTTGCGACGCTATCAACACCGCTATGCGTGAGCTGTTCCTGCAGATCGTATACGGCCGTTCACAGAGCGCATTCTCAGAGGGTGGTCTGATTGTAGGCGCCGGTCTGGAGGATCTTGGTAAGGGTCTTCGCAGCCAGGTTGGTACCATGTACGGCACCAAGGCCAAGGGCGTTCGCTACCTTGAGATGGCCGAGGGTTATGTAAACCGCATCGCTCTTGACAAGGACGATCAGGTTTGCGGTTATGAGTTCATCAACTTTGGTAAGCTCATGGATGAGATAAAGAAGGGTACCGATGCCAATGAGGCACTGAAGAAGGTTACATCAACCTACGGACGCTTCAGCAAGGAAGCCGGTGCAGTTAAGATTATTGACCCCCGTAAAGAATAAGGAGATACTACTATGATTAGAGAAGTCAAGTTCGAATCACAGGATCGTCGCATGAAGCAGATCCTCGCTGCTCTTAAGGAGCATGGAATCTCCTCAATTGAAGAGGCTAACAAGATTTGTGACAGCTACGGTATAGATCCTTACAAGGCTTGTGAGGAGACTCAGCCTATCTGCTTTGAGAACGCCAAGTGGGCTTACGTAGTAGGTTGCGCCATCGCTCTCAAGGAGGGTGAGAAGACTGGTGACAAGAGCGCCGTTAAGGCTGCCGAGAACATCGGTATCGGCCTTCAGAGCTTCTGCATCCCCGGTTCAGTTGCCGATGACCGTAAGGTTGGTCTTGGCCACGGTAACCTGGCTGCCCGTCTGCTGTCAGAGAAGACACAGTGCTTTGCATTCCTGGCCGGTCACGAGAGCTTCGCTGCCGCCGAGGGTGCCATCAAGATTGCCGCTAAGGCCGATAAGGTTCGCAAGCAGCCCCTGCGCGTTATCCTGAACGGTCTGGGCAAGGATGCCGCACAGATCATCAGCCGTATCAACGGTTTCACATACGTTCAGACCAAGTTTGACTACTACACTGGTAAGCTCAAGGTCGTTAAGACCATTCCTTACAGCGACGGTCCCCGTGCCAAGGTTAAGTGCTATGGCGCTGACGACGTTCGTGAGGGCGTAGCTATCATGTGGAAGGAGGGTGTTGACGTATCTATCACAGGTAACTCAACCAACCCCACACGTTTCCAGCACCCCGTTGCAGGTACTTACAAGAAGGAGCGTGTTCTGGCCGGTAAGCCTTACTTCTCAGTAGCTTCAGGTGGTGGTACAGGCCGTACCCTGCATCCCGATAACATGGCCGCTGGTCCCGCTTCATACGGTATGACCGACACTATGGGTCGTATGCACTCAGATGCTCAGTTTGCAGGTTCTTCTTCAGTTCCCGCACACGTTGAGATGATGGGTTTCCTGGGTATCGGTAACAACCCGATGGTAGGTTGCTCAGTTGCTTGCGCCGTTGACGTAGCTCAGGCTCTCGCAGCAAAGAAGTGACGCAAAGGGGTCGTTTAACTTTGCGTCGTTTTAGACAAAACAAGGCCGGACAGCTATCAAAACTGTCCGGCCTTAATTAATTCTGATAGTTTAACTCGCTAAAAACGACGCAAAGTTAAACGACCCCTTTGCGTCACTTGATGGTGAGGATGAACTGATTACGGGTATGACGGGTGACGCGGTAGCGGTTGTCAGGGCGTCGGCCCAGGAGCCAGATTATGTCCTGCCCGCAGGTTACTACAAGCTGTCCTTTACGCTCTGCGGTGCTGACTTTACAATCTGTAAGATAGTCGCTGACCAGTTTGCGGCCTTTCATGCCGAAGGGTATGAACCAGTCTCCGTCTTTCCAGGGACGGATTTCAAGCGGACCTTTAATAAGTGCGGCATCAAATGTGGCAACCGATGGGTCCTTTGATATGGTTGTGCCAGCGGGGGCTGTTGTTATGGCCAGAGTCTGTCCATCGGGTAATTGAACAGTCGTGCCGGGTTCAATGTTAACTGAAATGGGATGAAACTCCGGGCAAGTTATAGGTGATACCGTGAATGAGTCACGCTCCTTGATTACCTGATGTGTGGCCGAAAGGAATTGCGTTCCTGGCTGCGAGTCAAGCGATTGGGCTATGTCCGTAATCTGCGAATCATTGAACCCCAGCGGCGATAGTATCTCAAACAGCAGAGTCTGTACCGATGCCGTCTGCCTTAGTTTTTCAATGCTGATGGTTATGGTATCGCCGTCAGTGCTTACCACATCTTTGCAGGCCTGTTCAATGGCCTGAGCATAGAACGCATATGCCTGCTGCAGGTGTTGAGCGGTAAGATCAATGGAACCGTCTACACTTGGATTGATACTGCGCATCATAGGCAGCAGTTCCAGGCGTATCTTGTTGCGTGTATAATCGGTCTCAAGATTGGTGCTGTCTGTTATGTATTTCTGACCAATCTCCTTTAGCCAGTCTTCAATCTCCTGCCTTGAGACGCAAAGCATGGGGCGTATTATATGCCCGTTGCGCGGCTTTATTCCCGTAAGACCCTTCAGGCCTGTGCCACGTATGAGATTGAGCAGAACTGTCTCTACAGAGTCATCGCGGTGGTGGGCTATACAGATAGCTGTTGCACCTTGCTGTTTCATGATACGCTCAAAATCGGCGTAACGGAGCTCACGGGCGGCCATCTCGATTGAAATACCGTGGTCAGCGGCATATCGGCCGGTATCGTAATGGCAGACT
>CAJOJD010000045.1 GCA_905234745.1 uncultured Bacteroidaceae bacterium | reverse complement strand
GACTTGTAGTATGCCAGATTGCTCTCAGAGTTCAGACGGCTCAGCTCCATGCTCTCTATATCCGGACTGTTCTGACGGGCCAGCTCCATTGCCTGGTCAAGCGGCACCGTAAAATGCGGAATGCTGTCGGTGGTAACAACCTCTATCTGTGTGTCCGATGTCAGGTTAAGGAAGTTGCGCAACTGGTCCACAGCGTCATCGAACGACATCTGCGATGACATGATGCTGGTCTCGCTGTTGAGCTTGTTGAGTTCCAGTTGGAGCAGCTCGTTCTCGGTTATGGTACCAATGTTGTATCGGCCCAGCCCGTAGGTGTAAAGGGTGTCGGTGGCGGCATGATTGAGTTGGGCAATCTCCAGTTCCGTCTGGGCCGATACCAGATTAAAGAACACCATTGCGGCCTGCGATGCCACCAGCTCCATGGTCTCGGCATACTGCTTGCGGGCCCTACGATACTCTATGGGCTCGGTCTTGCGGCTCCATTTGAATGAGTTGTAGCCGTTAAGGCTCTGTGAGAAACTCAGTTGCAGCGGCTGAGAGTAGTAGCTGTGTGTGGGGTTGTCGCCCAGTTGGTCCAGACGGCTCAGACTGCCGGACAGAGAAATGGTACCTCCTGTAAACCACACGTTCTGTGAAAGGTCAAGCGACAGGTTGTTGCGCATGCTGTTGCTCTGCGCATATTGCTCGGTGCCGTCGGGCAGAGTCACGTAATTGGTGCTGTGATTAAGTGACGGCGATGATGACAGTGACAGGGTGGGGAGCATGCTGGCCCTGAAACTGCGGTAACTGAGCCAGGCCGACTCAAACGTGTTGCGTGCCTGAACCGCCTGCGGCGACGACTCCTGAGCCATACGTATAACCTGGCTCATGGTTAACCGAACCGTATCGCCACCGGCGGCATTGCCGGCGGCCGATACGTTCAGCAAAACAAGGAGGAGCGATATTTTGATTAGCTGTCTCATACTTTTTGTTTTGATTGACAGCTCAAAAGTACCGCCCCCGTAGCCCCCTGGCAAACTATAGAATCGAAATCGTCTTTTTAGCCTTAAAATCGTCTAATTTTTGGACACTCATTCGCTCTTGATTACCTCCGATGGGTTGGTGCGCATAATCCTGCGCAGTTTCCAAATGGTAGATAAGGTGATTACAATTGCTGTGATGAACAGTACCAACGGTATGCGCCAGGTCAGGAGAGGAGTATTCTGCAGTCCCGGCAGCATCTTGGTGCAGGGATATCCTATGCAGAACGCTATAAGCAGCACCCAGACATACGGGCGGATGAACATGCGTGCTATATCCCGGGCTTTTGCTCCGTGTATCTTGCGTAGAGCCACCTCTTTGCGACGTGCTCCGGTATCGGCCGATATAACCGATATGATGCTCAGCAAAACCATTAGTACGCCTGCCAAAGCTGCCGTAAACAGCAGCATGATCATGATTCTGGTGTTGTGGCTTGTACCCAGCCATTTGCCTCCCATAGTGCCGATGCAGTCGTCGTTAAAGTTGCCTATCTGCTCCTGACAAATCTTTTCAATATTGGATTTCATGGCTTTCATATCGGCCCCGTCACGGAACTTTATAAAGAGGTAATGACCGGAGTGCTGACTGTTGAACGGTCCTGCAAAATAGCCGTCATACGGTCTTCTGATGAATCCCATTCTCTCTTTGAATACTCCGGCTATGCTGTGAGTTGTCCTGATGGCATCCTCATAATGATAATCATCCATTACCCAGATGTGCAGGACTTCAGGAATATTATTACCCATTTTATTCCATAGTTCCTCCGATACAAACACGCCATCCATTGACCTGTCATAATCCATATGCCTGACCGGTATCTTGAAGAAACTGAAATAATTGGTGTCACAGAATATGAATTCAGTACTAATAGTACTTACCACTCTGCCTTGAGATTCATCATAATGGTTGAATTCCTCAACATCGGCCCTGTTGAACCAGTCATCGGGCGGATAAAGCGGCTTTTCGGTCGTGAGCATATCCTCAACATCGGCTATTGCCCTGATCTTGGATTTTATGATGTCCCTGTGCTGATCAAAAGAACCGTTACGCATATCAAGAGTCAGGATATGCTTAAGTTCATTACGCGAAAGCGGGCAGTATGGCCTAGGTACGGTTTCAATCATCGTAATGGTTCCGTTCAGGGTCATTACAGAGATGGCTATCTCTATAGTAAGAAGCGCATATTTAAGCAGGTTCCTCTCTCTTTGTGACAGGGCGTTTTTCTTTTCGGGAACCGATACGTTGAAATATTTGATTACAATGGCCACAACCAATATGCAAAGCAGGAATACCACTGCCGTCACCATAAGTTCAAGCATAATGATATAAGGCAGATGATAATAGACAATCCGGGTGTCAAGAGTGTTGAGGAAAGGTGTAAGGAACAGTGTGGATATGATTGAGATCAATAATGCCGGCAGAAGGGTTGCAAGAACCTGACAGCTGAGCATTACGGTCAGCCCGTTACGGGTTGACCCCAGACATATCCTGAGACGGTTGTCATGCCAATGCCTGATGAATGAGGTTATAAGATTGCTCAGATAACAGACTATTCCTGTAATCAGCACAAGAACTGACAACAGGCGTTTCCATATATCGGTCTGATTTTGCTCCCTATCCTGTAAGGGACATACCTGCGGAACAATAAGTCTTGTGTTTCCTTCAATTCGCCAGGGAAAAGTGTTCTCCTTTAGCATGCTGTTGGCCTGGTCTATACTGTATCCTTTCTTAAGCACTGCCTGAACTTTCTGCAGTCCATCTGAGTAATAAAAGATATCAGCCTTTATCCGTCTGCTCCATTTGTCATCCTTAATGACATTGACAATGTGCAGTTGGGTATCATGGCTCGTGTTGCCGTCAGGGGTACAGTATTCCAGAACGCAACTGGCCAAATCTCCCTTTACATTAAGTCTCTTAAGTAGTGACTCCTTGACAACTATCTCCCGGCGGTTCTGAGGCAGTCTGTCGCCATACAGAAGCGTCATGCCCTTATACTTGAAATAGTTGGATGTAATCCGGTCAAACTGTCCTGTTACTGCTACCTGTGTGCCGTCAGGCTCGGTAAGCACCATCTCGGCATAGGTATTGCCTTGGCTGGAATAGTCGCCGTATTTCTGGTCAAAGACACTTGCAAATACGCATTCAATGGCAGGCGAATCATAAAAACGTGATTCTTTAGGCCGGTAACATGCAACAGTGTCCGGTTGACCGTCCTCAAAGCACTGCACTAGTGTTGCCGCTACAATGCGGTCACGTCCGGGCAACCTGTTTTCAAACAGCATGTCATTGTCCACCTCATATTCAAGGACTGCAAAGATGATGGTTCCCACAGCCAGGCAGACTATGGAAATAATGTTGAATACGGCATTTGCCTTTAGATTCCTGAGGGCCGTTTTCAGATAGTGAATAAACATATACAGGACTTTTTGAGTAATGAACTCAAAAATATCAGATAGGATAATGTATTTGCAAGAAAAAAGGGCAAAATCATCGATTCTGCCCTAAAAGTGTCCAATTTTTGGACAGTTACTTAGAATGACAGGTTGAAACCGGCCATGAAGGCAATGCCGGGCATTGGGTATCCGTCATTTATCTGATATTTGGTGTTTAGCAGGTTGTCGCCGTTCACCCAAAGCTGGATCATATCGGTCAACTGATAGGATACGCGTGCATTCCAGAGCAGGAAGTCCTCCTTCTTGTCCGGACCTACCGCTGAGTAGAGACCGTTGATATACTGAAGGCCGGTGCTTACATGCAGACCGTTGCTGGTATATGAACCTCCCAGATATGCCTTATGCTCAGGTGCTCCTATTACAGGTTTTTCCATATCCAGATAGCTGTAGTTGCCGTGAACGGCTATGCTCTTGCTGACCAAGTATGATGCCTGCAGTTCCACACCCTTGTTCTTGAGCTCTCCGCTGTTCTGGTTGAGCATTGGAGGAGGAGCTGTTGGGTTGGGAGCTGTAATGATGATGTTGTCAGCGTCGAGATAGAACAGGTTGACTCCGTAATTGAGCTTGCCGTCCAGAAGTGTCTGTGAGAATGCCAGCTCATAGTTCCACAAACGCTCTGCCTCAAGGGCTGCGTTCTGAGGCGGATACATGAACATCTCCCTGATGATTGGGTAGCGGAATCCCTTGCCTACAGAAAGCTTGACCTCAGCATTTGCAGGCAGATGGAATGCGGCGCCGGCCTGGGGAACAAGTTCGGTACCTGCTTTTGAGTGATGGTCAACACGCAGACCTGCATTCAGTGTGAGCCAATCGCCAATGGTCTGGCGGGTCTCAAGATAACCGGCTATCTCATTTTCACTGGCATCGACCTGGAGTACATCGGTTCCTGCAGTAGGTCCGTCAACAAAGTGATTGTTGGCCTTGCCGCCGTAACTGTAATAATCAAGACCCAGTGTCAGGCGGTTGCCCTTAAACAGGCTTGCGCTCTGCCAGGCTGATGCACCCCACATTTCGTCATATGAAACAAAGCGGAAGAGTTTAGGTGTGGCACCTTCGTTGTAACCGTCGTTGATCCAGTGGTCACCCCAGCTGTAGAAGACGCTGACTGCACCGGATGTCTTTTTGTAGTTGTTCTCAATGAACAGGGCAGTAGTTCCGCGGGTGATATCCTGATCGGCATCAATAAGAGGTGCGCTCTCCGGACCCGGCTGTGAAGTCTTGAAACGTGTGACATCTACGTTGGCCGATGCATTCCAATTGTCTGAGATATCATAACTTAACTTGGCGTATCCGCCGAACTGCTCAAAGTTCATGTTGTCGCGGTGTCCGTCGGTGCGGTTGTAAGAGCCCGATGCAACGGCACTGAACTTTCCCTGACGGGTGTTTGCAGAGAACTCGGTCTCGGCGGTATTGAATGAACCGTAACCGGCATGAACGTAAGCGTGCGTGCCGTCCTGCGGTTTCTTGGTAACTATGTTGATTACACCGGCCATGGCATCGGATCCGTAAAGAAGTGAAGCGGGACCGCGCAGGACCTCAACTCTTTCGGTCATGAGTGACTGATATGAGTCTGCAATGGGATGTCCGTAAATACCGGCGTAGTTGGGATGTCCGTCAATAAGGATCAGCATACGGGCTGAACTTCCGGACATACCGCGCATGGATATGTTACCTGCGGCACCGCCTGATACTCCGTATCCGGCATATCCGCGCTGTGTGATGAACAGTCCAGGAACCTGCTCGGTCAGCAGGGGCAGGAGTGATGTGCGGTTGGTCTCCTCGATTGCGGCGCGGTCAACCACGTTGACGGTCTGTGACAGATGGCGTACATCGGTCGCAGCACGTGTACCGGTTATTACAACTTCCTGTAGAGTGTCTGGAATTTCAATTGCATGAGCGGCACTGAATGTCATGGCCGCAGCTGCGAGAATTAATGTGAGGTGTTTCATTACAGATATGGTTAGTTTGTTATCTGCAAAAATACACCTGTGGCACGAAATTACAAAATCGTAGCACGATTTTTAATCGGCGCGGCTCATAAGCAGCTTGCCGTGGCGGATGCCCTTGATGGAGGTCATCTCATCGGCAAGGGCGGTAAGCAGGCGGGCCTCACCCATGACGGTGCAAACGTGCAGACAGGTGCCCTCGTTGATATAGTGCTGTTGTGAAGAGAGCACAAGATTCTGGTGGCGGATCTGTATATCCGATATGCGTGCGGATATATCGGTCCGCTGCTGGTCATATATTATAAATATGGTACCCGCAACGATATGGTTGCACTGCCATTTCTTCTCGGCCACATTCTTCTCGATCAGAAAGCGTATGGCCTGCGAACGGTTGGCGAAACCGTCCTCTTTTACTAAAGAATCCAGCTGCTCCAGCAGCTCATCCTCAAGTGATACTCCGAATCTTTTCAGTGCCATAACAATACGTTTTTTCAATCCAAAGTTATACATTTTGGAAAACTTTTTTGCAAAATCATCTTAAAAAGTTTCCCAAATGGGGAAAGAAACTGTTACAGCAAGGGCTGTTGAAAACTTCTTTCAAATTAGTGCCTTTTTGTTATCAACAACCTGTACCAACTTATCTTTTTTATCATAACTTTGCTAGCGTCATTGGTTGCCGGAAGGGTAGACCCTTGAAGGCGTAATTTGGAATCCGGTGAAAATCCGGGACAGTACCTGCTGCTGTAAATCCTTGATTACAAGCCCGATGCACTCTCTGCCACTGGCCGTTAAGGGACCGGGAAGGCGCACGGGGCGGGATAAGTCAGAAGACCTGCCAATGATGTTGGGCCCTTGGTTCTTGCAGGACTACAAGGCCGGGGATTTAAGAGGGAGTTATCCTGATTATATGGTACAACTTTGTGGAGGGACAAGGTCACTCCGCTATGCTGAATTGATGAATACTTTTAGTTATTTATGGAGACATATATTGTAAAAAGAGATGGCAAACACGAGGTGTTTACCATTGACAAGATTAAGGCCGCTATCTCCAAGTCATTCCTGGCCTCAGGTGCTTTTGCAACTGAAGAGGTCATGACCGGAATTCTGAGCCATCTGACTATCCAAAGCGGTATCAGCGTGGAGGAGATTCAGAACCAGGTGGAGGTTGCATTGATGGCCGAGGGCTATTATCAGGTTGCCAAGACGTACATGCTGTACCGCAACCGTCACGCAGAGGACCGTGAGACTAAGTCAAAACTCGAGTTCCTTATGGGCTATTGTCAGGCTGCGAACGCTGCTGAAGGAAGCAAGTTCGATGCCAATGCTAATGTTGAAAACAAGAACATTGCAACTCTGATCGGTGAGTTGCCTAAAAAGGGCTTTATCCGTCTGAACCGTCGTCTGCTGTGCGACCGCATCCGTCAGATGTTCGGTAAGGAGGTTGCTGACAAGTACATCAGCCTGCTTCACCAGCATTTCATCTACAAGAACGATGAGACTAACCTGGCCAATTACTGCGCAAGTATCACAATGTATCCGTGGCTGCTGGGCGGCACCAAGTCAATAGGTGGTAACGCTACACAGCCTACCAACCTCAAGGCTTTCTGCGGCGGTTTCATCAATATGGTATTCATGGTGTCTTCAATGCTGTCAGGTGCATGCGCTACACCCGAGTTCCTCATGTACATGAACTACTTCATCGAGAAGGAGTACGGTGAGGATTACTACAAGCGTGCCGATGAGATCGTTGACCTGAGCATAAAGAAGCGCTCTATAGATAAGGTTATCACTGACTATTTCCAGCAGGTGGTTTATTCAATCAACCAGCCTACCGGTGCACGTAACTTCCAGTCAGTATTCTGGAACATCAGTTACTATGACCGCTACTATTTTGAGTCTCTGTTCGGTGAGTTCCGCTTCCCGGACGGTTCGGCACCCCATTGGGAGTCTCTCTCATGGCTGCAGAAGCGTTTCATGAAGTGGTTCAATCAGGAGCGTCTGCGCTGCGTGCTCACATTCCCTGTTGAGACCATGGCACTTCTTACTGAGAACGGTGACGTTAAGGATAAGGAGTACGGTGACTTTACTGCTGAGATGTATGCCGAGGGTCACTCATTCTTTACCTATATCAGCGACAATGCTGACTCACTGTCAAGCTGCTGCCGTCTGAGAAACGCCATTACCGATAACGGATTCTCATACACACTGGGTGCAGGTGGTGTAAGTACCGGTTCAAAGAGCGTGCTCACCATCAACCTGAACCGCTGCGTACAGTATGCACAGCGCATGGGTATTCCTTACCAGCAGTATATCGAGGAGGTAGTTGACCTGATGCACAAGGTTCAGTTGGCATACAACGAGAACCTCAAGGAGCTGCAGAGCAAGGGTATGCTTCCGCTGTTTGATTCCGGTTACATCAACATCGGCCGTCAATATCTGACCATCGGTGTCAACGGACTGGTAGAGTCTGCAGAGTTCCTGGGCATCGAGATCAGCGACAACCCGCGTTACACCGAGTATGTTCAGACTGTTCTGGGTATCATCGAGAAACTGAACAAGCACTATCATTCAAAGGGTGTCATGTTCAACTGCGAGATGATTCCGGCCGAGAACGTGGGTGTAAAGAACGCCAAGTGGGACAAGGAGGATGGTTACGTTGTTCCGCGTGACTGCTACAACAGCTACTTCTACAAGGTTGAGGATACAACGCTGAACGTAATTGACCGTTTCCGTCTGCACGGTGTCAAGTACATTGAGCACCTGACCGGTGGATCGGCATTGCACTGCAATCTTGAGGAGCACCTGTCAAAGGCTCAGTACCGTCAGTTGCTGCGTGTGGCTGCTCAGGAGGGTTGCAACTACTTTACGTTCAACATCCCCAACACCATCTGCAACGAGTGCGGTACAATTGATAAGCGCTATCTTAAGGAGTGCCCGCACTGCCACTCAACCAATGTGGATTACCTGACACGTATCATAGGTTACATGAAGCGTGTAAGCAACTTCTCAGCTGCCCGTCAGGTAGAAGCCGCAAAGCGTTATTACGCTACCATGTAAATGAAGATTGCGTCGTACGACATAGTCTTCCAGGATGTACCGGGAGAGGTTACGCTATCGCTTAACCTCTCCCAGTGTCCTAATTGTTGCCCCGGATGTCACAGCCCCCAGCTGCAGGAGGATATAGGTTTGTTATTGGACGATGATTTGCTGGACGGTCTGTTGGATCGTTATGGACGTGATGTAACGTGTGTATGTTTCATGGGAGGAGACCGTGAGCCAGGGGAGGTGATGCGGCTTGCCGACCGTGTACATGCCGCGGGGCTTAGGACAGCCTGGTATTCAGGCCGTCAGAAACTGCCGGATTGTTTCAGGGCCGATGCTCTTGATTATGTCAAGGTTGGACCTTACATTGAGAGCAAAGGGCCGCTTCCGAATCCGAACACCAATCAACGGATGTACAGGATCGAGAACGGTGAAATGACGGACATTACGGCCAGTTTCAGAAAAAAGGGCAAATAAGGGACGGTTCTCTTTTTGCCCTTTTTTATTAAATCACCTGTTTGGAAAAAAATCAAAAGGGCAAAAAGAGAACCGTCCCTTATTTGCCCTTCTGATTTAATTGACTCGTGATGTCTCAATTAGCGGACCTGTTGAATTGTGGCCGCTGTTGGTTCTGCTGGAACTGATGTCCACGGGATTGTTGTATGTCTTTCAGCATTTGGCTGTTGAACTGCTCCTCGGCATTCTGGACTTTCAGAATCTTGGTCGCGGGGAGCACCTCCTTGAATTTCTGAAGGTATTCTTTCTCAAGCTCGGCTATTTTGATGTTGGTCTCTGCCTGGGCGTCGATGGCTTTGAGACTCTGCTCATCAGTAGCACCTGGACCGGCAGCCTCACGCATGAATCGGCGGGTTTCACGATTCAGTTCACGTTTTTTCTGCTGGAGCTCGTTAAAGATCGGGAAGAATGCATCGGCCTCATCGGAGGTGAGTTCCGCATTCCTTGTTATGAATTCTCTCTGCTGCTTAGCATACTCGGCAGGCGAGAACTGTCCGCTACGGTTAGGCATAGGTTGCCTTCCCGGCCCTTGCTGACGTATCTGACCGCTAACTGATACTACGGCCAGCATACAGCATACAAGCAGTATGAAGGTTCTTCTCATATTAAGGTCAATTTGATTCTACAAAGGTGTAATAAAGCGTATAGTCATCAATCATTGCTGTTTCCAGGAATGAGTCGATATACTCGTCAGAGTAGATGGTGGTTTCCTCTATCTGGGCCATCTCGGCAGCGTTGTTGCGTGAGTTGATACCCACAGCGGCCTTAATGCAGAAGAATATGCCTGCAAAAGCGGCGGCAGCATAGAGGTATGGTCTGATGCGCATCCAAGGAGTAACGATGATCTTGGAGGAATAGATTGATTCCTGCTCGGGCAGAGAGGCCAAGATGTTCTGCGTCAGGTTCTCAAAATAACCTTCCGGAACAGTGAACGGCCTGCGGGGCTCGTGCTCATCAATTCTGTATAATCTTTCTTTTTCCATCCGTAGTTTTGACTGAATTACAGATAAATGGTTTAATCTATTTTGTTGAAATACTCTTCGATTTTCTTGACCGCGATATGAAATGAGGCCTTGAGGGCACCTATGCTGGTTCCCAACGCCTCGGAAATTTCCTCATATTTCATCTCATTGAAATACTTCATGTTAAATACCATGCGTTGTCTGTCGGGCAGGGTGGCTATGGCCTCCTGAAGTTGGCGTTCGGTAAGGTCTCCGTCAAAGTAGGGGTCGCTCTCCAGCTGGTCGGCCACGCTCAGTTCGCCGTCACCATCGGTCTCAAGCGGAACGTTTGCTTTCTGCTTGTTCATGAAGGTGAGCGTCTCGTTAATGGCAATGCGGTAGAGCCAGGTGGAGATTCTGGAATAACCCATGAACGAGTCCAGGTTTATCCATGCTTTGATGAATGTGTTCTGAAGTATGTCATTGGCATCGTCATGTGAAAGAACCATATGACGGATCTGCCAGTAGAGTTGCTCGCTGAAATTGTTGACTATGGCCTCAAAAGCACGGCGACGTGAAATGTCATCCTCGTGGAGCATTTCCAGTATCCTGCGTTCGTCGTATGCCATCATTGCCATGGGTCAGATAGTTACGGTGAGGTTTTCCTTTGCAAGGATGGTGTTGGGGAATGTGCGCTGTGCCTCCT
>CAJOJD010000044.1 GCA_905234745.1 uncultured Bacteroidaceae bacterium | reverse complement strand
ATGGCCGATACCGCCTTACCGTTGACGGAATCCTTACATTCCATGAGAATACGATAGCCCGATATCTCACCACTCTGGGGCTGGCGGCTTTTGACCTGCAAAAACAGGACCGCACGTGGGTGATATCGGAAATAAACCTTGAAATGCCCGCACCACCCACCATGTGGACCGAGGACATTGAGGTCCAGGTATGGGTAAGCGAGATGTCATCACTCCGTATCTGGATGGAATTTACCATGAAAGAGGTGCATTCCGGCGTTCTGGCGGCACGCGGCAACAGCTGCTGGTCAGTCATTTCCATGTCCGAAAGGAAACTGCTGTCATGTGAAGGCCTTATTCCCGATGCAGAACTCATCCCTGAGCTCGCAGCCGGACCGCATAAGAAACGCGCTGTCATGAAATTTCAGAATGAGCCGATAAACACGCTGCAGCATTCGGTAAACCTTATCGACCTGGATTTCAACGGACACACCACCAATCGCAGATATGTCCAGCTGGCTCTGGCCTGCTTTGAGCCGTCATTCCTTGAAGCCTACAGGCCCGACTCGCTTAACATCCGCTTTATCCATGAGTCCCGTATGGGCGATGAACTTGTTTGCCAGACACATCCTGCCGATGCCCCACAAACATTCGTAGGCAGAATCATAAACGGTTGCGGTCAAGAGATTTGCAAGGTAAGCAGCCAGTGGGTAAAAAGGGAACCCCTCCCAGACATCGCATCGGTCAACCTTATCCGCCATCCCCAAAAGTGACGCAAAGAGAAACGACCCCTTTGCGTCACTTTTTCACCAAGGCCTACCGCCCGGACCGCCGGGACCAAAGCCGCCGCCGGGGCCAAAGCCACCGCCATTGCCGCCTGTGTAGGATGATAATGAAACCTGGGAGCCTCCGCTTACTGATGCGTCCGTAATTATCATGCCCTCCATTATCGCCGTGCCGTCTGTAGCGGTCACACCGGTCATAAGAACGGGGGCCGATGCTCCCGATACCACCAGGGGCGTACCGCCGCTTGACGGAGTCCTGAATGCAATCACATCATTTCCTACCTTAAGCGAATATAATGTGTTTCCGGTCCATGAAGATGCCTGGTAGCAGTTCTGAGAAAGACTTGCACCAGACTCCAGCCCTCCGATGGCAATCAGTGTACCTCCCATGACATAGAGTTTGTATCCGCCTTCAGTATTGGCATCTATGGCAACCTCAGGCTGTGTAGTGCCTATGGCATATACCGTACCGCCTTTTATATAGAAGTTGCCGTTGGCGTCAAGGCCGTCATTCCTTACCGCATATCCGCATACATATCCGCCCTGAATGGTGAATGTACCGGCAGAATTCATGGCATCATCGGCGGCCGAATAACTGTAAACTTCGCCGTCAGTCACGGTAATGTTGCCCTTTGACTCAATGCCCTCATGCGCAGAGCAGTTTACCATAACCGTTCCGCCGTTAAAGAACAGGTTTCCGTCAAATTTAATGCCCTTGGCCGATACGCTATTTGATGAGCTGCTTCCGTAACGGTTTGATGAGGATTGCCCGTAATTGGAACCTTTAGTCACCACCTTTACGTAGCCCCCGTTGAAACTGCCTGTCATATCCCCGCTTATGCCTTTACCTCCAGAACCCGTGTTGGTTATAGAAAGAGAACCTGCATTAATCTCAAACAAATAGTCTGCCTTAATACCGGCCGAGCCTTTGTATTCGGCATCATCGCTGTCATATGCCGCTCCCCCTGACACATTTATCACAGTCGAGCCACCGTTTATACATACCAGCGAATCGGACGTAATACCTTTTTTCATATTGGCCGATACACTGACGCTGACCGTTCCGTCCGATATGATAACAGCATCCTTGCCACGGATTCCGTGTCCGGCGCCGGAAATCACGTTTATAACAGGTGATCCCATAAAGTGTACGTAATCATCACTGGTTATTCCGGATTTGCCCTGCGCAGTCACTGTGAGCGTTCCGTCACCGCTGAAAATCAGTTGCCCCTCGCTGAAAAAGGCAGCTTTCTCATCTTCATCGGCCGGAGTTGAAGTGTATGACGCCGCATCTTTAAGGGCATTTGTTCCTTTAACAACAACGAAACACTTTTTCTTACCCTGGTTGTTTATGGCAGCTCCTCTGGTACTGGTCAGATCAAGGCCGTCCAGAACCAGTGCCTGTTTCTTGGAGCTGTACAGTTTGACCGATCCGTCCTGCGCGGTGCCCTTCAGTTCATAAATCACCTTCTCATCGGTAGTATTGTTTACCGTCACATGATTGCCATCTACAGTTACGGTGTTGTTTATATCGCCCGTAACCTGTGCACCTGCATCGGCAAATACTATCTGTATGGTCCGGTCAAACGTGGTGCCCGATATGCTGTCAGCGGCCAGGACAGATTCATTGAACTTTGGTGCCACGGTAGTGGTGTCATTGCCGCTGGTCTGCGTCTTTGTGCTCTGAGTAGAATCAAGATTGTCAGCAAGGCTGTCGGGTGAGCAGCCCCCGCATCCCAGCAACAATATCATCAGTGCAAAACATCCTTTTTTCATAATGCTTATGTGTTTTGAAAATCCTGACGCTAAAGTATAACCGGCATCCTCTCTTTGCAAAAAAAATATACAAACGCCCGATTTTCCTAAACAAAACGGCTTTATCCGAAAGATAAAACCTGTAAATTTGTCCCTATGGATATGGCTCAGACAGGACTATTAAACAGCATTTGGCAGATTGTTCTACAGATTATACCCTTTCTGTTGCTGTTGCTGCTGCACCATTTCCTGCTGGCACCCCTGTTCTTCCGCAAGAAACTGATTGCTTACATCCCGGTTACACTGGCTCTGCTTACCGCATTCGGCTTTTACTGTTTTAATGTGGGCAATCCGCCCGATATGGGCAGGCAGCCAGGACAGTTTCAGGGCCCGCCGCCAATGATGCAGGAAGGCCCCGTACCTCCAATGATGCAGGATGGTCAAATGCCCCCACCGATTCCGATGGATGGAATGCGCCCGCCCATGATGCCCGATAACGGACATCGGCCCCTGCGGCCGGAGACCATGAAACTGCTCATGGCCATTCTGCTTATCGGTGTTGATCTGGGAGCAATGGCATATATCCGCAGCCTGCACACCGAGAAAAAGGTGCAGCATCTTGAGGCTCAGAACCGTAAGCATCAGGACCGGCTGGAAGAATTGAGCCGTGTAGCAGATAATCAGCGGAAAGCAGACAGTGAGCTCACATTCAAGACGGACTACAAACAGGTACGAGTCAAACCGGACAACATACTCTACATTGAGGGCATGGGAGAATACCTCAAGATATACCAACTGGATGCCGCCACGCCATTAGTTGTTCTCATGAGTATGAAACGCATCCTGGAACAATTGCCCGATGACCGTTTCGCGCGTGTCCACAAGTCATACATAGTGAACCTGAACCGTATCATCAACAACAGCCGCACACAGATTACCATGGAAAATGCCACCGTCATCCCCATAGGCGAATCCTACCGTATAGCAATCACCAATCGGCTCAAAGCCAACTAAAGTGACGCAAAGTGAAACGACCCCTTTGCGTCATTTTTGATATTAAGATTATGTTACAATTGCTATCCGACCTTTTGAAAACTGAGAAAATCCTATATTTTTGTACTGAAATCAAAAGGTAAAGATGTTAATTGTATTGAAGCTTTTAGGGTCCATCGCCCTGCTCATTTACGGTATGAAGGTCATGAGCGAGGCATTGCAGAAGATGGCGGGCCCGCAACTGCGTCACCTGTTGGGTGCAATGACCACCAACCGTTTCTCAGGAGTAGCAACAGGAGCACTTGTAACAGTAGCAGTCCAGTCCTCGGCAGCAACAACGGTAATGACCGTATCGTTCGTAAACGCCGCACTGCTCACATTAAGCCAGGCAATATCGGTCATCATGGGCGCCAACATAGGCACAACACTGAGCGCCTGGATCATGTCGGCCGGATTCTCATTCAACATAGCAAATCTTGTATGGCCGGCATTCCTGATAGGAATCATACTTATTCAAATAGGTAAGCACCGTTATATTGGCGATTTCCTTTTCGGAATCAGTTTCCTTCTGTTTGCGCTGGGCATGCTCAACCAGACAGGCCGCGACATGGATCTGGCGCATAATCCTGCAGTCGTAAACTTCTTTGCATCATTTGACTCAGGCAGTTACTGGACAATCCTGCTGTTCCTTCTTATAGGCACTATACTTACCTGTATCGCACAGTCATCGGCCGCACTTATGGCTATCACCATGGTGCTTTGCTCAACCGGAGTAATAACCATATTCCAAGGTATTGCGCTGGTTATGGGTGAAAATATAGGTACCACCCTGACTGCGAACCTGGCCGCGATGTCGGCCAACACACAGGCGCGTCGTGCAGCTATGGCCCATCTGGTGTTCAATGTGATAGGCGTGGTTTGGGTACTGATACTCTTCTTCCCGTTTGTAAGGATGGTATGCCGCGTAGTAGGCATTGATGTCACGGCCGATGCCGTTGACCCGGCACGACTCACATTTGCGCTTGCCACGTTCCATACCGCATTCAACGTGATAAACACATCACTTCTGATAGGTTTTATACCTCAACTTGAAAAACTGGTATGCAATATAATCAAGCCCCGCAAGACCGACGATGAGGATGAGTTCCGTCTGCAGTTCATACGCGGCGGTATCATGAAGACTCCGGAAATATCGGTACTCCAGGCACAGAAGGAGATTGTGATATTCGGCGAGAAGATGCAGCACATGTTCCAGATGGTCAAGGAACTTTATGCCACTGAGCAGGATGAGGAGTTCAAGAAACTGTTTGAACGCATCCAGAAGACCGAGGATATAAGCGACCGCATGGAACAGGAGATTGGCAAGTACCTGGGTGATGTGGGTGATGCACACCTATCGGATGACACCAAAGAGAAGATACGCGCCATGCTCCGTCAGATTGGTGAACTGGAGTCAATCGGTGACAGTTGCTTCGGACTGGCACGCATCATGCGCCGCAAGAGGGAGAACAGCATTGTGTTCAACGATGAGCAGGAGGCCGGTGTACAGCAGATGTTCGGACTCCTGGACCAGGCCCTGACCCGTATGAACGAACTTCTGGCCGGACGTCGTGAGGAGTATGACATAACCCTGTCCGAGGAGATTGAGAACAGCATAAACGGTTGCCGCAACCGACTCAAGCAATGGAACATAAGCAATCTTGACCAGCACATTTACGACTACGATAACGGAACCGTATTCGCCGATCTTATCATAGAGTGCGAAAAGAACGGAGACTACATCATCAACGTAGTTGAATCCCGTCTGCGCGCCACACGTATTGGCATACGTTACAGAGGCATACAGTTGGATACGGACAGCAAGACCGTAACCATTGACGGACAGCAAGTCCAGTTCACCAAGACTGAGTATGAGATGCTCAAACTGTTCCTCATGAACCGCGGCACAGTCTATTCACGCGAGCAGTTGCTCCAGTCTGTATGGCCCGATGACGTTGTAGTCAATGCCCGCACGGTTGATGTCAACATCACCCGCATCCGCAAGAAGATTGAGCCTTACGCAGATCATCTCATAACCCGCGCCGGTTACGGTTACTCCTTCCAGGAATGAGCCAATGGGGACGGTTCTCTTTGTCACTTTGGGTCACTTTTGGGTCAATTGGTGATGTGCAGGACCAGGTACTCGGAGCGGGTGCCGATACGGATCTTGGGGCCCCAGATGCCCAGGCCTGAGCTGATGTAGTAACGGGTGTTGCCGCGGGTGTGGTGGCCCCATGATTTCTCATACATGGCATCGGTAATCCAGGACAAGGGCCAGAACTGGCCGCGATGGGTGTGGCCGCTGAACTGGAAATCTATGCCTGCGTTCTCTGCCTCCTCAAGATGATACGGCTGGTGGTCCAGCAGGATTGTGAATGCATCTGTATCCTTAACCAATGCGCCCAATGGTTTGCGCCTATGGTTTGTACGGTCATCACGGCCTATTATCTGTAAGTTGCCAAACTCCGCAACACTGTCGCGGAGCAGAGTGATTCCTGCATCACTAAGGAACTTGCGGGCGCCATCAACATCGCTGTAATATTCATGATTACCCAAAATAGTATAGATTGGGGCCTTTAGCCGTTTGAATTCATCAGTAAAACCGCATTCCAAGACGGTCCTTACGCTACGGTCCACAATATCGCCGCCTATGAGCACCAGGTCAGGACTCTCAGCGTTCATAAGGTCTATCCATCGGCCCAGTTCCGCCTTGCGGTTATGGTAACCTATATGCAGGTCACTGGCCAGCACTATGGTCATGGGCTTGTCCAGTGGTTTGTCTGTATGAATGGTCAACTCCTCACGGTATTTGTGGTGATAGTGTATGCATCCGGCTGTCATAAGGACAGTTATCACCCCCACTACACTTATAAATCCCGTTACGCTGTCATGCAGATATGATTTGGGTAGGATTTTGCAGACCGATGCGATATCGGCCAAAAGGAATATGATAAGCAGATATACGAACGCAACCAGCCAGGGGTTACCCACCTCATAAAGAAATGTGGCAAACCTGACAGAGAAACGCTCAGTATAGAGGAATCCGGCCATCATGATGCCGAACCACAGCACAAAAAGGCCCGTAACAGCAAGTTTCATGGGCCATCCGGCCGGAGTAAGCCTCCATAGGTGCCAGACCTCATACGCAAGCCCGGCCACAATAATTGCAAAGAGTATCAGGAATGTTGTTTTCATACACCGCGAAAATACTAAAAAATGGCACATGGGGACTGTCCCTTCTGTGCCATTTTTGTATATTCGCGGAAAATGAAGAAAGCAATGAACCGTTTTACGTGCATCGTACTTGCATTATGCGTAATATTTGCATCCTGCGCTGACAAGATTTCAGGACCATCCAATGTCCTGAAACCTAGGATCGTGATAATGACCGATATCGGGCCTGCCGAGGTTGAGCCCGATGACAATGAATCGGCCGTAAGACTTATGGCTTATGCCGACCGTTTTGAGATAGAGGGAATCATTACCACAATTGGATGGAACTGTGACCCCTACCCAACTGACTGGGCTGTTTATCTGACTCGCGTTATAGATGCCTACAAGATTGATGTGCAAAACCTTATGAAGCGCTCCAATCAGAGCGGATTCCAAAACATAGAGCAGGAAAACGGCAAGCAGGAACTTGGCTACTGGCCCAGCTATGAATACATAAGCAGTAGAGCCATGATGGGCAGCACCCGTGCCGGCATAGGAGTGATTGGCCCCGATAATGACTCACCCGGCAGCAACCTGCTGATACGTCTGGCCGATGAGGATGATGACCGCCCTATCTGGCTTTGCTCATGGGGAGGCGCCAACACATTTGCCCAGGCCGTATGGCGCATCAAGCAGGAGCGCAGTCCTGAGGAGCTCAAGAAGTTCCTGAACAAATTCCGTCTTTACACCATCACAGACCAGGATATGCAATGGAGCATGCGCATGAACCGCGCTTACAGCTCACACCAATGGCTCAGGCGTGACTACTCACAGGATCTTATGCTGGTTTGGGATGAGAGTGCCTGGCTCAATCAGAATGATCTGGGTAAGGCAAACTGGGATAAGTACGCAAGCCAGATTCAAGGCAAGGGCGCTATGGGTAAGGTCTATCCCAAATTTCTATGGGGCGTTGAGGGTGACACCCCAAGCATGCTTCACATAATGCCCAATGGCCTTAACGACCCCAATGATCCTACCCAGATTGGTTGGGGCGGTTGCCATCAGTTTGGCATATCACCAGACCGCGAGACATACGCTTGGACCAACTGGCAGCAGCCTATCAAGGACATATCAAACACCTACGAGCACAAGTTCTATCCTGATGAGTTCAATGACTTTGCCGCCCGTATGCAATGGGCCGATACCGGCACAGGCAACCATAATCCCATTGCTGTAATAAACGGCACGCAAGACCTTAAACCAATGGAGATTACGGCCAAGCCCGGACAGAAACTCAAGTTTGATGCATCCGCCTCCTTTGACCCCGATGGTGACAGACTTACCTTCAACTGGTGGTTCCAGGAATTCCCGGATGAAACTGGTTATCCTGCATTAGACAATCCGGAGACAGCAAGAGTGTCATTCACTGTCCCGGACAAATCCCAAGACAAGACTTACCACCTGATATGCGAGATACACGATGACGGTCCATTCAACCTGACCGCCTACCGCCGCATAATAATCAACTGCAAGTAAAACCAAATACAACCAAATATGAAACATTGCATTATTCTGCTTACAGGCGTGTTGATGGCCGGATGTGCCGGCCAGGTCAATGGACCGTGTGATATTTATGAGAAGTATGGCGCTGAATGCGTGGCTGCGCACAGCACCACACGAAAGTTGTATTCCAAGTATGACGGACCGCTATATCAGGTGGTGCGTGACTCTGACGGCAAGACACTTGACATAGGTACCATTGACGGCGGTTATGCCGATGCAGCCGCACAGGATGCTTTCCTGGAAGGAACCATCGGATATATCAGCATAATTTATGACCAGACCGGTCATGGTAATGACCTGATACAGGCATCGCCCGGCACATTTAAGGGCCCGGCCAAGGGTGAATTCAACACCCTGCCTATAGCCGATATGGCCCCGGCAACACTTGACGGCCACAAGGTATATGGTGCCTATTTCATGCCCGGAATGGGACTGCGTAACAACAACGCCTCATATATGCCAATCAATGACGAACCTGAGGGCATCTATTATGTGGTGGATGGCACCCACTATGACAGCGGCTGCTGCTTTGACTACGGAAACTCATCAACTAACGGAAAGGCTGTAGGACGTGGCACAATGGAGACCACATACTTTGGCACTTCCACCAACTGGGGAAGCGGTAACGGTGACGGTCCATGGATCATGGCCGATATGGAATCTGGCCTGTTCTCTGGCTTCAACGCAAAGAAGAATGACGTACCCAGCATTACCGACTGGCGTTTTGTATCGGCTTATGTGAACGGTGGCGGTCAGAACAAGTGGGACCTGCGCGGCGGTGACGCCACCAAGCCGGATGTTGTAACATTCTATGAAGGCGAGCGTCCTTCATCGCCTGATCCAAATGACGTCTATTTCCCCATGAGCAAGAAAGGAGGCCTGCTGCTGGCCAACGGTGGTGACAACGGCAACGGATCGGCCGGTACATTCTATGAGGGAGCCATTACGGCTGGTTATCCTTCATTTGAGGCAGTCAAGGCTGTACAGGCAAACATTGCCGCGGCAAAATATGCAGAGCCAACACTCAAGACCACACGCCTGCTCACTTTCCGGAAAGGAGAATCGCAGGAACTTGTAGTGACATTCCGCAATAACACTAAAGAACCCATAACTGATTTTGGAGTCTGGATGGAAATTCCTAATGACTGGAACTCTGATTGTATGTACACTCAGGAATTTGAAAGGATAATGCCCGGTCAGGAGATTTCGGCAAAGTTCAGAATTACCGGTCCTGATGCAGATCAGACCCTGTTTGTCAAAGTAGGTGCCGATTTCAATGGCCAGACAGAAATCAAGCCAATCAGAGTACGCAGCGCAGCAGCGGTAAGTATCAATGAGATAAGCCTGGGCAGTGAACAGTTCATAGAGCTTTACAACGCATCAGACCAGCCTGTTGACCTGTCCGGATGGGAGGTTGAGATAACACGCAGCGGATGGGCTCCAGTGCGTGCAGCTCGTCTGCCTGCAGGCACCGTAATCAAGGCAAAGGATTTCCTTGTGCTTCGTCCCAATGCTGATGCTTTGGCTTTTGATGCAGCACCTCTCACCAACATATTCATCCCCGTATCGACAGATTCCAAGCATCTGTTCAAGGCTGGAAGCACCAATCTGCCTGTAACATCGGCAGCAGGTCTTGAGGCCGGACAGAAGATAGGTATTGACCTGGGTGGCAAATATGAGGAGGTAACAATTACAAAAGTTGGCACTCCCGGTACCCAAACTACACTTGTAGGACCGGCCAAGGCTGGTGACAAGACTCTGAACCTGCAGGTGACTGCAAACCTTACAGAAGGTATGGAAATAACGATAGGCACCGGTCAGAGAAAAGAAGTCCGTAAGGTTACCAAGGTAGTAAAGGTATCTGAGGCACCTGCTCCAAGACGTTTTGGACAGCAGTTGCAGCCGCATGAGCCTGGCGTTGTGGAGATAGACAAGCCACTTACGATTGACCAGATTGCCGGCATCGATGTATGGGCATTCGGAACAGGCATTGAGTTCACCCCAGCCCTCAAGTATGACCACATGAGCGGCGATGCAATATCGGGACCCGCAGCTAAATTGGCACAGGATGGCAGTTACAGTTACACCTACTCCACCCGTGCAGGTGCCATTGCGCTGTATCACGGAGATGTACTGGTTGATGCTGTAATATACGGTTCCAAGCAGAGCAACTCAAGCGCCAACGGCACAATAGCCCGTCCGGATTTGGCTGTGCTTGAAGGAGAGCAGACACAAGGTGGTTGCCTGGCCGAAGTCCCGCAGATGCGCATGCCTCGCGGCATGAATCAGGGCGCAACAGCAGCCCCATCCAACTCGCTGGTACGCCTGCCCGACGGCAATGACAATGACGCCCTTTGCGAGATTGCCTACACCAGTACTCCCACTCCGGGCAAACCCAACGCAAAATAATGGCACAAAGGGGACAGTCCCTATTGTGCCATTTTCAGCTGGTAATACACGCAGTCTGAGTCGCGATAGAATTCAGCGGCGCCCCACCGTTGCCAGTAAGTGTGGGTCTTAAGCCGATGCAGAACCGGGATGAATATGAAGTCGTAATTGGCCTTCAGTTCAGGCATGATTTCCATCAGCATATCATAGTTGAGGCGTGTCAATATGAAGGTTAATACGAAACAAACAGATTTAAAGATTAGCAGGAGAATGCTTTTCTTACTATTTGTGCTGTTTCCTCTTCAATGCGATAGTCACTCATATTGAGCAGTCCTATCACATCGCCTTTGTCATCGACAGCCTTTACACTAAGCGGCCAGTTGAAATGCAGGTCACGCACCCAGGCCTCAACCTCAGTGCGGTCAAAGCCATATTGGCGCACCATCCACTCTACGGTGAGCGGCGCATCATCGGGCGTCATTCTATGCAATGCGTACGACATTGAAACTCAACAGCATTTCAGGGTGATACGAGAGCTTGGCCTTACGCAAACCTTCAAGTCCCATATCCTCCTCACGGTTCACAAAGATATATTTTTCCGGCAGATGAGCGCAGAACTGCTGGTTAATGACGCTGAAAGCACCCTCAATATCCCGGTCCGCTTTCTCCATACAGACATCAAAAGTGTCATCGGTTACGGCCGATCCATACGTGAATGCCACCATGCGGCCATCCACATAAATGCTGCCGCCCAGCATGCCCAATTCATCCCAATGGGCAAATATGGTCTCCATCACATCGTGCTCGGCCTGCAACGTATCACCCCATGACGGGTTCTCATGCTCCTTCTCATCCTGCCACAAAGCAACCACCCTGCGGCATTCATCAAACATATCAGGTGTAAGGGGCCGATACTCATAACCCGGATACAGGATATTGAAACGGTTCACATGGTTACGCTTAGCCTTGAGTTTACCTCCTTGTAACGATGCCAGATCAGAACGCTTATAAATGTAATCATATTGGTCACGTTCAGATTTTACATCAATAATGATGCCCTCATGGCAGGCATTCTGCTGTAACGTAAGGGCCGCATCGTCCTCAAGCCCTAACAGCGTAAGTTTATGGCTGCAATCCTCACAAAGTGCCTGTAGCAGTTCACAAGACGGAATGCTCTGCATACAGAGCATGTATGCCCGTTCACCGTCCAGATTGAAACGCAAAACGACAGCATCCTTCAGCACGCAAACCTCGGTCCCGAACCACTTCTGCCAACCTACAAGATTGGCAAAGGTAAAGTTACAGTTACGCCTTCCGGCCCGCAGGCTTACAGCCTGCACCGCTTCACGGTCAGCTACGGTAAGCTTATGGAAGTCAAGCCTCATGCGGTTTTTCCTGATTATCAAGTTTTGCAATGATATCATCCAGCATCCCGAACAATGCCGGAAAAGTATCAAAGTTTACACTTTTGCATATAACCGCACTGCCTACTTTCATTGGGACATCGGTCAACAGATTCTGCAGATTCTGTCCCTTCTCAGTCAGCGTTATTATAACCTGACGGGCATCGGCAGAGCCTTTGCTGCGTGTCAAGATGCCCTGCTGCTCCATTCGTTTAAGAAGCGGAGTAACGGTGTTGGTTTCCAGCATGAGACGTTTGGCTATGTCATTCACCGGCTGCGCATCCTTCTCCCACAGGACCATCAGTACAAGATACTGCGGATAGGTCAATCCATGCTCCGAGAGCAGCGGATGATAGGCCTGGGTAAGAAGGCGCGATGCGGTGTACAGCCTGAAACAGAGCTGGTTGTCCAGTTTGAACTGTTCTTTCATTTCAGGAATTCAATTATATCCTTCTCAATATCATTGGGAGTTACGGTCGGTGCGTAACGCTTTATCTGTGATCCGTCGCGGTTAATCAGGAATTTGGTAAAGTTCCAAAGGATGTCACTCTCCTTCTCTACGCTCTTGCTGAGAGTCTTGAGCATCTTTTGTGTCGCCTTAGCCTTGAAGCCCTTATACTCCTCTTTAGGAGCAGCCTCTTTGAGATATGTATATACAGGGTGTTCCTCAGAGCCGTTAACATCAATCTTCTTCATAAGCGGGAACGTAACTCCGTGATTGATGCGGCAGAACTCCTCTATCTCGGCATCGCTTCCCGGCTCCTGATGTGCAAACTGGTCACACGGGAAACCTATTATTATCAATCCCTGATCCTTATACTTCTGATAAAGAGCCTCAAGCCCATCGTATTGAGGAGTGAAACCGCATTTTGAGGCAGTGTTCACAATCATCATAACCTTGCCCTCATATTGAGCCAAATCTGTCTCTACACCCTTGTTGCTGAGTGCCTTGAAATCATAAATCCTTTTCATATTCTTTTCTATTTATATCGTTTGCGACACAAAAGTATACAAATTATTTATATCGCAAACGATATTTTGAATAATTAACAGACTCTTTTGACTAACTTCGCAACAAAATCAGCAACAATGCCTCAAAAACCTCATTGGAAACCAGACTTGGACTATTCTTCCAGCCGATTCTATATACGCAGGATGAATACTACCAATACATCCGGGACCGATGAGATCCCGGTGGCAAAACTTCCGCTTATCGGCTTTATTTACATAACCAAAGGTGAAGTCCTGGTTGAAGCTGATGGCAGTTCATACCTTTGCCAGCCCGGTCATATACTGATTATTCCAGCACAATGCCCTTTTTCAATCAGATATTATCATGACGCTGCCGGGTATACAGGAGCATTCCATACATCGGTACTTTCAGATTCCAAACCGCTATTATTCCTGACCTCACCCATACATCAGGCCTTCTGGTTTGATGAGGCCGTCTTTATGGCCGAACTGTTCAAGATGATTCTTGCCGCATTTGAAAAAAGCGATGATGTATTTATACAAAAGGCATTAGACCTGTTCCTCTCACGCATTAAATCCGGACAGCCGCCGGTATTGCCACCGGCTGTAAACGTATTCCTGGAATCCGCATTCGATCCCCAACGCCCCATAGGGAATATAACCGGATATGCTCAAACTGTCGGAATAAGTGACAATTACCTGAGCCGCCAGGTTAAGCAATCAACAGGTCACAGTGTGGGAGCATGGATAGACAAAGCCAGACTGGTCAGAGCAAAGAAACTGCTTGCAGGCACCTCTTTGCCCATCATAGACATAGCATCGGCTGTAGGACTGGATGACCAATCCTATTTTGCCCGTTTCTTTAAAAGGGAGACCGGCCAGACTCCGTCGGAGTTTCGCAAAACCATGCAAGGATAATCCTAATTCCTGTCATTATCGTTCTAAAACAATCAGCCGTTTTTGCGGACCTTTGCATCCGCAATGACAACACTGGTCCTTATATCTGCATTAGCGATCGTATCGCCTTATAACGACACTCTAAGCCAATATCTCCCTGATGTTACAGTAACCGCGCTGAAGGAGTCGGTTGCCTTGGAAAACGTGGCGTCGGCCGTATCGGAAATATCATACCCGACATTGAAAAGCAACGGCATATATCGTCCTAATTCATTGTCATCAATAGTTCCCGGTCTGCATATTCCGGACTATGGGGCATCAATGACATCAACCATATATCTCCGTGGACTCGGTTCCAGAATGGAAAACCCTGTGATGGGGCTTTACATAGACGGTATTCCCGTTATTGACAAGAATACATATGATTTTGATTGGCAGGGAATTAGCCGTGCAACCATGCTTCGCGGGCCTCAGGGAACACTTTACGGACGCAACAGCATGAGTGGTGTGCTGAACCTGTCCACCCTGTCTCCTACCGATGATTCGGGACCGGTTATCGGCCTTGAATACGGAGATGCCAATACCGTAAGGGTCGGAGCTTCAATCATAACCATACAGGCATACTGACGGCTATTTCATCAACACATTCAAGAATTCACCGTGCGACCCTTATGACGGCCTTGCCTTCAGATGGAAATGGGAACGCCACTCAAGCGAACGTCTCACAATGAGCAATCTCCTTGTGGTCAACATATCCCAGGAAGGCGGATTTGCATACGGTCAGTTCAAGAACGACACCCTATACCCTGTTTCTTATAATGATGAAGGCAGTTACAGCAGACTCTCGGTTATTGACGGATACCGGATTCGCCACCACGGAGATGCTGTAGTTACGGACTTCACCACATCGGTCCAGTTGCTTACGGACGATATGCACATGGATCAGGATTATACCGAACGCTCTGTTTTTACGCTGCAGCAAAGACAACGTAGCGGTGCCGGCACGCTTGAACTCATACTCCGCAGGGCCGATACGAATGCCATATGGAAACCGCAGACAGGCTTCTTTTCACTCTACAAACTGAACAGCCTGTACGCTCCGGTAACGTTTAAACGCGACGGAATAGAAACACTTATACTGAATAACGCCAACAGCCATATCCCCGATGACATCGGTTATCTCACCATAACAGACCAGACAATGCCCGTAAACTCCGACTTCCTGATCGGGACATGGAATACGGCACTGTTCCATGAGTCGGTATTTGATATGGGCCGATGGCTCATTACTGCAGGCATACGTCTGGACTATGAGGGCGGTATCATGGATTACGATTGTATGGCAAGACTTCATTACCGTTTTATGCCAACCATGACGCAGGATAAAGAACTGGAGGTTCCATACAAGGGTTCTGTAAGCCACAATCATTTTGAAGTAATACCCAAGTTGTCCATTCTGTACAAGGCGACCGATGCAGTCACTCTATACACAACCGCATCAAAAGGATACCGTGCCGGAGGATTCAACACGCAGATATTCTCAGATATACTCCAGAACCTTACCATGAACGCCATGATGAAGGATCTGGGCGTCTATCTTGACCGCCGGTTCGTATCGGTATCGGCCGATAACACCGAGTATGATCCCGAGAACGCATGGAATCTGGAGCTTGGCTCACGTCTTCACAAAGGCTCGTTCAGCGCAAGCGCATCGGCCTATTATATGGATGTCCGCAATCTGCAATTGACGGTTTTCCCGCCGGGAATGTCGACCGGACGTATGATGACCAACGCCGGCCGCAGCCGCAGCATAGGCGTGGAAACGGAACTTGGCTGGAATCCGCAGCAGTTCCGCTCACATATTTCCTGGTCCTGGTGCGGTGGCGATCCCCGACCCTATGTCCCCAGGCACACACTGAGCGTAAATGCGGGATACAGTTTCAGACTGAACGGCAAGACACTTGATATAGACGGCAGTCTGAACGGTGCCGGTCCGTTCAATTGGGATGAAACCGGCACAATACAGGAACACTTCAGGCTCAAAGCCGGTTGCCGCATAGCCTTGGCCTTCCAGAATTGGGAGATCTACGTTCGCGGCGATAATCTGACCGATGTGCAGGGACGCAATTTCTATTTCAAGTCTGTAGGCAATGAGTTCTTTGCCTCCTGTAAGCCAAGAACGATAATGTTAGGAACAACCTTTAATCTATAAATACAATGAAGAAATCAATCTTTTTTATGTTTGCCCTGACGGCAATTCTTGTGAGTTGTGACAAATCGGAAATAGACAATGAGGAGCCTGTAACGGTTCTTGAAAGTACCGATTATACCGGAACCCTTACGGTAAACGCATCCAGCGGAGCTTTTGATACTGACAGCGTAAAAGTGAGCTTTAATGCCACCCAGAAGGCCGATTCCGCCTCCATCACCCTGTTTCAGGTCAAATTCTCACCCAGAATGCCTGTATCATTGGATGTAACCGTACCCGGCATAACGGTAACACCGACAAAGAAAGGAGCCATCCTTACCTGTGACAGCATAGTGCCGCTTGCCATGGGTGGTGAATTCCCCAATTACACAGTAAAGGGATTTGAGGGTGAAATAATTGATGATGAACTTATATTCTCGCTCAACTTCGGCTCGACACCCACATCATACCAGGGTAAGGCACAGTAAGAACTATTTGCCGATAACAGCCACGCCATGAGTGTTTTTGGTCTCGGCCATCACAAAGACACTGTGAAGGCTGCCCAGACAACTCATGGCGCCCAGTTTATGCTGCATGAACTGCTGGTATGCGTGCATGTCACGCGCATATACCTTTATCATGAAATCATAATCGCCGCTGGTGTTGAAACACTCGGTTATCTCGTCAATGTCCTGAACAGCATCAATGAACTGCTGGATCATCTCCTCGGAATGCTGCTTGAGACGTATGTTACACAGCACCATGATGCCGTTACCCACTTTCTCGGAGTCAACCACAGCCATATAACGGGTTATGAAGCCTTCACGTTCAAGGCGTTTCTGACGCTCGAATGTAGGTGATGGTGAAAGGTGTACTTTCTGAGCAAGTTCCTTTACTGTCAGTTGCGAGTTTTTCTGCAATTCACGCAGGATACGTATATCCGTATCGTCAAGTTTATAGCCGTTTGACATCTTTGAAAATTTAAAAAGTGCAGAATAATTTACCTGCATTTTTGAGTTTAACACCGCAAACATAGTATATTTTCCCGAATATTCCAAAATATTTTTATAGTTCAACAAGGCGACATATTTTTGCGCTGCAATTGCGATTTGAAACGGATAAAACAATTTGGAATATGTCAATAAGAACAAACATCTTAGGATACCCCCGCATTGGTGCAAACCGCGAACTTAAAAAAGCCGAAGAGGCATACTGGGCAGGAAAGATATCAAAGCAGGAGCTGTTGGATACGGCAGCTCTCATACGTAAAGACAACTGGCAGATGCAGAAGGATCCCAGCAATGACTTCTCATTCTATGACCAGACACTTGACCTGAGCCTGTGCGTGGGAGCCATTCCCCACCGATACGACAGCCTCAGGAATGACAGGCTTGAACTCTATTTCGCAATGGCTCACGGCTATCAGAAAGACGGCATAGACGTTACCGCCATGGAGATGACCAAATGGTTCGATACCAACTATCATTATATCGTACCTGAGTTCATAAAGGACCAGCACTTTGAACTTACATTCAACAAGGCTGCCGCCGAATTCCGGGAGGCTCTTGCATTGGGAATAAAGACCAAGCCAGTCCTTATCGGACCTGTCACATACCTGCTGCTCGGCAAGGAAAAAGAGTCCGGTTTCAATCGGATTGAACTGATAGACAGGCTCCTATCCGTTTACATTGAGATTCTGAAAGAACTAGAGAGTCTTGGCGCGGAATACATACAGATTGATGAGCCTTTCCTTGGCACAGACTTAAGTGATTACGTAAAAGAAGTATACCGCAAGGCGTTTGCCAGGATCAACGGCAGCACATCGCTCAAGATCATTCTCACCACCTATTTCGGCGGACTGGCCGATAATGCCGGCCTTGCAGCCGAACTAAACCCCAACGTTCTGCATATAGACCTTGTACGTGATCCGGAGGGATGGAAAGAGCTGGTGAGACTCTTACCGAAAGAGACTTCATTGAGCCTGGGCGTGGTAGACGGACGCAATATCTGGAAAAACGATTTCGTTCGTTCACTCGATCTCATAGACAAAGTAAAGGGCGTAATAGGTGGAGACCGCGTCATTGTTTCCACAAGCTGCTCGTTGCTGCATTGCCCGATAGATCTGGATAACGAGAAAAACGGGGAATCACTGCCCTGTGAGGTAAAACGCTGGCTGGCGTTTGCACGCCAGAAAGTGACTGAGGTGGTTACTCTTGCAAATCTTGCAGGCAATTCCCTGTCCTACTTCTCAAAAGCCGCCCTCCAGGCCAACAAAGCGGACATTGAAGACCGACGGACATCGGCCCTGACCAACAATGAGGAGGTAAGGAAACGCATGGCCGCCGTAACGCCCCATTATTCCAAGCGTAAGAGTACTTTCCGTGAGCGTATCGTGGAACAGCACCGGGAACTGTATCTCCCGTTATTCCCTACCACAACCATCGGATCGTTTCCTCAGACCGCCGATGTCCGTTCATGGCGCAGCAAGTTCAAGAAGGGCGAGGTCACAAAAGAGCAATATACTGAATTCATTAAAAGCGAGATAGAGAGGACTATCCGCAAGCAGGAGGAGATTGGACTGGATGTCCTGGTTCACGGCGAATCCGAGCGCAATGATATGGTAGAGTACTTTGGTGAGCAGCTCAGCGGATTCGCATTCACCCAAAACGGTTGGGTACAGAGCTACGGCAGCCGTTGCGTCAAGCCTCCGGTCATTTACGGAGACGTATCACGCCCCAACGCAATGACTGTTGATTGGATAACCTATGCCCAGAGCCTTACTGACAAACCCGTAAAAGGCATGCTTACCGGTCCGGTTACCATACTGCAGTGGAGTTTTGTCCGTGACGACCAGCCGCGTGCCGTCACCATGAAGCAGATTGCACTTGCCATACGTGATGAGGTGCAGGATCTTGAAAAGGCCGGCATAAAGGTCATTCAGATTGATGAGCCGGCTATACGTGAAGGACTCCCGCTCCGTCAGGCAGACCGTGATGCGTATCTGGAAAAAGCCGTTGAGGCATTCCGCATATCGTCATCGGGAGTGAAAGACTGCACGCAGATCCATACGCATATGTGCTACAGCCAGTTCAACGACATAATCAGGCATATAGCCGCAATGGATGCCGATGTGATCACGATAGAGTGTGCACGCAGCCAGATGAATCTGCTAGGCGCGTTTGCAGACTTCAAATATCCCAATGAGATCGGTCCGGGTGTTTATGACATACATTCGCCTAGAGTACCCTCTGTCGATGAGATGGTGGCGTTGTTGCGCAAGGCTTCACAGGTTATCAGTCCGGCTCAGTTGTGGGTCAATCCCGATTGCGGATTAAAGACACGCGGTTGGGTTGAGACCGAGGCTGCACTCCGCAACATGGTTGAGGCGGCACTGACTATGCGCAACAACTTACGGAAATAATCGCTATATTTGCCGATACAATTCAAACAACCTCATTACAATGAAAAAGATTATTTCAATAGTGTTTATGACACTCGCCGTTGTGTCCGCATCGGCCCAGACTAAGAAGGTATCCATTCTTGGAGACTCATACTCAACTTTCCAGGGCGTTAATCCTGAGGGTTACAACCCCTTCTACCCCAATGACCGCAATGATGTCACCGAGGTTTCACAGACCTGGTGGGACCTTTACATCAAGGCAAAGGGCTATGAGCTGGAAAAGAATGATTCATGGGGCGGCACAACCATCTGCGGTACCGGTTACGGCCGTATGGATGCATCGCGCAACAACTTCATTTCACGTGTTGACAAGCTGGGTAATCCCGATATCATATTCGTATTCGGCGGCACCAACGATGCCTGGGCCCGTGCTCCTATAGGCGAATACCAGTATTCAGACTGGACCAAGGACGACTGCAAGAACTTCCGTCCCGCCCTGGCCTGCCTGCTGGATATGCTCAAGAAACAGTATCCCAAGGCTGAGCTGTACTCAATACTGAATTCTGAACTCAATGAGGATGTCAACGAGTCAATGCGCAGCTCATCGAACTGCATGACATTGAGAAACAGAATGGCCATCCTTCCATCAGCGGAATGAAGGCCATCTGCGACCAGTTGCTTGAAGCAATAAAGTGACACAATAGGGTCAGACCCCTTTGTGTTCTTTTCGATAAAGCACACGAAGGGGTCTGACCCTATTGTGTTCTAAGCATATGAGTGCATACCACCCAGGAGAAGATTCACTCCGAAGTATGTAATCAGTACCGTAAGGATTGCCAGGATTGCATAAGCGTGGAAGAACCTTGGGCGGTTAAAACGCGACAAGGTGCTGCTGTGCAGCATTGCCGAATATACCAGCATCGTTATCAGAGCCCAGGTCTCCTTTGGATCCCAAGACCAGTAACTACCCCATGATATATTGGCCCATACAGCGCCTATGAATGTGCCTGTGGTCAGTATGAACACTGCAGGATAAAGTATGGTCAGGCTTACGTCTCGCAGCATCAGTTGGGTATCCTTGTCCCGTTTGATCAGTCCCACCACTCCAATCAGAGCAGTAAGTCCCAGCAACGTGTAGGAGACCATCATGCAAAGCACATGCACGCCCAGCAACGGAGAACGCAGCACCGGAACCAGATTACCCTCCGGGCTGGTGTGTGAGATTGCCGCCACCAGGATTGAGAATCCGGCCAGGACAAAGCCCAAGGGCTGTATAATAGGCATACGCTTGCGCAATAAAGCCATTGCTACCGTCACCAGCCAGGCCATAAGCATCATTACGGAGTATGTACCTACAAACGGTCCATGCCCGTAGCGGACCCAGTTACGGCCTATGACAAATGTCAGATAACCGAACAACAACACATTCAGGACCAGCAATACCGTTCTTACAGGTTTGGAGAATTCCTGACTGCGGGCCTTTAGCGCTGCGCGGAAACCGGAATTCTTCTGGAAGAAGAAGCCTATCAGAGAAACAAGCAACAGGATGTATCCTGTGTAGGTAACCCCTACTCCCCAAGGATCATGACTGACAGCCAGGACGCTTCCGCGAAGGTCATCGTCATAACTGGACTGGTAGAACCTGTATCCGTCATACTTGAGTATATTGTTCATGGAAATGGTATACTCCGTTTCCGTTTCATTACGGCTGTCTTTCAGAACGACCTTGCTTATGTAATCCGACGGGTCATGCGTTCCCTGGTAATACTCTACCTTGAACTCCTTCAACTGCAGCGTAAACGGCAGTTTCTGACGCATTCCCTGGTCCGATGCCCACTGGTTTGTAACCAGTCCGCGTCGCAGCTCCATTATGCCGCTCTTGCCGGTAAGCATGGATATGAGCGCACCTGCCAGAATAAGTACGAACGCTATATGAAGAAAGAATGTGGCGGGCTTACGGATAGTTCCGCGACGTATCAGCATCCATACTCCCGATATTGCGGAAACTGCCCACAGTACAATAAAGACAGGGCTGTGATAGACAATGCTCAAGGCTCTGTCCGTACCATAGAGTTTTTCTATAATGGTAGCGGCGGCCATCATAAGAATGACGGCTGCCGCACTACCAATAACAGTGTATTTTAGAATCTTGTCTGTTTTCACATTGTAAAATTAGATAGAATTGATGAATTCCACAACCGCATCACGCTCCTCCTTGGAGAGGTTGTAGAATTTCTCTGTGCACCAGTAAGCATCGCTCTCCTTGCTGTAACCGTGCCACATGATTGCTTCAATCACATTACGTGCGCGGTTATCGTGAAGACGGTCCTCGGCTCCGGTATTCTCACGTGAAAGACCGCGGCCCCAAAGCGGAGTCGTGCGGCACCAGCTGCCGTGAATGCCGTTTATCATGTACAGACGATGCTGAATCATATCGGTATATGGATAAATGGTCTGCTCCTGATACTGGGGAAGTTCCTTATCGGCATAGACTGCCGGTTTCCAGTAATTGTCCTCCTTGGTCTTCCATGAAGCACGATGGCAACTGGCGCAACCTATACGGTTGAATACCTCCTTACCCTTCTGAACCTCCTCACGGTTCAGATTACGTGCACGCGGGATTGAAAGGCCGCGATGCCAAACCATAAAGTTATAGTACTGGTCATCACTCATCTCAGGTGTAAAGTTGTGCCATGAATTGTCAAACTGATTGGTACTGGGATCAAGCAGATGCAGTACAGCATCCTTGATGCCCTCATCGGTACCATCGGCATAATACGGCGATGTAGGATCGGCCTTGATGGCAGCTATAACCTGAGCGTTCTCGGACATTGCCTTGGCCCATGCTGCAGTAGTATACAGTTTTGGACGGTCGCTGCGGGTTACGTTGGTGATGTTCCAGATGGCGTTGGCACCAGCTCCGTCCTGCAATGAAGCACGGGTCATTGCATATGTGAAACGCTTGAGCAGCTTGGTTCCTGCAGGTGCGGGAGTTCCGTCTGCAAACTGTCCATCAGCCAGAGTATACCATGCAGTGGGTGCAAAGTCATTGGCCTCCTTATCCCAGAAAGCCGGATTGAGGTCAGCATG
>CAJOJD010000043.1 GCA_905234745.1 uncultured Bacteroidaceae bacterium | reverse complement strand
TTTCTTTTTTTCAACTTAATACCATGAAAAACACAAACCACCTTGAGCCCGATAGGGCTCTTCCAATTTTATTTGGATTTCAAACATAAGTACTAGTTTACTCCGTAAACGCGCTCACTCCGTTCGCTTGGCGGCCTTCCAGGACCGCGGTCTCGCTCGTCGCCTCGCTCGCTCCAATACGTTGAACCTGCGTTGATAAAGGTATACTCCTCCCCCCAACTCCACAAAAAAGGTCGCCCATCGGACGACCTATTTTTGTGGAGCTGGAGGGAGTCGAACCCTCGTCCAAACAGAGAAACCATATGCTTTCTACAGGCTTATCTCTACTTGAATTTTCGAGCTATGACTTGGATAGAGCTACCGGGCCATAACCTTATCTTCTAAAGCTTCATTCCTGATGCGAAGCCATCAGAAACTATCCCCGATTTGACTGCACCACCGTATCGACGAGCTTCGGAGCAAGAGCTTCCGGGTGATGTCTTGTCACAGCACCTTGTGCCGTGATTAAGCAGATCTACTGTACTTCGATCAAGCAGCAAGAGCAAAGTTTGTGTTGCCAGATAATTGTTGCCAATCTTTTTATAGTGCGGACTGACAGAGCACTGCCTGCTTACATACCTTTTCTACCTGCTGTCAAAGCCAAACAGCCCCTTGATATGTAACGGAATCGCTATTCCAGCTGCGAAATTACAAAATGTTTCCTAATTTTGAGGAAGTTATGGATAAATCTCTGGTTGACTACATAGAGGAGCGGATAATTCCTATGTATGAGGGGTTTGATGCGGGACATGGACGTGGACATGTCCTGGCTGTCATTGAGGAGGCAGTCAGGCTCTCTCAGTTCTATCCGGTTGATGTCAATATGGTTTATGCGGCGGCGGCTTATCATGATACCGGGTTGAGCGTGGACCGGAAGACTCATCATTTGGAATCGGGTAGGATTATCCGGGCGGATAAAGAATTGCGCCGATGGTTTACCGATGAAAAGATTGAGGTGATTGCTCAGGCGGCCGAGGACCATAGGGCTTCATCGGACCATGAACCCAGGAGTATTTACGGGAAGATAATTGCTGAGGCGGACCGCCAGATTATTCCTGAATCCATAATACTCAGGACCGTACAGTATGGATCCAAACACTATCCGGAGCTGGACAAGGAGGGCCATTGGCTGCGCACCTGTGAGCATATGGCCGAGAAATATGACGTTGGGGGCTATCTCAAACTTTGGATTCCTGAATCCCGGAATGCCGAAGGACTGGCCCGCCTGCGTGAGATAATACATGATAAAAGCCGCCTCAGAGCGATGTTTGAAGCGGCTTTTAAGGAATGTATTAAAGAATAATCCTTATCGTGCGTAATTTACGGCGCGGGTTTCGCGGATTACCGTAATCTTGACCTGACCGGGATATGTCATCTCGTTCTGGATCTTCTGTGCGATCTCGGCTGAGAGCTGCTCGGTCTGTTTGTCGTCAATCTTATCGGCTCCGACTATCACGCGGAGTTCACGACCTGCCTGGATGGCGTAGGTCTTGGTTACGCCGGGATAGGAGAGGGCAATCTTTTCAAGGTCATTCAGACGCTTGATGTAAGCCTCGACAATCTCACGACGGGCACCGGGACGTGCACCTGAAATGGCATCGCAGATCTGTACGATAGGTGCTATCAGGCTTGTCATCTCACACTCCTCATGGTGTGCGCCGATGGCGTTGCAGATATCGGGTTTCTCCTTGTACTTCTCAGCCAGGTGCATACCGTACTCGGCGTGTGCCATCTCGGTCTCCTCGTCGGGCACCTTACCTATATCGTGGAGCAGACCTGCACGTTTTGCCTTCTTGGGGTTAAGACCAAGCTCGGCGGCCATTACGGCGCAGAGGTTTGCGGTCTCACGGGCATGCTGCAACAGGTTCTGGCCGTATGATGAACGGTATTTCATCTTACCGATAAGACGGATAAGCTCGGGATGCAGACCGTGGATACCCAGGTCAATCGTAGTACGCTTACCGGTCTCGATTATCTCATCCTCAACCTGCTTCTGTACCTTGGCTACAACTTCCTCGATACGTGCGGGGTGGATACGGCCATCGGCCACCAGCTGGTGCAGGGCCAGACGGGCAATCTCACGGCGGACGGGATCAAAGGCTGAAATAACTATGGCCTCGGGGGTGTCATCAACTACTATTTCAACGCCGCAGGCGGCCTCGATAGCGCGGATGTTACGTCCTTCACGGCCGATGATACGGCCCTTCATCTCATCGTTCTCAATATGGAATACTGTTACTGAATTCTCAATTGCGGTTTCTGTGCCGATGCGCTGGATGGTCTGGATGACTATCTTCTTGGCCTCCTTGCTGGCGGTCATCTTGGCATCGTCCATGATTTCGTTGATGTAGGATGCGGCCTCTGTCTTGGCCTCTTCCTTGAGTGATTCTACAAGACGGCTCTTTGCTTCCTCGGCTGAGAGACCGCTTATTACCTCAAGTTTCTCACGCTCCTGCATCTGCAGTTTCTCAAGTTCCTCTTTCTTGCCCTCTATTACATTCATCTGGGCCTCAAGATTCTCACGTACGGCATCAGCTTCCTGATGTTTGCGCTGCAGGTCACCCTGGCGCTGGTTGAGTTGCATCTCTTTCTGACGCAGGCGGTTCTCGTTCTGCTGGAGTTTCTGGTCGCGGATCTGAACCTCTTTCTCGAGTTCTGCCTTCTTGTTGAGGAATTTCTCCTTTACTTCAAGCAGCTTGTCACGCTTGATGGCTTCTGCCTGGTTTTCTGCCTCTTCCAGACGAGTCTGGACTTTCTTATTTAATCTGCTGTTGGAAAGGATGTACGCAATCACTGCGCCAACCAGGAGTCCAACAATTCCTGAAATGATGTATAACATAGTCTATCTCCCGTTATGTGTATATATAATACGCACTGACCTGCTACGGAAAGGTTGGGAGACCACCTTTCTGACAGGAAAGTGCGCGTAAACCTCGTTGTGAAATGTCTGGAATCTACTCCGCGTCAGGTTCTGCAGCAATGTTGTCCAGGATGGAGTCAAGCTCCTTGTCCATCTGCTGTAACTTCTCTTTATACGGAGCCGTATCATTGAAGTCCTCCAACATGACGTTTACCATTGCAATATGCACGGCAGCCATCACGTAGTATTTCTCTTCACTCAACTGCGGGAAATGCTCGCGGTAACGGTTGAGTTTATCATTGATACGTCTGGCAGCTTCACGGTACAGCCTCTCATCCTTTCTGCGGATGGTGAGAGGGTAGTATGTTCCGCCTACCATCAGTTTGATTTCAAACAATTCATCCATTGCCTCTTCTGCCATAGGTTATACGTTTAACAGTTTAATGCAATGGTCTATCTCGCGCACCAGTCCTGATACCCTGCGTTTGGTGTCATCTATGTCGTGACCCGAAACTTCAAGGACTTTAGACCGTTTCAAATTCTGATATGATTCCTTGAGACCGGCCAGTTCTTCTTTCAACTGCATAATCTCCTCATCCTTGGCTTTCAATTGGCCCTGGAGTTGGGAATTGCTGCACTTGACGGTGTCGTACAGGTCAACCAGTTTCCTGATTTTCCCTTCGAACTGCTCAATCAGTCTGGAATCGTCCTCAGTCATAATCTGATAAGTGTATCAGTATTTGAAGTACAAATATAGTCAATTAATATAAAAACCGCCAATGGAATGGCTGGTTTTTTATCTGTTTTTGAGCATTTCGCGGGCAGCCTCCAGGTCCTCTTTCTTGCGGGGTTCCTTCTTGGCCAGAATGAGTGTGTTGAATGCATACTCACTCATCCATTTCTCGCTGAATCCAAGGTGCTGCTGATACTGACGGATGCTGAATACGGTCTTGTAACTGGCCTCATCCTTCCATGAGTTGTTGGTCATGATCTTGTGGACTGCATCCTCGGTCATGGTACGCAGGGCGTTACGCATGAATGAGGGTACGCGGAATTTCCACTTGAGGATGGTGCCTACCTGCATCATCAGGTCCGAACTGAAGCCCTGGAACTGGAACATGAAGGGTTGGAGCATATTGACGTTGCGGCAGTTCTTGCGGATGCATGAGTCAATCTCCTTGAAGAAGTCATCGGATATGCCGTACATCTGTCCCATCATCTTCCTGCAGCGGGTCTTCTCGGCTACACCTAATTTATTGCCTTGGGTCTGTATCTTGAGACCGCGCTTGAAAGTGGCCAGGTCGGGGAGCATGTTGATGTTGGTAATGCCCAGGTTTCCTGCTATCTCAGCCTGCAGGTAAACGCGGATAAGAGTCATAAAGTCCTCCATTCCACCGACGTTTTCCACCTCGTCTGTCTTCTTGCTGAAAAGGTTCTTTAAAAAGCCCATATCGCTTATGTTTTTATTCTTAAATTAGTTTAACCTTATTACTTTAGTAATTGTGCGCGAAAGTAAAAAGAATTTCTTAATTTTGCGCCGTTTTAAGAGAGAAAGAGAATTTTTTGATATAATAAACAACCTAAAACAAACAAAATGATCAAACTCGGTATTAACGGTTTTGGCCGTATCGGTCGCATGGTTTTCCGTGCTGCTGTTGAGAACTTCTCTAACGACATTCAGGTCGTAGGTATCAATGATCTTCTGGATCCCGATTATCTGGCTTACATGCTGAAGTATGATTCAGTTCATGGTCAGTTCAACCACGACATCAAGGTTGAGGGTAACTACATGATCGTTGACGGCAACAAGATTCAGGTTTTCGCTGAGAAGGATCCCGTAAACATCACTTGGGGTGCTCTGGGCGTTGACGTTGTTGTTGAGTCAACCGGTTTCTTCCTGACAGCTGAGCTCGCTGAGGCTCACATCAAGGCTGGTGCCAAGAAGGTTATCATGTCAGCTCCTTCAAAGGATGCTACTCCTATGTTCGTATACGGTGTTAACGACAAGACTTACGCTGGTCAGACCATCATCTCCAACGCATCTTGCACCACCAACTGCCTGGCTCCTATCAGCAAGGTTCTGAACGACAAGTTCGGTATCAAGCGCGGTCTTATGACAACCGTTCATGCTGCTACTGCTACTCAGAAGACTGTTGACGGTCCTTCAAAGAAGGATTGGCGCGGTGGCCGTGGTATCCTGGAGAACATCATTCCTTCTTCAACAGGTGCTGCCAAGGCTGTAGGTAAGGTTCTTCCCGTTCTGAACGGCCGTCTTACCGGTATGTCACTCCGCGTTCCCACTTCAGACGTATCTTTCGTTGACCTGACTGCTGAGCTCGAGAAGCCCTGCACATATGAGGAGATCTGCGCTGCCATGAAGGCTGCTTCAGAGGGCGAGCTCAAGGGTATCCTGGGTTACACTGAGGATGCAGTTGTTTCAACCGACTTCCGTAACGACGCTCACACCTCAATCTTTGACGTTAAGGCAGGTATCCAGCTCGATCCTACTTTCGTTAAGGTTTGCGCATGGTATGACAACGAGTGGGGTTACAGCAACAAGGTTTGCGAAATGGCTCGCGTTATCACTAAGTGATTTTGATTATTACTTTATAAGAGAAAATCCTCGCAGTAATGCGGGGATTTTTTTTTATCTTCGCCTTGTCTATGCAGAATTTTGACCTGATAACCATACTGGGCCCTACGGCATGCGGCAAGACAAAACTGGCAGTGGCGCTGGCAGACCGCATAGGAGGTGAGATTTTGAGCGCTGACAGCCGTCAGGTCTATCGCGGTATGGATATCGGCACCGGTAAGGATCTGGCTGACTATGATATAAACGGTCACAGGATTCCGTATCATCTGATTGACATTGCAGAGCCGGGAAGCAAGTACAACTTGTATGAGTTCCAGGGGGATTTCCTCAAGGCTTACCGTGATGTCGTGAACAGAGGTGCAAAGCCAATAATGTGCGGCGGAACGGGGCTTTACCTGGAATCGGTCCTGCGCGGCTATCGGCTCATACCGGTACCTGAGAACCCGGAACTGCGCCGTTCGCTTGAGGGTAAGTCGCTGGCTGAGCTCACGGAGATACTCAAGGGTTACAAGACTCTGCATAATACGACCGATGTGGACACCTGCAAGCGTGCCATCCGCGCCATCGAGATAGAGGAGTGCTACCGTAACACTCCGGTCGAGGTGGGCGCTTTCCCGTCGCTCAGGAGTCTGAACATAGGCGTGGACATATGCCGTGACCAGAGGCGTGAGCTCATAAGCAGCCGCCTTGAGAAGCGACTTCAGGAGGGAATGATAGATGAGATCAAAGGTCTGCTTGACAGAGGTATAACAGCCGATGACCTTATCTATTACGGACTTGAATACAAGTATGTTACCCTGTATGTGACGGGGCAGCTTGAATATAAGTATCTGTTGCAGGAACTGGAGGTTGCCATACACCAGTTCGCCAAGCGTCAGATGACATGGTTCCGTGGAATGGAACGCCGCGGCATCCATATTGAGTGGATTCCGTTTGAATGGCCTGCTGAAAAGAAGGTGGACCGTATTGTTGAACTAATGGGAGATTGATTTATGACCGATGAAGAGAGGTGGGGAATAGTATACGTTCCCAGGGCCGGTGTAAGCAACTCGCTCAAGAGGTGGAACCAGATAAGAGAGTATCTGGAGTTCCGCAAGGTCAAATATGATGTTGTGCAGTCAGGTGGCGAAGGCTCTATTGAACGCATAACCCGCATGCTTATAGACAGCGGTCATCAGACCATTGTCATAGTGGGAGGTGATGAGGCGCTGAACGACGCCATCAATGCCATAATGTTCTCACCCCGTGAGATCCGACAGAACCTGTGCCTGGGTATCGTACCCAACGGTATCGGTAATGACTTTGCAAGTTATTGGGGACTGGAGGTTGACAACTACAAGAAGGCCATTCACAGCATTATAGAACGCCGTACCAGGAAGATCGATGTGGGCTACTGCTCATATCAGGAGGATGGTGCCGAGCGTGTGCGTTATTTCCTGATGGCTGTAAACATAGGTCTGGGCGCTCAGGCTATCCGTCTGTCGGATATATGCAAGCGGTTCGGTAAGAAGAATCCGGCTTATCTGATTGCCATTTTCAGCCTGTTCAAGGAGCGCAAGCAGTACAAGATGCGCATCAAGGTGAACAGTGAGGAGATAAACGACAAGATCATGACTCTGTGTATAGGTAATTCGCGCGGCTACGGTATGACTCCGAGCGCCGTACCTTACAACGGTTGGCTTGATATGTCCGTGGTTTACAGACCCAAGTTCTGGCAGACCATCCGCGGACTCTATATGATCCTGCACAATCAGTTCCTGAATCACGAGCAGGTACGTCCGTACCGCACAAAGCAGATTGAGATCATGGATGCAGACGGCACTCTTACATGCATAGACGGCCGTACGCTTAATCATACATTCCCGCTCAAGGTATCACTTGAGCCGGCAGTTATCAACTTCATAATTCCCTGATAGGATGGCACTTTTTAAGGATTCAAAGAATTTCTTCCTGTTGGCCGGTCCCTGCGTCATTGAGGGTGAGGAGATGGCCATGCGTATTGCAGAGAAGTGTGTCGATGTAACCTCACGTCTGGGCATTCCCTATGCGTTCAAGGGCTCGTTCAAGAAGGCAAACCGTTCACGCATTGATTCTTTCACCGGAATAGGTGATGAGAAGGCGCTCAAGATACTGTCTAAGGTCCGCAGTGAGTTCGGCATTCCGGTAGTGACCGATATCCACAAGGAGGAGGATGCAGCCATGGCGGCTGAATATGTTGATATACTGCAGATTCCGGCATTCCTTTGCCGTCAGACTGACCTGTTGGTGGCTGCTGCCCGTACAGGAAAGACCGTGAACATAAAGAAGGGCCAGTTCCTGGCTCCCGATGCCATGCAGTTTGCAGCCCAGAAGGTTGCCGATGCAGGTAACAGGAACATCATGCTGACCGAACGCGGCAGTACATTCGGCTATCAGGACCTGGTGGTTGATTTCCGCGGTATCCCCGAGATGCAGAAGTTCGGTTATCCGGTAGTTGTGGACTGCACGCATTCACTGCAGCGTCCCAACCAGACAAGCGGTGTAACCGGTGGTCAGCCGGAACTCATAGAGACCATATCAAAGGCTGCTGTGGCAGTAGGTGCCGACGGCCTGTTCATGGAGACTCACATGAACCCGTCTGAGGCCAAGAGCGACGGAGCCAACATGCTCCCGCTTGACCTGCTTGAAGGGCTGCTTACCAAGCTGGTGCGTCTGCGCGCCGCGCTTTAACCCTTTATCTTTTGATTGCTTTACGGACGGAGCCGTCGGGCATTCGCTCCAATACTATGCCCTTGTAATCGGGGCCGGCAATGCGTCCGTCAAGGGTGTACTGAGTGGTCGCTGCATTTGACATGCCTATGTTCCTGACGGCAGCGACGTCAAACTCCTCGATATTCTGGAACAGTTTCCATCCGTCAGTGCTTTCATACTTGGCTTTGGTGCCGATGGGTACCATGAGCGTGGCGTTCTTGTAGCTGTAATCAGCACTCAAAGAACCGCCGATTGCCGGGTAATTGTAGTAGTTGGTAAAGGTGTTTGCCGGTATCTCAGAGGGATTCTCATCCTCCACATAGATGGTTCTGATATATGGACAACTGCCGAATGCAAGTTCACCCATCTCTTCTATATGGCCTTTGATGATGAGAGTATGGAATCTGTTCGTTACGGAGTTACGGAAGGCGTTTGTACCTATTTTGGTGACTGTGGCCGGAATGATTACCGTTTCGGTAGGATCAGCATTGGCAAAAGCGTTGGCCTTGACCTCAGTAAGGCCGTTGGGGATATAAAGAACCCTGTCACCGTCATGTACGTATTTACCGTTTACAAGCATCCAGGTGAAAGCACGGTTTTTGATATAATCCTGGAACGGATTGCTGTCCAGTGAAGCAAATTCAATCTGACAATAGTCCTGGATTGATGTTACATCGGCAATCTGCAGATTGATGCACTCCTGGAATGCGTTGGGACCCACATACTTGAGAGTGGACGGCAGAGATACTTTGGTAAGGGTCTTGAGATTAATGAAAGCACAGCTGCCTATTGAATCGACACCCTCGGGAATGGTGAGTTCATTAATGGAACTGCCTCCTATGTAAAGATTCTCCGAATAGTATACGGGATTGGAGAGGTTCAGCAGAACATCGTTGATCAATGTAGTGGGACCGAAGTGTATTCCGCACCATGACGCAACGTCATCGGCCGATACCTTGGTGATGGATGTGCAACCCTTGAATGCGTCATAGCCGATAGAATCAACGTTGGCGGGAAAATGTACGGATGTTATGCTTTTGAATCCATCAAAGACGTAAGGCTTGATTATCTTAACGTTTTCAGGGATAACCAGATCGGTCAGCGGCTTGTCGTTAAGATATACGGTGCCGTCGGTAAAGAGGATTCCTTCCATCTCAATATTGCACCATGCGGACAGATCAGTTATAGTCAGTTTCTTGAAATTGTCGCTGTAAGTGCAGAACGCGTTCATTCCTATCTCCTGAACTGAGGCAGGTATGGTTAACTCCTGCAGGTTGGTGCAGGATTGGAATGCCAATCGGCCTATTTTCTTTAGAGATGAAGGGAGAGTGACGCTGGTCAGGCTTGAACAATCTGAAAATCCGGCCTCGGCAATCTCTTCAAGGGTGTTAGGCAGACTTACGCTGGTAAGTTCAGAGCAACCGTAAAGGTCAACTCTGGTTACCGTATATGTCTTTCCTTCAATATCGACCGATGAAGGTATTGTCAAGGCACCCTTGTAGTAATGCTTGATCATGGTGGAGCTTTCGCTGTCCCATTCCTGGTCAACTACCACCGATACATGGGAGTCATCCAATATATAATAGCAAATACCGTTGACAGTCTGGGCTTTGGCTGTAATGGCCAGGATTGCCGAAAGTAATGCGAGTAAGGTTTTCTTCATAATGAATTCAATTTGTAACCGCTTCAAAGATATGATAAAAAAAAAGGCCCACTGTTAAGTGAGCCTCATTTATTAATTGATCATTTCAAATCCTGTGTAAGGAACCAGAGCCTTTGGAATCCTTATTCCGTCCGGTGTCTGGTTATTCTCCAGTATTGCTGCAACTATACGTGGAAGTGCCAGTGCAGAGCCGTTCAGAGTGTGGCAGAGCTCGGCTTTCTTCTCGCCTGCCTTGCGGTAACGGCATTTAAGACGGTTGGCCTGATAGGTGTCAAAGTTGGATACCCTGTGCCTCTGAATATACCTCAAAGTCATAGCAGATGGCTGATGTGAAGCTCTGGTCACCACCGCAAAGACGCAGGATGCGGTAGGGGAGTTCCAGCTTCTGGAGCAGACCCTCTACGTGAGCAAGCATCTCCTTGTGGCTCTCAGCAGAGTGCTCGGGAGTATCTATGCGTACAATCTCAATCTTTGAGAACTCGTGCAGACGGTTCAGACCGCGTACATCCTTACCGTATGAACCTGCCTCACGACGGAAGCACTGGGTGTATGCGCAGTTCTTGATAGGCAACTGCTTCTCGTCCAGAATAACGTCACGGTAGATATTGGTAACGGGAACCTCGGCGGTAGGAATCAGATAGAGGTCATCAACCTCACAGTGGTACATCTGGCCCTCCTTGTCGGGGAGCTGACCTGTGCCGTAACCTGATGCGGGATTGACAACGGTAGGAGGCATGATCTCTGTGTAACCTGCCTTGTTGGCCTCGGCCAGGAAGAAGTTGATGAGTGCGCGCTGCAGTTGTGCACCTTTTCCTATATATACGGGGAATCCGGCGCCTGTAATCTTGACACCCAGGTCAAAATCAATCAGGTTGTACTTCTTGGCAAGCTCCCAGTGAGGAACCTTGGCCTGGCTGTTCTCCGGATTGCATGTCCAGTTTCCTACTGTATCCTGTCCGATGACGCACTCCTTGAGGTTTGACTTTACCACCCAGTTGTCCTCGGCGCATGTGCCCTCAGGTACCTCAGGGTAGGGAATGTTGGGGATTGTGCAGAGCAGGGCGGTCAGATCGTTCTCAGCCTGCTCCTTCTTGGCCTCAAGATCTGCGGCAGCCACCTTGAGCTCAGCAACCTTGGCCTTGGCCTGCTCAGCCTCCTCCTTGTTGCCGGCCTTCATGGCCTGTCCAATCTTTGCGGCAAGTGTCTTACCCTCAGCAAGATTGTTATCCAACTGTGCCTGGGCCTTCTTTCTGTCATCATTCAGCTTGATGGCCTGGGCAATTGCCTCCTCAGCATTCTTGAAATGCTTCTTATTAAGACCTGCAATAACCTGCTCGGTCTGTTCTGTGATCTGTTTGAGTGTGAGCATCGGAATAATTCTTTTAAATAAAAAAGGCCCACAAATTCAGTGAGCCTCTTTTATATTGTTTGGTTTATCAGGCCTCAGCTTTCTCCTGAACGGGGATTACTGAAACATAGCTTCTGTCCTTGCGGCCCTTCTTGAACTCTACGGTTCCGTCAACCAGAGCGAACAGGGTGTGATCTTTACCCATACCGATGTTCTCACCCGGATGATGCTGTGTACCACGCTGACGTACTATGATGTTACCTGCTTTTGCATACTGTCCACCCCAAATCTTAACGCCCAGACGCTTGCTGGCAGACTCACGGCCGTTCTTAGAACTACCTACACCTTTTTTATGTGCCATTTCTTTCTAATTTTTAGGGTTATGCTACTACTTCCTTAACCAGAAGCTCTGTGAACTGCTGGCGGTGACCGTTCAGCTTACGGTAACCTTTTCTTCTTCTCTTGTGGAATACAAGAACCTTGTCACCCTTAACGAGAGCGGTCTTGACCTCACATACTACCTTTGCGCCCTTAACGGTAGGAGCACCCACGGTGATCTTTCCGTCCTTGTCGGCGAGAAGGATCTTCTCGAACTCTACGCTTGCACCGGCCTCAACGTCCTGAATGTGGTGCACGAACAGCTTCATTCCCTCTTCAATCTTGAACTGCTGTCCCTGAATTTCAGCAATAACGTACATTAAATCTTGCTTTTATTCGTTTCTCCGTGAGGTGGTCCGCCCACTGTGGCAGACACTTCTCAGACCTCTGCGGCACTAATCGGGCGCAAAATTAGTACATTGCACCGTCATGGCAAAATATTTTTCTCTATTTTTTATATAAGAACAGACGGATTTCAATTGCAACGTTTTTGCAACGCTAATTTCTTGGTATGTAGGAGCCCACTGTAATACTTTTGTCGCAAACAAAAACAATCACGGATATGAAAAAGTTGTTTGCTTCATTGTTGTTATCGGTAGTAACTGTCGTTCCAACGTTTGCGCAGGACAAGCCCAAGGCCGGCGATGTAATTTACGGAAGAATAGTTGACATCAACGGACCTGTGGCAGGTGTCAATGTAACCGAAAGGGATGCCTGTGACCGCATTATGGCACAGACCAAAACAGATCTGAACGGTGAATTCATGTTCCGCACGGTAAATCCTGAGAATATGATCATTGTAACTAATAAGGGGTATGAGACTCTGGTCATTCCCATTAACAGACAATGCAATGACCTTACAATGAAACTGCAGCGCCCGCTTCCTCCGGTCATGGTCCTTGACGGTCCCATGTCACTGGTTACAGAAATGGTTGATACCGAACAGGAGACTGCTGTTGATGATATATTGGCTTCTTTCGGAGAAACATATTGGGAATCATCTTTCTATTATGATATGCTCAGATACCCCATAGAAGGTATGATGAGAGCTGACAGGACATTTCAGAGAGCCCAGCTGCCCGGAAACGTCATCTATATCCCCTTTACGGATTTCGCCACTTACTATACGATAGACGAACTTTTCGATAATTGGTATCCCAGATTCTGATACAGCCAATCTCCCTCCCTGTTTGTTCAATAACCGAAGTTCGCCAAAGTGTCCCGCGCGCATCGGCCCAGTGAGTCTTGTGGGTCCGATGATCGCGGGACATGTGTCTGAAATGAGCTAGTGTCCCGCACCGGCCCGCGAGAGAACGTATTCTCGACGGGGTAGGTACGGGACACTTTGGCGGAGGAGAGAGAGTGATTGCGGGTCCGATGCTTACTCGTTGGTGTTGGGGATGATCTTGATGGGATCGGGGCCGTAGGGTTTGTTGATGACGCAAAGGTATGTCGGTGTCAGGGGCCTCGGAATTTTGTGACGTAACAAGACCTTCAAAAGTATAAAAAGTTTCCTAAGCCGGATATGTGGATGGCTCAGTTAGTCGTTAATTAGTTGTGTTTAAATATTAAATAGCTTATATTTGCCAAATATATAATCACTAATTACACCTTTTTACTTATGAAACGAATTCTTTTCTTTCTGGCTACAGCATCTTTGGTAGCGTTTACAGCATGTGATGATAAAGAAAATGTTGAAGATAATTCAGCTACCGGCGGCAGCGTATACGGTACATGGGTTAACGACCTTGCTCGCGAATCTGCAGACAAACTGGTCATCAATGAAAACGGAACATGTACTCTTTACAGCGAAGAATACGCTTACACCTATGACAGTAAAAATGATTCACTCCATCTCTTTGATAAATATTCGAGTTCAGAGAAACTAAACTCTTACAAGGTATCATTCTATGGTGATGTCATGACTTTGTCATGGACCGAGAAGGAGATTGGTCATGTCTTTTATGATGTATGGTACAAGGAGGGCGGCAACTTTGGCCGTAAGGTTACAGATGCCAGATATGATCTCTTTACAGATGCATCTGCCCAGGATACCATGGCTGTTTATATCTTCAAGGGTAACAATGTAGATCTTTACATCATTGCATGGGGAACGCATCTTTCTGGTACCTATACACATGAGAATGGCGTGCTGACTATGAATTTTACAGCAGGTGAGTGCCTGAGTTCTGAATCCGATCACCTTTCATGGTTTGCTCCCGGCATTGATCCTGAAACGCTTGAGCCATATGAAGGATATGAGTGGTATAACATGCAAACGCTTGATGACCATACCAAGTACCTATTCGGCGATTATAAGGATATGTTCAGCAAAGTAACCTTTGTTCTCACCAGTGACAATAACGGTTACGGAAGCACTGGCCGCTCAGGAATGATAAAGAAACACTGAACCTGACGCGTTAGCGATAAAAAGACACAGAAGGGACGTTTCCTTCTGTGTCTTTTTTTATCTCAGTTTGTTGGATTCAAAGTGATTCCGGATGGATATGAAGTAGAACGCAACTCCGAAGGCATTGACTATCCAGGCGGTCCAGAAGGCGCTGTGGTAGCCCCAGAATTCACTGAAGAGGCCGCCTATGATACGCCAAGACCTACTCCTGCATCCCATGAGGTGAGAATGGATGAGTTTGCGGTTCCACGCTGTGAATGCTCTGCCAGATTGATGAACATGGTCTGGAAAGCGGGATACATGTGACCGTTTCCAAGGCCGACGATCAGTGCTGCTCCGTAATAGCCGATAGGGTTGTGAACGGCGGCAAAGAGCAGGTAGCCGAATATCGATACGCACATGCCCATGGTAGCGTTGCGTGATACCTTTCCGTCACGCAGATGACGTGCTCCGGTAAGGCGCGAAAGGATAAGTCCGATGGCGCAGAGCCCAAAGAAAAGTCCCGTTCCACCGGTAATTCCAAGTTCCTCCTTGCCGTAAATGGCCACGTATGTTGAGAGAACTCCGTAACTGAAAGCGAAACAGGCAATGCCTATGGCCTCACGCCAGCCTTCGAGCAGGAAGAACCGGTCCAGTGAGAGCACTTTCTTTTCAGGGACGAAATCACGTCTGGGCAGACGGATGGATATTTCAAGCAGCAGTCCGATGAGGGATGCGGCCAGCGATACCCAGAACAACGCCTTGTAACTGCCGTTGAAAACGCCCAAAAGGACAATTGCCAACGCCGGACCTAGTGCCATTGCCAGGTTGTTGCTCAGTCCGTAATAGCCGATGGCCTCACCGCGTCGGGATGAGGGGACTACATCAATCGCAACTGTGCTGGCGGCAACGGTGGTGGCGCCGAAAGGAGCACCGTGCAGTGTGCGGAATATGGCGAATGCTGCAAGCGATCCTGCTACTATATAGCCTACGAATATGCTGAAGAACAATGCCCCGCATATGACCAGTACGGTCTTTCTGGGAAAACTGTCAACCATATATCCGCTGAACGGTCTTATTACCAAAGCCATGATTGTATAGCCGGTAAGCACCATTCCTATGGTGTCCTTGGTGGCACCGAATGTCTCGCTTAGGTATAGAGGCAGCAGCGGAACAATGAGCATAAAAGAGAAATGGACCAGAAAATTCACGGTCCATATCTTTATGTAGTTTGCGTTCCAGAGTCTGTCCTGAGTCATTTGGTTCCGCAGATTTCCTGCATGAGGTGTGCTGTTTCAAGAGCGTCTTTCGAGTAGTAGGTGGCACCTATGGCCGATGCGATATCGGGTGTCATGACTGCTCCGCCCACGATGATGGGGCAGGTGATGCCGCCTGCACGCAGGAACTCGATGGTTTCCTTCATGGAATCGACCGTTGTGGTCATAAGGGCGCTCAGACCGACAGCGTTGGGATGCTCATTCTGTGCTGCCTCAAGAACTGTCTCCTTGGGCACGTCCTTGCCCAGGTCTGTAACACTGAATCCGTGACTCTGAACCACAACCTTTACGATGTTCTTGCCTATGTCGTGGACATCGCCCTTTACGGTGGCAATTACCAGATGTCCCTTGGCGGGCTCGTCGTCACCCTTGGTGCTGAACTGCTCTGAGATGACTGCAAAAGCCAGCTTGGCGGCCTCGGCCGAGCGGATAAGCTGCGGCATGAATACCTCGTTACGGGCGAACTTTGCGCCTACATCACCCAAAGCAGGGATAAGTATCTCGTTTATGATGCGGTCCTTACCCATATCGGGCAATTCGCGTTCCAGACAATCCTTGACGCGGTCCTTGAGACCCAGCGATACGGCGTTGAAGAGGTTGTCAACAGTCTGTTCCTCGGACGCCTGGGTATTGAAATAGATGAATCCTGCGCAGCCGGGATCGTTGCCGGTCAGTGCCATGCTGGCACGTACGGTTGACACGGTCTCGCGGTCCAGCGGGTTCATGATAGGCATGTCAAGGCCTCCCATGAATGCCATAGCCAGGAAGTTGCGGTTCAATGTGCCGCGCTCGGGCAGTCCGAATGATACGTTGGAAAGGCCGATAGTTGTGAGTACTCCCAGTTTCTTGAGTGCGGAGAGCGTGTCTATCGTAATCTTGCCGTATTGCGGATTTGACGAGATGGCCATTACCAGACCGTCAAATACAAGCAGGCGTCGGTCAATGCCCATGCCCTCGGCGCGTTTGATTATGCGGTTGGCAATCTCAATACGTCCCTCGCAGCTTTCCGGAACGCCGCGCTCATCGAGCGGCAGGGTTACTGACGGTGCCTGATAGCGGGCTATGATGGGCAGCAGGCGTGACAGGGATTCCTCGGCTCCGTTCACGGAGTTGATCATGGGCACACCGTTGTAGAGGCGGATTGCTGCTGCTATTGCCTCGGGGTTTGACGAGTCAAGCTGCAGAGGCAGGTCGCAGACCTCCTGAACTTTACGGACTGCCTGACAGAGAAGAGCCTTTTCATCGGAATTGGGGACGCCGCAGTTAAGGTCCAGGAAATCGGCTCCGGCATCCTTCTGTGCCAGTGCCTCGTGCTGCAGATACTCGAAATTGCCTTCTGCAAGTGCCTCCTTGAGCTTTTTCTTGCCGGTGGGGTTGAGCCTCTCACCGCAGATAAGACCCTTGTCAAGCTTGAGCAGGATGGTCGATGAGCATATGTATGTGCCGTCAGGTTTTGAAATCTCCGGTGCAGGCTGGCCTTTATAGACTGAGATGGCCTTGATGGTAGAAGGTGACGAGCCGCAGCAGCCGCCCAGGATGGAGGCTCCGGCGTCAATCAGTTTCTTGCCTATGTCTACGAAGTCCTGATCGGTCCAGTTGTAGACTACCTCTCCGTCACGCATCTCGGGCAGACCCTTGTTGGGCTGGGCCAGGATGGGGCAGTTGGCGAATGGTTTCATGCGGCGAACCACATCTACTACGCCTGCGGGGTTGTTAGAGCAGTTTACGCCAAGCACGTCGACACCGAGCGATGAGAGTGTCAGGGCTACAATCTCAGGTGTGGAGCCTGTGAGCGTGCGGGCCTGCTCATCGAAAGTCATGGTGGCGAATATTGGCTTGTCGCAGACATCGCGTATGGCCAGGATTGCGGCGCGCAGCTCATAAAGGTCACTGAATGTCTCCAGCAGGTAGCCGTCAACGCGGTCGGCAGTATGCTCTGCCACCTGGCGGTAGTTGTCGTATGCCTGCTCAAAGGTGAACTGGCCTACGGGTTCCATGAGTTGGCCCGATGTGGATACATCGAACATGACCATCGCGCGGTTGCCCACAGCGGTGCGGGCATTGCTGATGGCTGCATCGGCTATCTCCTGCCAGGTATATTCCTTTGACTGCCATTTGACGGGGTTGAGCTCGAATGAGTTGCAGGTGATGTACTGTGCTCCTGCCTCCAGGTAGTCTGTGTGCATCTTCTGCACGCGGGCCGGGTTGGTCAGGTTGAGTACCGCAACGCCCTGATGCTTGTGTTCGGGATCGTGGGCATCGGCCAAAACCGTACCCTGAGCTCCGTCAAATATCTGTATTTTGTCTATTGTCATTCTGTTTTCAAGGTTATTTGAAGAATCCTGAGGCTACGTAGCCTATGTTGTCCATGAGCTTGCTTATGAACTCGCTCTTGTTCATGGAGTAGATATGGATGCCGTCTACATCGTTGGCGATGAGGTCCAGGATCTGGTAACTGGTAAAGATAAGACCTATCTCCTCAATGGCAGCCTTGTCGTTCTTGTAGCGGTCAAAGTAGTTGCGCAGCTTGAGCGGAACGTTACAGCCGGTGATCTGGATCATGCGGTCCAGCTGGGCGTAGTTGGTTACAGGCATGATACCCGGTATGATAGGTACTGTGATGCCAGCCTTGCGGGCCTTGAGAAGGAAGTGGTAGAACACCTCGTTGTCAAAGAAGAGCTGGCTGTCAAAGAACTCCATGCCGGCGTCCTGCTTGACCTTCATGAACTCGATGTCGGTAGTGATGTTTGATGCCTCGGGGTGCTTCTCGGGGTAGCAGGCTCCGGCCAGTCCGAACTGACCGTCATATTTGCCCTTTATGTACGATGCCAGGTCGCTGGCATGCTTGAAATCTGAGAATACGGGAGCGTCAGTATCCTTGGGTATGTCACCGCGCAGGGTTAGAATGTTCTGAACGCCGTATTTGCTGAGTTCGTTGCATACGTTGTCCACTTTGTCATGCGTTGAAGCCACGCAGGTGAGGTGGGCCAGAGGCTCGGCACCTGTGTTCTCCTTGATGGTGCGGGCTATCATTGCGGTGTTGGAGAGCGTGTTGCCCAAAGCTCCGTAAGTGACGCTTATATAGTCGGGCTTGTAATTGCTCAGCTGCTTGATGGTCTTGTCAATCAGGGTAAATGTCTCTTCCTCTCTCTTGGGAGGGAATATCTCAAATGACAGGGTTTTTTTCTTGGCAAGAATCTCTGAAATCTTCATTTTATTGGATTGGGATTATTTGTTCAAATAACGTTCTGCTTCAATTGCGGCCTTGCATCCGCTTGCGGCTGCACAGATGGCCTGACGGTATGTGGGATCGGCAACGTCACCTGCGGCGTAAACGCCGGGGATGTTGGTCTTGGGAGTACCGTCTATCGTCTTTATATAGCCGTTTTCATCGGTTTCTATCCAGGGCTTGAACACGTCGGAGTTGGGCTTGTGGCCGATGGCCAGGAAGAAGCCGTCAATGGGGCGCTCGTAGTGCTCCTCGGTGGGCAGGCCAAGGTCCTTGACCAGTTTTACGCCCTGCACCTTGCTCTCACCGGTAAGGCCTTCGGCGTTGTGGCTGAACAGAACCTCTATCTTGGGGTTGTCGAGCACACGCTTCTGCATTATGTCGCTGGCGCGCAGATAGGTCTTGCGTACAATCAGATAGACTTTCTCGGCAAGGGTAGAGAGGTATGCGGCCTCCTCGCAGGCTGTATCGCCGCCGCCTACGACTGCTACCACCTTTTTGCGGAAGAAGAAACCGTCACAGGTTGCGCAGGCGCTCACGCCGCGTCCGGCATATTTTTTCTCATCCTCGAGTCCCAGATACTTGGCTGTGGCACCGGTGGATATGATTACGGTGTCGGCCTGAAGCTGTGTTCCGTCATCTATGGTGACGGTGTAGGGGGCCGATGCAAAATCCACCTTTGTCACGATGCCCATGCGTATGTCGGCACCGAAACGCTGGGCCTGGGCACGCATGTCTTCCATCATATCATATCCGCTTACGCCCTGGGGGTAGCCGGGGAAATTCTCCACGATGGTGGTGGTTATAAGCTGTCCGCCGGACTGGGGTCCCTCATAGAGAACGGGACTCAGGTTGGCGCGTGAGGCATAGATCGCTGCGGTGAATCCGGCGGGTCCGGACCCGATGATAAGGCATTTTACTCTTTCCATATATTGTGTCTGTTTATCTCAAATCAATGATATCGGCGTCCTTGAAATCCTTGACGGGGCAGGTGAATGTGGTCTTGTCATATTTCTGCCCGGATTTGTAGCCGGTAATCTGTATCGTTGCGGATATGTTGCCAAGTTCCTGGTCAAACTCAATCTGGAGTGACTTGGGGGTGTAAGTAGCGGGGTCAACCTTTGCGGTAACCTTGCGTATTCCCTCGACGCTCCTGCCCGGGGCCGATGCAGTAAGTATGAACGTATCCGTACCGTTTCCGCTTATGGCAAACCCCTGGTGCCTGTCAAGCAGATTTATCACGTCATACCTTGCTTTCTCGCCTGGAGTGGGCTCTGTAATGTATATCTCCTCGATGCCCGAACCGAAGTCATTTCCTCGCCACAGCGTCTTGCCGTCAAACCACATGAGGCTTTCATCCTCCTGGGCGTAGAAACAGCCGTCTGACATCTTCAGAGTCAGGTCTATGCGGTCAGTTCCGGTTTCAAGGCGTACCTCCGCATCCATGATGATCTCTATGCCTCCGTCTTTCTGCAGTTTGGATACAGTTTTCTGCAGAAGTTTCTCAGCGCTGTTTTGCGCATACAGCGGCAGGAGGTATGTCAGGGACAATATGGCGAGAATTAACTTACGCATTCAATCAAAGCAGATTATAGGTTTCAAATATGCGGTCCAACTGTGTGTCATCCATCACAAGTACGGGACGCGGTTTGCTGCCGTCGGCCTTTCCCACTATTCCGGTGGCCTCCAGCTGATCCATCAGACGGCCTGCACGGTTATATCCGATGGCGAATTTGCGCTGTATCATGGATGTCGAACCCTGGCCGGTGGCCACAACAAGTTCGGCAGCCTGGTCGAAGAGCGGATCCAGCTGGTGGAGGTCCACGACGGTGAAGTGCCTCACGAAGCCCTCACCATTGCCGAAAGCCTTGGCATCGACGGCGAGTGGATTTCAGCGGCAAGACACTTGCTGGAAGCCTCCCCCCAGAGAACCGACAACCCTATTGAATCAACTTATATATAATACACGCTATGCAAAAAAGCAAATTAGGATTAGATTTTGAAAAGGTGGAATACGCCAGAAGTCTGGCCAAAGGCATCGCCGAAGACGTACAACGTTTCGTTGAACAGTACACGACGGTGGCCGTAGAGCGCACGCTCTGCCGACTGATGAGCATCGATGGCATCGATGAGAATGAGGTGCCGCTGCCCAATGTCGTGGTGGAGGCTCTGAAGGACAAAGGCGTACTCGGCGAAGGAGCTTTGTTCTTCATCGCCAATGCTATGATTCGGACTGGCATGAAGCCACAGCAGATTGCCGAGAAGGTCGCTGTCGGCGAACTCGACATCACACAGGTGGTGACCCGCGACCAGCGACAGATTGCTGAGGTGCTGCAGCCCGTCATCGACGAAAGCATGGAGCGCATCCGCACCCGCCGCGCACGCCGCGAACATTATCTGGAGACCATCGGCGAAGGACCCAAGCCCTATCTCTACATCATCGTTGCCACGGGCAACATCTACGAGGATGTGGTGCAGGCACAGGCTGGCGCACGCCAGGGTGCCGATGTCATCGCCGTAATCCGTACTACGGGCCAGAGCCTGTTGGACTACGTGCCCTATGGCGCCACGACAGAAGGTTTTGGCGGCACCTTCGCCACGCAGGAGAACTTCCGCATCATGCGCAAGGCCCTCGACGAAGTGGGCGAAGAGCAGGGGCGCTACATCCGCCTCTGCAACTACTGCTCCGGCCTCTGTATGCCGGAAATCGCCATCATGGGTGCCTTCGAAGGCTTGGACGTGATGCTCAACGATGCCCTCTATGGCATCCTCTTCCGCGACATCAACATGCAGCGCACGCTGGTCGACCAGTACATGAGCCGCATCATCAACGGCTTCGCGGGTGTCATCATCAACACGGGTGAGGACAACTACCTGACCACTGCCGACGCTGTGGAGGCTGCCCACACCGTGCTGGCCTCCGACCTCATCAACGAGCAGCTCGCCCTGATGGCCGGCCTGCCCGAAGAGCAGATGGGACTGGGCCACGCCTTCGAGATGGACCCGATGCTCGAGAACGGTTTCCTCCTGGAACTGGCACAGGCTCAGATGACGCGCGAAATCTTCCCCAAGGCCACACTGAAGTACATGCCACCCACCAAGTTCATGACGGGCAACATTTTCCGAGGTCATATCCAGGACGCGCTGTTCAACATGATTGGCATCTGGACACACCAGGGCATCCAGCTCCTGGGTATGCCCACCGAGGCCATCCACACGCCGTTCATGAGCGACCGCTACCTTTCCATCGAGAATGCCAAGTACATCTTCAACAACATGAAGAGTATTGGCGAGGAGATGGAATTCAAGGAGGGTGGAATCTGCCGCAACCGCGTGAAGGAAGTGTTGGGCAACACCATCCGCCTGTTGGAGGACATCACCAAGGAAGGCCTGTTCACCGCCCTCGAAAAAGGTATCTTCGGCGACGTGAAACGCCCGAAGAACGGCGGTAAGGGCCTGGAAGGTGTCACCATGAAGGGTGATAATTATTTCAATCCGTTTGTTGAATTAATGAAAGGGAAAAGATAATGAGCGAAGGATTATATAGCATGGAAGCTAAGGATTTCGACAAAACCTTAGATTTCACCAAGATAAAGCCATACGGCGACACCATGAACGACGGCAAGGTGCAGCTTAGTTTCACGCTGCCCGTGCCCGTGGGAGCCGAGGCGGTGGAGGCCGCCAAGCAACTGCTCAAGAAGATGGGGCTGGAGAATCCCAGCGTGGTGTTCTACCAGGAACTCACGCCAGGCTTCACGTTCTTCAACTGCTACGGCAGCTGTTCGCATACCGTCGATTACTCCACCATCTACGTTCCCAAGGTGGAGTCCAACACCATGGACATGTACGAGACCGACGAATACATCAAGGAAAATATCGGTCGCAAGATTGTCATCGTAGGTGCATCCACAGGAACGGATGCTCACACCGTGGGCATCGACGCCATCATGAACATGAAGGGCTACGCTGGACACTACGGTCTGGAGCGCTACGATATGATTGAGGCCTACAACCTCGGTTCGCAGGTGCCCAACGACGAATTCATTGCCAAAGGCATTGAGCTGCATGCCGATGCCCTGCTCGTGTCGCAGACCGTCACCCAGAAGGATGTGCATATCAAGAACATGACCGAGTTCATTGAGCTGATGGAGGCCGAGGGGCTGCGCGACAAGATGATTTGCTGCTGCGGTGGCGCACGTGTCACCCACGAGCTGGCCAAGGAGCTGGGCTTCGATGCCGGTTTCGGCATGAATACCTATGCCGACGACGTCGCCTCCTTCGTGGTGCAGGAGATGGTCAAGCGAGGCATGAAATAGACTTCAATATCCCAATAGGGTATCAAAGCATATCATTCATCTTTTAAACTACAACAATATGGACAAATTTCAAATGAGAGAAGTCATTGCCAAGCGTGCCGCCAAGGAGCTGCACGACGGCGATGTGGTGAATCTGGGAATTGGTATTCCCACGATGATTCCGAACTATCTGCCCGACGGCGTGTCAGTCACTTTACAGACCGAGAACGGCGCCATGGGCATGGGGCCCACGCCCGCAGAAGGTGAGGAGGACAAGAACACAATCAATGCCGGCGGCGGATTCATCACGCTGACACCCGGCGCCTGCACCTTCGACTCAGCCACTTCGTTTGCCATCATCCGTGGCGGCCACGTGAACGTGTCGTTCCTGGGTGCCCTGCAGGTCGACGAAAAGGGCAACCTGGCCAACTGGATCATCCCTGGCAAGATGGCCCCCGGCATGGGCGGTGCCATGGACCTGGTGGTGGGTGCCAAACGCGTCATCCTGACCATGGAGCATACGCAGAAGGGTGCGCCGAAGATTCTCAAGGAATGTACCCTGCCGCTGACAGCCGCCGGACAGGTGAACATGATTATCACTGAAATGGGTGTCATGGACATCACGCCCGAGGGAATCGTGCTGCGCGAGATTCATCCTGAGTTCACTGTCGAGCAAGTGCAGTCTGCCACAGAGGCCAAGCTGATCATTGCTCCCGACCTGAAGCCGATGGACATCTGACCTATTCTTTTAACAACGAATTGAACGGATTTCACGAATTGTTCAAAAGAAAGGTATTATGGACTATCAATTCTTGAAGGTTGAACAGCCGCAAGAGGGTGTCACCCTGCTGAAGATTTCAGCCCCGAAGTCGCTCAATGCCCTCAACTCCACCATCTTGAAGGAGCTTGATGCATTCATAGATAATATAGGTTCGGGTACGCGCGTACTGATTATTACGGGCGACGGGGAGAAGTCGTTTGTGGCCGGTGCCGACATCTCGGAGATGGCCAACCTGAACGAGCAGGAGGGTTATGCCTTCGGACGGTTGGGCGACAAGGTGTTCCGCAAGATAGAGACATTGCCCATTCCCGTCATCGCTGCCGTCAATGGTTTCGCTTTGGGCGGTGGCTGTGAGCTGGCCATGGCCTGCGACATCCGCATCTGCTCCGACAACGCCAAATTCGGACAGCCGGAAGTGGGGCTGGGTATCACGCCCGGTTTCTCGGGAACGGTGCGCCTGCCTCGTCTCGTCGGTCAGGGAATGGCCAAAGAGATGATTTATACGGGCAGGGTAATCCGTGCCGACGAGGCCCTGCGCATCGGACTGGTGAATGCCGTCTATCCGCGTGAGGAACTCTTGGAAAAGGCTCTGGAGATGGCTGCCAAGATGGTGGCCAACGCACCGCTCGCCATCTGTGCCTGCAAGGAGAGCATCAACCGGGGGTGCGACCTCACCATGGACGAGGCCATCGAACTGGAGAACAAGCTCTTCGCTGGCTGCTTTGCCACTGCCGACCAGAAGGAGGGTATGGCTGCCTTCCTGGGCAAGCGCAAGGCTGCCTTCACGGGCAAATAGGCTTCATCGGAATGCCAGAAAACAACAAAAACTTCAGTAAATAACTAAAAAACAGAGAATCATGAAAATCTATGTTATTGGAACCGGCACCATGGCAAAAGGCATTGTGAAGGCGTTCGCCGCCAAGATGCCCGTGGTCATGAAGAGCCGCACGCAAGCCAGCCTCGACAAGGCTATGGCTTCTATCTCAAAGGGTTACAACAAGCTCGTTGAGAAGGGAAAAATCACTCAAGAGTCGATGGATGCCATCCTGGCAAACATCACCACCACGACCGACTACGCCACGTTCGCCGATGCCGACCTCGTCATCGAGGCCGCTGTGGAGGACATGCAGCTGAAGAAGGATGTGTTCACGGAGCTTGACAAGATCTGCAAGCCCGAGACCGTCTTCGCCACCAACTCGTCGTCGCTCTCCATCACAGAGATTGCCGCTTGCACCAGTCGTCCGGCACAGTTCATCGGCATGCACTTCTTCAACCCCGCCGACCGCATGGCATTGGTTGAAGTCATCAAGGGTCAGCTCACCAGCGACGAGGTGACCAAGTGCATCGTAGAGCTCGCCACTTCCATCGGCAAACAGCCCGTGGAGGTGAAGGAAGCTCCCGGCTTCGTGGTCAACCGCATCCTCATCCCCATGATTAATGAGGCAGTGGGCATCCTGGCCGACGGCATCGCCAGCGCCGAGGACATCGACAAGTGCATGCAGTTGGGTGCCAACCATCCCATGGGCCCGCTCGCATTGGCCGACCTCATTGGCAACGATGTGAACCTGGCCATCATGGAAGTGCTTTACAACGAGTT
>CAJOJD010000042.1 GCA_905234745.1 uncultured Bacteroidaceae bacterium | reverse complement strand
CCTGTTATGTAAAACGGGTTCTCCATTGTACTGTTGTTTTGTGCAAATGTAGTCATAGTATTTTGATTATACAAATTCTATAATAGAAATTCTATAATTAGTGTTTTACGCTGGTATATTGTGTTTTAATGATATCATAATCTCGCATGCCGGGTACGGGAGAGCAGGAGAGCCAGTGAGACTGAGAGGGCTGCTGCCAGAATGAAGAAATACTGCTTCCAGGTGGAAAGGAAGAGTATTATGCCGGCAAATGCGCTTTCACCAAGATTCTCAGTATTGAACGGACAGATATAGCCGATGAACGTTGCGACGGCACCTATCACGATGCCCAATACCAGGGTGACGATAAGCAATACGCGGCCGTGCGAACGCTGACGGTCAACCTCGGCCTTGATACCCTCTACCTGCTTCATGCGGCGCTGTGTCTCCAGCAGGAATGTGGGGTCATCCTTTACCTGCGGCTTGTTGCTGCGCAGGAACTCTTCTATGTTGTCCTTTCCGTTCATATGCTCAAATATTCTTTTAAGTGATTACGGCCGGTAGAGAGCAGGTATTTCACTGTACCGGACGGGATTTGCATTATGGATGAGATCTCTTTAATGTCGTGGTCCTCAAAATAGTGGAGCACAATTGCGGCGCGTTCCTTCTCAGGGATTCTGTCAAGCGCCTGATAGAGTTGCTGATAGCGGAAAGCGTCGTCGGTGCCTTCATCGGACAGGACGCTCTGCGCCTCGAATGATTCACTGGATACTGTGTCTAAGGTTGCCTTCCTGCAATTGTCTATGAAGCAGTTGTAGGCGATCCTGAACAGCCAGGTGCTGAATTTGGAAAGTCCCAGGAATGAGCCCGATGCCACATAAGCGCGCACCAGTGCATCCTGTGCAATGTCATCGGCCAAAGAGGCATTGCCGCTACACAGTCCAAGCAGAAACCTGCGTAAAGGCTCCTGCTCAGTTCTGATTAGGTCGATGAATCGCTCCCGGGTCATTTATTTCTGGTTCTTAAGTGATTCCTCCTCGGCCTCAATCTCCTTGGCAAGCATGCTCTTACTTATAAAGTATGAGATAAAGAGAGCTATGCCGATTGCAAGGACTACTGAACCTATGAGAATGAACTCAATGAAGTATGATCCGCCACCTATGTTTGCGATGATCAGAGTCGCTATGCAGAATGCCAGACCTATTGCAGTGACTACGCATGCTGCTGTGAGTTTGCCCAGAAGTTTCTCCTTCAAGGTCTTCTCCTTGAGCTGGGGCTTGAAATACTCTGAATCGATTTTGGCGCCTGCTTCGATTGACTTGAGCAGAACCTCGGTCTTCTTGTTGGTCTCGTTCTGGGCGGTGCGGTTGTTCATGAATACCACGATGATTGGCAGAACTACGCAAATGCCGATTAAAAAGATTGTGTTACTAACCATAATGCTTATGTTTTGATTGTTCTACATTTCCACTGCTTTTCTGAGCGGTTTCATACGTTAGACGTAACACTATCCCAAAAGGTTGGAAAAAGGACAAACAAAATTACAAAAAAAGTACCAATGGGGTCTGACCCCAATGGTACTCTTTTTACAGAAAAAACTATTGAAAAACTAAACTACTCCTGCCTGTAGGTGACATTTATGTCCTCCATTTTGTTCAGAGCATCCTGGAGGGTGTTGAATTCATCCATTGAGCGGGGATTTTTGGGGAGCACAAAGAAGCCTTCGGAATTCTTTTTTCCGATCTCTTTCAGCTTGGAATCCAGTTCATCCATTCTGATCATTGACTGCTGCTCTTCCGGCTTGAGTTTACCCTTATTGGTTATCGTGCAGGTAACGGCTTTTTTACCGTTTTCACCTTTTACATATTTAACCAGTATGACGTCTTTGGCAGGTTCGGCCAGACGGAAGTTGACGGGCACGGCTGTGGTTACGCTGACCGGTGTGCCGTCAGCCTTCAGCGCAGGATTGAAAGCAGGCATCAGGGATACTACGCGAATGGCTTCGGCATCAAGGAGAGGGTTGACCGGATTTTCAACATGGGCATCGGTTACCTTACCGTCGGGCTGGACCGTAAAGGTTACCAGTACGCGTCCCTGGATATTGTTGTCCTTGGCTTCCTGGGGATATGTGATGTTCTGTCTCAGGAAAGACATCATTGCCATCGGGCCACCGGGAAATTCTGCCATTTTCTCTACTTCAGGCTGTTCCTGCGCATTTACGCTAACACTGCCCATAAACAGCATGACCAGAGTTGCTGCAAACATAAGACTATACTTTCTCATAATTATTGGTTTTAAAAGAGTGAAGATGATGTTACAAGTAATGAAAGGTTTACGTCGTCCTGTGCGATGCTGCGGCAGGTGTCGGCGTAGTTGAAGGCTGTCTTGACGCCATTGTCAGAGCTTCCCAGTTTAGGCATAGCAAAGCCGATGACGATGCCCGCGAGCATGGCGGCCACTGCAACCCATGAGGGAATGCGGCGACGCAGCAGTTTTGGCTCGTTCTCAGTGATGTCCAGTGAGGGCAGGGGCATCTCCAGGTTTTCCTTATCGGCCATTGATTTGATTGAGGTGAGCAGTTCCTGACTCTCTTTCTCAAGTTCTTTCAGTTTGTCCATATTATTGATTTTCATTGTTTTTGCAATATTCGCGCACGGCTGTCAGCGCGCTGAACAGACGTGATTTAACTGTGCCCTCCGGGATGCTGCACACCCGGGCGATCTCTGACAGAGGCAGTTCCTCTTCATATCTTAAAAGGAATACCACCTTTTGCGGTTCAGGAAGAAGGCTGATGGCATTACGTAGGATTTGGTCTCGCTGCTCTATTTCCAGATGATCAGTCTCTGTGACAGGCTCCTCCTTATCAACGTTCTCCGCATACTCCATTATTGTCATCCTGCGGCGGTACTCGTTTTTGAGCATGTTGTATGCTATTGCGAACATCCAGGTGCTGAAAGGCCGTCCTTCATCATAACTTCCTCTGGCGGACCAAAGGCGCATGAACAGGTCCTGCGTAAGGTCTCTGGCCAGTTCTCGGTCATAGCCGGTCATCCTCAGGAAGAAACCTTGGGCACGGGGGCCGTGCTCAAGGTAAAGGGTTCGGAACGTATCAGCGGTCAATCTCATCGTAGTAATGCTTCAATAAGTATTGATCCTCCTTGCTGTCCGGGTCGCAGACGTTCTCCTTATACATATCCACGATGTGAATCATTATTCTGCGCAGCTTGTCATACTCGGACTTGAGTCCCTGAGCCTTGTAATAATCCAGCAAAGACTTGAAGTTGGCAATGTAATTGAGACTGAGTTTGTATGCAATCTTGTCAAACGTATCGGCCGAGAATGATTCAAGCAGATAGTCTGTGAGATAGACCGATTCAAAGTTCCTGCGTTTGGCGGCAAGGTTGTCATATCGGCGAGTGCTGTATCTGTTTATAAGACCTTCAGAGTACAGATGGTCCTTGAAATACTTCAGAGGCATTGTGCTAGAGAAATAGATGGTACGTCCGGAGTTCTGGGCGATATAGAAAAGCAGGTTTTCAAACCACTGATCCATCTCTTTCTGATCGCTGAAGGTTTCAGGCCCCTCATATGGTTTCAAGCCTAACTGACTGAATAATGCCTTACGGTATTCAGGTTCCCACAACATACTCTGGTTTATGATAATACGGTCCTGGAAAAGTCCTTTGCCATACTGAATCATAAGAGGACTGAAAGTGTCGATATCGCCATACACAAAGAGAATACCGTTTTCCTCCATGCCCGCCAGTGTGTTATAGAAGAATGCAAGGGTGGCGTATGAGTAATCGCCGGATTCGTACCATTTTTTAAGGATTTCGGACATAAGGTCAGTCCTGTCTGTTTGTGTCAGATATACCACATATATGGGAAACATCGGCTCAAAATCAGGTCGCATCTGGATTGCCTTGAGCATATTGTCCTGCAGGTCATCGGGCTTATTCTTATAGCTGACATGATGATTGCACTCGAAATCGATGATATAACGCGCATAACAGTCGGGACGCTCTTTGTGAATCCTGTATGCTATGTCGGTCAGAGCCTTGTCTAAAGCATCCTGATTGTCCACATCATTCATCAGAGAGTAACGTGTGGCTGTAAACCAGTAGTACCAGGCGTCATCATTATCGGGATTCTTCTTTACCTCTTTCTCCCAGAGAGCGGCCTGGTGGGCATACCATTCCGTGTCATATTGGGTCTTGATTATTGACTCTATCTTTTCTGGCTTATCCGTGCGGGTCTGGGCCGATGCTATTGCAGTAACCAGGGCTGCTGCAAGGACTATTGGAAGCAATATCTTTTTCATCTTTTATACTTTTACGTGATACACTTTGTTTTTGAAGCGCTTCACGAATGCATACACGCAAAGATGAAAAAAGTTCGCCGTCGGAGCGAACTTTTTTATAAAAATGATACCAATGGGGTCTGACCCCAATGGTACTATTTTTCTTTGATTTGGATTCCGTCAAGCAGTTTCTTGATCTTGTGCTTGAGTTCCTTCTGCGTCTGACGGTCTCCCTTGCAGAGTTTCTTTATTTCCTTGTTTGACCTCTTGTTGAACTGCCTTTTCAGTTTGTTGAGAGTCTTTTCATCAAATTTCTTGATCTCCTTGTCTTTCAGTTGGTTAATCATGCCGTCTTCGCCTGAAAGGGTATTGTAGACCACCTGAAAGAACAGGAAAGGCTGGCTGCCTTTAAAATCAAAATCAAATTTGAGGTTAAGGCTTATGGGATCGGCGCCATCGGCCACTCTTATTGAAAGGTCACTGAGAATATTCTGTACGGACTGAAGTATCTCGTTGAGATTGAGATTGTCAAAACTTTTGGATATGCTTACTGAATCACCTCTTAATGCAGTGGTATTTCTTGCACCGGCAGACTGCGGAATGCAAACCAGAAACATAAGCAGAAGTGTTCCAAACACGCGTTTCAATGTGGTTCTTTGGGTCATATTGAGATAATTTTAAGGTTTAGTAGTCTGCTAAAAGACGTACAGTACTATAAAATGTTATAATAAGTCCGATAAAATTATAAAATTTAGTTGAGAATCCTGCGGTAATGTCCGTATTCTCTATATTTGTAAACTAAACAATAACAGAGTCATGACATTATTGCGCAAAATTCAATTGTCATTCAGATACGGCAGCGGCTATTTTGTCGTTGCCGGTCTGGTGTCATTGTGCGCGTTTGTCATTGTGGGGGTACATTCGGGTGATACTGAAGGGTTGTCGGAGGGTATTTTCATATGCAAGATTCTCAAGATACTCTCAATACCCATAATCCTGTATCTGTTCCGCAAGTTTGACCGCAGCAGTGCAATATACTTCTGGCTCAATCTTGGTATAAGCAGTGTGGAGTACTATGTCATTCCCATTGTGATAGAGTATATATTTTTCAGGCTGCTTATTCTTATAGCGCCGCCGTTGTTCACCTTATTGCATTTGAATTGAGATGGAGCAGGAGGATGAAAACGGAAAACTGCTGATTGACAGCGTGCAGCTGCGCTTTGGCGATAATGTCGTACTGCAGAGTGCATACGTGACATCGTACAAGGGTAGGGTGACAGGCGTGCTGGGCCGCAACGGCACGGGTAAATCATGTCTGTTCAAGTGCATCATGGGTGGTATCAGGCCTCAGAACAAGTATGTCCGTCTTAACAGTGAGCCTCGGACCGACTACGGACATATCGGCCTCAGGGTAAGATATCTGCCGCAGGAGCGTTTCATTCCGGCGGGCATGACGTTGCCGCAGGCATATGAGTTGTACGGCGTTGATTATGAGGGCCTGGTGCGGTTTGCAGATCAGTTTGACTGTTTCAGGAATGTTAAGGTCAAGACTCTTTCCGGCGGAGAATGCCGTCTGGCGGAACTCTATCTGGTACTTAATTCCGATGTCGAGTTCTGCATTCTTGACGAGCCTTTCTCAAACATAGCTCCCGTTTACGATGAGAAGATCCGCGCCCTGATCAATGAGCAGAAAGCCAACAAAGGCATCATAATTACAGACCACATCTACGAGGAGATACTAAAGGCGGCCGATGACCTGTATCTGCTGCGTGACGGGTTTACGTATCAGATCCACTCCCGCGACGATCTGGTCCGTCTTGGTTACATCTTTGCCTAGATTACCTGCGGTGAAAGAAGCTGTAGAGCCAGAGCCTGTTTTTGGCAACTCTCAGGACGTTGGCGTAACCGTGCTTTATGATGCGGCCTTTGGGTGAGATCAGTACTACGCACGGGGTTGCCATCATAATATAGTCCTCTTTTATCTGCTGGTTGTCCTGATTGGTCAATACGTTGCTCCAGTCATCCCTGATGAGGTTTTTGAGCGGCAACAGAACCGCCTCGGCGTTATATCTGTTGAAACTGCTCACCTGGTTGAAGGTCGATTCTTCGCTCAGAGCTATGGTGGTCAGGATATCGCCGTATTTTTCATGCAGGTTTACCATGTCGGACCATGATTGTATCACATAACCGCAGATTCCCCAGTAGTACAGGATGACATAACGGCCTTCCAGACTCTTAAGGTCTATGTTGTTGCCTTTTGTGTCAGTCAGGGAGAATTCCTTGGCGCGCGCTTTCGGTCTGAGTCCCTTACGGTTCTCCATTATCAGTCTGAAATATTGACCGGCGCCTGAGGCTTTTATCTCGTCGTCAATTTTCTCCCATTGTTTCTCGAAAATCTTTTTCTCGACATAGTCCATTCCCAGTTCGTTGGCAAACATATAGACCGATACCTGGTTGTCGGTGCGTTTCATGAACTCCTGCTCACGTTTTGAATCCTCCTTTAGATCAATGGAGTTGTAAATTGTATAGTAGCGCTGTACGGAATCATTGTCTCCGATCTTTGCAAAATACTGGAACTTGTCAAAGGCTTTGTTCTTGTTGCAGATCAGGGTGTTGTGATTGCTCAGGTAATCATAGTAATCCGGGTCGTCATAGAAGCCGCCGGTGGGGGTGACGTACTTCATGTCCGCGGGATCGGTCACCTTTATGTTTATGGTTTGCCCTGCATCGGCATAGAAAAGCATATCGTTGTTCCTTATCTTAAGACGCAGGCGGCTGAAACTCTCTGCCGTTTCGTTAATAGTTGCCTTGCCGTCTTCATCGGCCACGAATAAGAATGTCCTGTCCACTCCGTAATAATTGAACAGGTTTACGTGTTCCACAATCAATGTATCACCGGCTGAGATGTCGGCCGATTGGACATTAATGGTGACAGGGTTCTGTGAAACTACCTTTAAAGAGGTGATTAACAGGATGATGCAAACAATTTTCTTCATAATGGAACTATTGGTTATTTATCAGGTTACGTAAGTGATTTGTTGATGCCGCTTATGTAGTCCAGGACATCGTCGCGGCCCGATTTGTCGAGCGATGAGGTTATGAAGTGGGGCGGGAGTTCCTCCCACTGCTCAGCCAGAGTGTCCAGGAACTTCTTTACGTTGTCCGACAGGCGGCCGCGGCCAAGTTTATCGGCCTTGGTAAAGATGATTCCAAAGGGGACCGAGTTCTCTCCGAGCCATTCAATGAACTCCAGATCAATCTTCTGGGGCTCGTGACGGCTGTCAATGAGTACGAACAGGGACGTAAGTTGGGGACGCTCCAGGATGTAATCGTTGATGATGCGGGTCAGTTGCTCCTGCTGGCTCTTTCCGCGCTTGGCATAGCCGTAGCCGGGCAGATCGACCAGATACCAGTTTTTGTTGATAAGGAAGTGGTTAATGAGGAGCGTCTTACCTGGTGTGGCCGATGTCATGGCCAGACCCTTGCGGCCGGTCAGCATGTTGATGAGGCTGGACTTGCCCACGTTGGAGCGGCCTATGAACGCGTATTCGGGCATGGCGTGCTGCGGACATTTGCTCACGTCCGTGTTGCTGATTACGAATTCGGCGCTCTTTATCTCCATTTGTACGGGTTTTATGTATGCAAAAGTACGAAATTTTGGCTGAATCCGTTAAATTTGCAGAGTATTGAGCCATATTATGAATAAGGAGTATCCTTCTGCCGCATTGGAAAGAGCTGTGGGGGAGTTTTCAAAACTTCCCGGCATAGGCCGTAAGACCGCCTTGCGCCTGGTGCTGCACATGCTTTCCAAACCCGAGGAGGAGGTTTACAACTTTGGCCGCGTATTCACTACACTCAAGCAGGATATCAGATACTGTAAGGTATGCCATAACATATCGGACACCGATACCTGTGCCATCTGCGCCAATCCCAAGCGTGACGCTTCGACCATATGTGTGGTTGAGAACGTGCAGGATGTGCTGGCTGTTGAGAGCACCATGCAGTTCAACGGATTGTACCACGTCCTTGGCGGAGTGATATCACCCATGGACGGCATCGGCCCCCAGGACCTTCAGATAGATAGTCTTGTGGAGCGTGTATCGGCCGGTGGCATAAATGAGGTCATTCTGGCTCTGAGTCCCACCATGGAGGGCGATACCACAAACTTTTTCATTTCGCGCAAACTGCAGCCGCTGGGCGTTAAACTGAGCGTGATTGCGCGCGGTGTGGCTGTGGGCAATAATCTGGAATATGCCGATGAGGTTTCATTGGGACGCTCCATCGTGGACCGTACACCTTTAAAATAATCGTAAAAGGATGAATACTAAGAAGATGTCAGTAAAGCTGATGGCAATGTGGATCAGCATGTATATTGTAGCCGGCATAATTGCACTGTTGTTTGAATTCGGCCCCCTGAAGGGTATGTCGGTTACGGTGCCCAAGGTAGTATATGTGCTGCAGGTGGTTGGCGTGCTTGCCGCTCTTGCACTCATTCCGTTGGCTTTGCGCGGTTTTAAGAAGATGGTGGACCGTCTGGATGAGAAGGAGTATCCCGAGGAGAAGATAGAAAAGATCTACATGACTTGCTCAGTGCTCCGTATTGCCGCATTCTCATTGGTGATTGAGTTCGGAGTGGTGCTTTACTATCTTCTCAGTGATACCATAGGCCTTTACATAGCAGCCATCGCCGCAATATGCTCCATGTTCGCATTCCCCACAAAGGCCGGGATTGAGCACGAAACAGGTTACTTTGATTGATAATGCCCGCATTAAGCGTCATCATAGTCAGTTACAAGGTCAGGTACTACATTGAGCAGTGCCTGAATTCCGTTCTGCGCGCAGTTCCCGATGCACAGATCCTTGTGGTTGACAACAAGTCCGATGACGGATCGGTGGAGTTTCTGCGCGGGCGTTTCCCCCAGGCAGAAGTCATAGCCAATGACTACAACGCCGGTTTCGGTAAGGCGAACAACATGGCCCTGGCAAAGGCTACGGGCAAATATGTGCTGTTCCTGAATCCGGATACGGTGGTTGCCGAGCGTACCATTCCCGGTTGCATAGAATATATGGAATCACATCCCGAGGCAGGTGCTCTGGGAGTGCGGATGCAGTACGGTTACGGCCGATTTGCGCTGGAATCCCGCCGTTCGCTGCCTACGCCGTCGGTATCGTTCTGGCATATGACTGGGCTGGGACGTCTGTTCCCGCGCTCCAAGGTGTTTGCAAGGTATCACCTGACTTATTTGGACAGGGACAATGAGTGCCCCATCGATGTGGTATCGGGCGCATATATGTTCGTACGCAAGGAGGCACTTGACAGGACCGGCGGATTTGACGAGGCTTTCTTTATGTACGGCGAGGACATCGACCTTTCATACAGGATAATTCAGGCCGGATTCGTGAACCGCTATCTGCCGCTTCCCATAATTCATTATAAAGGTGAGAGTACCAACAAGACATCATACCGGTACGCCAAGGTGTTCTATGATGCCATGATCATATTCTTCAGGAAACACTTCCACAAATACAGCCGTTTCTTTGAGTTTGTGGTCAAGATGGTGCTTGGAGTCAAAAAAGTAGGTACATTTATAGGGCAGAATATCCTGGCGCATCGCCGCAGGTTGGCCGATTATACCGAGAAATGCCTCTATGTGGGCCGAAAGGAAACCTTTGACGATGTTTCCGGACTGATTGCACATAGCGGGATTCTGAGATTGCCGGTATTCGTTGAGGGAGCAGGTGATATCGAAGCCGCCCTTGAGGGACGTCTGGAGAGCGGGCTGGGTGCCGTGCTTTTTGATACTGACGCGTTTTCATATGATGCGATAATGGACTGGATGTACAATAAAGCGCAGGAGGGAAAACGTTATACTGTAGGATTTTACTCGGCCCGGACCGGGAAACTTATAACTGAGGACGAAGTACTATGACAGAGAAAGATGTTCTAACCGACGGCAAATACCGTCTGCGCGCTCCCGAACCGGAGGATCTGGACGTGCTGTTCAATATGGAGAATGACAGCTCCATCTGGATGGTGTCAGGTAATGTGGTTCCTTATTCAAGGTATCAGATCAAGAAGTACATCCAGCAGTCACAGCATGATTTCTATACCGACCGTCAGATACGTTTCATGATTGTACGTGTTGAGGATTCGGTTGTCATGGGTAGTGTTGATCTGACCGATATCGATCCTTATAACGGTCGTGCCGAGGTCGGAATCGCTCTGCTTTCCGAGTACAGGGGGCAGGGGGTGGCATCGGCCGCATTGAAGATAATTTCAGATTACGGAAAGAGTTTCCTGAGGCTGCGCCAGCTGTTCTGTATGGTACCGTCCGATAACAAAACCAGTGTTAAACTGTTTACCAGCAACGGGTTTACCAAGAGCGGCAAATTGTCGCAGTGGCTGGTGCGTGTGGACACTTACTCGGATGTTCTGATTCTGCAGAAATTTTTTTGAAAAAAATGTGCGCTGGCGCTTGTAGGTATCAAAAATGTACGTACCTTTGTCACCGCAAAACAGCGAGGTGTGTTAGTTCAGCTGGTTAGAATGCCGCCCTGTCACGGCGGAGGTCATGGGTTCGAGTCCCATACACACCGCAAAACAAAAAGCCGCCAATAGCGGCTTTTTTGTTTTGTGGTGTGTAATACACACATCTTTTTAGTTCGCTAACGCGAACGCGCTCACTTCGTTCGCTTGGCGGCCTCCGGCCGCTCTCGCTCGGGGTCTCGCTCGCCCCAATACGTTTCACGTGCTTTTTGACGCAAAACGAAACGACCCCTTTGCGTCACTTCCAAAAAGTTTGTATATTTGCAATCAGAATCTGGGTATCTG
>CAJOJD010000041.1 GCA_905234745.1 uncultured Bacteroidaceae bacterium | reverse complement strand
GGGCTTCTCCTTGAAGCCGTTGATGGCTGTGACAGTACCGTTAACGACTTCGTTGTCGGCAACCTTGTTGAGGGTTGTGTCATAAGCCTGCTCGAGCTGCTCTTTTGACATGCCTGAATTGGCACTTCCGTTTTCAAAAGCATCCCAGTCAAATTCCTGAAGGGGAGCTACATTCTTAAAATCTTCCATTTAGTAATAATTTGTAACTAAAATAAAGTTGGACAATATGTTGTAAACACACGCCAAGGCCACTTGGGCACTTGGCGGGCGCAAAGATAGCACTTTATTATTTAAATAAAGAGATTTTTTACCCAAAAATTCAGAATCCCGTATCAAGGATGTAGGGTACACCGGCCGATGTGATACCTGCGGCCTCCAGAGTGAAGCGCTTGGTAATGGAGTTGTTATAGAACTCCACCTGTGCCTTGCCGTCCTCATCGGTTATGACGTTGGGATTCCAGTAGAGGGTGCGGCGGTAATCGACATCGCCGAATATGGGTCCCTGAGGATATTCGGGTGAGTAGAAGCTGTAGGGACGCGAATAACCGTCAACCGTAGTTATGCGCTTGTTTATCTTGAACAGTTCGTCACGGGTACTGAGTTCACCGTCCTCCTTGATCTGAACATCAACCAGCACCATCCTGCGGTACAGGTCCTCGCCGAATATGGTCTGTATGGATGCATTCAGATAATCCTGATACAGATAGCACTGGGTGAGTATGTTCATCAGGAACATGGGCCTGTCAAACACTATGATGCTCTTTATGTCCCTGGTATCGATGGCACCCGGATGCTCGTAGATACCCTGATAGAGGTACTTGCTGTTGTTGTGGATGTAGAAGAACGGCTCCCATCCGTTGATGGCGCCGATGGTGCCGCCGCTGTCACTCAGAACGACCTCATAACCCTTGTCAATCAGGTATCCCATCAGGTCCGTGCTGTAGTCACCCTTGTCAAGTTCCACTTCGACATCCTTGGTCACATCGAATGCGTTGAAGGTGAAGTAATCTATGTACATGCGCTCCTCGTCTATGTCGACATCGGGCAGCAGATAGCCGGTCTCTATATTGATGACGGTGGGGAATTCTATCTCATCCTCATTCTTCTTGCCGCCCTTCTTTGAACCGCCACCCTTGATGCCTGAAAAGACAAGTTCTCCCGGAGTGTAGGCCCTGACTGAGGGTGATGCGGGACGGTCAATCTGGATGCGGGCAGTTGTGCCGAAATAGCTTTCACTGTTTGTGGTGGCGCTGATGGTGAATTTTGCCTTGTCATAGAATTCGGCACCTATGTCAAAACCAAAGTATCCGAGTTTGTCGGTCGTGTAAGAGTAGATCTCGGTCTGTGTCTTGTCCTGAGGAACCAGCGAGGCGGTTACCTGGACATCTTCCAGTTTCTTTTTACCGGACGAATTGAGTATCCAGCCGTTAAGGGTCAGGCTCTCTTCCATGCGGTGCCTCTCGGAGAACTGTTTCTGACCGGTCATGATATCCCAGTCGTAACGCTCCCAGCCCTGAACCAGACAGAGCAGGTCCAAGGCCTCGTCGCGTTCGGGCGCATCGGAATCAAAATACCAGGAGGGGTGTTCAATGAATCCCTTCAGGTCCGATGACAACAGCATTGATGTGCGCAGGTCATCGGTATAGGCGTTGTTCTGGGTACGGGAGTCGCGGACAGACAGGCAGAAACGGTCACGGAACGGACTCTCCTTTTCGGTGAGCGTGAAGTCCAGAGTGATCTTTTCAAACGGTCCGTAACTGTCCTTGTCGGTCTTGACCTCCAGGACCGGAGCCTTAATCACCTTGCTGCGGTGATAGAAAGAGCGGCTGGCATACTGGATGCCCTTACGGTCAAACAGATAGACTCGGCATACTCCTTCGGGTACTCCACGCAGAGGTATTATCATCTCGGCTTGGGATGATCCGGTCTCGATGGTCCCGAAGTCCACAAGTTCTCCGCGGCAGGTCAGGCCTACGCCAAGGGTGGTGGCGGTGAGGCCGGTACCGTCAACTGATACGCATATGCTGTCGGATCCCAGAGGATTGACGGTCATCACATAACCGGAAGTTTCCGCCTGGGGCAGGCTGAAACTTTTTGAATCACCGTTCACTGTTATTTCGACTTCGTCACTTCTCTGCTGGGGCGTGAAGGTGAATGAACCCATGCCGTCATGGATTGTGCTGAATGTGATGTCTGTGCCTTCGATCGTGCCTGTGGCATCGACTCCGAATCCGGTATCATCGGTTACCTTGAAGGCTACGCGGCAGGGTTTGCCTATTACCAGATGACCGCCTTCGGGATAGAATGAGGCGTTGATCTTGCGCAGTTTCTCGGTCTTGGGGCGGAATTCGGATGTCTCGGACCGCTTGAGGGTTATGACCGGACTGCTCTCGTAATAGTTGCCCTCCTCCTTGGGCAGGTCATATACGGCCAGCACTCTGGAGAACAGTATCTCATTGTCAAAGTTGAGCATGTAACTGGTGTAGGCGCGGACCTCATAAAAACCGCTTGGGTAATTCACTACTCCGCGTTTTTCGCGGGCCTGTGAAGTGGAGCCGTCCAGCAGCGGGAACGAACCGTCGGCCTGACCGGCCACAATCTTTAGTTTCTGCTGTTTGAGTACCACTCCGGTGGGTGACAGAAGCTCCACGTAAAGGACTTTACTCTGTGCGCGGCCCAGAGAGGATGCGCTTGTGACGAATGCCTTGAACCAGATGGTCTCGCCTGTGTAGTATGAGGTGTTGTCAAACTGCAGATAGACCTTTTCCTGCGGGAACAGTGAGTTGAACTGGTGTATGTTGCCCGCGAATTTCATCAACGACTCCAGCTTTGATGACTGCGCCTGGCACGGAACGACAGCGAGTAGGATTGAGAATAATATGAGGGCAAATCTGGTTAGCATATCGGTCAAAATTATTGCTGCAAAATTAGTAAAAAAGTAGATAAGATATTAACTTTGTAGTCCGTTATGATATACGGATTTGACAACGACAAGTATCTTAGGATACAGTCCGAACACATCAAGGAGCGCATAGCCCAGTTCGGTGACAAACTTTATCTGGAATTCGGCGGCAAACTGTTTGATGACCATCACGCAAGCCGCGTTCTTCCCGGTTTCCAACCTGACAGTAAACTGCGCATGCTCAATCAACTGAGCGAGTATGCCGAGATCATTATCGTGATCAGTGCCGTGGACATTGAGAAAAACAAGGTCCGCAGCGATCTGGGCATTACCTATGACATGGACGTTTTGCGTCTGCGCGAAGAGTTCCAGTCACGTGGCCTGATGGTGGGATCGGTAGTTATAACCCACTACAACGGTCAGTCCAGTGCCGATGCTTTCCGCGAGCGCCTGAAACGTCTGGGCATTGTCACCTACGTTCACTATATCATTGAGGGTTATCCCAACAATGTGGCCCTGATTGATTCCGATGAGGGATTCGGACGCAATGACTATGTGGTGACCAAACGTCCGCTTGTGGTGGTTACGGCTCCCGGCCCCGGAAGCGGCAAGATGGCCGTATGCCTGAGCCAGCTTTACCAGGAGCAGAAACACGGTGTCAAGGCAGGTTACGCCAAGTTCGAGACGTTCCCCATCTGGAACCTTCCGTTGAACCATCCCGTAAACATAGCGTATGAGGCTGCCACTGCCGATCTGGATGACGTGAACATGATTGACCCGTTCCATCTGGAGGCATACGGCAAGACTACCGTCAATTACAACCGCGACATAGAGATATTCCCCGTCCTGGATGCCCTGTTCAAGGGTATCTATGGTGAGAATCCGTATAAGTCACCCACTGATATGGGCGTAAACATGGCAGGCTTCTGCATCAGTGACGATGAGGTTTGCTGCCGTGCGGCCAAGGATGAGGTGATACGCCGATACTATACCGCCCTGGGTGATATGGCCAGCGGCAAGACCAATGAGGTGGAGGTGAACCGCATAGCCCTGCTCATGAACAAGGCCGGCATCACTACAGCCACACGCCGCACTACCGTTGCCGCCAAGGAGCGTCAGGAGGAGACCGGCGTTCCGGCTGCCGCAATGGAGCTGAATGACGGAACTATCATCACCTCAAAGACTACGGCCCTGCTTGGTCCGAGTGCAGCATTGATACTCAACGCCACCAAGCATCTGGCAGGTATCGGCCATGATGTCAAGCTCATTCCCCAGAACATGATTGAGCCCATCCAGAAGACCAAGGTTGATTACCTGCACGGAAACAACCCGCGTCTGCATACCGATGAGGTCCTGGTTGCCCTTTCAATTCTGAGCCAGCAGGATGAGAACTGCCGCAAGGCTCTGGACATGCTGCCTGAACTGCGCGGCTGCCAGGTTCACTGCACGGTTCTGCTCAGCGAGGTTGACCGCAAGATATTCCGCAAGTTGGGCGTGGGCCTGACCTGTGATCCCGTCAAGAAGAAATACTTTGCCAACGGCAAATAAAAGATTCCGTATGGACAAGGAGAAGGACTATGAGCTTGCCGATGTGATGCAGGTGGCAACCGACGCCGGGCATATCATGCTCGAGAACGGTGCCGAGATCTTCCGTGTGGAGGAGACCATGGAACGCATCACCCGCCATTACGGCGTTGACTCCGGCCATTTCTTTGTCCTCAGCAACGGTATCATAACATCGGGCGGGACATCATACTCAAACGTGGAGTTCATCCCGTTCAAGGGAGCCCAACTGGAGAAGGTGGTCGAGGTGAACCGCCTGTCACGCCGTATAGAGTCCGGAGACTGTACTCTGGATGAAGCCCGTTCCAGACTCGCTGATATCAGGGCCATGAAGGCCAAGCCTTTCGTGGAGCAGATAATGGCATCGGCCGTAGGCAGCGGCGCCTTCTGCGCCATATTCGGCGGAAGCCTGATGGACTGTGCCGCATCATTCGTGGTCGGACTTCTGCTCTATGCCTTTGTGCTTTCGGTGTGCAAATCGGGCCTTTCAAAGATTGTTACCAATATTCTGGGCAGCACATTGGCTACCGCTCTCTGCATCGTGTTCTACCGTCTGGGATTTGGCCAGAATCCGGGAAACATGATAATAGGTTCAATCATTCCTCTCATTCCCGGAGTGCCTTTCACCAACGGAATCCGTGACCTTGCCAATGAGGATTACATAGCCGGTTCCACGCGTCTTATCGATGCGCTCACGGTATTCTTCTGCATTGCGGCTGGCGTTGCGCTTACATTCCTTGTGGACGGCAGGATAGAGAACGGAATCATTGTCCTGGACGGAATGCGGACCGATGCCCTCACGGCCGTATGGCCCATACAGCTTGTGTCGGCTTTTCTTGGTACAGCCGGCTTTGCGGTGTTGTTCGGCGTTCCGCGCGACCAGTATCTGCCGGTAGGCCTGTGCGGTCTGGCAGGGTGGACGGTCTATCTGCTTATGATGCGTCCGGTGGGCGCATCGGTGGTTGAATCCACTTTCGTGGCAACTCTGGCAGTGGTTCTGGTTTCACGCTTCATGGCCGTACGCCGCCGTTGTCCGGTCATTGTGTTCCAGATATGCGGTGTGTTCCCGCTCATACCCGGTGCAGGCATTTTCTGGACCGCATACTACGTTGTGGTGAAGGAGCTGGGTACAGCAGTAACCACAGGCTTTACCGCACTTGGAGTTGCGGTGGCCATTGTCTTGGGCATCATCTTCATTACCAGTATCCCGGGCAGATTCTTCAAGATAGTAGCTCGTAAGGCATGATAAGCGTCGATGTGTTTGATGATATGACGCTCTGCACCGATCAGGAGGTGGAGCGTATGATTCCGCTTGTGCCGGAACCCCGCCGCAGTCAGGCTCTGGGATTCAAACATACATTCGGACGTTTTGCCTGCCTTAAGTCATATCTGATGCTGGCCGACCTGTTGCACAGTGAGTTCGGACTGGATGAGTTCACTATGGAGACTGGGGAGCACGGCAAACCCTTTATTGCAGGCAGGACCGATATCCATTTCAACATCAGCCACTGCCAGAAAGCAATAGCTGTCGTGGTAAGCGACCAGCCTGTGGGCATAGACGTGGAGTCATTCCGTAACTACAGCGAAGGTCTTCTTGACAAGACCATGAATGAGACCGAGAAGGCCGAGATATTGGCATCGGCCGAACCCCAGGAGACGTTTGCGTGCTACTGGACCCGCAAGGAGGCTGTATTTAAAATGCAGGGTACCGGAATAACCGATAACCTGCATCATATTCTGTCCGGCGGAGTAACAACCGGAACCAAGGTCAACCGCGAAAAGGGTTACGCGTTGTCTGTTGCGTGGTAATCTACAAGTCCGTTCATGGGACTTGCCTCAATCTTTCCTATTGTCATACCCAGCTGCTCGGCTGTCTCTTTGAGCTCATCGGCAAAACTGTTTGCCAGTGAACCTACAAAGTGTACAGGCATCCAGGGCTTGTGATAGCTAATCACATTGCGTGTAAAGAACTCCGAGAAGCACTGGATAATGAGCTTGTGAACCTCGGGGACGGCGCGCTTGTCATAAATGAACGGCGCGAATCCTGCTATGTAACGGTTGGGCAGGGGCTTGCGGTACACATTCTCAATGATGATATCCTTGGTGAGTGAGTAACGCTCCATGAATTCGCGGCTCACCGGTTTTGGCAGCTGGCGTTTCAGGCAGTCGCTTATGAACCTGCGGCCCAGAGCGGCACTGCTGCCCTCATCGCCTAGTATGTAACCCAATGACGGCACCTGGTCAATTATCTCCTTTCCGTTATAGAGGCATGAGTTGGATCCGGTGCCCAATACGCAGGCTACGCCCTCGGAGCGGCCGCAAAGGGCTCGGGCGGCGCCAAGCATATCGCTGTCGACAGTGATTGCGGCAGCGGGAAAGAACTCCTTGAGCATGCCGGCCATCTGTGCGCAAATGGCCTCGGTAGCACAACCGGCTCCGTAATAGAACAACTGCGTGACCGATCCGGAATCTATCCCTGCAATCTGTGACATGAGCTCGCCGGATATGATACCGTTTATCTCATCGGCACTCTGATGGCAAGGGTTGATTCCCTGTGTCTTGTATATTCTAAGGTCGCTGAGGTTGCTGAAAAATCCCCAGTCAGTCTTGGTGGAACCGCTGTCGACTACAAGTTTCATTGTTTCTTTCCAAAATCAGGTTCGTATTTGATGAATGCAGTAACCAGACAGGTTACGATGCAGCATGCTATAACCCAGATAAAGAATGCCAGGTATCCCATGCGCTCTTGCAGTATACCCGATATCATGCCGGGCAGCATCATGCCGAGAGCCATTATTCCGGTGCTTATGGCATAGTGCGATGTCTGGTGCTCTCCGCGTGAGAAATATATCAGGAACAGGGTGTACGCCGTGAAACCGAATCCGTATCCCATTTGTTCTATGAATATGCATGCGGTTACAAGGGTCATGTGCTGTGTTGGGAACCAGCTCAGGAACACATATACAAGGTCAGGTACCGAAATTGCGGCTACCATGTACCAGATACATTTCTTGAGTCCGAAATGAGACAACGTAATTCCTCCAAGGATTCCTCCGAGAAGGAGTCCGATGACTCCCAGGGTGCCCTGTGCGAAACCTACCTGACCGGTGGTAAGTCCCAGACCTCCTGCGGCTGCACTGTCAACCAGGAACAGAGGAGCAATCTTGCCCAACTGCGCTTCGGGGAATCGGAACAGCAGGATGAACAGCAGTGCGGGTATTATATGCGGCTTCTTGAAATAACTAACGAAAGTCATTCCGAACTCCTTGAGTATGTTGCTGCCCGATGTTCCTATGGTGCAGTCTGCCACGGGATGGGGCAGAATGTATGAGTGGTAGAGCCAAAGCAGTATCATCAGTGCGCCGGCAATCATGAATCCCAGACTCCAGGCACGTACGGTTGATCCGAACTGTTTCTCAAACAGTCCTACAAGTATGAGCAGACCGCCCTGTCCTGCAATCATGGCAATACGGTAAGCGGTATTGCGGATGCCTACGAACAGAGACTGCTCGCCCTCGTCCAGGCCAAGCATGTAGAATCCGTCAATGGATATGTCATGAGTGGCTGAACTGAATGCCAGCAGCCACAGGATAGCCAGTGACCACTTGAAGAAGTTCGTGGTGTTGAGTGTCAGTGCCACGCCGGCCAGGCCTGCTCCCAGGATAAGCTGCGTGAGCAGAAGCCACCAGCGCTTGGTCTTGATCAGGTCCACAAACGGACTCCAGAACGGTTTGATGACCCACGGCAGGTAGAGCCAACTGGTATAGAGAGCCACATCGGCATTGCTTATGCCCAGCTGCTTGAACATGATGGCCGATACCGTAACGACCAGCACGTAAGGTAGTCCTTCGGCAAAATACAGTGTGGGCACCCAAGCCCACGAAGCTCTAGGTGATGCCATTTACTTAGCGGGTATAGCCTCTTTGAGTTTGTCAATAACAGCCTGGCGTGCCTCGGGGGTGGGGTTGCGCTTAAGGGTGGTGCCCTCAACCAGGTTCAGGTCAGGATACTGCTGCTTGATATAGTTGAATGAGTTGGTCAGATCGCTGCTTCCTGAAGTGGAGAATATGATTACGGTCTTGCCCTTAAGGTCATTCTTCTCAATGAAAGTGTAGATGATATTGGGCGCATAGTTACCCCAGATAGGGAATCCTATGAAAACGACATCGTACTGCTTCAGGTTCTTGGGGCTCTCCTTAAGCTCAGGACGCATAGCCTTGTCGGCCATCTCCTTGAAGGCGCGGGCCTCGCGGTTGCCCAGGTTTACATCCTCGGCGGTATAGGGCTGTGCACCCTCAATCTCAAACAGGTCGGCACCGGTAGCCTTGGCCAGATCCTGCGACAGGGACTTGGTTGTTCCTGATGCTGAGAAGTAGGTTATCAATACTTTGGGATCCTTGGCGGAGCAAACGGTCATGAACATGACTGCAAGCACCATTGAAAGAACTTTTTTCATAATCGTATAATTGGTTTTTTAGTTGTCCTACAGACTGCGAATATATAAAAAAAAGAGACTACTTTTGCACTGCAACAATAATTGAATACTGTTATGATTATGACTACAACTCCGACCCTTGAGGGTCGCAGGATCGCCGAGTACCGTGGCGTTGTTTTTGGTGAGGTAATCACCGGTGTAAACTTCATAAAGGATTTTGCCGCAAGCATCAGGGACTTTGTGGGCGGCCGCAGCACAACCTATGAGGATGAGCTCATCACAGCCCGCAACCAGGCAATGAAAGAACTTGAGGACAGGGCATACAAGGTAGGTGCCGATGCAGTTGTCGGCATTGACATAGACTATGAGGTGTTAGGTCAGAACGGAAGCATGCTCATGGTTACCGCATCCGGTACCGCCGTAAAGTTTGAATAAGCATATTTTGCATCAGAACGGATATTTATGAAAGGACGCAGACATAGTCTTAAGGTAAGACTAAGGGCATTCCATATATGGCAGCTTCTGGGTTACAGTCCGTGGAAATCAGAGTGGACCGTGACCGATGATACTCCCGAGGGTAATGTCAAGGGTTTCTACCGCGGAGCCTTTGACAGCATTCCTTTTCTGAACGATGACGCCAAGCGTACGTTCGTGCACCTTCTGCTGCGTCCGGGATACATGATCCGTGATTACATCAAGGGCAAGCATGATATCTATCTTGCTCCGCTCACGTCGCTGATCATATTCTACGCTTTCTTTTCGCTGGTTTCTTCTATTGTGCATCCGGATTATAAGGCTGATAATGAGTCTGCTTACAGTGTGGGTGCGGACTCGGTCCTGAATACCGGTCCATATGCCAGTCTGAAATTCTCGAATGTGGATTCGGTCAAAATGGATGATATAAATCAGCAAGTCAAGATAAAAACGGAAAATATTCTCTCTTTCCTGGAAGAGATGGACATACTGATGCATCTGGACAGTCATCCCGAGGCTGTAAATTCACCCAAGAAAGCATCGCTGGCCGCATTTGAGAGCGCATTGCGCAGCCAGGGCCTGCAATATTTCCTAGGGTTATTCCTGCTGCTTTGGCCATCCATGCGCATAGTGCTGCGCAAACACTCCATGGGGTGGGCGGCATCGGCCACAACTGCGGCGTACGTGTTGTGTCAGTTCAGCTTCTTTATGCTGTTCGTGCTGATACTCTCATTGGGCAAGAGCAATGAGATAGGTATAGCGTTTATGGGCCTGCTGATAATGATTGATTACAACCAGCTGTTTGGCATCGGTTACAAAAAGAGTTTCTGGCTCACCGTCAGGACAGGCCTTTATCTGCTACTGTTCGTCTCTTTGCTTTTTTTGCTGCTTATTGTAGCGATCACAATCTACATGTTCGTATAAAAAATACTCGCCAAAGTGTCCCACAACAACCTTGCTCATAGCGCTTGTGGGGCCGATGAGCGTGGGACACAACCCCTGTATGAGCATGTGTCCCACAGTAACCCGCGTGAGAGCGTATTCTCAGTGGGGTTAGTGTGGGACACTTTGGCGAAAGAACGGGAGGTTATTTGGCTACCTGAGTTCCGTTTAGGTAGACTCTGATACCGTTTTTGGTGTCAATTGTGAGGTTGCCGTCCTCGTCAATGATCTTTGTCGCATTGCTGGCGGTTTCTGCCTGCTCCGTTTTGTTTGGATTCAGTTCCTTACCATTGACCAGAACTCTGTTGACTCTCTTACCATTAACCGTGATATTTCCATCATTGTCAATTTCTACGCCGGGTAGGTTTCGTATCACCTCTTCAATATTCGCGTCATCAGAAAGGGAGAAACTGATACTCGTTTTTGCAACGTCATTAAGTCTGGGGTCATTGGCATCGGTTTTAAACATACCACTGCTTATGGACATTCTCTTGCTGCCGTCGGAGACTGTGCTATATATCGTATCGGTGTAAGATACATATTCCTTATCTTTGGTATAATTCATACGAATGGTATGATCAGGGATCTTGGAGTCTTTCTTTTCATATACAGTCTTTCCGTCCATCAGCACTTTTGAAACAGGCTTGCCGTTGACGGTAATGTTGCCATCCTCATCAAACTGTACTCCAGGTAAAGATTTGATAAGATCGTAGTCGGCCGTTCCAGTAAACTCCAGTGAGTCTTGATTGAGAGTGGCCTTGATGACTGTAACTTTGGGGCTTTGGTCCGCCTCGTTGTCATTGTACACGTAATTGACCTTAGTTTGGGCATTGAGAGCCAGTGAAATGCAAACTAAGGGGAGAAGATAGAGTGCTCTAAGCAGACTCCTTCTGGTTGTTCTTTCCTTTTCCATCATAAAAATTCTGTTTTTTAAAATACTGT
>CAJOJD010000040.1 GCA_905234745.1 uncultured Bacteroidaceae bacterium | reverse complement strand
TGACAAGCTGATAGAATCTTTTAATAAATATATGGTTAAGGAGCGCGGTTTCCTTAATCCGTCACTTACCATTGAGGAGATAGCCAGCGTGCTCAATTCCAACCGCACTTATGTATCAAAGGTGGTTAACCTGTGCTATGGCATGCCTTTCCGCGATTACCTGAGCAAATTGCGTCTGGATTTCTCCAAGCAGCTTATGGCCGATGAGCCTGACGCATCACTTGAGTATATTGCCACCAAGAGCGGTTTTCAGAGTTCCACCCAGTTTATCCGTAAGTTCCGTGAGACTGAAGGCATTACCCCTAAAGTCTGGAAACAGACTCAAATACTCAAGAAAAAGTAACAGATCAAAACCTCCGTCACGGAGGTTTTTTTTTGTTAATCTTTGAGGCGGTTTGGGGGTTTTGATTAAATTTGCGAATCTATATGCGGAATTATCAATTATAACCTATGAATACCAAAATCCAGGAACTGACCGACATTATATATAATGAAGGTGTAGCAAAAGGTAAGGCCCAGGCTGACCAGATTCTGTCAGAGGCCCAGGAACAAGCCCAAAAGATTATCGCTGATGCCCGGAAGCAGGCCGACTCTTTGCTGTCAGCCGCCAAGAAGGAGAGTGCCGATAACGCCGAGAACGTGCAGAAGGAGTTGAAGCTCTATGCCACTCAGGCAGTTGAGGCTCTCAAGAGCGAGATTGCAACTGTAGTGACCGATAAGATAGTACAGGATGCAGTAAAGGGCTTTACCGCCGATCAGAAAGCATTTAACGAGTTTATGCTCAGGATTGCCCAGGAATGGGGTAAGAACCAGCAGATTGAGATAAAGACTGCCGATGCCGATGCTCTGACCAAGTATTTCCAGGCTAACGCCAAGGCTTTGCTTGACAAGGGTGTAAAGATTACCCAGGTGAACGGCCGTGCTGCTGAATTCAGCATCCAGCCTGCCGACGGTTCATATAAGGTGAACTTTGGCGCCGAGGAGTTTGAGAACTGGTTCAAGTCAATACTGCGCCCGCAGTTGGTTGAGACCCTGTTCTGATGGCTGCTTACTACTATCTTATTTCCGGACTTCCTGACATCAGTTTTGATGACAGCAAGGCAGCTATGTCCCTGGAGCAGTTCCGCGAGGAGGTGTTTTCAAGGCTGAGCGGTGCGGACCGTAAGCTTATGGATCTGCTCCAGCTTGAGGATACCTGCCGTACGCTGCTTGCTGACAAGGATAGTTTTGTTTCTGCCGATGATGCGCCTCAGTTCATCAGCGATTTTCTGCGTGAACTTAAGGATGGAAGCTGGCAGGATAAGGCTGCATTCGCTGAGGACCGTCTGTGGGGCTTGTTCTACGAGTATGCCATGCAGGCCGATAATGAGTATGTGAGCCGTTGGTATGAGTTCAATCTGGATATGAACAATATCTTATCGGCCATAACCGCTCGCAAATACGGTCTGGATCTGCAGAAAGTGATAGTGGGCTCCAATGATACGGCGCAGGCGCTGCGTACAAGCGGTTCGCGTGACTGGGGTCTGAGCCAGGAGCTTGAATATTTTGATGATGTGGTCAGGCTGACCGATGAGACTGATTTGGCACAGCGTGAGCGTAAGGCTGACATGCTGCGCTGGAACTGGCTTGAGGAGAACTCTTTCTTTAATTTCTTTACTGTCGAGAAGCTGTTCTCATTCATGGTACGGCTTGGTATGGTGGAGCGCTGGACTACTTTGGACAAGGAAAAAGGACAGCAACTGTTCCGCGAACTCATAGGCACTCTTAAGGATCAAACTGAGGTTCCGGCAGAGTTCCGTTAAAAAGAGTACCAATGGGGTCTGACCCCAATGGTACCATTTTGAGAAGAATTTGATAAAAAGCAAATATATGGCAACAAAAGAACATGGTCACACTGAAGGTGGACGGCCCTGTTGCGCAGAATGAGATCTGCTACATTGAGACAGGCGGTGACAAGCTGATGTCAGAGGTTATCAAGGTGCAGGGCGAGAATGTGTTCGTCCAGGTATTTGAGAGCACCCGTGGCCTTAAGGTCGGTTCGCCCGCCGAGTTTACCGGTCACATGCTGGAGGTTACGCTGGGCCCGGGCATGCTGTCACACAACTTTGACGGTCTGCAGAATGACCTGGACAAGATGACGGGCGTGTTCCTGAAGCGCGGTGAGTATACCTATCCGCTTGACAATGACCGCAAGTGGAAGTTTGAGCCTATCGTAAAGGTGGGTGACAAGGTGCAGGCATCGGCCTGGCTAGGTAAGGTCGAGGAGAACTTCCAGCCGCTCAAGATCATGGCTCCGTTCCAACTGGAGGGTGAATATACCGTAAAGAAGATCGTACCCGAGGGCGAGTACCGTATAATTGATGAGATTGCGGTGCTGGAGAACGCCAAAGGTGATACGGTTAGCGTGAACATGATCCAGAAATGGCCGGTTAAGGTGGCTATGACCAATTATCGCGAGAAACCGCGTCCGTTCAAACTGCTTGAGACCGGCGTACGTTCTATCGATACTCTGAACCCCATCGTGGAGGGCGGTACAGGATTCATTCCCGGCCCGTTCGGTACAGGTAAAACTGTGCTGCAGCACGCAATTTCAAAGCAGGCTGAGGCCGATATCGTTGTAATCGCTGCGTGCGGTGAGCGTGCCAATGAGGTTGTGGAGATCTTTACCGAGTTCCCGGAACTGGATGACCCGCATACAGGCCGCAAGCTGATGGAGCGTACAATCATCATCGCAAATACATCAAACATGCCGGTTGCAGCGCGTGAGGCATCGGTCTACACTGCTATGGCTATATCGGAGTATTACCGCAGCATGGGCCTGCGCGTTCTGCTTATGGCTGACTCCACTTCACGTTGGGCACAGGCTCTGCGTGAGATGTCAAACCGTATGGAGGAGCTGCCTGGCCCGGATGCTTTCCCGATGGATATTTCATCGATCATTGCAAACTTCTACGGACGTGCAGGTTACGTTTATCTGAACAACGGCCAGCCGGGTTCTATCACGTTCATCGGCACAGTATCGCCTGCCGGCGGTAACCTTAAGGAGCCTGTGACCGAGAACACCAAGAAGGTGGCCCGTTGCTTCTATGCTCTTGAGCAGGAGCGTGCCGACCGTAAGCGTTATCCGGCCATCAACCCCATTGATTCCTACTCAAAGTATCTGGATTATCCGGAGTTTGAGAAATATATTACCGACCGCATTGACAGCGAGTGGACCAGTAAGGTGAACGAGCTTAAGACCCGTCTGCTGCGCGGTAAGGAGATTGCCGAGCAGATTAATATTCTGGGTGATGACGGCGTTCCTGTTGATTATCACGTAACGTTCTGGAAATCAGAGCTTATTGACTTTATCGTACTGCAGCAGGATGCGTTTGATGAGATTGATGCCGTGACCCCGATGGAGCGTCAGGTGACCATTGTGGACCGCGTGATTGACATCTGCCACACTGAGTTCAAGTTTGACCATTTCCTAGAGGTTATTGAGTACTTCAAGAAGGTAATCAACCTGTGCAAGCAGATGAACTACCAGCCGTTTGAGTCGGACAAGTACTTTGAATACGAGAAGGAGCTCAAGGCTCTTCTTGCTGAACGTAAAACCGCTTAACCCGCTATAGCTATGACAACAAAGGCATTCCAGAAGATTTACACCAAGATCAGCCAGATTACAAAGGCTACCTGCTCGCTTAAGGCGCAGGGTGTGGGTTATGATGAGCTGGCCATCATTGACGGCCGATTGGCTCAGGTGGTTAAGATTGTGGGCGACGACGTTACCCTGCAGGTGTTTGAGGGTACCGGCGGTATTCCTACCAACGCTGAGGTAGTGTTTATGGGCAAGGCTCCTACACTTAAGGTTAGCGAGAGTCTTAGCGGCCGATTCTTCAACGCTTACGGTGATCCTATCGACGGCGGTCCTGCTGTTGAAGGTCAGGAGGTTGAGATTGGTGGTCCGTCAGTGAACCCTGTTCGCCGTAAACAGCCTTCAGAACTGATTGCAACCGGTATCGCGGGTATCGACCTTAATAATACATTGGTTTCCGGTCAGAAGATTCCGTTCTTTGCCGATCCGGACCAGCCGTTCAACCAGGTTATGGCAACTGTGGCTATGCGTGCCAAGGCCGACAAGATTATCCTGGGCGGTATGGGTATGACCAATGATGACTACCTGTACTTTAAGAATGTGTTCTCAAATGCAGGTGCCATGGACCGTATCATCGGCTTCATGAACACTACCGAGGACCCGGCCGTAGAGCGTCTGCTGGTGCCTGATATGGCTTTGACCGCTGCCGAGTACTTTGCCGTTCAGAAGAATGAGAAGGTGCTGGTGCTGCTGTCTGATATGACATCGTATGCTGATGCTCTGGCAATTGTATCGAACCGTATGGACCAGATTCCTTCTAAGGATTCTATGCCTGGTTCACTTTACTCTGATTTGGCTAAGATTTATGAGAAGGCAGTGCAGTTCCCATCGGGCGGTTCTATTACGATTATCGCTGTGACAACGCTGTCTGGCGGCGATATTACTCACGCTGTGCCTGATAATACCGGTTATATCACCGAGGGTCAGCTGTTCCTGCGCCGCGACAGTGATATCGGTAAGGTTATTGTTGACCCGTTCCGTTCGCTGTCCCGTCTGAAACAGCTTGTGAACGGTAAGAAGACCCGTGCCGACCATCCGCAGGTTATGAACGCCGCTGTGCGTCTGTATGCGGATGCATCGAACGCCAAGACTAAGGTTGAGAACGGTTTTGACCTGACTGAGTACGATGAGCGTGCCCTGAACTTTGCCAAGGAGTACTCCAACAAGCTTCTGGCAATTGACGTTAACCTTGACACTACCGAGATGCTTGACGTTACCTGGGGCCTGTTTGCCAAGTACTTCAAGCCCGATGAAGTGAACATCAAGGCTGCATTGGTTGAACAATACTGGCCAAAATGACACAAAGGGGTCAGACCCTTCTGTGTCATCGGACACATTGAGAGTTTTTTAGATTTTGAAAAATGACACAGAAGGGTCTGACCCCTTTGTGTCATCGAAGATAACAAATGGCGATAAAGTTCCAATATAACAAGACTTCACTTCAGCAGTTGGAGAAGCAGCTGAAAGTGCGTAAGCGTACCTTACCTATCATCAAGAGTAAGGAGAGTGCGCTGCGCATGGAGGTGAAGAAATGCAAGGATGACCTGGTCAGACTGGAACGCGAGCTGGAGGAGGGCATCGGCCGTTATGAATCAATGTTCGCGCTTTGGAACGAGTTCAACCCCAATCTTATAAAGGTGGCCGATGTGCACCTGACCGTGCGCAAGATTGCCGGAACGCGAATTCCGGTGCTTGACAAGGTGGATTTTGAGGTTGCTCCGTTCAGTCTGTTCAGTCAGCCTAAATGGTATTATGACGGCATCAATATTCTGCAGGGACTGGCTCATGACGCTATTCTGGTGGAGTTTACGACCGCCAAGCTGGCGTTGCTGGAGAAGGCCCGCAAAAAGACTACCCAGAAGGTGAATCTGTTTGAGAAGGTGCAGATTCCGGGTTATGAGGATGCCATACGTAAGATTAAGCGCTTTATGGAGGATGAGGAGAACCTCTCCAAATCAAGTCAGAAGATCCTTAAGTCTCTGCTTGAGCGCCGTGAAGCTGAAAAAGAGAAGGAGGCAGAGCAATGATTACAAAAATGAAGAAACTCTCCTTCCTGATTCATAGTAAGGAGTATGAACCGTTCCTGGAGCAGTTGCGCGCGCTTGGCGTTGTGCACGTTGTCCAGAAACAGGCCGGCGCCATTCAGGATGACTCTCTCCAGGAGGATCTGAATCTTTTGGCCCGATATAAAAATGCTTTGAAGGTTCTTGAACCTCTGGCAGCTCAGCCTGGGCAAATTAGGGACGGTTCTTTTTTTGCCCTTGAGACTGGTTCTCCCTTTGATGAATTCTTGAAAAGGGCAAAAAAAGAACCGTCCCTAATTTGCCCCTCTAAGATTCTTGAGAGATTTGATATTCTGGAGGCCGATAAGGTGGTTCAGGAGCAGACTCTGCAGTTGTTGAACCGCGACCGCGCTCAGCTGCTGCCTTGGGGTGATTTTGATCCGCACAGTCTGGAGCGTCTGGCTGATAAGGGTTATAAGATACGTTTCTACACCTGTCCGATACGTGCATTCCAGGACGAGTGGGTATCGGCCTACGGAGTGGTTGAGATAGAGCGCGACAAGCAGAAGGTCAACTTTGTTACGGTAACGCATCCCGACGTGGTGCCCGATATCGACGCTGAGCAGGTTAATCTGCCGGCCGAGTCGTTGAGCGCTGTCGAGGCTGATATTGCCAAGACCAAAGCCGCTATTGATGCGCTTCCGTTAAAGATGGCGCAGCTTGCTCATATCGGTCTTGATGTGCTTAAAGAGGGAATCCGCGACCTGGAGAACAGAATCAGTTTCAGTCAGGTGAAACTTACCGGCGAGAAACTTGCGGCCGATAGTCTGTTGCTGCTTGAGGGCTGGGCTCCCGCTGCCGATATTGATTCTATTAGCAAGGTGCTCGATGTCAAGGGCGTATTCTTTGACGTTGAGGATCCGCAGCCGGGCGATGATATTCCTATCAAACTGAAAAACAACAGGTTCGCACGTCTGTTTGAGCCGCTTACCGAGATGTATTCGCTGCCCAATTACAGCGAGCTGGATCCCACGGCGGCGTTCGCACCGTTCTTTATGCTGTTCTTTGGACTCTGCATGGGTGACGGCGGTTACGGACTCATCATATTCCTGGCTTGCACATTTGCCAAGCGCAAACTGCCTGCAATTAAGGACTTTATGGCGCTGGGTCAGTGGCTGGGCATATCGACCATAATCGTGGGCTTGCTTACGGGTATGGTATTCGGTATCTCGCTTGATACTGTTGCATGGCCTTGGCTGGCCGGCGTCAAGGATAAGTTCATTACCGATAACAACTACAACGTGATGGGTTACAGCCCCATGATGGTGGTTGCGGTCTGCGTGGGTATCCTGCAGATCCTGTTCGGTATGGGATTCAAGATTACGCGCATTACCATCCAGCTGGGCCTTAAATACGCCCTTAGCGAGATTGGCTGGCTGATATTGCTCATCGACATGATTGTACTGTTGCTCCTCAAACTTACAGGGGCCGATATCTCCGCAATCGCAATGAATACGATGCTGGGCATTGCCATTGCATGCGGCGTGCTGATACTGTTCTTTAACAGCCCGGGCAAGAACCCGTTCGCGAATCTGGGATCGGGCCTGTGGGGTACGTACAACATGGTCAGCGGCCTGCTGGGCGACGTGCTTTCATACATCCGTCTGTTCGCGCTTGGTCTGGCCGGCGGTATTCTGGGCGGCGTGTTCAACCAATTGGCATTCCAGGCCGGCGGTGCTTTGCCCGTATGGGTAGGGTGGTTGCCCACCTGCCTGATCCTGCTGCTGGGACACGGTCTGAACCTGTTCCTTTGCGTAATCAGTGCCCTCGTGCATCCTATAAGACTTACGTTTGTGGAGTTCTTCAAGAACGCCGGTTTTGAGGGTGGCGGAAAGGCATATAAACCGTTTTCAAAGAAATAAATCAGTAACAATTAAAAATAAACAACTATGAATTCAACTGTTCTGTTGGCCTATATCGGTATAGGTATTATGATTGCCCTGTCGGGCTTAGGTAGTGTGTATGGCCTTACCATCTGCGGTAACGCTGCAATCGGTGGCCTTAAGAAGCGTCCTGAGGCACTGGGTACATTCCTGCTGCTGTCAGCTATGCCTTCTACACAGGGTATCTACGGCTTTGTATGCTATTTCATTATCCGTGGTCATGTGGTTGACGAAATGACTGCCCTGCAGGCTGCTGCAGTATTCGGATCAACGATTGCCGTTGGTATTGTCTGCTTGCTGTCAGGCGTTCGTCAGGGCCAGGTTTGCGCAAACGGTATCGCTGCCACTGCAAGCGGTAACAACGTTACTGCCGGCACCATGGTTATGGCTGCTTTCCCGGAGTTCTACGCTATCCTTTCAGCTCTGTCACTGATCCTTATCAGCGGCGCAATCTGATTTAGGGCATTGGGTTAGAAAAAGTCCTTACGGCAGGTATGTCGTAAGGACTTTCTTTATTCTGTCTTGCGTTTGGAAACTTTGCCTGGGTTGCTGGCTATGAATTCCTTCCAGCTTTTGGGTCCTTTCTTGCCGGTGTCGGGACGGCCCATCTGCAGGTAGTGGCAGTAGGCGGCGGCAAGGGCATAAGGGCATCGGTCGCATCCAGGAACTTGGGCATATCTTTCTCGTTCAGGTGCAGCATGCGTTGCAGCATTCCGGCTACTTGCTCTTTGCTGGCGGTTCCGGTGCCTGTGATTGCCATTTTGATCTTCATGGGGGCGTACTCCGTGATTGGCACGCTGTGGTTGATGGCGGCGGCAATTGCAACGCCCTGGGCGCGTCCAAGCTTGAGCATGGACTGCACGTTCCTCGATGGCCATCTCATCGGGCAGGTAAGAGTCGATGATACCGTTCACGCGCTGAAAAATGTGGCCCAGCTTGAGGTACATATCGGACTCCTTGCGCATGTCGATCACGCCCATGGTTACGATCGATGCCTTGGTACCCTCAACCTTGATTACGCCGTAACCCATCACGTTTGTGCCGGGGTCGATGCCAAGGATTATCTTCTCTGCTACGGGCTTTATCATTTGCGCAAATTTTCTTTTGCCAAAGATAGCAATAATTCAATCCTAATAATTACCTTTGCAGCCGAAATCATCAACAACGGGGCATTAGCTCATCTGGCTAGAGCGTTTGACTGGCAGTCAAGAGGTGACGAGTTCGAGTCTCGTATGCTCCACTGAAAACGGCTTTACAGGTATCTGTAGGCCGTTTCGCTTTTTCTCGTGGTACTAATATGGTACTAACGATTTCCGTGGTACTAACGGAAGACCGGAACTCAAAATAGAGCTCCGGTCCAGTGGGTACAAAATACAAAAAGCTTATGGCTTTAGTATTCACAAGCAAAGATACGATAATTTTCAAATACGCGATTCTCGCCGTATCTTTGTACTAACCATAAAAACACAACCTACCATGAACATCATCCTAACCCCCGCAATCCCCGGCGGTTATCAGTACCGCCAGTCCCCTAACAAGAACCTCGATGAGCTCACCTATTTAAATAGGATGACAGATGATATCATCCTCCGTCTCAGGGAATCTGTCAAAGACACACCGTTCATCTCTATCACAAAGCTGGCAGGCCCAATGGATCAAATCCTCGCCAGGCTACAGACACTTACCCGGACCACACCGCCAACCTCCAACTGCCTGATAGCAGTAGGCCTCAACTCAACCCGAATGGATGGCCACTACCAAGCTGGTAAAGGCTGGAGAGTAATCAGCAATCCGGAGAGCAGCCAATCATCAACACTGGCCACCGCACTGGCCACCGCCGCCATGAAAACCCTCGGCCATCGAGCAACCTCCAACCAAGACACAGCAACCAGCCTGGCACACCTCAACCAAACGCCCATTCTGACCGCCACAGCAATCCCTGCAGTCCTCACCTTGAACCTATATCAGGATAACCGACAGGACGCAGCATACCTGCTCAGCAGCGAAGGCCGCCAAGCAATAATAGACTTGCATGTAAAAGGGATCTCAGCTTATCTGGAGCGTCTCAATCAAGCAGACTCTCCCGCCACATATCCAACCAGTTCTCACCGTTGTCGGATGCATCAATGAACCTGCACTGAATCTCGTCAAAGTAGAAATCCTCAATAGCGTCATAGACATGATCAAAATCCTCCTTCACAAAGTGAGGATTGAATTCACACACGAATGACGCATATAGACTTGTAGCAGGAATCACCTTATAAGGATCTTGGGCTTTAGCATACATCAATTCATCATCGGGGTCCACCTTCCGGACATCTCTCATAACCGATGCAAACACAAGCTTGGCACCAATCTCACTAATCGCATCGAGACTGTCCGAATCATACATGGTACACATTGGCGGCACATTTCTTCCTATCTGAGCATCGCCAAATTCACGCATCCTTGGAGTAATAGAAAAAGACTTATCTAACGTCATAGCAAAAATAAAAATAATGTGGATGCCCCCCGAGAGGGTTTCGGGTGTCGGCCAGACCCCTTACTTACACAGACGAGGGAAACACCCACATTACAAGGGTGTCCTTTCCCTAATCGCTCTGTGTAAAGGTTTGTCAATTGGCCGACTTCGAAACCCACCTACGAATAGTGAATATCACATTAAGTTCAATATGTCCGAATCACCACACAAGGGCAGTGATTTCGGAGCAAAGATAAACAAAAGGAAATGATAATGTCAATACCTTAACGCCTCTAATTTCTAACCGAAGTATTACACTTGCACAACCCCATCCAATTTGTTACCTTTGTAGTAAATCTAAAGCACTATGAAGAACACGAATATCATCCTCATCGTAGCCATCGGTCTATTCCTTCCGATGATACTCGGCTGCCGCACCCACAAGCAGCTCACCAGTTCCAGCACCAGCAGCACCACCATCAGCAGCGCATCGATAGACAGCGTCGCCCAACGTCTGATGTCCGAACATCATCGTACCACCCGGATAACTGTACTTCCGATGCAAACACCTGCGTTACCCCCGTTACCAACGCCCGATGCCCCCGCACCGGTTCAGGACCTCATCACCCAACTTCTCGAGCAGGGCGGAGGCACCATCATCATCCAAGAGGATGAGCAGCTGCAGCAAGACCAATCAAACACCATAAACCATGTATCAGTCCAAGACACAACCACCACACAAAACACCAATCAGGAACAGACCACGAGTAACCCGCCAAGGGCTTCCCCCGTCATTGACAAGATCTTCTACATCTTCCTGCTCCTGGCCTTCATTATAATATTACTCCAGGGCCGGAGAAATCAATGACACACCGTTCAAACAACCATACAAAAACACAGATACTATGAAATCAACAAACTATGCAATCCTATTGATCAAGAGTTTTGAGCAGCTACGCCTCAACTCATACCTTTGCCCGGCCGGAGTCTGGACAATCGGCTATGGCCACACTGATGGCGTCAATCAGGGCATGCTAATCACAGAGAAGACTGCAGACGGCTTCCTCAAGCAGGACATCCAGAAAGCGGAAGCAGAAGTCAACCGCATCGATGCAGACCTCACCCAGGAACAGTTCGATGCCCTGGTCAGCTTCGTCTTCAACGTAGGAGTTCAGGCCTTCCGAGTAAGCACTCTGCGAAAGCTCGTAGAGCGCAATCCCTCAGACCCCAAGATAGCCGATGAGTTCCGCCGTTGGGTCTATGCCGGTGATAAGAAACTCCCCGGATTGATCAAAAGAAGAGAACAGGAAATCAAATTGTATTACTCATAAACAATAGAACACCATGGAAACACCAATCCTGAATTTGATAACCGACTGCCTGGTACCATTGGTAACGGCAGTGGTTGGATGGCTTGCCGGCAGCAGAAAGCGCCGCAATGACGCCCTAAAGTCGATGCAAGACTCCATAGACATCCTCTCCACGGAGAATAAGCGCCTCATCGAGGACCTCACGACAGTGAACCGCGAAGTGGTAGCCCTCCGCCGTGAGAATGGAGAGCTCAAGACCTCGGTAGATCAACTCTGCAAGGAGAATGTACAACTCAAGACCGAAGTCCAAGATCTCCGCAAGCAGCTGACACAAGCACCTGCGTAACCTCAGCCGCTTCGCGTCTGTTCCGTCCCGTAACCATCACCTTTCAAGAAAGCTGATGGTTACGGGGCGGCTGATGAATGGCCGTAGCTCGTTCTGATTATTTTGTGGCTCCTTGATGCTCCATGGGGTCAAACACCTTGACAATTGCCCATAAGCCTGGGAAAGTTCCTCTATAAATGTGGTGTTTCTTCAAAGCAATCTTATCAGGTATTTGCCAAAGCATCATCATATCAGGTCGCGGTATCTGAATATTTGTACCTAAACCATCAAAATATAAGCTGCTAATTTTGGGAATTCTTTCATTAAACTGGAGGAGATTCTCCTTGCACGGCGGTTTGTCTGTATAGGATGTTACAAACATGATACCTAATCTGATGATTTTCTTGGTCTTTTCGATATAGTATTTCATGTCATCCTTAACAGTTTTCAGCTGGATGATCATCTCTTTCCACAGTTCGTTGGTCGCCTTCTTGACAGTTTTGTTTCGGATATAACCATCAAAGCTTTGTTTTACTTCAATCACAAAACTGTAGTCCTTGTAGATGCACCAATAGTCATATCTTCCCTGTGATTTCTTTCTCGCAGCTTTCCTGCTGTTGTTGTGTCGTTCAGCAGAAACCTCATCGTGCACCAATCCATTGCAAATCTTTGAAAGCGCAGGCATAATTACACTGTCAAGCCTTCTTTCGGAATAGAGATATGGCATATCACAAATGCCATATTCGTTAGAATCCAACTTGACACTTTGATTGGCCATCTCGCTGAACAATCGCTCGACGAGTTCGAATGCGATGTTCTGAGCGTCTTCTTCCGATGTCTCTTTCCATTCGTACATCCGAAACTTTGTCTTGTTGTATCTCTGCTGTTCCATATCTGATGTTTTATAAAGACAAAGATAAGACTACTTTTATTAATCCAATGATGCCGATGATAGGTTCTTTACGTCCGATACCCTCACGTCCGATACCCAAGTATCGCAGTCTATTATCTGCGTATCATCAACCTTTCTATCAACTACTAAAATCGTACAAATCTTCTCCATGGAACAATACCGAACACATTTAAAACAAAAACAACATATCCTATAACTCCTGGTACACTATCTTTGTAACCGTAACCAAAAAATTTTAACCATGAACAATTATGAATCACAGCCATCGAAAGATGCCACCTTGTTTGTGTTGAAAGCATTCTCCATCCGAGAGCAGTTCCGAATCACATCACGTCTGGTATCCATCCTCCGATGCACAGTTCCCTCACCATCCACCCGATGGTACGACTATTGTATGTTAAGGTGGCCCCACGACCTCTCATTAGGCCGAATGGACCGATACGTCACCTTCGGCGACATCCAACGCCGCCTGCGTGACTGCGAACCCCTCCACCGAATCCTCCTGGCCAAGGGCTTTTACCTCGCCCCCCGATGGCGCCGCCGCCTCATGCCGCTCCTCGAGCAGCTGGTGTACTTCAACGCCACCCACCGAGACTGGCTCCAGAACATAGAGTGGCCATAAGGTGCATAAAACAGATGAGCAGGCTCAACAGTCTGCTCATCTTTATCTTAGTGGTGTCGGTTTGTAAGTGATTCCGGATAAATCCTCCTTAATTTATGTTTGTTATTAATTGGAAGTACCATTAAAAGAATCTCATGATAGCAGTTTCTGTTTTTGCAGCTCAAATTCTTCTTGACTAATAATACCCTTTTCTTTAAGAGATGCTAACTTCAATAATTCATCAGCAACTGATACAGATGAATTAGTGGTATCAGCATTTCTGTTTACTATAACACCTTGTACAATCGAATTTATTTTTTCAGCCAATTGGGCATTTACGGTTCCGCAGTCAATTTTTATTACGGGTTTTTGAGTATCTGAAATATTGATGACAACATAGTAGTGGTGGAAGGTTATAGTCTGGGTATCGTCTATAACTGTAGATTCTTTCTTTGATGTTGCTCCTCCGATAATAGCTCCTGCAGGTCCTGCAATCAAACCTCCAACAATAGCCCTGCCAAGAGTGCTGCCATTCTTGTTTTTGGTAACAATTTGTTGAGAACCAATTTTTTTTGAATATGATTCATCTTTTATCTCGCAGCTAATAATGTCTTTATACTTTATGGCCTGGCTTTCGATATATAAGTATTGTGTCTCAGGAAAAGTCAAAATGGAATTTTTAAGTGCAAACATATCAACCATGGACACATCCGGCTTTCCGTATTTAGCAGACAGTTCAGATATGAACCTTTCTTTATCCGCTTTTCTCTTATCCATTTTTGCCTTCTCTTCAGCTTGTCTCTCCTCTTTTTCGGCGATTTTGTTTTGTAGTTCTATCTTGTTTTCTTCTTCATAATGTGTTGAAGACGTCATCCATACAATCCATCCAATCAAAAAGATAAAAGTTAAAATGATGAAGATTACAGGCCCCTCATTAGTATAATCTACTTTAAATATCTGGCTGATTGATTTCATACCCCAATAGTGTAGTTTTTCACCCTCAGGTATAGGATTCGACTTTAGAATAAGATCTAGAATGGGGAATAATGTAAGAAAGATAGTTATATAACCCAGAATAAATCTATTCTTACAACTTAAATTCATCGAACTTAAGGATTCATCGAACTTAGCTCGACTGATTGTCACCTTATTTTTTTGTGAAACATTCACTAAAGCTATTATCCATAGCACAAAGTATAAGATCCACCATAAATGTATCATAATCGTGGGTTTTTGTAAATAACACGTCCTTTTGTTGTTACAAAGATATGCGATTTAAGCAACTGACCATTTTATTTCATTTGTTTTTTTCTGTATTTAGAATCTGTCTGCAAATAGCAGGCTGGCTTTTACTTACGGCCCCACCCTATAGAGGTAGCAGCCAGCGGCCCGCACCCTTGACCATCATCACCCGCGCCACCCAATAGTGGTATAGAATGCCTTATTTACCCGCCCAAACGCCGCTGTCTGGATTGTTTAACCCAGAACAGCCAGGGCCTGGAAATAGAGGTACAGAGCCTTATTCCAACCTTATCAGTTCCAGTCCCTGTCTGTTCTTCCCGTGCACCCTCCTGCAAGTAGCAGCCGCAGTGAACTCCCAAGTGCCCTCCACCAGTACTGCAAACAGCAACCTCCCTGCACACTTCAAACCGCAGCACAGATTATTCAATAAGGAGTTCCACACCATTGCTATATCTACACCTTCCATGGTGCAAGCACTATTCCAGGCATAGATATAGCAATCGTGTTCCACGCCTCGTTTTAATTGCGGCTTCAGGCCGCAATGGGGTAAGGTTCGCTTAGAGACAGTCCTGCAGGCTTTCCCCGCTATGTAACATAATGGAGCGGTATTATGTCCTCCGTCGCTCCCGCACTCGCTCCTACAAACATAATATCCATTATATTAAATAGCTCTCAGCATCAGGCGGTCACCCTCCCTAAACAAATCGTTCGCACCTGCGCTTCCTGCTGCGTGCAGCAGGCGCAACCCTTCCGGGTGCTGGGTCGTAACGTTCCGGCACAACCTTCCGGGTCCGCACAGCGTCCCTCTCCAGGTACTGCCTCCACGCCACTCCTCGGTAGCGTGCCGCGCACCCCCGGCGGCATAGCCGCCAGCGGTCCCCGTCCCGGGTTCCTTTTAGGGTGCGGTCCATCACGGCCCGCATCCCGCCATCCGGACTGTGTACATTGAATACGTTCCCACGCGGGCGCATCATCAGGACAGAGAGTTTCTGCAGGTTTTCCCCGGCCGTCTCGTTACGGGTCTGTGCCCACGGCTCCACTCCTGTGCCAGTGCCCACTTCCGTTCCGTATGTCAGGCTTCATTCCGGGCGTACAGGGTGTGTCCGCTAACAACACCATCCCCGGCCATCATCGCTATATCATAGTCCGCGGCCACACGCAGCACGCCCTCCACAAAGTCTGCCATACTACACTCCAGCGGCCGCCGTCACCTCCGTTCCGCTGTGGCCACATCCTCCGCACCAAGACCGCCTGCCTCGGCGCGCTTAGCAGCAGGCCTCGCTTTGCCCGGCGTGCCAGGCACAGTGGGCCTTCCGTATTCAGGCTTCCATTACGTTACGGCCGAGGTCAACGGCTATCGCTGTTGACCACGAGCCTTCACTCCATTCCAGTCTGCATACTCCAGCTGTAATATGCAAATATAAATTCAGCTATTTTCGGAAAAGTTAATTCGGCATTTAGTTGGATACAAAAACACTCTCGTTTTCCTGATTGTTATCTATTATACTTGTTTCAATTTGTTTGCGTGGTCTGCCAGGTTTTTTCTTTGTTTCCTGTGTTTCAAAGATTGTTTTCCTGTTTTCCATCCTGTAACTTTTTCCAGAGAGTTTTACTATCTCACATCTATACAGCAAGCGATCCAGCAATGCAGATGTAAGGACTTCATCGTTTAATGTCTTGACCCATTCCGTCGGTGCTTTGTTGGTTGTGATGATTATCGATGTTTTCTCATGGAGTATGTTTATGAGATTGAAAAAGGCGGTTGCCTCCTCACCCTTTACTGGAAAGAGCATGATGTCATCGATAGCTAACAGGTCTGCACGTATTATCTTGTTGTAAGTGGTCATTGCTGACGGTGATATGTCTTTCGTCTTTAAGCAGGTTATTATTTCCTCCATAGAAAAGAGGTATGCTTTCTTGCCTGCCTTGATGGCATCATAGACCAATCCGGATGCGATGTATGTCTTCCCTGTTCCAGATGGTCCCATGAGTATTATGTTATATGCCTGTTGAAGCCATGTAAGTTCACGCAGTTCTCGCAGTTGTCTTTCGGAGATGCCTGATGAGAAACCATAATCATATTCGTCAAGATCGTGTCGTTGTGGCAGTTTGGCTGACTTAAGCCTTGTTATATAACCGTTATATTCCCTGGCATCAGCTTCCGTTTTTAGAGTCTGTTCAAGGAATTCAAGGTATGTGGGCTTGTCTTGCTGGGCCTGCAGTATTATGTCATTGAGGCGCTGATGTATGTATGTAAGCCTTAGGCGCATACAGTATGTTTTGATTTTTTCTGATTGTATCATTGGAATAACGTATTGTAAATGTTTATGTCTGTCTTATCCGGCATTTCCCGGGCGCAGTCCGGCAGACTGGACAATTCATTGTTGTTGAGCGGGCGCAAAGGGATCTCAATCCTGCGGGCATATCGGCTACACACCGACAGCAGTTCCTTTGCGTTGTATAAACCCCTGTCCAGGCAGATTCCGAAAGCCTTGTGCATGGCATCTACAGGATAGGATTCTATTTCCCGCTCAAGGCATTTAAGGTTAAGGCGGTAGTATCGTGGCTTTTCCCTGTAAAGGTTTTCCAGCCATAACGCGGCCAGCCTGTCATAGCTCATACACTCCATGATCTTGCTCTCCATCTCATCCCTGTTGGGTGTGCGTACACGCAAATGTGATTTATCCTGTATAAACTGTCCTTTGTCCATGCTCAAAGGATGGTCGGCTATCTGCTTGCCGCTCTCCCTGTCATATATCTGCAGATGTCCGCTGTCGGAATCGGCCCATACGACAGCACCTCCGTTCTGGTATGTGCCGGTAGGTACGCTGTAAAAGTTTCCTTTGTAGCAGATGGTGTTATCCTTGCGCACTACATACTCCTTTACTGTGTCTGCCGGCTTCATAGGTGTGCCGTGATATGGAAGCAGATGACGTTTTTCAATGACAAACGCCTTGTCCGGCACCGTTTTGGTTCCAGAGTGCGGCAAACCGTTTGCCGTCCTTGCCAGCCAAGCCAGCCCTTTCGAGTTCAGATCATCAATATCTATGAAGGTGCGGCCGCGCAGGAAATTCTTCTTCACATACTGCACCACATTTTCTATTTTGCCTTTGGATTCAGGATCGGATTTGCGGCAGAAGATACACTCAAAATGCTCAGATGTAACAAAACGCCGGAAAGTATCCGTAAGGAGTACGTCGCCCAGATTCTCATCTTTTATGAAAACGCGGTCCTGGTCATATATTATTTTCTGCGACTTGCCACCATAATAGGCAAAAGCTAACTCATGGGCATAGACGGCCAGAGCCGACGTGAAAGGGCTGCGGCTGAAATAAACATATTTCTTGCGGCTGCGGCACATGACCATTGCAAAAAAGTACACCTTTACACGACTTTCATTGTCGCGCAGCATCCAGAATTCACCAAAATCAACCTGGGCATACTCTCCGTATGGCGTCTCAACTACCTTTTCGTATTGTCTGGGCTCATCTTCCTGTTTACTTATTCCGTACTTGGCGCGGATATACTTTACATAATTGAATACCGTCTTTACATTTACCTGAGGAAGATCCGGATACTCTTCACGAAGCCAATCATATATCTGACTTGCAGAAAGATATGAATGTGCATCGAGACTCCGATATACAAAATCCTCATACGGATCCAGTTTATGGACAAACATCCTCTTGTAGGATTCACTTGCCTCAAATTCAGACAACGACATCTTCAGATACTTGGCTACCGTGTCACGGTGAAGGCCAAGTTCTCTTGCTGTCTGCCTGTTTGTTAGGCCTTTTGATTTTAATTCTCTAATTTTGTACCACATAACGAGTTTCCTTTTGGAACCCGTGAGTTTGTAAGCATCCATTTCTTTGTGTTTTTGTTCATTTACAAAGTTATGGATGCTTCTTTTTATATCCTATGTGCCGATTTTACTTTGCCAAAATGTGCTGATTTTACTTTGCCGAAAATTGACGGTTCAAATTTACCGATTACACCAGCCCACAGAGCCCGTCCCGCCTACAGTCTGCGTATCAGAAACAGCATCAGGCGGTCCGGCCGCCTTCGCGGAATCGCTTACGCTCCCGCTCAGGCATTTACCGAATGAGATACGGATTAGGTAGTTCTTTATATCGGAGGTGATAAAGAAGTGTGAAATTTTCACGCCAGGGGGTAACCGGTATCAGCATACCTGCTGCAGTATTCATGTAAACCCTCTATAATTGCCGTATTTACGTGTAACAGTAGGGGTGTGAACCATATATCCAAATCTCAGAAATGTCCGCCACATACAAAATACACCCCAGACATCGCACTGACGGACAAAAGACGCACGCACTTACATCATCCACACACCTGAATCAGATGAACGTCGTACGCAAAAACACCGGCGGCACATCCGCCACAAATGATCTTCCTACGCTTTCAAATCCTGTATCGCTCCGGCATCGATGAGCTCCGCACGCTTTAAGACCAGACACACGGCCACGACACATCAGCGGCCCACGCTTTCAAACCCAGAATCAACCTGATGCAAACCAGCGGCGAACGCTTACGCGCCCGCCACAAATGAGAATCGTACCGGTATATGGCCACTGCAAACCCGCATCGGACCAAAATCGCACGCTTTCAGATGAGCTACGCAGGTTTTTGAGTATCTTTGCATTATAACGCTAATATCTTGAAACATGCCCAAGTTCACACCTACAGCATTAATCCAGGACTGCTGGTCCTCAATAGGTGATATCACCTTCTACCACCGTAACGGCCAGTGCTACTGGAAGCGCAAGCCCCGCACTCCCTTTGTCGGTTCACCCGCCCAGCTTGACCAGCAGCAGGTTCACCTTCGTGCCATCAAGGCCTGGCAACATCAACCTCATGCAGTCCAGCTCCTGTGGAATGACTACGCCCGTTCCGTTCCATCCCACCGCCCGCCTTATAATGAGAAGCATCATATAAGCGGATTCAATCTCTTTGTCAGTGCTTACCATGGCTTCGCTCAGCTTGGCAATGAACACGTTCCGCAGCCGCAGCCTTTCCCTCAGTTTCCATCTGCAGCAATAGAACTTCTGCAGATAATACCTTGTACTGGAGTAGCAACGCTACGCTGCCACCTAACGCTGGCAGACACCGTTCATCCTGAACGCTGGCATCTCTCCGCCAGAATCCAGCTCACCGCTCCGGGCGTGGGCTGTGATTCTAGCAAGATGCGCAGCTGTATGGCCATAAGAACGCATGTTAATGAAGTAGAATTCAGAGTGCCCAATCCGGGTATAGAAAACTGTCAAGCCTACATCCGTTACCGACTGATAGATGATATTACAGGCTATAGGAACAATTGGCACAGGGTCAGTTCATAATAACAATGATCATG